>JAPLAM010000075.1 GCA_026393275.1 Arthrobacter sp.
ACTTTTTATATAAAATCTATCCAAGAATACATTTTTAGCTCACAAATGTTGTGGAGCTTTCCACGGGTGCCAGAAGTGGTGCCAGCCCAAGAAGGAGTTCACAGTGACTGCACGCACCGGAGCAGAGTACAAGCGGGGCCTTGATGACGGCCGCGAAGTCTGGCTGGGCTCGGAACGCATCTCCGTTCTCGACCACCCCGCCTTCAAGGGCTCGCTGGACGGCATGGCCGGCTACTTCGACTATCAGCACAAGTACGCGCAGGACTGCCTGATGAGCGATCCGGAGAGCGGCGAGGCCATGAATGTGAGCCTGTCGCTGCCGAAGAACGCCGAGGATATCGCCCGCCGGCACCGCGCCTTCGACCGGCTGGCCCGCTACTCCAACGGGATGCTGGGCCGCACCCCGGACTACGTCAACGTCGTCTTGGCCGGCCACGTCTCCCGGAAGGACATCTTTGACCGGTCCGAACCCGTCTACCACGAGCGTCTGGCGGCCTATCACCGGGAAGTGATCGAGAACGACCTCGCTCTGACCCACACGATCGTGCACGCCGCGATCGATAAGAGCGTCGGCGAGCTGCAGGGCATGAACGAGGAACTCACCCTGCGCGTCATCGACCGGACCGAGGAAGGCCTGATTGTCCGCGGCGCCAAGATGCTCGCCACGCTCGGCCCGATCGCCGACGAACTCTACGTCTACCCGGCAGTCCCCATCCAGAAGGGCTTCGAGGAGTACGCAATCTCCTTCGCGATCCCGGTGGCAACCACCGGCGTCGTCGCCGTCTGCCGTGACCACTACGGCGTGGACGCGGCCGTGGAGGACAGGCCCTTCTCTTCGCGCTTTGACGAGCAGGATGCCGTCATCATCTTCGACGACGTGCTGGTTCCGTGGCACCGCGTGTTCATCGACGGCAACCTGGACGTCTACAACTCCATCAACGCCGGCACGGCCTCCGGGAACACCCAGCAGCAGACCGCCATCCGCGCCGCCGTGAAGCTCGAATTCGCGTACGACCTGTGCACCCAGATCGCCAAGGTGACCGCCACCGAGAACAAGCCCGATGTCGGCTCCATGCTGGGCGAAATCTACACCTACCTGCGGCTGGCCCGCTCCGTGATCCACTCCGCCGAGGTGCGGGCCTCGGACTGGGGCGGCGGAGCCTTCTTCTGCCATGACGACATCAGCTCGCTGCGCGCCATCCTGCCGACCTGGATGATCCGGATCAACGACATCATCAAGTCCATGGGCTCGCACAACCTGCTCGCCACCCCGACGGCAGGCGCGTTCAACGATCCGCGCCTGGGCCCGCTGCTGGAGAAGTACCTGCCCGGTGCGAACGGCATCTCCGCCCAGGAGCGTTCCCGCATCATGCGGACCGCATGGGACTTCGCCGGCTCGGCCCTCGGCAGCCGGATCGAGCTGTACGAGCGCTTCTACCTCGGCAGCATCGGCCGCGCCCGGGCCCTGGACCACCGCAAGGCCCAGGCCGCAGGGGAGACCGGCGCCTACCGCGCGCTCTTCGATGAAATCGACGCCGCCGCGCTGAAATCTGGGGCGCCGGGACAGGCTGGTGTGTCCTCGGCGCCGAGCCAGGACAAGCAGACCGTCGGGGCCAGAGGCTAGGAGCCCGGCCATGACCGCGCAGACCACAGACGGCACGAGAGTGGAGGCCCTCACCGAAACGGTGAGCCGGCACATCACCGGAACCGGGTATGAAGCATTTGACGCCACTACCGTGGCCCGGGCCAAAATCCGCATCATCGATTCGCTGGGCAACATCGCCGCCGGGCACCGCGCCCAGGGCAACGATGCGCTGCTGGCCCTCGCCTCCCGCTGGGGAGGTGCCGCCGAGTCCACGGTGTTGATCGACGGGGCCAGGGTTCCGGCGCACACTGCGGCCATGGTCAACGCGGCCATGATGCGGTCCTACGACTTCGAGGCCATCGGCGCCGAGTACGAGGACCACACGCAAACGGCAGCGCACATCAGCGGGACCACGGTCTCCGTGGCCCTGGCGGTGGCGGAGCAGCAGCGGTCCTCGGGCAAAGAGCTGCTGACCGCCCTGATCCTCGGCGACGACCTGACCTCCCGCCTCGGCGCCTCGTCCGGCTTCGACGTGTACAGCGGCCAGGACAACACCGGCACTATCAACGGACTCGGCGGCACCGCCGTCGCCGCGAAGCTGATGGGACTGGACGCAGTCCAGCTGCGCCACGCCCTCGGGATCGTGGAGAACCAGCTGTCCGGCACCGTGGCCAACATCTATGACCAGACGTTGGCCTTCAAACTCCCGATGGCCTTCGCGGCCCGGAACGCCATCGTGTCAGCTGAACTGGCGCAGCTCGGATTCACCGGTCCGGCGGATGCCATCGGCGGAAGCCACGGATTCTTCGACATGTTCTGTGCCTCGCCGGAGCCGGAGAAGCTTACCCGGCGGCTCGGCGAGGCCTTCTACGCCGACTGCGTCATCAAGCCATGGTCCTCCTGCCGGGCCAGCCACCCATCGCTGGATGCCTGCGTCCGGCTCGCGACGGAGCATGTGCTCGATGAGGACGAGATCCAGGAGATCGTCATCCATGTCACCCCGCGCACCCTGGCAGGCTTTGTCGGCCAGCCCTTCGTGATCGGGGACTGCCCCGAGGTGTCCGGCGCCTTCAGCATCCGCTTCACCGCGGCGACGGCGCTCATGTATAAGACCGTCCGGCCCGAACACCTCACGCTCGGGCACATGCAGGATCCGCGGCTGCAGCGCCTGTTGGCGAAGATCACGCTGGTCGATTCACTGGCCCCCACCGAATACCTCACCGCCGAGGTGCAGCTGAAACTCCGGAACGGATCCGTCCTGCAGACCCGCACGGATGTCCCCAAGGGCGACATTTACACCAACCCGATGACCGAGGCGGAGATTCTCGAGAAGTACTACGCCAACGTCGCCTTCGGCGGCCGCATGACGCGCCCCAACGCCGGGCAAGCCGTCGGCCTTATCCAGCGGCTTGACGAGCTGGAGAGCCTGGAGCCGCTGATCCGGCTCTTCACCCCGGCCGCCTAACCAGGCACCTCACACCCCGCAACAACTCCCAGGAGGACGAAGTGAATTCAAACCAGGTCATTCCCGCAGCTGAGGTCACCGTCGATCCCGCTGCCTTCCGCCACGTCGTCGGGCACTTCGCCAGCGGCGTCACGGTGATCACCACCGTCGTCGACGGCGAACTGTTCGGTACGACGGCGTCGGCGGTGTCCTCGCTGTCGATGGAGCCGCCGATGATGCTCGCCTGCCTCAACCGTTCCAGTTCCACCCACGATGCCGTGCTCAAGGCCGGCGTTTTCGGGATCAACATCCTGGCCGAGGAACAGAGCGAGCTCGCCATGAAGTTCGGCCGCAAGGGGGCGGACAAGTTCGACGGCGTCGCGGTGACCTTCTCGGCGGAAGGGGTCCCGCTGCTGGACGGCGCCCTTGCCACGATTGTCTGCAGGGTTGAAGAGACACCCACCGGCGGCACCCACACCGTCTTCCTGGGCCTGGCCACCGCGGCGAGCGCCGGCAGCGGCGAGCCGCTCGCCTACTTCCGCGGCACCTTCGGGCGGCTGGAACGGGTCAAGGAGCTTGCGGCCTACAACGCCGTGCGCGACTGGGTGCTGCGGCGCCGGACCCCGCTGCGGCATGAGCTGGAACCGGCCGTGATCGCGGCGGAAACCAAATCCGATCCGCAGAACGTCCACAATGCCCTGGTCCAGCTGACGGCCGAATCGCTGGTGACCCGCGGTGACAAGGGGGAGTTCCTGCCCACGCCCATCACGCACGAACTTATCGACAGCGTCTACGACGGCCGCGCCACGATCGAGCTCGGCGTGCTCGCAAGCCACTTCGGCAAGTTCACGGACGAGGACATCGCGGAGTTGAGCCGCTTGACCGAGGAGCTCGGGAAACTGCGTGAGAGCGGTAAGGACGGCCTGGACGACTTCCTGAAGCTGAACGTGAAGTACCACGACCGCCTGGTCAACGTTGCCGGCTCCGCGCAGCTCACGGACGCCTTCCGGCGGCTGGGCATCGGCACCGTGTGGCGGCAGGCGCTCGGGGAGGATGAGTGGGCCCGCCAGATGGACCACAGCCACATCGCCGAGCTGACCGCTGCGCTGAGGGACCGTGATGAGGCACGTGCCGTGAAGGCCTTGGGTCTGCACACCGCCTTCGGCAAGAAGCTGGCCAGCGACGTTATCGAGCGCCACGGCGGCGAAGTCTAAGCTCCGTGCTTCGGAGGTTGGCCGGAAAATATAGGTCCCCCAACCACAGCGGGCCGTACCGAAAGGTGCGGCCCGCTTTGGTTTGGGGTTGGGGTTTGGGCCCGGCCTGGGGCTTGGGGTCGTCCCTGGGCTTGGGTTGCACGGGGTCTGGGTTGCGCTGGTGTCGCATGGCACCGGGGGACATGCCCAGTCTTTGAACCCGCCACCGGGCATAACCGGAATATGTCCACGCTTCGGCCCTTGCGTGGGGCATGTCCTGAGCCGGGACGGGTCCACCAGCGAAAAAGCGGGCCGCACCCAAAGGTGCGGCCCGCTTCTGTTGCCAGCCGAGGCCGGTTACCGGGTGGGTTCCGCCGCAGGCGCCTGGACCGTGAGGTTCGGCGCGTAGGCATCCAGTGATCGGAGGGCTGCCGGTTCCCCGGAGGCCGTCGTGGCGGCGGCGACGTAGCGGTCTGGCCGGATCACGAGGCTCACTCCGGCGCCGGCGAGGTCCGCGAACGCGCCGGTGGTGTCCGTGACGGTCACGTGGGCGGTTCCGGCGTGCCCCTCAGCGGCGAGGGACTGGATCTCGAACTCCGCGCCGACGTTTCCGCCGGTGCCGGCCGGGAAGCGCAACACGGCCCAGCCGGAGCCGAGCAGCGTGTCCAGGGCGGCGGTATCGCCGGTGGGGAGTCGGACGTCAGGCTGCGAGAGGGAGCGGCCGAGGAGCGCGGCGGCCGGCTTCGGGAGATCGGCGGCCGGAGCAATGACGCACCCGTCCGTGAAGTGGGGCTGCTTGAGGAACTTCATGCCCGCCAGCCAGCTCTTGGCCGCGGGGACGATGCCCGACGCCGTGATGGCGGCGTCCCGGATCGCCGTCAACCTGGGGTTGACGTTCATGACCACCATGCCGATCCGGTGGGACAGGCGGACCATGTCCACGGCGTGCGGGCGGCGCTCGGCCTGATAGGTCCCCACGAGGGCGTCGGTACCGGTGCCCTTGACGTGGGCGGCGACCTTCCAGGCGAGGTTGGCGACGTCGCGGATGCCGGCGTTCAGTGCCTGACCGGCAAAGGGCGGCATCATGTGGGCGGCGTCGCCGGCGAGCAGAACATGGCCCACGCGGTAATTCAATGCCACGCGCTGGTGCGCGACGTAGACCGCGGCGCGGCGGATGTCCTGCTCGGCGATGGTCCGGAAGGGGGCGACCATGGCAATGATGGATTCCGGCGTGGTCACCTCTTTGGCGTCCTCGCCGGGCAGCAGCATGAATTCATAGCGCCGGCGGCCCTTGACGCCGGGGACCACGACGGCGGGCCGGGTGCCGTTGCAGTGGAATTCGGAGAACTTTTCCGGTTCTTCGGTGCTGTTGACGGTGTCCACGACGATCCATTTCTGGACCTGGGTGGAGCCTTCCATCGGGATGCCCAGCTGGGAACGGACCGGGCTCCGGCCGCCGTCGCACGCCACGATCCACTTGGAATGGACTGTGAGCTTGCCGGCGTCGTCGATCAGGACGGTGTCCACGTGCTCCGGACCGTCGGTGATTCGGAAGGCCTCCGTGTTGAACCGGACGTCGATCATTGGACGCTGCCGGGCGGCTTCCAGCAGGAGGGACTCCATCACGGGCTGGTCGAACTGCGACTTGCCGGGGTGGCCCAGGCGTGGGCTGGCCGGGTAAACCTCTGCCAGCAACTGTTCCTTACGGCCGAAGTAGCGGGCTCCGGTGTCCATCAGCATCTCCGGCGCCAGACGGTCCATGATGCCGATCTGCGCCATGACCCGCAGCGTCTCGTCGGTAACGCTGATGGCGCGCGGCTCGTCGCTGGTGCCGGCATTGCGCTCGACGAGCATCACCCGCACGCCCTGGTCCGCGAGCAGGTTCGCCGCGGCCAGGCCGATGGGGCCCGCTCCGATCACCAGGACGTCGGTATCGATGACGTTTCCCATCAGGAGACCAGCTGAACCGTGTTGCTCAGGGTGCCCAGGCCCGTGATCTCAACCTCGACGACGTCGCCTTCATTGAGCAGCCCGGAGGGGACCATGAACCGGCCTACGCCGCCTGGGGTGCCGGTGACGATGACATCGCCGGGGGACAGTCGGGTGAAGCCGGTGACGTAGGCGATCAGCTGCGGGATGTTGAAGTACAGGTCGGCCACGGAGGCCTTCTGGCGGACGTCGCCGTTGACGCGGGTTTCGAGGGTGAGCTTGTCGACGTCGCCCAGGTCCGCGGCGGGCACCAGGTAGGGGCCGAAGGCGCCGGTGCCGGGGAAGTTCTTGCCCGGGGTCCACTGCGTGGTGGCCAGCTGCCAGTCGCGGACGCTGAAGTCGTTGTAGGCGGCGTAGCCGGCGACGTGGTCGAAGGCGTCGGCTTCGGCGACGTGGAATCCTTCCTTGCCGATGACCAGGGCCATTTCGCCCTCGTAGTCGAATTCGTTCGTGGTTGCGGGCATCTGGGCCGGCTGCAGGTGGCCCATCTGGGAGTCTGCGAAGCGGGTGAAGATGGTGGGGGCCTTCTGTTCCTTCTGGTGCGCCGCGTTGCCCGTTTCGTTCTGGTGGCTGCGGTAGTTCACGCCGATGCAGATGACCTTGCCCGGATCGGTGATCGCCGGAAGGAATTCGATCTCAGCTTCCGGCCGCGCCGGCGCGGTGCGGAATTCCTCGCCGAGGGCACCGAAGATGCCTTGCTCGACGGCGGCACGCAGCGTGGGGGCAAAGTTCAGGCCGGTGGGGCCCAGGTCATAGGCCTGTGCGTCAATGATGACGCCCCAGGTAGGGGATCCGTCGGCGGCGAAGAAGCTTGCGTACTTCATGATGTGGTCCTTTCGCGGCGGCAGGGCGCCCGTGGTGAACAGATGTTGGGGTCCCGCCCGGCAGCTCGAAGTGCCTGGCGGGAAGCATTTTCAACTGGTCACAGACTATGTGAGGCGCAGTGCATTACGCAAGCAATTATATATTGTCAGGTCTTTTCAACATTATTATCCGGATCGCCCGTTGACGCGGAGATCCCGTTCCTGCCACCGGTGCCGGAGTCGGGACTACATTGGACGCATGGCTGAATTTGCGGACCGTCGCGGCGCTGCGGACACCGGTACCGCCGTGCGGCTGACGGCCAGGGTGGACGGCGTCGTGCAAGCGGTCGGCTTCCGCTACTGGACGGTCCGCAAGGCCGAGGAACTCGCACTCACCGGCACCGTCCGGAACAACGACGACGGCACCGTCGCCGTCGTCGTCGAGGGCCCGCAGGCCGTGGTGCTGCAATTCCGCAGCTGGCTGCGCTCGCCGGACGCGCCCGGGCGGGTGGACCAGGTGGACGAGCGGATCTCCCCGGCCACCGGAGCGTTCAGCAACTTCCGGGTGGTGTACTGACGGGTATCCGGCTGGTTCGCGGGAGCAGGCGCCGAATTACTCCGGCTTGTCGGTGGGCTTGTCTGTGGCCGCTTTGCGAAGGGGGTCCACTTTTCCGTCCGTGCCGTAGTCGCCCTCTGCATACTGGCCAATCTCGGAGTCAGCGGTGCGGCCTGGTACAGATCCGCTCTCGCCGTAGTCGGCTTCGACGTATCGTCCAGATTCCCGGGCCTTGGCCCCCAGCGGTTCGGGCAGTCCGCCCTCGCTGCCGGCCGGGCCGTAGTTCCCTTCGGTGTATTGGCCCTCTTCGTCGTCAGTATGCCGGCCGGTCTGCGCGCCGGCCTTGCCAAAGTTGCCTTCGACGTACCGGCCACGCAGGTCTTTTTCTTCTGGCTTCTTTTCCGAGCCTGCATCATCCGGGGTGTCTTTGATGCCGCTGTTGTCCGTCATGGCTGTGCCTTTCCCGAACCGAACTCCGCGTCTTTGCGGCGCAATTTCAGTCTAGCGAGGGCCGCCGTTCCCCAACAGGGACGGCAGTCCAGACGCCGTGGTAAGGCTTGGCATGAGACACCTAGCCGGCTGTTTGCGCCAGCGTTTCCATCAGCTTCTTGAGGATCTGTCCGCGCCAGCCGCCGCCCATGATGCGGTGCGCGACCACGTGCGTCGGCTCGGGGTGCCGCGCATGGTGTAGCGGTGTCCGACGACGGGCTTGAAGTCATTCTCCATCAGCCAGGTCGCGATCAGGTCGGGCTCGGTGAGGGCCCGCCACACCTTGGCGGGCGGGTGCGGGAGGAATTCGTCGAGTTCGATGGCTGTCAGCGGCTGTGACATCAGGTGTCCTTCAGGTTGTCGAGGGTGGTGTGCAGGTTTTTCGGGCGGCCGCTAATGGCCGTTCGGGACAAATGGCCCTCGGCAGGGGCCCGGCCGGTGGCTAGGGTGTCCCCATGCAGAAGATATCGATCGATGCCCTGGCCCGTCAGCAAGTTGCGGCGGCGCTCGCGGCCGGCAGCGGACGGGCCGCTGACACGGTGTACGGCGGCCACGAGAAGGTGCTCCGCCAGACCGTGATGGCGTTCCGGGCCGGGACCCAGCTGAGCGAACACCAGAACCCCGGGGAAGCCACCGTATTTGTGCTCAAGGGCTGCGTCCGGCTGCGTTCCGGCACCGAATCCTGGCAAGGGAAGGCCGGGGACCTGCTGATCGTGCCGGACGGGCTGCACAGCCTTGAAGCCGAAGAGGACTCGGCCATCCTGATGACCGTGGCGAAGGTTTCGGGCCCATCCAGGACTTGATCCTTAACGCAGGCACGCACCCGGAAGGCCAGCAGTGAAAGTCAGTGAAGCCAGGCAGCTCATCCAGATCAAGGCCCCCGTCTTGTCCCGCCGACGCCGGGTGCTGGCCCACGCGTTCAATGTGGCGGAATACCGGAAGGCTGCACGGAAAGTCCTGCCCACCGGGATCTTCGATTACCTCGACGGCGGATCCGAAGACGAAGTGACGCTGCGCCGCAACCGGGCCGTCTTCGATGCCTGGGCCCTCATGCCCAGCTGGGGCCCGGTATCCGGACCCGCCACGGCCACCACCCTGCTGGGGAAAGTAAGCACCCTGCCCCTCACCCTGACCCCGACCGGTGCCACCCGGCTGTTCCATCCCGAGGGGGAACTGGCCGTCGCCGCTGCCGCGGACCGGGCCGGCATTCCCTACGGGCTGGCCGGCTTGAGCACCGTGCCGATGGAAACGATCGCCCGGCAGCAGCCTGCCCTTGAGCGCTGGTTCAACATCGGCCTCACCGCCGACGGCCGGGCACTGCAAGACAAACTGGCCCGGTGTGAAGCCGCCGGCTTCCACACCCTCATAGTCGGCGTCGACACCCGCGCATTGGGATCCCGGGAGCGGGATCTTCACAACGGCTTCACGGCGCCACCCGCGTTAACGCTTTCCACCATCGCAGACATCGCCCGGCGTCCTGCCTGGTGGATCAATTTCCTGACGTCGGAGGGAATCAGCTTCCCGAACCTGGATCCCCGCAGCGCTGCGGCCACTTCCGTGATCACCCCGTCCATGTGGCAGGACATCCTTGGCCACTCGGACGCGACCAGCGGGTGGAAGGAACTCGAAGCTTTGCGGCAGGCCTGGCAGGGCAAGATCGTCCTCAAAGGCTGCGTCAACCCGGCAGACGTGGCCAAGGCTGCGCGGATTGGCGTGGACGCCGTCCAACTGAGCAACCATGGCGGGCGCCAGCTGGACCACATGCTGAGCCCCATGGACGTCCTGCAGGAATCGCGGCAGCGGGTTGGCGATTCGATCGAGATCTATGTGGATTCCGGGATTCGCCGGGGGAGCGACATCCTCAAAGCCCTGGCGTTGGGGGCCGACGCCTGCTCAATCGGCCGGGCCTACCTTTACGGATTGGTCGCCGCCGGGTCCGAGGGCGTTGAACGAATCATCGACATCCTCGCAGAGGAACTCCGGCGTACCATGACGTTAGTGGGCGTTTCCAGCATTCCCGAGTTGAAAGCCCGGGGCGGAGAAATTCTCCGGGATATTCGTCATTCCGGAGAAATGCCCGCAACACGAGTGTCAGGTGAAATGAAGTGATTTACTCCGGTAAAGCAGTCTCCAAGAGTCCTCCCGCAGCGTCGCGCGAGGGTAGTGAATCCCTGAACAGCTAAGGAAACCATGCGCACTCGATATCTTCTTCCCGTTCTCACTATCGCTACGGCTCTCTCCCTCTCAGGCTGCGTCAATAACAGTGAACCCGCACCCTCGGGCGGGGCCAGTGGAAGTTCCGACGCCGTCGACGTGAAGAAGAACGACTCAATCGCGGCGGCACTTCCGGACAAAATCAAGAGCGCCGGCGTGCTCAATGTTGGCATGGCCAACAATTACCCGCCCAACGAGTTCAAAGACGATAACGGCGCCCCGGCAGGCTGGTCCGTGGATCTCACCAACGCGCTGGGCAAAGTGCTGGGGGTGAAGGTCAATTTCGACATCGGCACCTTCGATAACATCCTCCCGGCAGTCAGGGCGGGGAAGGACGATATCGGCATGTCCTCCTTCACGGACACCGTGGAACGCGAAAAGCAAGTGGATTTTGTGAACTACTATTCTGCCGGCATCCAGTGGGCCGGGCCCAAGGGCAAGACCGTGGATCCGAAGGACGCGTGCGGGCTCAAGGTCGCGGTCCAGGCAACCACCTACGAGGACACCCATGAGGTGCCGGCCAAGTCCAAGGCCTGCACGGATGCCGGGAAGCCGGCCATCACCATCTTCCGGTATGACGCCCAGGACCAGGCCACGAACGCCCTGGTGGTGGGACAGGTGGATGCCATGAGCGCCGATTCGCCGGTGACGCTGTATGCGATCTCCAAGACCAAGGACAAGCTGCAGACCGCCGGCGATGCCTTCGAGGTGGCGCCGTACGGAATCGCGGTGGCTAAGGGCGGCGAATTCACTCCGGTCCTTCAGAAGGCACTCCAGTCGCTGATCGATGACGGGTCCTACAACAAGATCCTGGCCAAGTGGGGTGTGGAAGCCGGCGGCATCAAGAAGGCGGACCTCAACGTGGCTGCCAAGGGCTGACCACCCATGAGCGAGCGGGGAGCCGACAGGGTGACGGACCCGGCTAAGAAGCCGGCGACCGCCACGGCCACAGCCGCGGACTCGGCAGACGCCATCGTCGCCATCCCGCTGCGGCACCCGTGGCGGAACGTGATCGCCGTGGTCCTGCTCCTCGGCCTGGCGGTGTTCCTGTTGGACGCTGCCCAGCGCCCGGACTACGGCTGGGCCGACGTGGGCAAGTACATTTTCGACCGCCGCATCAGCCAGGCCGCCTGGGTGACGTTGTGGCTGACCATCTACGCGATGGTCGGCGCGATCGTGATCGGGCTGCTGCTGGCCATCATGCGGCTTTCCCCGAACCCGGTCCTGAAGAGCATCGCCTGGCTGTACATCTGGATTTTCCGGGGGACCCCGGTCTACGTCCAGCTGGTGTTCTGGGGCATCGTGTCCCTGATCTATCCGGTGTTTACGTTCGGGATTCCGTTCACGACGCCGTGGGCCACCATCCCGAACGGGATCTTCACTAACCTCTTCATCACCGCGGTGATCGGGCTGGGCCTGAACGAGGCCGCGTACATGTCCGAGATTGTGCGCGCCGGCCTGCTGTCCGTGGACGAAGGCCAGGCCGAGGCGTCGACGGCGTTGGCGATGTCCTGGGGGCAGACCATGCGGTACGTCGTGGTTCCGCAGGCCATGAAGATCATCATTCCGCCCACCGGCAACGAGGTAATCTCGATGCTGAAGACCACCTCTCTGGTGGCCGCGATCCCGTTGAGCGTTGACCTCTACGGGGTCTCGCGCGGCATTTCGGCGGTGACGTTCACTCCCGTGCCCCTGCTGATCGTCGCGTCCCTCTGGTATTTGCTCTTCACCTCGGTGCTGATGGTCGGCCAGCACTTTATCGAGAAGCGGTTCTCCCGGGGGACCGGACGGCTCAAGGCAGAGAAGGGGGCCGGGACGCCCGGAACGACGTCGACGCCGACGCCGGCCCCGACGTCGGGACCCGCGGCGCCGGGAGGGCCCGGCGTCGCCAGAACGCCTGGCGCGCCGCTCGGCAACGACTTTGGAGGAAAAGGATGACCGGCGTGCCCATGGTTCTTGCGGAGAAGGTTTCCAAGAATTTCGGTTCCAACCGGGTGCTGCGCGGGATCAGCCTTCAGGTGGACCCGGGGGAGGTCCTTTGCATGGTGGGGCCCAGCGGCTCGGGCAAATCGACCTTTCTGCGGTGCATCAACCACCTGGAACGCGTCGACGGCGGCCGGCTCTCGGTTAACGGCCAGCTCGTGGGCTACCGGCAAAAAGGCGACAAGCTCTACGAACTCAAGCTCAAGGAAGCAGCATTCCAACGCCAGGACATCGGGATGGTCTTCCAACGGTTCAACCTGTTTCCGCACCTGACCGCGGTGGAGAACATCACCCTGGCTCCCATGCGGGTCAAGAAGCAGTCCAGGACCGCCGCCACCGCCAGGGCCATGGAGCTGCTCGAACGCGTAGGCCTGGAGGACAAGGGCGACGCCTACCCGACGCGCCTTTCGGGCGGCCAACAGCAGCGCGTGGCCATTGCCCGCGCGTTGGCCATGGACCCCAAGCTGATGCTCTTCGACGAACCGACGAGTGCCCTGGACCCGGAGCTGGTGGGCGAGGTCCTGGACGTCATGAAGGGACTGGCCAAGAGCGGCATGACCATGATTGTGGTGACCCACGAAATGGGATTCGCCCGAGAAGTGGCGGACACCCTGGTCTTCATGGACGAAGGCGTGGTGGTGGAAGCCGGACCGCCCCGGCAGGTCCTCAGCGACCCGCAGCACGACCGGACCAAGGCGTTTCTCTCCAAGGTCCTCTGACGCACTGAGTCACAGCACCGCGCCCCGGCCTGCGGGGTTTCCGGAACCTGTTGTCAGTGCACGGCGGCGGGCCTACGCTGTGCCCGACGGCCCCACTCGGGGACCGGCTCCAGGAACGTCTCGCGCTGGCGTGCCCGGCACTTGGCCGGGTGCCCGCGTCCTGGACTCCACGGGACAGGAAAAGGCCATGACCAAGTATCTGTTTGAAGCAAACTACGTCGGCGAGGGCATCAAGGGACTCATGCGCGAAGGCGGCAGCAAGCGCCGCGACGCCGTGGTAGACGCCCTCAAATCCGTAGGCGGAACGCTCGATTGCATGTATTACGCCTTCGGGCACACCGACGTTCTGGGCGTTTTCGACGTCCCCAGCGACGCCGACGCCGCCGCCCTCTCCCTGATGATCAACTCCACCGGCAACGTGAACATCCGGCTGAAGCCGCTGATGTCGGCCGAAGACCTCGACGAGGCGGCCAAGAAGACGCCGACGTACCGCGCACCCGGACAATAAACCCCGGCCAGTAACAGCGGCCAGTTCGGCTACTGGGCGTCCTTGATCTTCCGCCAGCCGCCGGCCCGGTTGTTGGCGATGATCGCCCGGAACATCGCGCCGAGTGCTTCTTCATTAACCGCGTCGCCCTCGTAGAAGGCGACCGTCCGGGCCGTCTTGTTGCCGTGCCCGGCGGTGATGATGTGCTGCGGATCCGGCACGATGCCGCCGTCGTACAGGAAGACGTTGACGTGGTCCTTCGCCGCGAGCAGGGCGCAGATGTTGCCGTCCAGCACGAAGTAGGGCTGGACAGAGCGCTTGATGGTTTCCTCGACGGCGGGATCGGCGGCGCGCACCAGGGCTCGGACCTGCCGGCAGATGGCCTCCTGCCAGGCCGGGAGGGCATCGATGTAATGGTCCACCCGCGGATCGTCGTCCATGGGGGAATTATCGCCGATCCGGGCCACAAAGGCGCCTGTTTCCGCGCGGGGACATCCCGGTTCGGTCCCGGCGGCTGCCATAAGACAGACTGTTGCCGTGAGCAACTCTTCCCGCACCGGTCTGGCCGTCGCAGGGCTCAGCCTCGGTACCGCGCTGAACCCGCTGAACTCCTCGATGATCGCCGTCGCGCTGGTGGTGCTGCGCGCGGACTTCGGGCTCGACGTCGCCACGGTCACCTGGGTGGTCACCTCCTTCTACCTCACCTCCGCGGCCGGGCAGCCGCTGATGGGCCGGCTGGCGGACCGCTTCGGGCCGCGTCGGCTGTTCCTGTGGGGCATGGCGCTCGTGGCGGTGACCTGCGCGCTGGCGCCCTTCGCGCCGAACTTCGCGCTGCTCTGCGTGGCGCGGGCGTTCATGGCGCTGGGGACGGCGACGGCGTACCCGAGCGCCGTCGTGATGGTCGCGGCGCTGGCACGGCAGGCGAACGTGCGATCCACCCGGCCGCTGGGCCGGATCCAGATGGCGAACACCTCGGCGGCCGCCGTCGGGCCGGTGGTGGGCGGACTGCTGGTGAGCCTGGTGGGCTGGCAGGCGCTGTTCCTGGTCAACGTCCCGCTCGCACTGGCAGCGATCCTGATGGTCCGGCGGTTCGCCCCGGCGGACGGCGAGCGGGAACGCGGCAAGCTGCGCGACCTCGTCCGCGACTCGGACCTGCCGGGCATCGGCGCCTTCATCGGCGCCCTGGTGCTGGTGATGATGGCGGCCCTGAACGTGCTGCCGGCCTACCGGTGGTGGCTGCTGGCAGCCGGTCTCCTGCTGGCGGCATCGTTCGCGTGGCGGGAGCTGCGCTTCAAGCCGCCGTTCCTGGATCTGCGGCTGCTGGGCCGCAACCGGCCGCTGCTGCTGGTCTACCTCGGGTTCGCGCTGTTTAACGGCGTCTACTACTTCGCGTTCTTCGGCCTCCCGCAGCTGCTGCAGACCGCCGGCGGCTACGACCCGGGGATCGTGGGCCTGCTGATGCTGCCGTTGGCCGCCATCTCGGTGGTGCTGACGCCGTTCGCGGTCCGCGGCATCGACCGGTTCGGGGTGCGGCGGGTGATGATCGCCGGCGTCGTCCTGCTGGTCGCGGCGTCGGGGGCGATGTGGCTGCTGACCGCGTCCCTGGCCGCTCCGCTGGTGCTGGTGCTGACCGCACTGCTGGGCGTGCCGTATTGCGTGGTCAGCATCGCCTCCAGCCAGGGCATGTACCTGTCCACCCGGCTGGAGGAGCGCGGGGTGGCCGCCGGGATCTTCCAGACCTGCCGGTACCTGGGCGCGATCACGGCCACCGTGCTGATCGGCATCTTCTACGGCACCGGGGTCAGCCAGGCGAACTGGGGGCTGATGGTGTTCGTCATGCTCGGGTTGGGCGCCGTGGTGTTTGTGGTGTCGCTGGCGTGGCGGGAGCAGCGGCCGGCGTAGAACGACGACGGCGGCCGGCGTAGGCGCTCAGGACGGGGCGTCCCGCTCGAGGGCCTCATCGTGCCGGGCGTGGGCGCGGCGGAGGAGGTCCATGAAATCGGTTTCGTTGCGGATCAGGCGCCGGTACTTTTCCGGCAGGGACCGCAGGTAGGCTTCCTCGTCGATCATCTTGGTGAAGATCCGGGCGCGTTCGCTGAGGTCCGTCTCGTAGTCGAGGTCCAGGTAGTCCGTGGCGTGCCGTTTGGCGCCGGAAATCATGGTCTTCGCCTTGCCCTTGGGGCTGAGGACGGAGACCACCACGGTAACCAGCAGGACGCCGAGGATCACTCCCAGGGACAGCCCGGTGCTGATCTCTACGACGCTCACGGGCTCGCCGCCGTTGATGAAGGGGAGGTTGTTTTCGTGGATGGCGTGCAGGATCAGTTTGACGCCGATGAAGCCGAGGATGACCGCCAGGCCGTAGGACAGGTAGACCAGGCGGTCCAGGAGCTCGTCGATCAGGAAGAACAGCTGCCGCAGCCCCATCAGGGAGAAGGCGGTGGCGGTGAAGACCACGTACACGTTCTGCGTCAGGCCGAAGATGGCCGGGATCGAGTCCAGCGCGAAGAGGACGTCCGAACCGCCGATGGCCACCATGACCAGCAGCATCGGCGTCAGCACGCGTTTGCCGTCGCGGCGGGTGAAGAGCTTGTCGCCGTCGTAGTGTTCCGACGCCGGCAGGAACCGTTTGGCGAGGCGGACCACCGCGCCGCCTTCGTCGTCGTCGTCGCTGCCGGGTTTGAGGAGGTTGCCGGCCGTGATCAGTAGAATCAGGCCGAAGATGTAGAACACCCAGGCGAAGCTGGTGATCAGGGCGCCGCCGAGGAAGATCAGGCCGGTACGGGCGAGCATCGAGACGGTGATGCCGAAGAGGAGCACCTTCTGCTGGTCCGCGCGGGGCACCCGAAAACTGGTCATGATGATCAGGAACACGAAGAGGTTGTCCACGGACAGGGCCTTCTCCGTGACGTAGCCGGCAAAGTATTCGGTGCCCAGCTGGGTCCCGCCCAGGACGAACGCGCCCAGGCCGAACAGCAGCGCGAGGCCCACGTAGATGGCGGACCAGGTGGCGGATTCCTTGAGTTTGGGGGAGTGGGCCTTGCGCACGTGGAAGAGGTAGTCGAAGGCCAGGAGCGCCAGGATGGCGGCGACGGTCAGGATCCAGACGTGGGTGGGAACTTGCATGGTCCGTGTACCCGGTGCCGCTTAGCCGGTGTGGCCGGGTGGCTGTTCCCGGGCGAGGGCCTTGACCCAGACGGGGGTCACCTTGCCCAGCCGGCGGTCGGTGACTTCGCGGAGCTGGGCGGCCGCCACCTGCATGGCGCGATCGTCTTCGTCGAAGACTTCTTCCGCTTGTTCGGCTTTGGCCTGGGCGGCCTGGGCGGCCTGCGCTTCTGCCCGGACGGGCCGCGGGGTCCCGGCGTGGGCGCCGTGAGTGACCGGGCGACTTGCGGTGCTCATCGTCGTGGCTCCTTCGGCGTCGCCGGTCTCGCGGATTTCTTCATTGTCGCGCGGCGCGGGAGGGCCGTCCATCCCGGCGCCCGACGGCATGGGCCGCATCCGCGCTTCCGCTGGGGGCCGCGCCTCGGCGGGTGCGCGGGCGGTCCGGGCAGCCGCCGTGCGGGCTGCCGAGTTGAGCGGCTTCTCCGTGGCGGCTTCGAGGACGGCGAGCTCGCCGCTGCCGGCCAGCGGACTTTCACCGAGGACTTTGAGGACTTTCAGCCCGATGGTGCCGCGCTTTTTGTCCCCGGAGTAGACGGAGTCCAGGGCCCACTGCGTCCGCCGCCACCATTCGGCGCGGTTGTCCGCTACCGCTTTCTGCCGCAGGGTCCGCCAGCCGATGATGCCGGCGACGACGGCGCTCAGGAGCACCGCCAGCGGGCCCAGAGCGGCAACAATCTGCCACCAGTCGGCCGGGCCGGAGTGCAGGAAGACCTCGACGGGGGTTGGAGACGGAGAAGGCGGCATGCGACCAGCCTAGACCGCGGGTCTGACGGTCACACGGGGTCCGGCTTAGCGATTGGTGCGCGTGGACGGCTCGGCCGGGTGCTCAGCCGACGGCGGACGCGGTCAGGCGTTCGCCGTTGAGGTATTCGAGCTCCCAGCCGTCGACGGGGTGGTGGTGAGCCAGGTTCAGCACTGCATTGTCGATGCTCGGCAGCGTGCGGTCGAGTGCGAGGCCGAGGCTCAAGCGGATGAGGGTGCCATGCGCGACCACCAAGACGCGGCGGCCGCTGAACTCCTCGGCCAGGGTCTCGAAGGCAGCCAGCCCGCGGGCGGCTGCCTCGTCGTCGCTCTCAGCACCGCGAAACCCGCCCGGGATGCGCAGAGCCTCCAGCTCGGGTCCCGCCTGCATGCCCTCGGCCGGCCCGAACGAGCGTTCGGTGAGCTCCGGCACGCGGCGCGCCACGCTGAGCCCAAGCCCTCCGGCGATCAGGTCCGCCGTTTCAGCAGCCCGGCTCAGTGGCGAGGAAACCATCACGTCCCACTCGTACCCGGCCAGGGCGTCGACGGCGTCGTGCGCCTGGCCGCGGCCGACGTCGTTCAGCGGAATGTCGCTGGATCCCTGCAGCCGGCGCTGCGCATTCCAGTCGGTCTGGCCATGGCGGATGAGTGCGAGGGTTGTGAGGGTCATGGTTCCATTCTGCCGTGGGCTGGGCGCTGGCCGGGACGGGGGAGTCAGGAAGCCCGCGGTGCTTTCCGGCAGACATTCCCTGTCTAGTCCACGTTCCGGAACGGGCTGCAGCCCCAGTGCCGTCTAAAATGCAGGCTGTTCGGGACAAGCGACTGACTGCCGAATGTAAGGAGTCGATCAGGAGGACCGAGCCATAAATTCACAGGTTCCCTTCGGATGGGACGGATCGGGCAATCAACGACTTCAGGTAACGAAGCGCTAGCTGTGGCCGATAGTCATGGTGGATGTATGAGTTCGTCCTACGCGAAGTAGCGAGCGTGAGTTCGGCCCGCCGTAGCGAGTGCAGCCCAGCTATCTTCCCATTTGGCTTCTCCAAGTGGGGACTAACCAATAGGAGAATCATTGAAGCCGCGCAGTATTGCAGCCCCGCTACTTTTGCCTTTCGTCACTCTCGGTATTTACTCGCTTGTTTGGAGTGTCAAGACTAAGACTGAGATGAATCAAACCGGGACATCCATCCCCACGGCTTGGCTCCTCATAGTGCCGATCGCAAACATTGTCTGGCTGTGGAAATACTCGGTAGGCGTTGAACTGTTCACCCGCAGGGGCCTCGGTCGCCATGCGGCCTTCTGGCTGATGTTGCTCCTTGGCCTCATCGGCCACGCCGTGGTCCAGAGTAAATTCAACAAGGCGATCCAGGGTGCACCTGCGGAGAAATTGGTAGCGGTCTAACGCCCGGTCCTGAGGGTGAGAGCCGGATCGCGTTACGACTGCTGCCGAAACGGGCAAGCGACACTCAGGACCAACGTTCAGCGAAGGAAGGTGCACGGCTTGGGAACGGGTCTCAGCCCCGCAGCACCCAAGCCGCGTTGTTCGGCTGCAGCCAGCCGTCCTCGACCAACGGCGGCGCGCTGAGAAGCGCCGTGCTGGCGGGCAGCCGCACCCGTTCGGTGCCTATCGCGACGGCGACCAGAAAGTCCTTGTTGCGCTCGCAGATCAGAAGGTTCCCGTTCTCGACGCGGCAGCCACCGCCGTCACCCGCGGTGAAGACCTCGTTCTGCCACAGCTGCCGCCGCCGTTCCGGCGCCGCCTTGGCGAGGTTCAGGGCGGACCCGGCGTCCTGTTCCTGCACTTCGATGGCGTAGCTGCCCCAGTCTGTGGGGATGGTAAGCCATGACTTTGGCGACGGCCGCAACGGTGACGGCGACGGCGACGTGCCCAGCGAGAACCCGTGGTTCAACGCGGGGTCCGCGGTCCAGGGTCACCGAGCGGACAATGTCGTGGTTCTCCAGCGCCCAGCTCGGGGTGGCGCCGTGCAGTTGGCGGGCAGGTTCGAGCTCGTTTCCGACGGCGGCCCAGGACTCCGGCTCCCAGCAGAGCTTCACAAACGCGAACGCGAAGGCCGCTGGGCACGATCATGGCCTGGTACGTGTTGATCCAGCCGATGTCGGTGAAGAGGCGCAACAGCGGCACCGGGAAGAGTCGTTCGCTGTTTAGCATCAGGGCCGAGACGCTGATTCCGTGAGCGTTCGACGACGGCAAGCCGGTTTGGTTACCGTGCCCGCGGTGGCGCGGCTCTCCATGGCTGCCGCGGCGGCAGCACGACCCGCGATTGAAGTCACGAGTAGCGCCCCAAAAGCTTGTCCGCCGCTAGCCCGCCACCGCCGCCTTTGCCTCCTGCTTGGCCGCCATCCACTCGCTCAGCCACGGGGCCCGGACGCTCGACGTGATCCGGCAGTCGGCCACGAAGGTTCCCTTGGCGCCGGCGTCGATCCAGTCCTGGAGCGCGGAAAGGTCCGCCAGGGAGCGGATGATCGCGGATTCGGCACCGAGCGCGCGGGCGATGCCGCTGAAGTCCACCTCGGGGATCAGCATGGGCTTTTCGGTCAGGCCTTGGGAGCCGTACTGGTGGATTTCGGCTCCGTAGGCGGCATCGTTGTAGATCACCACGACG
The DNA here is from genome assembly GCA_026393275.1 of Arthrobacter sp. Lineage (GTDB taxonomy): Bacteria > Actinomycetota > Actinomycetes > Actinomycetales > Micrococcaceae > Arthrobacter. The sequence goes on from JAPLAM010000075.1 coordinate 19,993, forward strand.
GCGCTGCTGGCCGCACCGATCAGCGATTCGAGGTCAGACAATCCCATCAGGAGACCGCCGTCGCCGGAGGCCAGCACCACGGTGCGGCCGTCCTCCACCGCACGGGCTGCCCCGACGGCGCTGGCCAGTCCCAGCCCGATGGCCTGGAACGCGGTCCCCACCATGACCAGGTCCTGGGGCCTCGGGATGCGCCAGTACATGGGCGCCCAGCCGACGAAGTGCCCGCCGTCCTGGACCACCGTGCGGCGCTCCGGCAGCACCGTATCCAGTGCCCTGGCAAGGGAGCGCGGGTCCAGCCGGCCGTCCGGCGTCTCCGCTGAGCCGGGATGGTGGGCCGGTCCCTCCGACAGGCGTTTGCGGGCTTCCGCGCGCCACGCTTCCGAGCGCGTGTCCGCCGGAACGCCGCCTTCGAGCATCCCCAGGATGCGTCCAGCAGCAGTCTTCACGTCCGCGCTGACGAACGTGTCCACCCGGGGGTGCGTCGGCTGCAGGGCGGTGTCGATCTGGATGACCGTGGTGTCCGGGCCGAGAAGGTGCCCGAACCGCATGGTGAAGGGGCTCAGGCTTGCCCCGGCCACGAGGACCACATCGGCCTCACCCATGAGCCCGGCCGCGGTGTCCGTGCCGAAGCCGCCCGCGACGCCGAGGTACCCGGCGCCCTCGAGGAGGTTCAGCGCCAGAGCGGTTCCGGCGGTCAGCGCGCCCAAGCGGTCGGCGAGCTCCCGGAGTTCCGGGCCGGCGCCGGCGAGATGTGCGCCGCGGCCGGCGAGGATCAGCGGCCGCTTCGCCCCGGCGAGCAGGCGCGCTACCTGCCCCAGGTCGCCGTCGACGTCGTCACTCCCCGCCGGTGCCAGCGGCGCTGGAAGCTCTTCCTCCTCAGCTTCCAGGGCTGCGAGGTCGTAAGGAATGGCGATCACGACGGCGGTTCGCTTAGTGAGCGCGTATTCCACCGCCTGCTGCGTGATGGAGCCCGCGGCGTCGCGGGTGACGGTGAAGGTGGCGGCGCCGAGGCCCGCGGCGATGGCCGCCTGGTCCACGTCCTGGGGCCGGGTGCCGCTACTCGGAGCGTCCCCGGTGACCAGCACCACCGGGATTTGTGCCTGGACGGCCTCCGCGAGGGCGGTGAGTGCGTTGGTGTAGCCGGGGCCGTAGGTGGTGGTGCCCGCTGCGAGGCGTCCTGACGTCCGGTAGTAGGCGTCGGCCGCGGCGATGGCGGCGCCTTCATGGCGGACGGCGGAGAAGCGGAGGCCCAGCTTTTCCGCGGCGTCCAGGAAGTAGACGTTTCCGTTGCCCATGACGCCGAAGACATCGTCAAGATAGCGGCTGAGAACCTGCGCCACGCGGCCGGAGACGGTAAGTGAAGTCATGCAGGGAATCATGTGGCCTGGTTCACATATTGGCAAGAAGGCTGAGTTGGGTTGGGACATTTGGCAGTATGGTGCGGCGAACCTGAAAATCTGCACGCTTGTGGTGCCCGTTAGCCGATCAGCTGGAAGGTCGGGATTCCTGCTCCGACAGCCGGCTCAGGAGGCCGTCGTAGCGGGGCGGCATGAGTTCCAGCACGGAAATGGCCGTGCTGGTCCGTTGGATCCCCTCGATTTCCAGGATCTCGTTGGTGATGCGGTAGAGATCGGCCGTACTGCGTGCCACCACCTTGGCCATGAGGTCCGCATCCCCCGTGGTGGCATGCACCTCGATGACCTCCGGGATCGCGGCGAGACCGTCTTCCACCGCGCCTGTCCGGGTCTGGCTGATGGACAGGGAGAGGAAGGCCATCAGGTCATAACCCAGCGCGGCGGGATCCAGCCTGCGGCTGAAGGAGCGGAGGGCGCCGCTGCGCTCGAGCCGTGCCAGTCGGGCGTGGACCGTGTTCCGTGCGACGCCGAGCGTCCGCGAGAGCGCCAGGGCGCTGGCTTCGGGTTCCTTGTCGAGGGCCAGGATGATCCTGCCGTCGAGGGAATCCAGGGTGCGGGGGTTCGGGATGGTCATATTTTCACCACAGACAGTAGATGTTGAGCAGAAGTCCCAATGAGTTGAGGGTATCTTGCATTGTGGGCCGAGTCACAATCATGATCGTTCCTCATGACCCGTGATCAGATCCTCACCGCACCGGACACTGCGCTTCCCACCCTTCGTGGCGCGGTGGCCGGACTTCCGCCCTACGTCCCGGGCCGGCGCAGCGCCGGCCTGGACATTGCTGCCCTCGCCAGCAACGAAAGCCACTACGAACCGCTGCCCGCTGCCACCGCTGCGGTGGCCGCAGCGGCCGGCACCATGAACCGCTACCCGGACAGTGCCGCCGTCGAACTCCGTGAACGGATTGCCCGCCACCTCGGCATCGCGGCCGGAGAGGTGGCGGTGGGACCCGGCAGCGTCGGCGTCCTGCAGCAGATCATCACCGGCCTGTGCGACGCCGGGGATGAAGTGATCTTCGCGTGGCGCTCCTTCGAGGCTTACCCCATCCTGGTGGAGCTCGCAGGCGCCCAACCGGTCCGAATCCCGCTGGACGACGCCGAGGGCCACGACCTCGACGCCATGGCCGCGGCCGTCACTGACCGCACGAAAGTTATCCTGCTCTGCACCCCCAACAACCCCACCGGCGTACCGATCAGCCATGAACGCATCGAGGCCTTCCTGCAAGCCGTCCGCTCCGACATCCTTGTGGTGATCGACGAGGCCTACGTGGAATACGCCGAAGCGGGCAGCGGCCCCGACTCCCTGGCGCTCTACCGCCAGTACCCGAACGTCTGCATCCTGCGCACCTTCTCGAAGGCGTACGGACTCGCCGGCCTGCGCGTGGGATACGCCGTGGCCTCGCCCGCCATCGCCGAGGGACTGCGCCGGACCGCCCTGCCCTTCTCCGTGAGCGCGCTGGCCCAGAAGGCTGCCATCGCGTCGCTGGAGGCCGGAGAGGAGATGGAAGCGCGGGTGACCGCCGTCAAACAGGAACGCGCCCGGATGGCCGCGCAGCTGGAAGCCCAGGGCTGGAAACTGCCGCCGAGCCAGGGCAACTTCCTGTGGATCCGCGCGGATGAGCTGCTCCAGGCGAGGCTGGTGGACGCGTTTGACCGCGCGGGCATCCTGGTCCGGGCGTACCAGGGAGACGGCGTGCGGATCACCGTTGCCAGCCCCGCCTCCAACGACCGCGTGCTCCGGGTTTTGGAAGCCCACGCTGCCTCAACCAATCGACTGACCTGAAACTCCACTCCGTCCCACCTACATTCAGAGGACTCTCCATGGAACAACAGACAAAGACGTCTGGCCGCGCACTGGGCGCCGCACTCAAACCCCGCCAGCTCACCATGATGGGCCTGGGAAGCGCCATCGGCGCGGGCCTGTTCATCGGCTCCGGCGCCGGCATCCAGGCTGCCGGCCCGGCAGTGCTGATCTCCTACCTCGTGGCCGGCACCCTGATCATCCTGGTGATGTGGGCCCTCGGCGAGATGGCCGCCGCCAATCCGGACAGCGGTGCCTTCTCCGTCTATACCGCCAAGGCCTACGGGCCGGTGGCCGGTGCCACGGTGGGCTGGCTCTGGTGGATCCAGCTCGTGGTGGTCATCGCGGCCGAAGGACTCGGTGCGGCCGGCCTGCTGGCCACCATCTTCCCGGCGCTGCCGGTGTGGCTGATGGCATTTGTGTTCATCGTGGTGCTCACCGCCGTGAACCTCACCAGCGTGAAGAACTTCGGCGAGTTCGAGTTCTGGTTCGCCCTGCTCAAGGTGGCTGCCATCGTGGGATTCCTCCTGGTGGGCGCTGCCCTGCTCTTCGGCTGGCTGCCGGGCGTGCAGTCGCCGGGCCTGACCAACTTCACCGGCGCCGGATTCGCTCCCAGCGGATTCGCCGGGATTGCCACGGCACTCTTCGTGGTGGCGTTCGCGTTCGGCGGCACCGAGATCGTGTCCGTGGCGGCAGCTGAGACCGCTGAGCCGGCCCGCAGTGTGAAGAAGGCGGTCCGGACGGTGCTGTGGCGCATCCTCATCTTCTACATCGGCGCCATCTTCGTGATCGCGGCGGTGGTTCCCGTGGGTTCGGCGGGGCTGAAGAGCCCGTTTGCCGCCGTGCTGGACGCCGCCGGCATGCCCGGCGCGGCCACTGCCATCACCCTGGTGGCTGTGGCGGCACTGCTTTCCGCGCTCAACGCCAACCTCTACGGCGCCTCCCGGATGGCGTACTCCCTCGCGGAGCGCGGTGAGGCTCCGCGCCTGCTGGCTTCCGTGTCCAAGGCCCGGGTTCCGGTTGTCGCAGTCCTGGCCAGCGTCGCTTTCGGCGTGGTCACGGTAGTGCTGGAGTTGGCTTTCCCGGAGAAAGTCCTTCCCGTGCTGCTCAACATTGTGGGCTCGACGTGCCTGCTGGTGTGGACGTCCGCGCTCCTCGCCCAGCTCGCGCTGCGCCTCCGGGCCGATCGCGAGGGAACGGCGCTTCCCCTGCGGATGCCGGGCTTCCCGTGGCTCACGGTGTTTGGTCTGGTGATTCTCGCGGCGATCTTCACAGTGGGCTTCATCGGCGAGGATTCCCGTCCCCAGCTCCTGAGCACCTTCGGCCTCGTGGCACTTCTGGCGTCGGCGAACTGGCTGCACCACCGGAACGGGAAGGTTTCGCCGCTTGTGGAATCTGCGGATAGTGCCAAGCAGCCGGTGCTCGTCGACTGAAATCAGGTGCTTGAACGGCAGTTGAGCACGCGAAGGGCGCGTCCGGTCTGGCCGGGCGCGCCGTCCGCGCTGGGTGTGCAGGGGAGGCCGTGGTGAGCATGAGATCGGCCAGTGACGGGACGCGTCGTAGGCTGCCTGCTTGCCGGGCCGTCAGAAAGGTACAGGGCTACTTTTGGGCAGGCGGCAGTCGCTTGGTCGACAAATCTGCACGCGCCGCGACCTGCCAGGCCTGGATCCATGAATACAATCACCAAGATCTATAGCGTCATCGTGAGATTCTCACCTGTGCGCGCGACTTCTCACCCTTGAACGCCTGCAGTAGGCATCCATACATCGGCCCGTGAGAGGGCCTCCTTCAGTTCCCGGCCGCCGGCCTTTTCCAGCAACTCAGAATTGCCGACGACGATGAGGAGACTGCGGGCCCGGGAAAGACCGACATAGAGCTGCTCGGCTGCACGGCTTAGATCCTTGAAGCCGTTGACGCAGAGAACAATCACAGACCGTTCCAAGCCCTTGAAGCCCAAAACGTGGCCGTAGAACTCGCTGTCGTTTGCATGGAACTCGCGCCAGTAGTCAGCGGTGGTGCCGTTCTCGAAAAATTCCTTGTGGATGGGGTGACGATCTTTCGTCGTCAGCATCGCAATCTGGTTGTTCGCCCATCCCTCCTCGATCAGCGCGTCGATGCAGTCTCCGGCGACGTCGAGGGCATCCTCAGTGGCGCACTCAACCCGGCGGACAGGAAGTCCGGTGCTGCCACGGGGCGTGAAGTGGTCACCCGCAAAAGACCTGAACGTCTCCGCGATCTTCCGTGTATTGCGGAGATTCTCATCGATATGGATCGTCACCAGGTCTTCTAGCGGGCTTGCGCCACCGGTCGAAGGGTTGCTCCAGCGGCGGTAGACGTCCTGGTGGTCGTCCAGGAAGGCATAGATCTCGGCGTCGTCCGTGGCGGTGGCAAGCAGCGCCTCCCACCAGAGCGGAGCGAAATCCTGGGCTTCGTCAATGACCACCGCATCCAGCCGCTGCTGGGGCTGTAGTCCGACCGCAAGCTCCTTGAGTAACTGGGGCAGTTCCTCTTCGAAGTAGGCGGGCCCCGTGCCATCCGGCACCCCCAAGCGCCGGGCATATTCATGGAACTCGCCGGTGAATTGGGGCTGGGCATGACGCCAGTTGGACACCCGGTCCTGTAGATACTGGCTGAGGCCCTTGTTGTAGCTAAACAGCCCGACTCGTTTGCCCTGTTTGCACAGCAGTCGGGCCTTCTCGATGGCCAGCCACGTCTTGCCGCTGCCCGCGCCACCGACGAATCGGACCCTGGGGAGGGAACGGGTGGCCTTCAAGAGCACCGACTGGCGTTCGGTGAGGTGGTCCTGGGCGTCTTCCTGCTCTTTCGGGTCCAGTAGTTGCTTATCCCTTCCCAGCGTTCCGTTGAGCACGCGGACGATGCGCTCCATGAACGCGGGCGCTAGCGGAGAAGCGCCGCCTCCTTCGCGCTCGATAGCGGTCCGGACCAGTTCGGCCGCTGACACCGTGTCTTCCCGGTCCAGGACAAGCGACCGCGGGCAGCCCGCCATCTCCCACGTCCGGGGAACGTCGGTGTAGGGGAGGCTGACCATGTAGGCGAAGCGGCTCGTCAGCGGTGTGCCCAGTTGGCGGCCGATCCAGTTCTTGAAGGCGTGGAGCGAGCCCTGCGACTGGGCGACGGGACTCTGAATCTTGTGGACACCGGACCTGTCCGACTGCGTCCATTGCCCGTTGTCGACGGAGATACGGCCGCCCTTGACCTCAATGGCGGCCATGCCAACACCGGGCCACAGAACAAGGATGTCGATCTCGTGTTCTGCCCGTCCGTCCCGCACCTGGACCGAGTGGGCCAAAACGGCGTCGTCCGGGAGGCTTTCTTTCAGGGCGTCCCAAGCAACCTTCTCAGCGATCTGACCATCGCCGAAGAGGGGTTCGCTTGGAATGCATCTCACAGCTGCCCCCGAGCTGCGTTCCGAATGCGCTCAATGTCCTCAGGATACTGGGTCTCCAGCGCCGCGGAGCCGCCGCGTGCTCCCGGGTGCTTGATGAAGCATACGAGCCTCGTGCTGTCACCGATTTGCAACGGAAAGATGTTTTGACTTGCATCGGGCAGACCGTCAAGGCTGTGTTTGCCGAACTTGGGCTTGCCAGCCAGCGCTTGCTGATGCGCCGCTCGGAAGGCGTTCGCGGCCTTTCCGCCGACGACGACGACGAGGCTCGCGGTGGACGCCGCCAGGATCCGGTCCATGTGCCGCGTCGAACAATGCAGTGCAGCCTCGGGGACGCCCTGTTCGTTGTTGGACTTGCAGTGGACAACTTCGGTCATCACGGCTGCGTCGTACCAGGCAATGTCCGGACCCAGCAATGACTTCGTCTGCTTCTCAACCCAGCCCCAGTAGGGCTCAGGGGAACCGTACATGGGGCGCCCGTCCTTGGATGCCGCGTCGACTTTTCGATGCCGCCTCTCCTTCACCCAGCCGTTTTCCGAGTTGAACCGGTTGACCATAAAGTCAGCGATGTCGGAGTCGGCCCATCCCACGGTCGGGTACTTCTCAGCGTGCTGCTTTGAGGCCCATTTTGCGAGCGGGTTTCCGACGCTTATGGCAGGGTTGGAAGACAGATAGGCAATGCGGGCCGACTCAAGGTTTCCGGCCCACGCCTCCGGCACTTGAAACGGGCCGGGATGCGCGTCCTGGGAATAGACAATCTTGTGACAAGGGTGGGTGCTGCCATCCGGAAACACAGAGTCGATCTCCGACAAGTCAGGACACCGGGCGACGCTCAAAGCGAGTTGTTCAAGGTAAACGGGCACTATTTTCCCCCTGCATTAGCCGCGTACGGCCGGTTGACTTCCCGGCCCTGCAATTTGCTCAGCCTATTGGCTCGCTTGAAGATTCTTCAGCAACCCCAGAAACAACCCATTCGGGTTCGCGCCCGGCAGCACCCGCCGCAGGTCCTTTAGCGCCGCCAGCGGGGTAATCCCCGCAGCCTGCGCTCCGTACAGCGCCGCCACAGTGGGCGTCCGGGACTCTGCCCGGACGCAGTGCAGCAGCACGGTCTTGCCCTCGGCGCGGAAGCGCTCGACGGCGGCCGCCGCGTCCCGCAGCACAAACGCGGCGTGCGCGTTGTCCTCCCCGAGAGGTGAGTCGACAACCCAGAACGCGGCGTGGTCTTCCGTCGCCACACCGGGCAGAACGGAAGTCCCCAGCCGGCACAGCGACACCACGGCGTCGATCCCCAGCTCGGCCACGCGCGAAAGCGATCCGACGCCGCCCAGCCAGACGCCGTCGTCGTGCGGGTGCTGGACCAGGGCGTCGGTGCGGCCCCACATGCTGTAGTCGTGGCGCTCGGCGCGCGGCCAAGCATCGGGCCGGTGCCCTTCGCCGCGGCCCAGCTCCATCCCGAGCATCATCAGGTCGCGGGCCCGGAGCCCGGGCCAGCCGTGCAGGCGGCGCCGCCATTCGAATGGTACGGCCGTGTAGCCGTAGGCCGCGCCGAGCAGGCCGCCCGCGATGGCCGCGACGGTGTCGGTGTCCCGGCCGCCGCGGACCGCCTCCTCCAGCGCCGCCCGCAGGTGCGCCGGGCCGGAGGCGGTCAATCCCGCGAAATGGATGGCGCTCCAGGCGCCCTGGAAGGCCTCGACCACCCAGCCGTTACGGGTAAAGTCCCTCGGCCGGGACCGCTCGGCACCCTCAATCCGCTCCAGCCACAGCGCGGCCCGCTCCGGCGGCAGCAGTGCCAGGCCCACCCGGACATCGAGCCGCCCGGTCAGGACCGCCTCCCGGATGGCCACGCACCAGAGGCCGCAGGCTTCCTGCGCATCCGGGTCGGCGTGCCTCAGGGCGCTGAGCACCCCGGCCTCGGCCATCAACGACGCCGGATCCCGGTCGAGGTAGGCCAGCGCCAGCGGAGCGGTGCGCATCAGGGAGCCGTTGCCGGCGCTCCGGCCGGCGCGGGTGTGGAAGTCCGCGGCCGCGGCACTGAAATCGGCGGCATCGATGTCGCGTCTGTCCGCAGCGGAAGCCAGCCGGCGGGCGGCGGCGATGACGGCCCTTGTCTGGGCGCCCACATCCTTGGCCTCGGCGGCCCATGCCGTCCAGGCCCGGACCACCATGGTGAGCGCCGCGGGGGAGGAGGATCCGACGTCGGACGCTGCCTCCAGCATCGCCTGGGCGATCGGGACGGCCATGGAGGTGTCGTCGGTCCACTCGGCCGGCGCGAACCCGAACGGTCCGCCGCCCTTCATGGTGACTTCGGTGCCATCCGGCAGCGGCGCGCCGAACTCGTAGCCGGCGCCGAGGGCGTCGCCGGCGGCCAGAGCCACGAGGACGCCGGCCGCGCGGTCATTCTGCAAGGGGGTCAGTTTCATGCCATCTCCATCAGGGGGTGGTGGGTGTTCCAGCCGGTCAGGTGGGCCAGCTGGGGACGGCGGGTGGGAAGTTCGACGGCGATGCCCGCGGCGGACACCGGGCCGGCGGCGCGGGAGACATTGCGGCTCCGGAGCGCGCCGTGGTTCCGTACTTCGACCGCCGCGGTGCCGCCGTCGAACGCGCCGAAGTCCATCGCCTGGACGCGGGCGGCGAAGTCGCGGGCCCGCTGGCCCGGCATGGGACCGGAGGCCAGCGCCTGGGGTGGGAGGAGCTCCAGGTCCAGCAGCGCGGAGTCGATCAGCTGGCGGTAGTGTCGGCGGAAAAGCGTGCCGGTGCCGAAGACCTCCAGAAGCAGCGGCTGCGTGCCCAGACCGATGACGACGCCGCGCTGGCCCTCCAGCGGTGCCGGGGCAGCGGCGGCGGCGAAGCGGTTGTCCGCGTTGTCCTTGAACAGGTCCATGTGGTCCAGCAGGGAGCTGGTCACCGACGCGCCGCGGGCCGCGTCGAAGCGGCTGACCCGCTCCCAGATCCGGCCCTGGCGGTCGCCGCCGCGGCGGCCCTCGAGGCCGGTGGCCAGCTCGGACCAGACGTTGAGCGGTGCGCGCCGCGCCTGCCGGCGGTGGCTGGACTGGCCGGCTTCCCAGCGGCCGGCCTCGACGCAGAAGGTGTCGATGTCGCGGGTTTCGCCGGGGCCCAGGACGACGTCGCGGGCGCAGGTCCGGTGCTGCTGGCCGCCTTCGAGCAGCTCGCCTTCCAGCAGCAGCGCCGGGTGCGGACCGTTGTTGGTGACGGTGAGCCGGGCGACCTGGGGACCGCTGGCGAGTTCGGTGACGGCGACGTCGGCGTGGGTGCCGGTGCTGATCCCGAGGCTGCCGGAGCCGGCCGTCCAGATGGGGAAGATGCTGAGCGGGCCGAGCCTGCTGCCGGCGCCGACGTGGAGCTGGGGGACTTTCATGGGAACCTCCGATTGATTTAGATCATTTCTGCGCTAATTGCTTCCAGTATGCACGGCTTGCATCTTTAGCGCAATACTGCAATAAATAATCCTGTGAAGGATTCCCAGAACGGCCCCGGAACGTCCCTGATCGACTACCCGCGCCCCTCGGTGGCGGTGGATACGGCGGTGTTGACGGTGGCGGACGGGTCCGTCTGCGTGCTGCTGGTGCGCCGCGCGGAGGATCACCAGCACGGGCGGTGGGCGCTGCCCGGCACCTTCCTGCGGGAGCGCGAGACCCTAGCGGACGCGGTGCTGCGCTGCCTCCGGGAGAAGGCCGGGATCTCCGGGCGGGTGCCGCGCCAGCTGCAGGTCTTCGACGACCCGGCGCGAGACGACCGCGGCTGGGTGCTGTCGGTGGCGCACGTGGACGTGGTGCCGCTGGCAGCGTTGGAAGAGGCGCTAGCGTCCGACGGCGTCCGGCTGGCCTTCGTGACGAGGGAACCGGAACTGATCGCCGGGCTGCCCTATGGCCATGCGGACATCGTGGCGAAGGCGGTGGCGTGGCTGCGCGCTGCCTACGCGGAGGCGCCGGACCCGGGGGAGCTGCTGGCTGAACCGTTCACGCTGAAGGACCTGCGGGAGCTGCACGAAACGGTGGCAGGATCGATGTTGATGCGCGATACGTTCCGGCGGTTCATGGAGCCGAAGCTGCAGGGGACCGGACAGATGTCCGACGGGACGCGGGGGAGGCCGTCGCGGCTGTGGGTGCGGGACAAGTCGTAGCCATCACGAACCTGCCAGTTCGCGCAGGCGATCCAAGACTGACAGGGATGCGAGGGTCCTGCACGTCCTACGGCGGCCATATGATTTCATTTTCATTGGACGATCCAAAGCGCGGGGCATAAGGACCTTCACAAACCGGCCGAGTTGCCATGCCTTTGACGATGAAATTGGAAGTTCACGGCGGTAGCGTCTGAAAAAGCGAGACAACGGGCTCCCGAAAGAGATTTCAGCACCTGCTCCAGCGCCGGATCGACTGTCGACGCTGGTCGTACCCGTCCATCGATATCAACCGTAATGTAGCCGAGCTCGAACAAAGCATCACATCCCAGAGAGCACGCGAGCATGGCGGCTGCATCGAAATCGAGCCGACCGGCTTCGTCTGTCTCCGAGCGAAGTTTAATGTGTGCCGCGATCAGCAGGTTCTCGGGGAGGACTCGGCCGCATATCGCGCACCGGCTACCGAATCGGTCCAGAAGCGCCTGCCTAAGGTAGCGCTGCTCCGCGCGATGGAACGCCGTGCCGGCTATGTCCGTGGTCATGAAGTTTCGTGATCTGCGGGTGGCCGCTGCGCCTTCAGCCTGCAGGAGTTTCTGGAGTGTCCCAATGGCAAGGGATCCACCACACAAGTAATTGGATAGGGGACCGCCGATCGTCGGCGGAATCGGCGCGATGTAGCCCCTTCCGGGATTTCCGGTGCTGTTCATAGGGCCGACCCCGGCGGGGAAGACCGATCTTAGGGCGTCGAGTCCGACTTCCATGTCAACAATGCAGGGCTCGACAAGTACGAGCGTGCCGTGTGGATATCCATCAATGGGTTGATATCCAGGCGGACGGTTCGCACTGACTCCCTCAGCAACGACTATGGAGACAGCGCGGAGCTGCTGTGAGGCATAGTGAAATACGTGGTCACCGGGCCGCATGAGGCGCAGAGCCTGCCAGTCTTCGTGACCGGGCTGCCCGTCGGCACGTACGTCGGGGGCCCAGAGAGAGCCCTGTTCGATCACAGTCGAATAGTTATTGCCCTGATTGGCCCACCAATATCCCGGACGGTCCGAAGCCGGAGTGACCGCGTTCGACTCATCGGGTGCCGAATCGGTGCCCAGTCCGGGCAAGTCAGCCAGTTGATCAGTGTCGATCCACGAGACGTCGCAAGCATCGAGAATTCGTGTCGTGACGACCCCGCCAGAGAAATCGTCTGCGGTGAGCACGACCGGAGGATTGAGACAGCCCGCTGCGGCCGCCACCAATGCCTTGCTGTCGAAATGGTGTCCTGCAACGACTGCTAAAAATTTCTTCGCCGGCCGAAAGCCGTACTTTTGTCTCAAGCCGCTGCGTCCGATATGTACGGCCTCGTCGATGGCCCTAGACATGGCCGACTGGAGCTCTGACTCGGAGTAACGGCCAAAGAAGATTGCCATGTTCTGCTCCTCGTCCTGATGGTGGAATTTAGCGGCGGCGCAACGCTTTTCCCAATTTCCGCGGTGCGGCTAGTATAGTCCGGCTCTCCGGCCTGATCTCTACTCAAAAATGCCGGTGGTGGAAGTTCTAGTTCAGCAGTCCTCGCAGGGAAAAGAGTGACATGGCTGAGCTGAACAACTTAAGGATGGACGACCCCACTTAGACCAATCAGTGAGCAGATCTGTGCGCATGGATAGAAAATTGTCGTGTACTCAACGCGAAAGTCGCTCAATCGTTCGCTCGGTAGCTACGGGCTATCAGAGGATCACGGTTTGAAATTTAGTGTTAGCAAATGGCGATGTTCCATTAGTGGGGTCTAAAGTTTGGCGTCCAGACGTGCACCCAATACCCTGGCGCAGTGACTAACTTCATTGGGGGAGTGGCGGCCGATCAGCTGCCCGAGGGCTTGTACGAACTACTTAACACGGATGCCCTTAGCGACCTTCTGAGCCAAGAGCAAGATCTTCAGCCAGTCTTCGCAGAAATCGAAGACGAGGACTCCCCAGATATCCTCTCCCGCCACGTAGCGGATGCCGTCCGCCGGGCCCTCGCCGCAGCCAAACCCATCGAGCGCGTCGCCCTCGCGAACAAGCTCCTCCAAGAATTAAACACCGGAGACCGGATCGCGCCCGGTCCCACCCAGCTTCAGTCCCTCCACCGCCCGGACACCCTCAAACGACGCAACCTGCGTCGTCCCGCCACCAAGCTCAGCGACTCCGCCCTGCTCACCAACAGCAAGGACGATCCGAACCTCGCGGCCGAGCTAAGAACGGAGATCGAGTCCGCCAACACGGTCGACTTGCTCTGCGCGTTTGTGCGGTGGACCGGGCTGAGGCTCCTCGAACCAGCACTCGCGCAACTCAAGGAGCGCGGTGCGAAACTCCGGGTCATCACCACGACCTACATGGGCGCTACGGAACGCCGCGCCATCGACGAACTCGTCACCCGCTACGGCGCGGAAGTGAAGATCAACTACGAAACCCAGGCCACCCGACTGCACGCCAAGGCCTGGCTGTTCCGCCGCAACTCCGGCTTCGACACCGCCTACGTCGGCAGTTCCAACCTCAGCCAGGCCGCGCTCCTGGACGGCCTGGAATGGAACGTACGGCTCAGCTCCGTCGGCACGCCCACCCTGCTGCAGAAGTTCGAGGTCACCTTCGACAGCTACTGGGAGCAGCGCGCCTTTCAAAGCTACGATCCGGAGCGCGACGGCGAAAAGCTGGACGCCGCGCTGGAACGCAACGGCGGCCGCCGTAGTGCCATCCCCGGCGCAGCGACTGGCCTCGAGCTCCAGCCCTTCCTCCACCAGGAGGAGATGCTTGAAGATCTGGAAGCAGAAAGGCTTAAAGGCTTCAACCACAACCTCCTGGTCGCCGCCACCGGCACAGGCAAGACCGTCATCGCGGCGCTGGACTACAAGCGTCTCTGCGAAGCGGCGGCCAAGGACCTGAAGCTGCTCTTCGTCGCGCACCGCGAGGAAATCCTCAAGCAGGCCATGCGCACCTATCGCGATGTCATGCAAGACGGCGCGTTCGGCGAACTCTACGTCGGGGAGCACAAACCGCAGCAATGGAAGCACATTTTCGCCTCCGTCCAGTCGCTCTCGAGCCTGGGCATCGACAAGCTGGAACCCGACTTCTTCGACGTCGTGGTCATCGACGAATTCCACCACGCCATGGCGCCCACCTACCTCCTGCTGCTGGACCACCTGCAGCCCCAGCAGCTCCTAGGACTGACCGCGACGCCGGAACGCGGCGACGGCGTTGACGTCGCCCAGCAGTTCTTCGACGGCCGCACCGCCAGCGAACTTCGGCTTTGGGACGCCCTGGACGCCGATCTCCTGGTGCCCTTCCACTACTTCGGTGTCTCCGACGACGTCGACCTCAGCCAGCTGGAATGGAAGCGCGGCAACTACGAAACCGCGCAGCTGAACAACCTTTACACCGGCAACGACGCCCGCGCCGCCAAGGTGATCCGCGAACTCCGCGACAAGGTCACCAGCACCGAGCAGATGCGGGCCATCGGCTTCTGCGTCTCGGTCCAGCACGCCCACTACATGGCCGAGGTCTTCAACCGCGCCGGCATCGCCTCCGTCGCCGTCGACGGCAGCACTGACGACGCCGACCGCGCGGCAGCGCTGAAGCGTCTCGCCGCACGCGAGATCAACTGCATCTTCGCCGTCGATCTCTTCAACGAAGGCCTAGATCTGCCGCAGGTGGACACCATCCTGATGCTCCGGCCCACGCAGAGCGCCACGATCTTCCTCCAACAACTGGGACGCGGGCTGCGCCGCGCCGAGGGCAAAGCGGTGCTGACCGTCATGGACTTCATCGGCCAGCAGCACCGGGAGTTCCGCTTCGATCTGCGCTACCGGGCGCTCACCGGCTACGGGCGCAAGGAGCTGGAAAAGGCTGTCGAGGACGAGTTCCCGTACCTGCCGTCGGGCTCGCAGATCGTGCTGGACCGGGTGGCGCAGAAGGTCGTGCTGGACAACATCAAGGCGCAGTTGCGGTTCAACCGCGCCCAGCTGGTCCGCGACATCGCCTCGTACGCCGAGACGGAACTGAAGGCCTACCTGGAGCGGTCCGGGAACGACGTGAAGTCGATCTACCGTTCCACTAAGGATTCCTGGACCGGCTACCTCCGCCAGGCCGGGCTAATCGACGGGTTCTCGCCGCTGGAGACGGTGCTCAGCGGAAGGATTCAAGAGCTCTCCGACGCCGACGAGAGAAGGCTCCTCGGCCGCATGGCTGCGCTGATTCACGTGGACGATCCGGAACGCGCCGAGGCGTACTCGATGCTCGTCGGCGCCGACGCGCCCCGCTACGCGGAACTCGGCATGCGGGAGCAGACGTTCGCCAGGATGCTGTTCTACACGCTCTGGGACGACGGCGGCGGGTTCCAGTCGTACGACGCCGGCCTCGATTATCTGCGCGGCTACCAGTTCGTCTGCAGTGAGATCCGCCAGGTAGTGAAGCTCGGAGTGGCTGCGTCCAAGCATGCCGCGAAGGGCCTCGGCGCGGGGCTGCAGCACGTACCCCTTCTCTCACACGCGACCTACAGGCGCGAAGAGATCCTGGCGGCGCTCCAGTACGGTTCGCTGGAGCTCGGCAAGAACGTCCAGCACCGGGAGGGCGTGGCCTGGTGCCCGGCGACGTCCACGGACGCCTTCTTCGTCACGCTCAACAAGAACGATAAGAAGCACTCGGCGACGACCATGTACAAGGACTACGCCATCAGCCCGGAGCTGTTCCACTGGGAATCGCAGAACGCGACCTCGCCCGCGAGCCCGACGGGCAGGCGGTACCTGGACCGGGCAGCGCACGGCTCGAAGATCCTGATCTTCACCCGGGACGCCTCAGAGGACGAGACCGGGCTTACGGTTCCGTACACGTGCCTCGGCCAGGTGGACTATGTGCAGCACACGGGGGAGAAACCGATCGCGATCACCTGGAAGCTGCACCGGGCGATGCCGGCGGATGTGTATGCGACGGCTGCTGCGGTGGCGCAATAATGGATATCTCAGCCCCAAGTTACTCGACAGCAACTGAAGTAACACAACAAAACTAGGGATCGCATGAACTTAAACGACTGGGCGGACGTCGGGACAATCTTTACGGCCGTCGCCGTGGTTTTTGCAGTCTTCCAAGTCGTAACTGCCAGAACTCAACGTCACAGGGAGTTCGAAAACCTGTATGTTCAGCGGTATTGGCAGATTCTTGACCGGATGCCGGACTGGATGTATTTGAATCAAGAAAATTCAGAGCCTACCGCGGATGAGCGCCGGCTTGCGGTGGTGTATCTTCGCTTGTCCGAAGACGAAGTTGACCTGCGGAGGCTGGGGTTCATAACGGACCGGACTTGGGCAATTTGGTCGGAAGGAATTCTGGCTCAGCTGCATACGACTATCTACGCAGATGCACTGACCGAACACGCAGAGGTGCTACCGTCACTCACCGACTTCGTGCAAAGCCGTAGTGATCCCCTTTCTTGGCGTCCCTTCTCAAGATGGTGGGCTGGCCTTTATTAGGAACGGCCTGCCCCCAATTTCGACCGTCAGCGGCGGCCTGTTACTTGTGGACTGCAGCGTCTTGGCTGCACTCGTTAGCGCAACGGGAAGCGGCTTGTCGTGCACATCTACGAGTACCAAATTTGCCCGCATGAGGGAGGTGTAGAGCCTGCCGCCGGTACCGGAACTGGCTCGGAACGCTGCGGGTTCCATGACCACGACGGCATCAAACCCGAGTCCGCGGGCTGCCCCAGAAGCCAGGAGCTGGAAACGGCAGCCCTCCGCTTTCACGTACGCATGCCGTCCATCGGGCTTCCAACCACCGAGCCTTGCCGCAAAAGCCACCCCTCCGGGGCGGGTGTAATGACAGCGACCGTTCCCGTCGGGTGCGCCACTGCCAGGGGAATGCCACCCAACCGATGTTGCAACGATCTTTACGAAGTCCTTCGCTTCTTGTTGAAGGGTACGGGACGCCATTTCGACAATATCAACCGTGCGGCATCGCCTCCATCGGCAGAGTCTGTCGTGGCCTATAGGTTGGCGCTCTTCCTGGGCAACGAGAGACTATTTCTGTTAGTCAGTCTTCGGCAGCGACGGAGGGCGGCAATGCTCCAAGCGCCTTGATGAGCCGGTTCCTGATCCGCATCTTCCTTTGCTCGAAGAACGTCATAAAGTCGGCGAGATCGAGGGACAAGCCGTCAAGGTCATTCTCTTCGAGGTAGATTCGACGTTTTTCGTCGCTGGGGAACGCTGACGCAGTCCAGTCGCCCGGCAGTACATCCTGCTTCTCGATGTTTGCGGTGCCTGCAAGTAGTTGTAAGTTGGGCAGAAGGTCAAACGCCGCTAGGAAGTCATCGATCTTGTCCGCAGGTATTCCGGCCTTTGCTAGCTTCTTCCGGGTGAAACGCGACTTGGGGAAGATGTGGTCTTCGTGGAATTTCTTGCCCAGATCGAGCCCTGGGTACAGTACCGACAACACGGCGAAGGTGCGCTGTCCCGCATACTTTAGGTTCAGGAGCTCGTCAATTTCCGCTGCGTCGAACGAGAGGCCCTTGCCGACTGCTGCCATCGCTCCCTCCACCGAGACAACCGGGAAACCCGATGTCGATTCAGCAACCAGGACGTCTCGGATGCGGGTAAGCGTCGTATCAAGGCTGGAGCCCCAGATGCCCCTCTTGATGAGTGAGCGGGTAACCCATCGCTGGAGGTTCAACCGGTCGGAAGCGTCCGCAGTGGAGTCAAGGTACGAGTCTCCTGCGCCACGAAGGTGAAGGTAATGCGCGATCGGGATAATGACACTATTCGCCGTGAGGTTTCGCTCGTGGTAGCCAAACTGCTGAAGTAGAGTCGCGGCACGAAGGAGAGCTCCTTCAATCTGTGGCCAAGCAGCTTCCACCTTCGCCATATTGCCTTGAGTGAAGTTCGAAACTTTAAAGCGAACGTCGACGCCTGCGATGGTCAACGCGGTCTTGAGAACGATGTCCTTGGTGAAGGCGAACTGGCGACTGGCGTTGCTGTTCAGATCACTTACCAACGAGCGCACCTCCTCGCGGGCGTCGAGGTCTTTCCACTGGTTCGTGGCCATCGACAACAGCAGGTCGGAGTAGGAAAGAGTGGTGCCGCCGCTGTTGACCCTGACGAATATCTCCAAAACCTTGTCAGGGTCCTGGTCGGTTACCAAGAAGTAGTTCATCGGCTTAAGGATGCGCACCGCCTCGTACAAGTCGTACAGCCGCTGGAAGGCATCACCGGAGTTCGAGATGCGCCGGTGTTCCAGTTCCTTCATGATCGCCGGTCCAGAGTTTGCCAGGTCGAGTACAGCGCCGACTCGGAACCACTTGTCTTCTGCGTCGCACTCCGCGGCGGCATCCTTATCAGTGAGGAATCTGAGGTCGTACTTGAGGCCAAGTTCCTCGTCCTCTGGGTCCTCGACGAGGTTCAGGTAGAGGCGCTTCACCGGGAACGCATCCGGGCTGTTCCACCACGCATATTTCTTCTTCTCTGCGAAGCTTCCGTAGAGAGCAATGTTTAGAGACGTCAGCCGCTGCTGGCCGTCAAGGACTGCGGTCGTGCCCGCCCCTGCCGGGACCGTAGCCTTGTCAGCGTAGGGGTTGTCGCGCTCGTGGAAGTTCGTGAGGAACTCATAAAAGGTGTACGACTGGGCCGTTTCCCGCTTCACATCCCACAGCAGGAACGATCCGACGGGGTATCCGCGCATGATGCTGTCAAAGAGCTTGGTGATCTGGTTCGTGCTCCAGACGAACTCACGCTGGATTGCAGGCATCAGGTACTCGCGCTGATGGATTGCACTGAGAACTTCTTCGATGCTGCGGGGAGACTGAAATGACACGCCGGAGCCTTTCTAAGCCGTCACGAGCTGCATGAGCTCGCTGTAGTCCGTGACGACGTCGTACGTGACGTCGTCACCGTTCTTCTCGTTCAGGGATGCGAAGAACTTGCGGGCGCATTCGATCTTGGCGTCTTCGATGCCCTTGAGCTGGAGGGTCGAGAGGGAGCCCTTGGTCTCGGCGACAAAGTAGACGTGCTTGACGCTGCCCTCGGTGAACGCAATTGCCCAGTCCGGGTTGTAGTCCCCGACCGGGGTTGGGATGAAGAACCCACGCGGGAGTTTCGCGTAGACCGCGACTTCCGTGCTCGTATCCAGCTCAGTGACGAACGCACGCTCGATCTTCGAGTCGGTTACTACGTAGTCGTAGATGTGCTTCGTCAGTGTGCTGCCTGCATGAGTCAGGTCCTGCTTCGTCTGGTTCTCCGTGAAGATCGCCGAGTCGAATCGGTCCTCCAGCGCGTCATACGTCAGATGTTCTACGATGACGGTGGCCTTCTGTTCATTGATGAGCCGGGCAGCTTCTGTGATGAACTGCTCTGGGTTGAGCCTGAACTTCGCGAATGTTCCCGGTGCAACCCCGCCGAGGATCTGGGCGACCGTGCGTCGGGTTAGCTGCGTCTTCTCGGTAATCTCTCCCAGCAGGTCGTACTTCACCTGCGAACCGGCAGTGACCGATTCGGTGTGGGTCTTCGTACTCGACACGGTGAACCCCACACCACTCGTGAGGTCGCCCGCCTCCAGCGACTCGCGCTGCTCACCGGCCTGCACGACGTACTGCATCGCAGTGACATTGAGGTGTTTGTCGAGCACCTCTATGCATTTACGGATCAACTCCTGGGAGTCGAACTCTACCTGGTAGATGGCCTTGTGGTTGATCCGGCCCCAGAGTGCCTGGAACTCCTTCTTCGCGAAATTCGCCTCGTTGAGCGGAATCTTCTTCGGCTTACGGGCGTCGATCGGTAGTGGCACGTCGAGGTACAGCATTTCCACGAGCGGCCAGACGAAGTCGATGACCGGCCGCAGTACCTCCGAGGTCGGCTCGGCAAGAGTTCCGGTCTCCTTCGCCCGCTTGTAGGTCTCGGAAACGGTGTCGTCGTCGTTGAGGTAGTCGTTCTTGATGAGGTACTTGTAAAGGGCCTGCGCAAGTGCCTCCTCGACGACCGACTCGCCGCTGGGTGTCTGGATCGTCTTACCGGTGAAGAACTTGATGCTCGCCTTGCGCGGACGCGCGGTCAGAGACTCCGCGATCTCCTTCTGGAGGCCAGCGACGAAGTCGGTGTATGACTCGTCGGTAACCACGGTCAGTTCGTTGATGTCGTGCACCGTCACCGGGTTGTCCATGCGTTCGCCATGTTGATCGACTGCCAAGCGCAGACCACGCCCGATCTCCTGGCGGCGAGAGACGGTGTTGTCGCTCTTCTTGAGCATGCCCATAACGAATACGTTGGGGTTGTCCCAGCCCTCCCGCAGAGCAGAGTGCGAGAAGATGAATCGCACCCGCTCCCCAAACGACAGCAGACGTTCCTTTTGTTTGAGGATCAGATCGTACGCGTCCGAGTCGGTCGACTGGCCCTTGTCATCGCCCCGACCGCTCACCTTTCCCTCGACCTGACGCTTTGTCTTCTTGTCGATGGAGAAGTAGCCCTCGTGCACGGCACGGACATCATCACGGCGCAGGTACGCCATGTAGGCGGCGGTTGCCTCATCGAGGTCGAGCTCGCTTAGCACATCGTCGCGGACGGCGGCGTACTCTTCCTCGAATACGCGGGCATAGTCTCCAAGCGTGTCCTCGCGGTCATAGTCACGATATTTCGTGACCTCGTCGATGAAGAACAAGGAGAGTACCTTGACGCCTTGGCTGAAGAGCTCCCGCTCCTTGTCGAGGTGGGCACGGATCACTTCGCGAATCTGGATGCGCCGTTTGGTTTCCTGTGTTACGTCACGGTCGGCCAGCTGGCCGACCGTGACGATTTCCCCGTTGCTCAGTTCGATCACGTCGCGGTTGGCATCGATCTCGGTAACAAAGAGGCCCTTATAGGCTTCAATTCCGTTGGATAGGGCGTGCAGGTTGGTGCCCACTTCGAGGCGCTTCACCTGACGCTTGATCGGGCCGCCCTTCGTTTGCACCTCGATCTCAACCCTGGCCTTGGGCTTGGCGCCCTTGGCGATCTCGATCGCGTCCAAGTACAGGAAAGCGGTCGAACCGGCCAGACCCTTCACGGTGATGCCCCGGACCGCAATCTTCTTGACCAGCTTCTGGTTGTAGGCGTCGAGCGCGTCGAGCCGGTGGACCTTGGTGTGCTCGACCTTGTGTGTGGCGGAGTAACGCAACATCATGAGTGCGTTGAACCGCGAAAGTGCATCGAGCGACTTGGGGGCACCGATCTTTTGGGGTTCGTCGATGATCACGATCGGTCGGTTCGCGCTGATGACGTCGATGGGGCGACGGGACTGGAAGTCGTCGAGTACGTCGTAGATGCGACGGTTGTCCTGGCCAGTGGCGTTGAAGGCCTGGATGTTGATGATCATCACTTGTACGCCGGCGTCAGAGCTGAACCGCTCGAGTTCGTGCAGTTGAGACGAGTTGTACACGAAGGAGCGGGGCTTGATTCCGTACGTCTGTTGGAAGTGCTCCGCGGTCACATCGAAAGACTTCTGCACCCCCTCACGGATCGCGATGGAGGGGACAACGATGATGAACTTCGACCAGCCGTAGCGCTTGTTCAGCTCCATGATCGTCTTGATGTAGACGTAGGTCTTTCCTGTCCCCGTTTCCATCTCCACGTCGAGGTTTGGGGCCCCCGGGGCGGTCTTGCTGTCGACAACCTTGGCCGAGAGCGGCAGGTTCCGGGACCGCTGCACTTTGTGAACGTTCTCCAGCAGCTGCACACCTGTGAGCGCGATCTCCGCGTTTCGCAGACCGGAGTCCGATGCCGTGTTCGTCTCGAACAGGGCAGGATTGGAGACAGGCTCCGCTTTCCCAGGGTCGATCCGGTATGAAATGCCGTCGTGTCTGGGCTGCCCAGCAAACACGTCGACGACTGAGTCGACGGCGTCGGTCTGGTACTGCTGGATCTTGAACTGAAGTTTCATTTCGATCAGATCGCTTTCACGTCTGTTGCCGGAGAAACCTCGCGGAAAATCTGCTCGGCATTTATGCGCGCGTCGTCAGAGGCGAATCCTGCGTCGCGAAACACAGCCCGTAGGGGCTCGCGCTTAGCGATTGTGCGCACAAGATTCGGTGTGATGCCCAAGCCGAAGCAGGCAGTCAGCGCGCCATCCTCGACGATGAAGACCTCGTGACCGTCAATCTCCTCGACGGCGATGGGCATCGTCAGTTCGAGCCCCCAGTCGAGCAGGACCTGGAATAGCAAGTCCTCTCCCGAACGATCCGCCTTCACGCTGCTTTCCAGCTCACCGAGCATGAGCTGGTTAGTCTCGTCCGGAGAGCGCAACACGTCCGCCATATTGGTAGCGTCGACCTTGAGCGCCCGGAACCCTACATCGAAGGCACCCTCGATGAGACCGGCTTTCTCACTAGCCAGGACACCTGACCTGCGGATGCGCTCTCGCGCCACGTCGGCAATGGTCTCGTATCCTGCTTTCGCCGCCGGCGTGGCAGGGTCAACATTTTCCGGGTACTGAACCACGATGAATTTCCGTGAGCCTCCATCGCGCAGGTTCAACTGCATAACGGCATCGGCGGTCGTGCCTGAGCCTGCAAAGAAGTCAAGCACGGTGCAGTTTTTCGCTCCCGAAGCGCCGTAACCGATAAGCCGGGTGAGGAGGGAGACAGGCTTTGGGTAATCGAAGATCTTCTTGCCCCCGAGGATATTCGCGACTTCTTCGCTTCCGTCCTTCGTGGTACCGGCATTTAGGAGCAGAGAGCTCGGTGTGCGGGTATCGCCGCGTTGGATTCGCTCGTTTAAGTACAGCTTGCGCTTGGGAGCGCTGTCCCCTTTGAGGCCAAACTTCACGCGATTGTCGGCGATCAACTCCTGCATGGAACGCGAGTTGATCGCCCATGACCGGCCAGCGGGCGGCCAGAAACCCTGTCCTGTGTCAGGATTGACAACCTCATAGTTCGTGTCCCCACCTGGCTTGTTGGCATCCAGAGGCACAAGTTTCCAAGGGCCCCGAGCGTCGTTGTCGGGGTTCGAGTACTCGTCAGTGCGAAGGGGCTCACCCCAGAAGCTCAGCTGGTCGCGATCCCGTGCGTAGGCGAGGACATAGTTGTGGTTGGCGGAGATTTCCTGGTCGTCTGAGATCGAAGTGCGGGATTGCCAAATAATCGTCGCAACGAAGTTTGCAGCGCCGAAGATCTCATCCATTAAGACGCGAAGATTCGCGCCTTCTTGGTCGCCAATGGTGACAAAAATGACCCCGTCGTCAGAGAGGAGCGTCCGCGCGAGACGCAGCCGGGGGTACATCATTGTCAACCAGTCAGAATGAAAGCGACCATTCGTGAGCGGATTTGCGTTTAGTCGTCCTCGCTCGTCGAGCTCTCCTGATCGCAAAAGGTAAGCCCCGGTCGACGTGGAAAAGTCATCCTCGTACACAAGGTCCGATCCGGTGTTGTAAGGCGGATCAGCAAATATGACCTTTATCTTGCCGAGGTACGATTCTTGGAGCAGCTTAAGCGCGTCGAGGTTGTCGCCTTCGATGAAGAGGTTCTTTGTGGTATCGAAGTCGACAGACTCCTGACGGACTGGGCGCAGGGTCTTGGCAATAGGAGCGTTGGCGGCGAACGCGGCGGCGCGCTTGCCGGGCCAGTCGAGCCGGTAGCGCTCCTGCGGGCCCTCGACGACGTGGTCAGAAAGTTCCTGACGCAGGAGGTCGAAGTCAACGGCCCGGGTCGGATTGCCATCGTCATCGAACGACTCGGTAACGACACTAGGGAACAATTCGGCGAGCTTGTCGACGTGGGCGTCTGTCAGGTCGGGCGACGTCATGCGCAATTTCTCCATAGTTACCTCTGTTGCTCCAGTTCGGATTGCTTTGTCTTGATGGTGCGCCGCAGCTCGACCTTGCGGTTGATTTGAGGCTCGGTGCGGAGCTTTCTCTCCAGCGCCGTGATCTCGCGTTCGAGCTTGCGCACCGTTTGAAGCCTGGCCGCCAGCGCCGACAATTCTTCGCCCGCCCGGAGTGGCACCGGAATCAGCGGACCCAGGAGTGCGGTGTAGAGGGAAGACAGGGTGATGGCGGTCGGCACCGGCTTCCGCTCCGTGTCGACTGGCTGCCACCCCGTCGAGTAGTAGGCGCTGAGTTGGGGTGCGCCGACGCCGAGCTGCTTGTGTGCCGCGACCATACAAACGGACCGATTGGCGCCGTCGCCGCGGGTGATCTCGAAGACAACCGGGAACGGGATCGCTTTGTCGATCGCAGTCAACACCGGCTCGGACACGTCGTCCAGCTTAGCGTCGATCTGGAAGACTTGGACCTCGGGCACCGCAGTGCTGCCGGCGAGATTAATCGTGACTTCTGCGAGCTTGTAGGCCCAGGTGATGCGCTGGACCTCGGTGACGAACTTCTCCCGGACGGCGTGGGTGACGTGGCCGTTCTCGTAGAACTTCTCCTTCGGTATGCGGTTGCCGACCTTCGCCGCAACAGGCCACCGGTACAGCAGATCAGCCATTGGCTGGTACACCCTGGACGGGGTCGACCACGGCGACAAAAGCGATCAGTTCGAAGTCGTCCAGACCCGCGATGGTCTGGGTCAGGGCCGTGGTGTGGCCTCCAGTGAAGAGGCTGTCGATGTCGCGCTCCTCGGTGGCGTCGATCATTGAGCGGATCGCATCCGTGAGCAGTTCGGAGTACTTGCCCATCTCGGCTCCCTCGCGCGTAGCTGCATTGAAAGCGTGCACGACGTCGGTGACGGGTTCGTCGTAGGGGCGGCAGCCCCCGCGGATGAGGTCGAGAAGATGCTTGGCCTGGGTGTGGTCGGCGACGACATCCCCGTCGTCGTCGAGGTAGACGAGGTAGTGGGGGTGGAGCCGGTTTCCGCGGTTGATGTTCTCCTCGGCGTTCACGTTCCGCAGTGCGAATATCACCCCAGGCTTGAGGCCATTGGCGGGGTCGGCGGGGATGACGGCGTGGAGGCCCTTGGGGGCGGTGGCGAAGTCGCCGTACTCCTTGATGTAACCGAGCAGGTCCATCCGGAAATCGTTGAGGCCCATGTCGGTGATCGAGACACCGGTGCGGACGTCTTCCAACTCGATGACCTCGTCCTGGAGCTTGCGGAGCTGCTCTTTGCGGAACGCAGCGTCGGAGTCTTCGACGTTGAGGACGTTGTCGTTCGCGGTGCCCGCGAGGTCGGCGATGACCATGCGGTTCTCGACGCGCTCTTTGAGGTTGATGTACTCGTCAAGGGAGATGTCGGGCCAGAAGTTCACCAGCTGAATGTGAGCGTTGATGGAGCCGATGCGGTCGATACGGCCGAAGCGCTGGATAATCCGGACTGGGTTCCAGTGGATGTCGTAGTTGATCAGGTAATCGCAGTCCTGGAGGTTCTGTCCCTCGCTGATCACGTCCGTGCCGATGAGTACGTCCAGCTCACGGGTTTCCTTCGGCATGGTCAGGTGACGCTGCTTCGAACGCGGGGAGAACATCGCCATCACCTGCTGGAAGTCGAATCCGGTACCCAAGGTAGTCTTCGAGCCGTGGCTTCCGCCCGTGATAACGGCGGTCTCCAGCCCAGCCCGCTGGAGGGTGGGGGAGAGTTCGCGGTAGAGATAGTTGGCAGTGTCCGCAAAGGCCGAGAACACCAGCACCTTGCGGTTGCCCGGGTTGATTGGATGTGCCGACTTGTCGGTGATGAGCTTCTGGAGCTTCTGGAGTTTCACGTCGCGAGCTGGGACGACCTTGCGCATCTCGTCGAGCAGCTCGCGCAGGGTCTCCCGGTCGTTCCACAAGTCACGCTGCCAGGACTCGATGTCGAGGTCATCGAAGTCGATCTTGATCTTATCGCCGAACAAGATCGCTTCGACGTTCGCGTCCTCCTCGTCATCCACGTCTAAGTCGAGACCAGCCAGGTCGGCTCTGAGTTCTGTGAGTTGGCCCGCGTGGGAATCCAGGCGCTGCAGGGTCCGGTCTACGGAGTCCTCGATCTTCGCGAGCGTCAGCCGGAACGCGTCAACCGAACTCTCCAGCCGCTTGAGGAGGTTTACGGTCATGAGCTTCTTCAGGCCCTGCTCGCGCCCCTGCTGGCCGAGGTTGGAACGGGCGCTGCCTGCAGTGACGTTGTAGAGGTCCTCGTACTTGCTGATCCTGCTCGGGAACACGTAAGCCAGTGGGGTGTAAACGGCGAGGGTGAGGGCTTGGAGCTGCTCAAAGATGTCATTGAAGCTAGGCGCGTCCGCCAAGTCGGTCAGCGGTTCACGGATGGACATTGGTGCCAGCCGTTCGGGGAAGGCCCCAATCTCTGTGGTGTCGTAGAAGGCCTGGATGTGCTTGCGTGACCGGGCGATCGTCACCGAATCGAGGAGTTCGAAGAAGTCGAAGTCGAGCATCTGGAGGATCCGCTCGCTCGTGCGGTCCTCCGGGGCGAGCTTGGACCACTCGTTGAAGACGCGCTGGGCGTCGCTGAAGACCTTCTCGACCGTCGTCGAGATGTTCAAGTGTTGGGCAAGGTTCTCCGACTCGCCCTCGTAGGCGAGCTGGAGCTGGTTCTTCAGGTCGTTGAATCGGTTGTTCACCGGGGTCGCCGACAACATCAGCACCTTGGTCTTCACGCCCTCGCGGATGACTCGCCGCATGAGCCGCTGGTAGCGG
>JAPLAM010000094.1 GCA_026393275.1 Arthrobacter sp.
GACGATCGCGACCGAGACGGGAGCCCGTTTGGCTACGTGACGGGGGCCGGAGGGGCGCACCAGCACGATGCCCAGATCCACGCCGCGGTACAGGGTGGCGGCCCGCTTGATCAGTTCGGCCCAGAGCGCGTCGGAGTAGGCCTCATCCAGGGCCCGCGGCGCCCACCGGTCCACCGCACGGCGGACGTCCTCGGTGTGTACGAAGTATTCGATCAGGTTGGAGCTCTCGTCCAGGGCTTTGATCCGCAGGGGGGAGAGCGCGGGTGGTCCGGCGCGGAAGGTGTTGACCAGCTTCGCGTAAGCATCAGGGGTCCGGATCTTGGCGGCGAGGTCCTCCGTGGCCTGGTCCGACGCCTTGGAGAGCCGCTTGATCAGCAGTCCGAGGCCAACGCGGGCCTTGCGCTCCCGCAGGAAGAGGTGCGCGGCCAGATGTCGGGTCTGCCAGCCCGTGCAGAGCGTGGGGCAGTCAGGGCCGGCCGCCAGCAGGGTTTCGGCCAGGACTTCTCGGGACGGATCGACGAATTGCATCACTTGTGAAAGTAGCACGAGACGCCCGCCCGTGGGCACAGGAACCGCCGTGGCTTTGGTGCGGGCCGGCTTTTAGCGGGGATGTTAAGCCCGGTACCGTCCGCGCCGGGCGGTGCCGGGCCCGAAGGCACTAGACTTGAGCTGATGTCTGAGCAGCCCGCCCCCGCCCCCGCCAGCGAATCCGTCAGTGAGACTACTGTCCCGGGTCCGCTCCCTGCCGGCCTTGCCGGGTCCCTAAAAAGGGACAGCGCCGGCCTGGTGGCCGCGATTATCCAGCAGTTCGACACCGACGAGGTGCTCATGCTGGGTTGGATGGATGATGAGGCCCTGCACCGCACGATGACCAGCGGACGCGTCACGTTCTTTTCCCGGTCCCGCCAGGAGTACTGGCGCAAGGGCGACACGTCCGGCCACGTGCAGTGGGTCAAGTCCCTCGCGCTGGACTGCGACGGCGACGCCCTGCTGGTCCGGGTCGACCAGGTCGGCGCCGCCTGCCACACGGGGACCCGGACGTGCTTCGACGGACGCGCGCTGGACGCCGTCGTCGGCACCGCCGACTGACCGCGGGGCGCGGCGCACCCCGGCCTTTCACCGGCCGGCACGAGATCAGCTTCAGACCAAGAGAACAGGCGGACAAACGCAGCCATGCAGGACCTCGGAATCATCAGCCCCAGCCTGGACGAGTTCCGGAAACTCGCCGGCCACAGCCGCGTCATCCCGGTCCGGCTGAAGGTGCTCGCCGACGCCGAGACTCCAATCGGGCTTTACCGCAAGCTCGCCCACGGCCAGCCCGGGACGTTCCTGCTGGAATCCGCCGCGGTGGGCGGCGCTTGGTCCCGTTACTCGTTCATCGGCGCGAGGTCACGCGCCACGCTGACCACCAGCAACGGGCAGGCGCACTGGCTCGGCGAACCGCCCGTCGGCGTGCCGCGGGACGGCAGCCCGGTCGACGCCATCCGGGACACCGTCCGGGCCCTGCACACCGAACGCTTCGAGGGCCTGCCGCCCTTCACCTCGGGCCTCGTGGGGTTCCTCGGCTGGGAAACCGTCCGGCACTGGGAGAGGCTCACCAGCCCGCCGGAGGACGACCTGCAGCTGCCGGAGATGGCACTGAACCTCGTCACGGACATGGCCGTGCACGACAACATGGACGGCACCGTGCTGCTGATCGCCAACGCGATTAATTTCGACAACAGCTCCGAACGCGTCGACGAAGCCTGGCACGACGCCGTCGCCCGGGTGAAGCGACTCCTGGCGAAGGTCAGCACCCCGACGGAACAACCCGTCTCCGTGCTCGACACCGCAGCCCTCGATTTCGCCTCGAGCGTGCAGGAGCGCTGGGCCGAGAGCGAGTACCTGGCCGCCCTGGACCGCGGCAAGGAGGCAATCGTCGACGGCGAGGTCTTCCAGGTGGTGATCTCCCGGCGCTTCGAAATGGAATGCGGAGCCGATCCGCTGGACGTCTACCGGGTCCTGCGGAACACCAACCCCAGCCCGTACATGTACCTCTTCAGCCTCGAGGACCCCGCCGGTCGGCAGTACTCGATCGTCGGCTCCTCCCCGGAGGCCCTCGTGACGGTCACCGGCGAGGAAGTCATCACCCACCCGATTGCCGGCTCCCGGCCCCGCGGCAAGACCATCGAGGCGGACAAGGCCCTGGCCGAAGAGTTGCTCGCGGACCAAAAGGAACGCGCCGAGCACCTCATGCTGGTGGACCTGTCCCGCAACGACCTCTCCAAAGTCTGCGTGGCCGGCACGGTGGACGTCACCCAGTTCATGGAGGTGGAGCGGTTCAGCCACATCATGCACCTGGTATCCACAGTCGTGGGCAAGCTCGCCCCGAACGCCACGGCCTACGACGTGCTCAAGGCCACCTTCCCGGCCGGCACCCTGTCGGGCGCCCCCAAGCCGCGGGCGCTGCGCCTCCTGGATGAGCTGGAACCCCACCGCCGCGGTATCTACGGCGGCGTGGTGGGTTACCTCGACTTCGCCGGCGACATGGACATGGCAATCGCCATCCGGTCCGCGCTGCTCCGCGAGGGCCGCGCCTACGTGCAGGCCGGCGGCGGGATCGTGGCCGACTCCGTAAACGCCACCGAGGCGGAGGAAACCGTGAATAAGGCCGCCGCCCCGATGCGGGCCGTCCACACCGCACAGTCGCTGCGCAACATCACGGCGGAAACCGTCACCGGCGCCGGGACGGAGCAGCCGTGACCGGCCACGCCGGCACGGTCCGGAGCTCCAGCCCCGCCGTTCCCCGCTGGGCCCGCAAGTCCACCCTGGTGCTGCTGATCGCCGCGCTGGCGCTGGCAGTCTTCGGCACCACCACCCAGACCTGGCTGGGGGTGCAGCTCGATCCCGGCCAGCTGGGCCAGGGCGTCAGCAGCCAGAGCGGGCTGCAGGTCCAGGGCAGCAAGGCGGCCACCACGGTGACGGCCCTCGCCCTCGTCGCCCTGGCCGGCGGACTCGCCGCGTCGATCGCCGGGCGCATCGCGCGTTGGATCATCACGGTGATCATTCTGCTCGCCGCCGTCGGGATCGTTGCCGCGGCCGGGACCGTGCTGGCAAACCCGCTGGCCGCGGCGCAAGGCTCCATCGCTGCGGCCACCGGCATCAGCGGCAGCAACGTACAGGTGGCCATCACCGCGTTCCCCGTCCTCGCCGTCGTCGCCGGGTCCCTGCTGGGGCTTGCCGCCCTCGCGATCGTCCCGGCCGGGCGGTACTGGAAGAGCCGGACGAAGTACGACGCCGCCGCGGCCGGAGGCGTTTCGAACCCCGCGCAGCCAGCCGACGAGATCGACAGCTGGGACCGGTTGTCGCGCGGTGACGACCCCACCTGAGCAATGCCGCGGACAGGCATATGACAGGGCCGGTAACGCGGCAAACAGTGCAGCCAATAAATGGCAGAATGTAAGCAGTATTGATCCTGAGGAGATTTCCATGAGCAAAGCCCCTGTTTCCGCACCCCAGCCCGCTGCCGGCACCGGCATCTACGACGGCGTGGACCACACTGAGCCCACCGGCCACGGCAACAGCCCGGCGGCCTGGACGACCGTAGCCATCATGTTGATCGGCGCGCTCATCGCAGCCATCGCCTTCGTCATCGCCAACACCCCGATCTTCGTCGCCGGTGCGGTCGTCATGCTGCTCGGCCTCGTGGTGGGCTTTGCCATGCGCAAAGCCGGTTACGGCGTCGGCGGCAGCAAGCTGAAGAACGCCGGCCACTAAGCGTGACCGTGCTCGATGACCTCAATGCCGGTGTCAGGGAGGATATGGAGGCCCGCCAGCGCCTCGTCACGCTCGCCGAACTGAAGGAGCGTGCCGCGGCGGCCGCCCCGGCGCGCGACGCCTGGGCTGCCCTGGGCGGCCCTTCCGCCCGGGACCAGCTCAAGGTGATCGCCGAAATCAAGCGGCGAAGCCCCTCCAAGGGGGACCTCGCGAGCATTGCGGACCCGGCCTCCCTCGCCGTCCAGTACGCCGACGGCGGCGCGGCAGTGATCAGCGTCCTCACCGAACAGCGCCGCTTCAATGGCTCGCTCGCCGACCTGGACGCGGTCCGGGCAGCCGTGGACATCCCGCTGCTGCGCAAGGACTTCATGATCGACGAGTACCAGATCTGGGAGGCCCGTGCCCACGGCGCCGACCTGATCCTGCTGATTGTCGCCTCCCTGTCCGACGCGCAACTGCGTGAATACAGCGCTCTCAGCCGGGAGCTGGGCATGAATGTGCTGGTGGAGACCCACACGGCTGCCGAAATCGAACGCGCCGTGGCCGCCGAAGCCAAAATCATCGGCGTCAACGTCCGCAACCTCAAGACCCTCGACGTCGACCGCTCCGTATTTGCGGACCTCGCCGCCGGCATCCCGGCCGGCGCGCTCGTGGTGGGCGAATCCGGTGTGCGCGGCGTCGATGACGTCCGGCACTACGCGGCCAGCGGCGCCAACGCCGTCCTGGTGGGTGAGGCGCTGGTCAGCGATGCGACCCCGCGCGAGCGGATCGCCGAATTCATGGCCGCCGGCGCCGAAGAAATCGCCGCACGTTCCTGACCGGCGTCCGGGCCGGGCAGCCGGCCGGACGCCGTGGTGCTTCCGTGCGGCACCGAAGATCTAGTTAGCAGTGGAACAGGATGGTGAGACTGATGGTCGATGCGCCAGCAGCCGGCTCAGACGAAAGCCCCGTGGACGCGTTCTTACACGGCGCCCGGCCGAAGGACGACATGCCCCAGGGGGCACCCTCCCTGCGGCACGCCCCGGGACCCTACTTCGGGTCCTACGGTGGACGCTGGATGCCCGAGTCCCTCATCGCCGCCCTGGATGAGCTCGAGGACACCTTCGAGAAGGCCAAAGCGGACCCCGAGTTCACCGCGCAGATCGCGGAGCTGAACAAGAACTACTCCGGCCGCCCCTCGCTGCTCACCGAGGCCAAGCGCTTCGCCGAACACGCCGGGGGAGTCCGGATCTTCCTCAAGCGCGAGGACCTGAACCACACCGGCTCGCACAAGATCAACAACGTGCTGGGCCAGGCGCTGCTCGCCAAGCGCATGGGTAAAACCCGCGTCATCGCCGAAACCGGAGCAGGCCAGCACGGCGTGGCCAGCGCCACCGCCGCCGCCCTGCTGGGCCTGGAGTGCGTGGTCTACATGGGGGCCGAGGACTGCCGCCGGCAGTCCCTCAACGTGGCCCGGATGGAGCTCCTCGGGGCCACCGTTATCCCGGTGACCAACGGGTCCCAGACGCTCAAGGACGCCATCAATGAGGCTCTCCGCGACTGGGTGGCCAACGTCGACAACACGCACTACCTGCTGGGCACGGCCGCCGGAGCGCACCCGTTCCCGGCCATGGTCCGGTACTTCCACGAGGTCATCGGCGAAGAGGCACGCGCCCAGATCCTGGCCCAGACCGGCCGTCTGCCGGACGCCGTCTGCGCCTGCATCGGCGGCGGCTCCAACGCCATCGGCATCTTCCACGGCTTCCTGGATGACCCCTCGGTGAAGATCTACGGTTTCGAAGCCGGCGGTGAAGGCGTCGAAACCGGCCGCCACGCAGCCACCATTACGCTCGGCAAGCCCGGCGTGCTGCACGGCGCCCGCTCCTACCTCATGCAGGACGACGACGGCCAGACCATCGAGTCGCATTCGATCTCGGCCGGCCTGGACTACCCGGGCGTCGGACCCGAACACTCCTACCTCGCCGACATCGGCCGGGTCAGCTACGAACCCATCACCGACAGCGAGGCCATGGACGCCTTCCGGCTGCTGTGCCGTACCGAGGGCATTATTCCGGCCATCGAGTCGGCGCATGCCCTCGCCGGCGCCATAAAGGTCGGCCAGCGGCTCGCCGCCGCAGGCAACGATGCAGGTGGCGCCGCAGCCGGCGCCGTGTCCGAGAAGATCGTGATCGTGAACCTGTCCGGCCGTGGCGACAAGGACGTGGCCACCGCCGCTGAATGGTTCAATCTGCTGGACCAAGATTCACCCGAAGCCGAGATCGCCCTGGAGGGGGAGCAGCTGTGAGCACCGAGGACACCAGCGCAGAAGGCCGCGTCGAAGGCGCTCCCGGCGGCAGCGTCGAAGGCACTCCCCGCACGGCGCAGCACGCGAGCAAGTCGGCGGCGGCCATCGACCGGGCCAAGGCCCAGGGCCGTGCCGCCCTCATCGGCTACCTGCCCGCCGGGTACCCGAGCGTCGAGGACACCATCGCTGCCGGCATCGCCCTGGCCGAGAACGGCGCCGACCTGATTGAGATCGGCATCCCGTATTCGGACCCGGTGATGGACGGCCAGGTCATCCAGGCCGCCACCACTGAGGCCCTCGCCAACGGCTTCCACGTCGCGCAGGTCTTCGACGTCGTGCGCGGCATCACGAGCAGGACCGAGGCCGCCGTCCTGGTCATGACCTACTGGAACCCCGTGCTGCGGATGGGCGTGGACGAGTTTTCCCGCCGTCTGGCCGACGCCGGGGGAGCCGGGCTCATTACTCCGGACCTCATTCCGGACGAGGCCGCGGAGTGGATGGCCGCCTCGGACAAGTACGGCCTGGACCGGGTGTTCCTCGTGGCGCCGTCCTCCACCCCGGAGCGGATGAAACGCACCGTGGACGCGAGCCGCGGCTTCGTCTACGCCGTCTCCATCATGGGCGTCACCGGCGCCCGCGCCTCGGTCAGCTCCGCCGCGAAGGACGTCGTCGCTGCGGCCCATGCTGCGGGCGCCGAGCGGGTCTGCGTTGGTTTGGGTGTTTCCAATGCGGGGCACGTCCGCGAAATCGCAGCCTACGCCGACGGAGTAATCGTCGGTACCGCCCTCGTCGCGGCGATCGGTGAGGGCGGCGTGGATGCTGTAGCGTCCTTGACGAAAGAGCTCAGCACCGGCCTCACCCAGGAAGAAGCGTAAGCAATGCAGTCAGTCCTCCACGCGGCAGCGGCCGTTTCCGCGAGCATCCCGAGCCCGGGCTGGTCCGGCTTCGATATCCCGCTGCCCTGGGGGTCCCTGCGCATCCACGCCTACGCGCTGTGCATTCTGGCCGGCATCATTGTCGGGCTCTGGCTGACTTCCGTGCGCTGGGCGCGGCGGGGCGCGCCTGAGGGGAGCGTCTGGGACATCGCCATCTGGGCGATTCCGTTCGGCATCATAGGCGGCCGGCTCTACCACGTGGTGTCGTCGCCGGACGCCTACTTTGGTCCCGGCTTCGACGGCACCGGCGACCTGTCCCTGATCCCGCAGATCCAACGCGGTGGCCTCGGGATCTGGGGTGCCGTGGTGCTGGGCGTCGTTGGCGCCTGGATCGGTTGCCGCCGGGCCGGTGTCAAGCTCAGCGCCTTTGTGGACGCCGCGGCCCCGGGCCTGCTGCTGGCCCAGGCGATCGGCCGCTGGGGCAACTACTTCAACCAGGAACTCTTCGGCGCCCCCACCACCCTGCCGTGGGGCCTGCAGATCGACGCCACCAACCCCAACTTCCCGGCCGGCATGCCCGCCGACACGCTGTTCCACCCGACCTTCCTCTACGAATCGCTGTGGAGCCTCGTCGGGGTGGTGGTGCTGGTGGCACTGGACCGGAAGTTCGCCTTCCGGCGCGGTCGGCTGTTCTGGCTCTACGCCATCTACTACACGCTGGGCCGCGTCTG
This sequence comes from Arthrobacter sp., assembly GCA_026393275.1. Taxonomy (GTDB): domain Bacteria; phylum Actinomycetota; class Actinomycetes; order Actinomycetales; family Micrococcaceae; genus Arthrobacter. Next base: position 7,647 of record JAPLAM010000094.1, read on the forward strand.
GATCGAGGCCCTGCGGATCGACGACGCCGAGCAGATCAATCTCTTCGGCATCACCACCCGGCTCAACGTCTGGACCAGCATCTTCGTGTTGATCGCCGCGCTGGTGGTCTTCGTCATCCTGGGCCTGCGCAAGCGTGAAGAGCCGGACACCCCCTACCTGCCGGGGCGCGAGCCGGCCGCCGCGGTGGACGGCGACGCCGCGGATGGGGACACCGCCGTCGTCGACGACTCCGCTGACGACGACGACACCGCCGACACTGCCGACACTGCCGACACCGACGGCGCAGCGACCGCTCCTGCAGCCGTCCACCATGCGGACTCTTCTGTCTCAGATGCTGAATCGCGTGATAATCTCCCGGAGAACCAAAGCGATGGGGGCCGCGCTCTGGCTCCGACCGCTGCGGCTCCGGCTGTTACGGACGGGGAATCCACCGACGGCACCAAACCTGCCGACGAAAAACCGGCAGCCGGAGTATCCGGTCGGCGTGCCGTGAGAACCGTTCCGGACGCTGAGAGCACCAAGTAGCTCAGCGCCGGCAACCGGGCCGCAGGGCGACCGCCCACTGGGCCCGGGTCCACAGCGTCGTGGCGACAGGGTTTGCATTGAACAGCAGGCAGCAGATAGCTGAACGCCATGCAAACCCGGGCCGGCGGCCCGCGTAACTGTTCGTACAGAAAGCGGCTCTGGCCTACAATTCGAGTAGGAAAATCACGTTGTTGCGCCCGTCACACCGGCGCCTCGATTCGGGCCAATGTTGTCCCTCCCATACGCACGATCAGGAGGAAGGACGTCTCCCATGACCCAAACCCTGCACAGCCCCAGCTGGTCCGGTCCGGAACAGCCCAACACGGCCATGTCGCCGTTCAAGCGCTTCGCGGCCCTGCCCGGAGCCGCCGGACTCTACAACCCGGAACACGAGAAGGACGCCTGCGGTCTGGCCATCATCGCCACCCTGCGCGGCGAGCCCGGCTACGACATTGTGGCAGCCGCACTGACTGCCCTGCGCAACCTCGAGCACCGCGGAGCCGTCGGCGCCGACGAAGGAACCGGCGACGGCGCCGGCCTCCTCATGCAGGTGCCCGACGAGTTCTTCCGCGCGGTCGCCGATTTCGAGCTCCCCGCCCCCGGCCAGTACGTCGTGGGTACCGCGTTCCTGCCGGCCGAACAGCGCGAATCCGACGCCGCCAAGGCAGGCATCGAGAGCCTCGCCGCCGATGAGGGCCTCACCGTCCTCGGCTGGCGCGAAGTCCCGATCGTGGCCGACCTGGTCGGTGCCATGGCCCGGGCCTGCATGCCGTACTTCGCGCAGCCGTTCTTCGCCTCCAGCACCGGCGAAACGCTCTCGCGCAACGAACTCGACTCCCGCGCCTGGCGGATCCGCAAGCGCGCGCAGAACAAGTTCGGTGTGTACTTCCCGTCGCTCTCATCCCGGACCATCGTCTACAAGGGCATGCTGACCACCGCGCAGCTGGAGCCGTTCTACCCGGACCTTTCGGACACGCGCTTCAAGACCAAGCTCGCGATCGTGCACTCGCGCTTCTCCACGAACACCTTCCCGTCCTGGCCGCTGGCCCAGCCGTTCCGCACCATCGCGCACAACGGCGAGATCAACACGGTCAAGGGCAACCGGAACTGGATGCGCGCCCGCCAGTCGCAGCTGGCCAACCCGCTGCTGGGGGACAGCCCGGAAGAGCTGTACCCGATCTGCACCCCCGGCGCCTCGGACTCGGCGTCCTTCGACGAGGTCGCGGAACTGCTCTGGCTCTCCGGCCGGCCCATCACGCACTCGATCATGATGATGATCCCGGAGGCCTGGGAAAACCACGCCACGATGGACCCCGCCCGGCGGGCGTTCTACGAGTACCACTCGCTGCTGATGGAACCGTGGGACGGCCCCGCCGCCGTCTCGTTCACCGACGGCAACCTCGTCGGCGCCACCCTGGACCGCAACGGGCTGCGTCCGGGCCGGTACTGGATCACCGAGGACGGCCTGGTCATCTTCGCATCCGAGGTCGGCGTGATCGACGTCGAACCCTCCAAGGTGGTCAAGAAGGGCCGCGTCTCGCCCGGCAAGATGTTCCTCGTGGACACCGACGCCGGCCGGATCATTGACGACGCCGAGGTCAAGGCCGAGGTGGCCGCGGCCAACCCGTGGGCCGAATGGGTCAAAGACAACCTGATCGACCTCAAGAACCTGCCCGAACGCGAGCACGTGGTGCACACCGCCGCGTCGGTCAACATCCGCCAGCGCACCTTCGGCTACACCACCGAGGAACTGAAGATCCTGCTCGGCCCGATGGCCCGCACCGGCGCCGAACCGCTCGGGGCCATGGGCTCGGACACCCCGGTGGCCGTGCTCTCCAAACGGCCGCGGCTGCTCTTCGACTACTTCGTGCAGTCCTTCGCGCAGGTCACCAACCCGCCGCTGGACGCGATCCGCGAGGAACTGGTCACGTCCCTGACCTGCGCGATCGGCCCCAACGGCAACCTGCTGGACACCAAACAGGTCCGCCAGCCGCAGGTTTCGCTGCCGTTCCCGGTGATCAACAACGACCAGCTGGCCAAGATCGCGAACATCGAGAACGCCGACGGCGACCGGGTCGCCATGAAGGTGCGCGGGCTCTACCGCCCCGAGGGCGGCGAGAACGCCCTGCGCGCCCGGTTGACCGAAATCTGTGAGCAGGTCTCCGGCGCCATCAACCGTGGCGTGCAGTACGTCGTGCTGTCAGACCGCGACTCGAACGCCCAGTGGGCCCCGATCCCGTCCCTGCTGCTGGTCAGCGCCGTGCACCACCACCTGCTGCGCAGCGCCAACCGCACCAAGACGGCGCTCGTGGTGGAGGCCGGCGACGTCCGCGAAACCCACCACGTGGCCGTGCTGATCGGCTACGGCGCCTCCGCCGTGAACCCCTACCTGGCCATGGAATCCGTCGAGCAGCTCATCGCCGCCGGAGACGTCATCGGCGTCACCCCGCAGGACGGCGTCTACAACCTGATCAAGGGCCTCGGCAAGGGCGTCCTGAAGATCATGTCCAAGATGGGCATCTCCACCGTCGCTTCCTACACCGGAGCCCAGACCTTCGAAGCCCTCGGCCTGGGCCAGGAACTGGTGGACGAGTACTTCGCCGGGACCAACTCCCAGCTCGGCGGCGTGGGCCTCGACGTCGTCGCCGCTGAGGTCGCGGCGCGCCACCGGATGGCGTACCCCGAGAACGGCATCGAAGTCCCGCACCAGCCCCTGCTGGGCGGCGGCGAATACCAGTGGCGCCGCGACGGCGAACCGCACCTGTTCAACCCGGAGACCGTGTTCCGGCTGCAGCACGCCACCCGGGAACGCCGCTACGACATCTTCAAGGCCTACACCCGCGGCGTGGACGACCAGTCCGAGAACCTGATGACGCTGCGCGGTCTGCTCAAATTCAAGGGCGGGCTGCGCCCTGCGGTCCCGCTCGAGGAAGTGGAGCCGGTCTCCAGCATCGTCAAGCGGTTCTCCACCGGTGCGATGAGCTACGGCTCCATCTCGCAGGAAGCCCACGAGACCCTCGCGATCGCGATGAACCGGCTCGGCGCCAAGTCGAACACCGGCGAAGGCGGCGAGGACGTGGACCGGCTGCTGGACCCGACCCGCCGCTCCGCGGTCAAGCAGATCGCGTCGGGCCGCTTCGGCGTCACCAGCCTCTACCTGTCCAACGCCGACGACATCCAGATCAAGATGGCGCAGGGCGCCAAACCCGGCGAGGGCGGCCAGCTGATGGCCCAGAAGGTTTACCCCTGGGTGGCCCGGACCCGGCACTCCACGCCCGGCGTCGGGCTCATCTCGCCGCCCCCGCACCACGACATCTACTCGATCGAAGACCTGGCGCAGCTGATCTACGACGCCAAGCGCGCCAACCCCTCGGCCCGGGTGCACGTCAAGCTCGTCTCCGAAGTCGGCATCGGCACCGTGGCGGCCGGCGTCACCAAGGCCAAGGCCGACGTCGTGCTCGTGTCCGGCCACGACGGCGGCACCGGCGCCTCGCCGCTGAACTCGCTCAAGCACGCCGGTGTGCCCTGGGAACTCGGCCTCGCCGAGACCCAGCAGACGCTCATGCTCAACGGCCTGCGCGACCGCGTGGTGGTGCAGGTGGACGGCCAGCTCAAGACCGGACGCGACGTCGTGATCGCCGCGCTGCTCGGCGGTGAGGAATTCGGCTTCGCCACCGCACCTCTGGTGGTCTCCGGCTGCATCATGATGCGCGTCTGCCACCTGGACACCTGCCCGGTGGGCGTCGCGACGCAGAACCCCGAGCTGCGCTCCCGCTTCAGCGGCAAGCCCGAATTCGTGGTCAACTTCTTCGAATTCCTCGCCGAGGAAGTCCGCGAAATCCTGGCCGGGCTTGGCTTCCGCACCATCGAGGAAGCAATCGGCCACGCCGAAATGCTCGACACCCGCGAGGCGATCAACCACTGGAAGGCCGAAGGACTGGACCTGGACCCGATCCTGCACGGGCTCGAATTCGACGACGACGCCCCGCTGCGCAACCTCACCGGCCAGAACCACGAACTGGACAAGCACTTTGACCAGCGCCTGATCGGGATGGCCGCCGAGGCCCTCAGCGACCGCACGCCGGTGAAAATCGCCGTCAACGTGATCAACACGGACCGCTCCGTGGGCACCATGCTCGGCCACGTGGTCACCAAGACCTTCAGCACCGACCTGCTCGCCCCGGACACGATCGACATCACCCTGACCGGCACCGCCGGCCAGTCGCTGGGCGCGTTCCTGCCGGCCGGGATCACACTGCGGATGTTCGGCGATTCCAACGACTACGTCGGCAAGGGCCTCTCCGGCGGCCGCATCATCGTCCGCCCGGACCGGACCAACGTGTTCCAAGCGGAGCGGAACGTGATCGCCGGCAACGTGATCGGCTACGGCGCCACCAGCGGCGAGCTGTACCTCCGCGGCCAGGTGGGGGAGCGCTTCATGGTGCGCAACTCCGGCGCCACCGCGGTGGTCGAAGGCATCGGCGACCACGGCTGCGAGTACATGACCGGCGGCCAGGCCCTCATCATCGGGCGCACCGGCCGCAACTTCGGCGCCGGCATGTCCGGCGGAACGGCGTATGTCCTGGACCTGCGCACCGAACGGGTCAACAAGCAGGCCCTCGACGCCGGCGAGCTGCAGTTGCGCGAACTCGACGCCGAGGACCGCGAGATTGTCCACGGCCTCCTCGTCAAGCACCTCGAAGAAACCGAATCGCAGCTCGCGGCGCGGCTCCTCGAGGACTTCGATGACACCGCGGCCCGCATTACCAAAGTCCTGCCGCGTGACTACGCGGCCGTCCTGCAAACCCGTCTTGACGCCATCGAAGAGGGCCTGGACCCCGACGGCGAAGAAGTTTGGTCTCGAATCCTGGAGGTGACCGGTGGCTGATCCACGCGGATTTCTGAAAGTACGCCAGCGTGAAACGCAGCCGCGTCGTCCCGTCCCCGTCCGCATCATGGACTGGAAGGAAGTTTACGAGGCCCAGGAAAAGGGTGTCTTGAAGAGCCAGGCCGGCCGCTGCATGGACTGCGGTGTCCCGTTCTGCCACCAGGGCTGCCCGCTGGGCAACCTCATCCCGGAGTGGAACGACCTCATCTGGCGGGACAAGGGCGAGGAAGCGATCGAACGGCTGCACGCCACCAACAACTTCCCCGAGTTCACCGGCCGGCTCTGCCCCGCACCCTGTGAGGCGTCCTGCGTACTGGGCATCAACCAGCCGGCCGTGACCATCAAACAGGTCGAGGTTTCCATCGTGGACCAGGCCTTCGAGCACGGCTGGGTCAACCCGCTGCCGCCGGCGCGCCTCTCCGGCAAGACGGTCGCCGTCGTCGGCTCCGGCCCGGCCGGGCTCGCCGTCGCCCAGCAGCTGACCCGCGTGGGCCACACCGTCGCCGTCTATGAGCGCGACGACAAGATCGGCGGGCTGCTGCGCTACGGCATCCCCGACTTCAAGATGGAAAAAGAGCAGGTGGACCGGCGCCTGGACCAGATGAAGGCCGAAGGCACCCGCTTCCGGACCGGCGTCAGCGTCGGCACCGACGTCACGTGGGAGCAGCTGCGCCGCCGCTACGACGCCGTCGTGGTCGCCACCGGCGCCACCGTTCCGCGGGACCTGCCGATCCCGGGCCGTGAGCTCGAGGGCGTGCACTTTGCGATGGACTACCTCGTCCCGGCCAACCGGGTTGTGGCTGGCGAGACGGTGGAAAACCAGATCAACGCCGCAGGCAAGCACGTGGTGATCCTGGGCGGCGGCGACACCGGCGCGGACTGCCTCGGCACCGCCCACCGCCACCAGGCGGCGTCGGTGACCACGCTGGCGATCGGCAAGCAGCCGTCCGCCGAGAGGGCCGCGCACCAGCCGTGGCCGACGTTCCCCACCCTGTTCGAGGTGGCCAGCGCCCACGAGGAAGGCGGCGAACGCACATACCTCGCGTCCACCGTCGAGTTCGTCGGCGAGAACGGCAAACTGACCGGCGTCAAGGTGGCCGAGACCGAGTTTGTCGACGGGAAGCGGCTGCCCAAGGCGGGCACCGAGCGGATCATCCCGGCGGACCTCGTCTTCCTGTCCCTGGGCTTCACCGGCGCCGAGCCGGCCGGGATCACCGAACAGGTGAATGCCGAGTTCGACGGCCGCGGAAACGTGGCGCGGGACGGCTACTACATGACCAGCACCGAAGGCGTTTTTGTTGCGGGCGACGCCGGCCGCGGCCAGTCCCTGATTGTCTGGGCCATCGCCGAGGGCCGCGCCTGCGCCGCCGCGGTGGACAAGTTCCTGATGGGCAGCACCATTCTCCCGGCGCCCGTTGCGCCCACGGACCGGGCGATCGCCGTCCTGTAATCCGGTCCGGCCCCTTCCCGGGCCGGGCCGGACACCGGCCGTTCTTCCCCGCGACACCTCAAAACGACCAACAGACAACTAGGGTAGGCATATGAGACGCGCAAAAATTGTGGCCACATTCGGACCGGCGATCGCGAGCTTCGACAACACGCTCGCGGTGCTCGAGGCCGGGGTAGACGTAGCCCGGATGAACATGAGCCACGGAGACTACACCGTCCACGACAACACCTACGAGAACGTCCGTAAGGCCGCCGCGCAGCTCGGCAAACCGGTCGCCATCATGGCCGACCTCCAGGGTCCCAAGATCCGCCTCGGCCGCTTCGTCGACGGCCCGCACCTGCTCGCCGTCGGTGACACCTTCACGATCACCACCGAGGACGTGCCGGGCACCAAGGACATCTGCTCGACGACCCTCAAGACCCTCACTGAGGACGTCAACCCCGGCGATGCGCTGCTGATCGACGACGGCAAGGTTGCCCTGCGCGCCGTCGAGGTCGACGACGTCAAGGTCGTCGCCACGGTAACGGTGGGAGGCTACGTTTCTAACAACAAGGGCATCAACCTGCCCGGCGTCGCCGTCAACGTACCCGCGCTGAGCGAAAAGGACGAGGATGATCTGCGCTGGGCCATGCGCCGCGGCGTGGACATGGTCGCGCTCTCGTGGACCAGCTCCCCGAAATCATCGACGCCTTCGACGCCATCATGGTGGCCCGTGGCGACCTCGGCGTGGAACTTCCGCTCGAGGAAGTGCCGATCGTACAGAAGCGCGCCATCGAACTGGCCCGCCGCTGGGCCAAGCCCGTCATCGTGGCCACCCAGGTACTCGAATCCATGATCGACAACCCCCGCCCGACCCGCGCCGAGGCCTCCGACTGCGCCAACGCCGTGCTCGACGGCGCCGACGCGGTGATGCTCTCCGGCGAAACCAGCGTGGGCAAGTACCCGATCGAAACGGTCAAGGTCATGGCCCGGATCATCGAATCCACCGAGGTCCACGGCCTGGAGCGAGTCCCCCCGCTGGGCACCAAGCCCAAGACCCGCGGCGGCGCCATCACCCGTGCCGCCGTCGAAATCGCCGACCAGCTGGAAGCGAAGTACATCTGTACCTTCACCCAGTCCGGCGACTCCGCACGCCGGCTCTCACGGCTGCGCCCGATCCGTCCGGTCTTTGCCTTCACTCCCATGGAGCACGTCTGGAACCAGCTGGCGCTTACCTGGGGCATTCGGCCGGTACTGGTCCCGATGGTCGGACACACGGACGAGATGACCGCCCAGGTTGACCGGAGCCTGCTGGAAATGGAACTCGTGGACGATGGCGACATGGTGGTCATCGCCGCCGGTTCGCCTCCCGGCAAGGCCGGTTCCACGAACATGTTGAAGGTCCACAGGGTCGGCGACCTGGGCGACGCCGGCAGCCACGGCGAGTCCGGGGTAACCAAGGACAAGCTCGGACCCTGGCCGGAAAAGAAGAAGAAGAACATCACGATCTAGTTCGTCTTCGCAGACGACAAAGGGAGGGTCCCGCCGCGAGTTCAGCGGCGGGACCCTCCCTTTCTGTGTTGGCTTGTTGCCTTGTTGGCCGGGTGCCTAGTTGACCTGGTTGATGCTGGTCTCGGCAACCTCGCGCATGCTCAGGCGGCGGTCCATCGAGGTCTTCTGGATCCAGCGGAAGGCTTCCGGCTCCGTCAGGCCCATCTTGGTGGTCAGCAGGCTCTTGGCACGCTCCACGAGCTTGCGGGTGGCGAACTGCTCCTGGAGGTCGCTGACCTCGTTTTCGAGGGCCTTAATTTCCTCGTGGCGGGACAGGGCGATCTCAATGGCCGGGATCAGGTCTGCCGGGGTGAAGGGCTTGACCACGTATGCCATGGCGCCGGCGTCGCGGGCCCGCTCGACGAGTTCCTTCTGGCTGAATGCGGTCAGCAGCACCACCGGGGCGATCCGGGCCTTGACGATCTTCTCCGCGGCGGAGATGCCGTCCATGACGGGCATCTTGACGTCCATCAGCACCAGGTCCGGCTTCAATTCTTCGGCGAGCTGCACGGCCTTCTCGCCGTTGTCCGCCTCGCCGACGACGTCGTAGCCCTCGCCGCGCAGGATCTCGATGATGTCCAGGCGGATGAGGGTCTCATCCTCGGCGACCACGACGCGGCGCGCCGGCTGGGAAGTGGCGGTTGACTCCGTCTGTTCTGACACGGGAACTCCTTGGAAAGGTACGGCGGGAACTAGACCATCATAGGTTTGACCGCGGTGTACTGGGGGCCGGTTGGAATCGATGCGGCGTCACTGGCGCGATTCTGGAATTCAGCCTATCTGCATGTAGAGTAATTTCGCGCACCGGAACCGATCGCGTTGCTCACAGGACTGTGGGTGGGCGATTATGACAGCCGGTGTACTCCGCGCCCGAGTGGCGGAATTGGCAGACGCGCCGCACTCAAAATGCGGTATCGAAAGGTGTGTGGGTTCGAGTCCCACCTCGGGCACGTGTTTTAGCTGATCAGGAGCTTGTGGGCCTCTGAGTGTGCATAAACTCCTTGTGTGGGCCCCTTTGGGGCCCTTTTTTATTGGTGGCCGGTGCGCTCTGTCGGCTCCTCTCTTGCTTGGAAAGTGTCCTTGTTTGAACGGCGGTGTTGCTTCGTGCTCCTTCATGGCGGGGAGCGCTTGAAACTGCATGACTTGCTGCGAGTGGACCGAGCGATCCGAGCGAGTTCGGTGATGACCAGTGTGTTCCGGCCTGGACAGCAGCCACGGTGGGGGTTCCTTGATAGCTGTGCCGGGGGCTGATAGGTAGATTGACCGCCAGAGGTGTGTGGAAGAGATGGGGGAGCTTCTGCTCAGTTAGTGGCGCACTTGAACGGTGACCTGGTCGACGCGACTTAAATGGCCAACGAGCCGTGGCATGACAAGATGAATGACCCTGGGCTACCGGGCGCTGAAGGACAGGATCGACGCGTTGGACGCCTGGCGCGAGTGTAGGGACGTGATCAGCGGACGTTGGGTGGCCGCGCTCCCGCCGGCCAGGTGTCCTAATGAATGTCCGTCGACTTGCGTTGTTGGCGGCGCTTCCCAGCCTTTTGCTTTTCATCCTCGTGCCGGGACTCGGCAATGGGACTTTTTAATCAGCAGCGCGGCCTTCAGCCGACAGGTGGGATCATTGAGGGTTGTTGGGATCTGCAAAGCCCCCAATGCACCATTGCTGGATCGCCGAGACCGGAAGTTGTGAGCAACGACGCCTGCTCTTCAACTCACTTTGTAGGCGAGGCTTCCCTGGCGGCAGTTGGGCGCATCGTAGGATTATCAAGGACAATGTCCATCACTGGAGAGGAAGGGGGAGGCATGGCTGGGCTCGGGGAGCACATTACCGCGATGGTCCGTAGCCATGCCTCGGGCGACGACGCCGCCTTCTATTCAGTAGCCCTGCAGATTGCGGCGCGTGAAGCCAAACAAGGTCACCATGTGCTTGCCGGCGACATCAAGAAGGCTGTCGACTCGTCGCGTGAGCGCACTCCGCTGACCAACGTCACCACGCTTACTCAACCACGTGGCGAGCTGGCCGAGATTGTTGAGGCGTCAAATCCCGAAGTTCACCTCCGTGAGTTGGTCGCGCCCGCTGAATTGGTGGGGCAGATCAAGCAGGTGCTAGCCGAACAACGTCAGCGCAAGAACCTACTTGATCATGGATTCGCGCCAGCACATCGGCTGCTGCTCGAAGGGCCGCCCGGCACAGGAAAAACGATGACTGCATCAGTGCTGGCTACGGAACTCGCTCTGCCAATGTTCACGGTGCGACTGGACGGCCTTCTGAGCAAATTCATGGGAGAGACCGCGGGCAAGCTCCGCCTCGTGTTCGAAGCGGTCGCCCAACGCCGAGCGGTTTACTTCTTCGACGAGTTCGACGCCCTCGGCGCTGACCGGTCCGGAAACGATGTCGGTGAGGCTCGCCGCATCCTGAACTCCTTCCTCGTCTTCCTGGAAGAGGCAAGCTCGGAGTCAATTTTGATCGCCGCAACAAATCACCGCTCAATCCTCGACCGAGCATTATTCCGCCGATTCGACGCGGTCATGACATATTCACTCCCAGACGCACGACAGGCGGTCGCAGTGATCAAGGCTCGTCTGGGATCGCTCGCTACCGGAACAAGCATGGCCAAGCTTAGTGAGTACACCGACGGCCTTAGTCATGCGGACCTCGTGAAAGCGGCGGAGTCCGCGGCCAAGTCAGTGCTCCTGCGCGGCGAAACCCAAGTTTATCGCGATGACATTGTCACTGCGCTGAACGCACGGCGAACGGCTAGCCTTGACTGATCCGTCTCGACACCATGACCACCTCTATGTGCAGGGTCATGCCGCAACTCAAGACTTCCACCGCACCGGCGGGGGACCGGCGAAGCTGAAGCTGGTAGACCGCGGCGGCCATGGAACGAAGCTTGTAGGAGAAGCAGACAGCACCTTCGCGGCAAGCGACGCAGAACGACTGTCCCTGCAGCTTTCTGAAGACGATCTCCGCGCCCTCGGAACTGTCCTCGTACTGGAGGGCAACGACGCCGCCTACCCATTGAAGCTCGACTCGCTCAACCGACTGACCACGCACACAAGGCAATCAAAGAAGCCTCGTTGGATGCTGCTATCGGTACGCCCACCCACGGACACCAGCCCAGAGCAGGCAACCGTATGGGTTGCCGACGAACATCGCGCGGCCTTCCTCAAGCTCTTCCAGGACTATCTCGACGTCTCGACCGCCAATGGAAACCCGAAGAACCGAGAGCTGATTGCGAACATCTCACGCATCCGGACGGCCGTTCTTACTGACCTTTGGACGTCCGATGGCGAACCCCCTGTTCAGGGGAAGCACTGGTGGGAAGTCTGGCTCGACGCGACAAGCCAGCACGTCGATACGATCCATGGATACGCTGCCGCCTACAATCTTCGTGCCCTACCTCGATCCATCCGGCTGCGGGATCGGGTCGTGTTCTGGATTGAAGCTACCTGGGCGCAGCTCGAAATCCTGCCATTCACCGCCGTACCGCTTGCGGAGATCCGACGACCGGAGTTCATCGAGACCGTTGAAGACCTTCCCCTAGACGAGCAGAACGAGTACGCCGTCGATCTTGCCGACCGGCTCGTTCGAGCCCCTGATGACGCCCCGGCAGTTTGCCATCTCGATACCGGGGTGCTGCGCACCCATCTCCTCCTGAACTCATCCCTCGCAGAGTCCGACCACCACACGATCTTTGGCGTCTCGGGCAATGACGTCCACAAAAGTGGCCACGGAACCTCAATGGCGGGCTTGGCTCTCTTCGGCGACCTCGACCAGTACCTCCAAGGCGCCCAACAGGTGAATCTGCTCCACCGCCTTGAATCCGTGAGGATTGCGCCGGGGTCCCAAGAAGTCGACATTGATCCGCTCGATTACGGAAGTGCCACCGTTCAGGCCGTTGCCCTTCCGGAAATCGCGCATTCGCGACGTCGTGTCTTCTGCCTCACGCTCAGCACCCGACCGGATAACCCGGGTGAGCCGACTCTCTGGTCAGCGGCTGTCGACGCTCTCGCCGTCGGCACCGACTCAGCCCGCGATGGCGACCAGTTCCAACTGATTTCGGCTCCCGACCCCGATGCGGCTCGGTTGATCCTCGTTGCGGCGGGCAACGTCGATGAGTACAAGTCCGACTACCGCGCCAACTCCGAGATCTCGGCTGTGGAAGACCCCGGTCAGTCCTGGAATGCCCTAACCGTGGGTGCTTACACCGAACTGACAGACACTCCGCAGCACCCTCAGTATGCCGGCTGGGTTCCGCTCGCCAGAGCCGGAGAACTGTCACCGCACAGCCGAACCTCTCATTTGTTTGGCCAACGAAAATGGCCCATCAAGCCCGACATTTGTATGGAAGGCGGGAACGTTCTCAGCGACGGCAATCAGATGTTCGAGCCGAAGCTACCAAGCCTTTCGCTGCGCTCCACCAGCAACGCGAACGACAGCGCCCTTACCTCTGCGAACGCCACGAGCGCCGCCACCGCCCAGGCCTCGAGACTCGCGGCCCTGGCTATGGGCCGGTACCCCGAGTACTGGCCCGAAACCGTTCGAGGACTCCTCACGCACTCAGCCGAGTGGAGCCCTGCGATGAACGCCGAAGTCGCGTCGAATTCCTCAAAGACTGCCCGGCTCCAGCTTCTCCGAAACTACGGATGGGGCGTTCCTACCGAGGAAGCCGTTCTCAACTCATCGAACCGAGCGGTCACCTTGGTGACACAGGATCAGTTCGTCCCGTTCGACGGCCAAAGTTTCGCAATGAGGCGCTTCCGGCTCCACAAACTCCCTTGGCCCACCGAAGTACTCCAAGAACTCGGGGCCAACGATGTGCGACTGCGCATAACATTGTCATATTTCATCGAGCCCACGGCCTCTCGCCGTGGGTGGCGGCAGCGTTACGCCTACGCGTCACACTCGCTGCGCTTCGATCTCCAGGGTCCCCTCGAGACCCAGCAGGGGTTCATATCGCGGATCAATCGAGAGGCTCAGTCCGATGAAGACGGCGCTTCACGGAGCGGCACCACGTCCGATCGCTGGCTCCTCGGCGAAAATCAGCGGAAGCTCGGATCGCTCCATCAGGATGAATGGCACGGCACCGGCAGCGAGCTTGCCATGTGTAACTCCGTCGCTGTCTATCCCGTTGGGGGTTGGTGGAAGAACAATAACCGCGCCGACAGACGTGACTTCCCTGTCCGGTATGGGCTGCTCCTGTCCTTGACGACCGCAGAACAGGACATCGATCTGTATACGCCGATTGCCGCCCAGTTACGCATTCCTATTGCAGCTGAAATCTCTGGCACCTGATCAACTTGGAGTTCCGGCGCAAGTGGACCGGAGTCCTTTGTGCCTCCAACAACTTGTCACAAGTTTCCCTACGGTCCGACGCGATGGTACGACAGCTATCGAGAGCAATTGAACCGAAAGGGTCATGCATGTTTCGACTTCTTCGGGTCGTCAGCACTAATATCCGCTAACAGACCGTGAAGAATGCACTGCTCAGCCGAGTGACCGCTGCATCCCCTGCTCCCTCATCTTTGAGGAGCGAGCAGGTCGTCATGATGACCAGCATCGAGATGTCCCGATGCCCGGTTAGGTCTTGATCGAGAACACCGGGTAAACCCCGTCCGAGTAGCTCGTTGTCGACGGCAGGGGCATACTCTCCCGCAAGAGGACCTGTGGGATGCGCCAGATAGGAATCCTCCCGCCACATCGCGAACACTGGGCCGTTTTTTACCTGGGTCGCATGCGCTGCTGCCGCGAACTTGCGCGCTTGGTTCTTGACGTCCCCGTTGGCTCCTGCGAGAACGAAGGCCTTCATCTCCGTCGGGTCGAACCCTGCATCCCAGCCCATGTCGCGTAAGTGCTTATGGGTGCCTAGTTTGGTCTCACGAGCTACTTCGAGAATCTCATCCACGGCGCCGGGACGAACTTCCTTTGGGAGGTCAAGCATCCACTGGAGCCGGATGGCTAACTCTGCGAAGAGTCTCCTGTTCGGCGCAGAAGCCGAAGATATACCGCTGATGGCAAGTTGCCCGACGACTTGGCTCTGCGCAAATGCTGCTCGGCACCAGCCAACGATGAATTGGGTCACTCGTGTGAGTGGTACGTCGTCGAGGTCGACCGCGAGAACAGCCTTTGCCGATCGAACAATCCATTCGGCATTCACTAGGACCATGGGTCGTTCTGATAGGGCCTGCCGCTCCGCCTTCGCTCGTTTACCGCTCATGATATAAACCTACAGTCCGGGCTGCAGTACCACTGACCTGCTCCCGCAAAGACCGCGACCCGAGCATGACCTAACAGCGGCTTAGCGTGGGACTTATTCGGGGCCGGTCCGGTTCCGGAGTCCTTCCCTTGGGACTGCCCCGGGTTTGCTTGACTCCTGACTTGTGAGGATTCGTTCCTTGCAGCAAGGATGTTCACATGCCGAAGCCTTTCCCCGCTGAGTTCCGCCGTGACGTGGTCGCCGTGGCACGCAAGCACGAAGCCCCGATCT
>JAPLAM010000087.1 GCA_026393275.1 Arthrobacter sp.
GGTGCCCAGGATGGAGCTCTTGCCGTTGCCGGCGAGGTTGTATTCCTGGGTCTCGACCTGGTCGTCGCCGAACTTGGCCTTCGCAGCCTTCTCGGAGTAACCGACGGTGGCGATCTCCGGCTCGGAGTACGTGACCTTGGGAATGTTGACGTCTTCGACGACCACCGGCTTCAGGCCGGCGATTTCCTCGGCCACGAAGATGCCCTGCTGGTAGCCGCGGTGCGCGAGCTGGACGCCCGGGACGATGTCGCCCACGGCGTAGATGTTGCCGACGCCGGTGTGCAGGCGCTCGTTGGTGATGACGAAGCCGCGGTCGATCGTCAGGCCGGCGTCCTCGTAGCCGAGGTTGGCCGTGACCGGGCCGCGGCCGACGGCGACCAGCAGGAGGTCCGCCTCGAAGGTCTTGCCGTCAACGAGGGTGACCTTGACGCCGTCGTCGTTCTGCTCGACGCCCTGGAAGAAGACGCCGGTGGAGAACTTGATGCCGCGCTTCTTGAACGCCCGCTCGAAAGCCTTGACGATCGTGGCGTCCTCGTTCGGAACCAGCGACGGCAGGCCTTCGACGATCGTGACGTCGACGCCGAACGACTTCCACACCGAGGCGAACTCGACGCCGATCACGCCGCCGCCCAGGATGATGGCGCTCTTGGGGATGAAGTCCATGGTGAGGGCTTCGTCGGAGGTGATCACCTTGCCGCCGATTTCGAGGCCCGGCAGCGTGCGGGAGTACGAACCGGTCGCGAGGACGATGTTCTTGCCCTTGTACGCGGTGCCGTTCACGACGACGGTGTCGGTGCCCTGGAGCTTGCCTTCACCTTCAATGACGGTGATGCCCTTCTTGGACTTGATGAGTCCCTGCAGGCCCTTGAACTTGCCGGCAATGATGCCGTCCTTGTACGCATTGACGGCGTTGATGTCGATGCTGTCCAGGGTCACGTTGACGCCGTACTTGGCGGAGTCGCGGGCGTGGTCGGCCAATTCCGCGGAGTGCAGCAGGGCCTTGGTGGGGATACAGCCGTTGTGCAGGCAGGTGCCGCCGAGCTTTCCCTTTTCGATGAGGCCGACGGTAAGGCCGAGCTGGACGGCGCGGAGCGCAGTTGCGTAGCCGCCGCTGCCGCCGCCGAGTACCAGGATGTCGAATTCTTGCGCAGTTGCCTGATCGGCCACTAAAACGCTCCCTCGCGTGAACGATGACACGAGAGTACGCATCATCTGGTCTTGGAACCTGTCTGCCGCGATTATGCGGGCCGGCCGGTTCCCTTTCGTTTGGAATTACTTCTGTTGGGAATTGCTGTGGAACTACTGCTGTGAAGCTCAATGTTTTGAAACTACGGTTCACCTTAGCGAACGCCTAATCCATGCTCCACCTTGCCGTGGCGTTTGTGGACCGCATTGTGTCCAGTCTCACGCGGCCCTGTGGCCCGGGGATCAGCCCGGGGCACAGGTCCGCATGAACGCTGGGCCTGCGGTGCCGGCGGCCGGGGTCCGCCTAGACAGCCTTCGCGAGGATGTCTTCGACGTAGGCCACCAGGGTGCGAACCGTGCAACCGGTGCCCTGCTTGTGGTTGTAACCGTAAGGGCTGCCGTTGTTGAAGGACGGCCCGGCGATGTCGATGTGGGCCCACGGGATCTGCCCGCCGTCCTTGGCCTGGCCGACGAATTCGCGCAGGAAGACGGCTGCCGTCATCATGCCGCCGTGGCGTTCGCCGATGTTGGCGATGTCCGCCACCTGCGAGTCCAGGCTGGGGCGCAGTTCTTCGGGCAGCGGCATCGGCCAGATTAGCTCGCCGGCGCGGTCGGCCGCGGCCTTGATCGCGCCGGTGACGGAGTCGGCGCCCATCACCCCGGCGGTGCGGTCGCCCAGGGCGATCAGCTGGGCTCCGGTGAGGGTGGCGACGTCGATGATCGCATCCGGGTACTCCTGGCTGGCGGCCACGATCCCGTCGGCCATGACCAGTCGGCCCTCGGCGTCGGTGTTCAGGACCTCGACGGTCTTGCCGCCGAATATGGTCAGCACGTCGGCGGGGCGCTGGGCCGCGCCGGAGGGCATGTTCTCCGCGATGCACAGCCAGGCGGTCGCCTTCACCGGCAAGCCCAGTTCGGCGAGGGCCAGGACGGTGTTGAGGACGACGGCGGCGCCGGCCATGTCGGACTTCATCTCGCCCATGCCCAGGTGCGGCTTGAGCGAGATTCCGCCGGTGTCGAACGTGATGCCCTTGCCCACCAGCGCGATTTTGGCGGTTGCCTTGGCAGGGGCGTATTCGACCTTGACCAGGCGCGGCTGCCGGGTGGAACCCTTGCCGACACCGAGGATGCCGCCGAAGCCGTCCTTCTCCAGACGCTTCTCGTCCCAGACCGTGACCTTCACCGGCAGGCCCTTCGCCAGATCCTTGGCGGCTTCGGCGAAGGTTTCGGGGTAGAGGTGGCTCGGCGGCTGGTTCACCAGCGAGCGGGTGGCGTTGACAGCCTTGCCGATCAGGGCGGCCCGCTCCAGCACCGGGGCCAGCGCCTTGTCCGCGGCGAGGTCGGTGAGGATCCGGACGCTCTTGACCGGGTCCTTGCGGCCGTCCTGCGCGGTGCGGTATTCGTTGAAGGAGTAGGCGCCCATCGCAGCGCCTTCGGCGACGGCGGCGGCGGCGGCGAGGTCCGGCGTCGGAAGCGCGAGGGTGACGGTGGCGATGCCGGCGAGCTGACGGATCGCCGAGCCGGCGGCGCGGCGCAGGGCTTCCTCCGAAAGCGGGGTACCCGCGGTGACCTTGCCGACGCCGGCGAGGACGAGGACGGACGCGCCGGCCTCCGGAAGTCCGGGGAGGCGGTGCACCTGGTCCACTGCGCCGGTGAGGCCGAGAACGCCCAGCGACTCCGCCAGCGCCTCGGCCGCCTTGGCGCTCAGCGGGTTGTCCAGCAGCACAGGGCCGTCGGCGCCCTGCCCCACGCCCACGACGAGGGCGTCGGACGGCGACTTCTTCAAGTCTCCGGCGATCGCACTCAGCTTGACTTCGGTATTCTTAAGCACGCGGACAGTCCTCAATTCTCTTTGATATTTCGGCAGGAACTGCATGTTCGGCGCCCTGCCTTGGGTACCTGAGCCACCGTCGGCATTGCACGCAAGCCGGTGTCTGCACGGCCATCTCTAAGGCCAGTTCCGATCGTAGTCTCTACCCGGCGCCGGAGTTCAATTTAATGAGAGCTGGCCCACAGCCGGGGCAGGAATTACCCCGGCGGGCGGCGCGTTGTAGCAGGTGTCGGCCCGTATGCCGGGCCTGCGCCCGGTCCCGCGAGGTCCCGCCCGCCGGGACCCGTCGCGGCGCTGCCGCCCCCTTTACCTGCCACGCGAAAGGAACATGCCGTGATGGAACGGATTTCCGGCTCCCTGCTGGACCCCGAAACGCTGTACGTCCGTGATGACGCGCTGTTCCGCAATCCCGAACTGCACGGGCTGAACCTGCTCATGGGCTTCACCGGCTTCGCCGATGCCGGCCACGTCGTCAAACAGATCACCGCGGAACTGCTCGACACCCTCGACGCCGAGCTCATCGTCGAGTTCGACGCCGACCAGCTGATCGACTACCGCTCCCGGCGGCCCCAGGTGAGCTTCGTTGAGGACCACCTGCAGGACTACCAGCCGCCGCGCCTGGCCCTGTACCGGCTGATCGACGGGCTTGGGAAGCCGTTCCTGCTGCTGGCCGGGTTCGAGCCGGACCTGCAGTGGGAGCGCTTTGCCCGCGCAGTGGTCGGCATCGTGCAGGAGCTGGACGTCAACCTCGCGGCCTGGATCCACTCCATCCCGATGCCGGTGCCGCACACGCGCCCGGTCGGCGTCACGGTGCACGGCAACCGGCCCGAGCTGATCGAGGGCATCTCGGTCTGGAAGCCCACCGTCGAGGTGCCCGCCGCCGTCGGCCACATCCTCGAACTCCGGCTGATCGACGCGGGCCGGAACATTGCCGGCTACGTGATTCACGTCCCGCACTACCTTGCCGAGGCCGAGTACCCGACGGCCGCCGTCGCCGGGCTGGAATACCTTGGCGCGGCGACCTCGCTGATGCTTCCCACGGACCGCCTCCGCGAGGCCGGCCGGGAAGTCGGCACGCAGATCGCCGAACAGATCGATGCCTCCGACGAGGTCCGGCAGGTCGTGGCCCGGCTGGAAACCAAGTACGACGAGAAGGCCGAGGGAACGGTGCGCCGGTCCCTGCTCGCGGACGAAAACGACCAGCTCCCCAACGCCGATGCGCTCGGCGCCGCCGTCGAGGCCTACCTGGCCCGCGAAGAACCGATCGAATAAATACTATTTATGACGAACGGGGCACAGGCGAACGGGGCATAATGGGGGAGTGACCTCCCCCCGCGCCTGGCTGATCTGGATCATCGGGGTCTTCGCGTACCTGGTGGCGGTGAGCCAGCGCACCTCCTTCGGCGTCGTGGGGCTGGAAGCGACTGCCCGCTTCCATGCCAGCGCCGCCGAGATCTCCTTCTTCACCGTCCTGCAGCTGCTGGTCTACGCCGCCCTGCAGATCCCGGTCGGGGTGCTCGTGGACCGCTTCGGATCGCGCGCGATGCTGGCCGGCGGTGCCCTGCTGATGGGGCTCGGGCAGTTCGAGCTGGCTTTCGCCGACAGCATCCCCGGCGGCGTCCTGGGCCGCGTGCTGGTGGGCGCCGGCGATGCGATGACCTTCGTCTCCGTGATCAGGCTCATCCCGCTCTGGTTCGCCCCGTCCAAGGTGCCGCTGCTCACCCAGCTGACGGGCATGTCCGGCCAGCTCGGCCAGCTCTTCAGCGTGGTGCCGTTCGCGATCATCCTGCACGCCGCCGGCTGGACCCCCGCCTTCCTGACCCTGGCCGGCATGTCCGGGCTCGCAATCGTGCTGGTGGTGGTGCTGCTGCAGGACCTCCCGCCCGGACATCCCGCCCCGAAACCGTCGCAGGGGTTGCGGGCCACCGGCGTTTCCCTCTCCGCGGCCTGGCGGCAGCCGGGCACCCGGCTGGGGATGTGGAGCCACTTCACGGTGCAATTCAGCGGCACCGTCTTCGCCATGACCTGGGGCTACCCATTCCTGCTCTCGGCCCAGGGGCTGGACGCCGCCACCGTGTCGGCTCTGATGGCCCTCTACGTGGCCGCCGGAATTGCCTCCGGGCCGCTGATGGGCAGCTTCGTGGCCCGCCACCCCCTCCGCCGCTCCACCATGGTGCTGCTGATCTCCGGCGCCACGGCGGCGGCCTGGGCCACCGTGCTGCTGCAGCCAGCCCGCTCACCGCTCTGGCTGCTCGCCGGCCTCGTGGTGGTCCTTGCCATCGGCGGCCCCGGCTCGATGATCGGCTTCGACTTCGCCCGGACCTTCAACCCCGCCCACCGGATCGGAACCGCCACCGGGATCGTCAACGTGGGCGGATTCATCGCCGCGCTGCTGTCCATCTTCCTGATCGGGGTGACCCTGGACGCCCTCCACCTGGCCGGACTCTCGCCGGAGGGGCTCTACAGCCTCGGCGCGTTCCGGGTGGCGCTGTGCGTGCAGTTCGTGCTGCTGGCGGTCGGCGCCACGGCCATCCTCGTCATCAGGCGGAAGGTGCGCCGGCAGATGGCGGCACAAGGGGTCGTGGTGCCGCCGCTGCTCAAGACGCTGGCAGGGCGACGCCGTCCCGCCGCGGAGCGCCGCAGCGCCCCCTGACCGGACTCGTCCGCACCGCTTGTCCACATAGGGAAGATGCCGGGCTGCCGCCCTGGCCGGACCGGGCGAGGCTGTGCTTATGACAGCTCCCGACCATCTGAAAGTCACCGGCCCCGAAGACATCCTGGGCTTCATCCCGCATTCGCTGGGCTACTGGCCGGCCAACAGCCTCGTCGCCATGACCATGCAGGGGAAACGGCTCGGTGCCACCCTGCGCGTCGACCTCCCAGGACCATCCCGCTGCCGCGGCCCCGGGCTGGCCGTCTTCGCCCGGAACGTCCGCGACTATCTCGAGGCCGACGCCGACGCCGACGGCATCCTGCTTGCCATCTTCGCTGGCCCGGGCGGCGACGACGGGGGCGATCGGTGCAGCGACGGCGGCGAAGACCACGGCGGCGGCAAGGACGGCGGCGGCCCGGGCTCGCCTGCGCTGGCCAGACTCCTGCGCGAGCTGGAGCGCGTCCTCGGTGCGGCGGGCCTGCCGGTACGGGACGCCTGGCTGATCGGCGAGCAGTTCTGGCGCAATGCCTACTGCACCGATACCTCGTGCTGCCCGCCTGCCGGCCGGCCGATCGAGGAAATTCGGAACAGCCGCCTCAACGCCGAGCTCGTCTACCGGGGCAGCAGCGTCGGCGCCGCCCCGGCGGTGTCCGCGGCCGCACCGGATCGGAGCGAGCCGGCGGTGCTGGAGGCCGAGGAGCGTTGGGCGAGCGAATTCTCCGGGCGTTGGCGGGATCGGGCGCAGTTCGGCGCGGTGCTGGACGTGTGGCAGCGCGTGCTCCCTGCCGGCGTGATCCCTGCTGCGCTGCCGCCCGGCCTGGCCGGCTACCTGAGGGCCACCCTGTGCGTGGCAGCGTGGCGGGACGCGGTCCTCGTGATGGCGGCCGCGGGACGCGACGCCGCAGAAGCCGGCGCCGAGGAGTTCGGCATGTTCGAGGGCGGCTCGGGCAGGCCCGCACCGCTGCCCGAGCTCGACGGATTCCCGGCACCACGGACGGCCACCGCGCCAGCGGCGCCGAAGTCCGCGGCCGCCGCTGTTGCAGCCGGTGTTGCCGGGGTGGTGGCAGGGGCAGGGGCAGCCGGGACCCCGGGTTACGGGGACGTGCTCCTGGGCCTCGAACCGGCAGTACCGGACTGGGCCCGCCTGGGCGCACTCGACCGGGTCCTCGTGCAGCTCGGAGACTGCGGAGGCGGGGAAGCCCGGGCCGCGTCGCTCACCGCCCGGGGCTGGATTGAATGGTGCCGCGGCCGGGGATCGTTCGCCGACGCGCTGTTCACCTCGGCCGCCGTCGAACAGCCCGGCTACCGGCTGGCCGAACTGCTGGCGGAGCTGGTCCGCCGCGGAACCCTGTGCGGCTGGGCCCGGCGGAGGGAGGCAGCCTGGCAGAAGTTCGATCCGGACGCGGCCTGAGCCGCGGCGGCCCGGGCCGCCGTCTTTCGTTGCCCCGGCAGATCCGAGGCCCCAATCCGGAAAATCGTGAGACAATGGTTGCCGAGACCCGGTTGGGTCCGTGTATCGAGTGCGTGTAGCGAACCTTGGAAACAGGGAACATTACGGTCGCCCCGGCAGTTGTAGTGAATGACTCTGCTGGTCGTGATTGCGCCTGATGTGAAACACGGACTTGACAGGGTCATAGTGGTGTTGCCCGTATGGTGATTCCACAGACCGCCGCTAGAAAGGTTTTCTGTGACCCCGTCTTCCGCGAAGAAGGAACCCGCCGACGAGGCAGTATTGTCTCCCGAGGAGAAGAAGGCGGCGGCAAACGCCAAGCGTGCCGCCACGCGTGCAGCCAACAAGGCTGCAAAGGATGCCGCCTCCGCCGCCGGGGATGACGCCGCGCCGGCAGCCGTCAAGCCTGCGCCGAAGAAGCGCGGACCCAAGCCCGGCGCCAAGGCCGCGGCCGAAGCCGCCAGCAAGTCCCGGGACGAAGACTCCGACGAGGCCGACGAGGACCTCGACGAGGCCAACCCCAATGCGAGCGAGCTCGGCGAAGACGGCGAAGAGGCGGCCGGCAAGGCTGCTGCCGCCACCGGCTCCGGCTTCGTTTACTCCGATGCCGACGACGACGACGCCCCGGTCCAGCAGGTCATGTCCGCCGGCGCCACCGCCGACCCGGTCAAGGACTACCTGAAGCAGATCGGCAAGGTGGCCCTGCTGAACGCCGAGCAGGAAGTCGACCTGGCCCTGCGGATCGAGGCAGGGCTCTTCGCCGAAGAGAAGATCAACGCCGACGACGGTTCCATGGACCCGAAGCTCAAGCGTGAGCTTGAGTTCGTCATCCACGACGGCAAGCGCGCCAAGAACCACCTGTTGGAGGCCAACCTCCGCCTCGTGGTGTCCCTGGCCAAGCGTTACACCGGCCGCGGCATGCTGTTCCTGGACCTGATCCAGGAAGGCAACCTGGGCCTGATCCGTGCGGTCGAGAAGTTCGACTACACCAAGGGCTTCAAGTTCTCCACCTACGCCACCTGGTGGATCCGCCAGGCCATCACCCGCGCCATGGCGGACCAGGCCCGCACCATCCGCATCCCGGTGCACATGGTGGAAGTCATCAACAAGCTGGCCCGCGTCCAGCGCCAGATGCTGCAGGACCTCGGCCGTGAACCGACCCCGGAAGAGCTGGCCCTCGAGCTGGACATGACGCCCGAAAAGGTCGTCGAGGTCCAGAAGTACGGCCGCGAACCCATCTCGCTGCACACGCCGCTGGGCGAGGACGGCGACTCCGAATTCGGCGACCTGATCGAGGACTCCGAGGCGGTCGTTCCGGCCGACGCGGTGAGCTTCACCCTGCTGCAGGAGCAGCTCCACTCGGTCCTGGACACACTCTCCGAGCGCGAGGCCGGCGTCGTGGCCATGCGCTTCGGACTGACCGACGGACAGCCGAAGACTTTAGACGAAATCGGAAAGGTCTACGGCGTGACGCGCGAGCGCATCCGCCAGATCGAATCGAAGACCATGTCGAAGCTGCGCCACCCGTCCCGCTCCCAGGTCCTCCGCGACTACCTCGACTAGGCACGGGCGAAGCCCCAGGCAAGCCGGCGCGGGGTCACTCCCGGTCCGTAATCCTCTGGATTCATGGGCCGGGAGTGACCCCGCTTTGCCTTTTGAAGGCAGTCTAACCAGGCAGATTAACAAAGCAGGGCCCCTCCTAGCGGAGGGGCCCTGCTTTCATGTCCTACGTCGACGTCTAATCGACTGGAATCGGCGCCTTCTCGTTGAGGCGGCCCGACTCGTCGTGCCAGTCCGAACTGAGCGGCCTGAGGTTCGGTTCTACGGCGCGTGCGTGGTGAGCGCAGAAGAGCAGTTCACCGCCGGAGGCTCCGAGAACAACCCGGACGTATGCCTGGGCTCCGCAACGGTCGCACCGGTCAACGGTGGTGAGTGTGCGATCCGCAACTGCTGTAGTCATGTTCGGCCTCCTTGGTAGATCGATACACCTTATATAACCAGCATTCGCAGCGATTCCATGCCAAGGATGGGTCAAGTTCGCTGACCGCGTATCACGGTCCCGTAACGGCCTGTGCCGGGTGTCCGTTGCCTTGTTCGCCGGGTTGTCCCTTCGGGGAGTGGCAACCCGGAGTCCGGCGGCAAGCCGACTAACCTAGGAAGAGCGTCTTACACGTTTCATCCCCGAAGGAGTTCCCCACCCGTGGCACCAAGTTCTGATTACACCGCCCGGCATCTCTCCGTGCTGGAAGGCTTGGAAGCCGTCCGCAAGCGCCCGGGCATGTACATCGGCTCGACGGACTCCCGCGGTCTCATGCACTGCCTCTGGGAAATCATCGACAACTCCGTCGACGAAGCCCTCGCCGGTTTCGGCCACGACATCAAGATCATCCTGCACGCCGACAATTCAGTCGAAATCCACGACGACGGCCGCGGCATCCCGATCGACGTCGAACCCAAGACCGGGCTCACCGGCGTCGAGGTGGTCTTCACCAAGCTCCACGCCGGCGGCAAGTTCGGTGGCGGTTCGTACACCGCCTCGGGCGGCCTGCACGGCGTCGGCGCCTCGGTCGTGAACGCCCTGTCCTCCCGGCTGGACGTTGAGGTGGACCGCGGCAGCAAGACGTACAAGATGTCCTTCCGCCGCGGTGAACCGGGCCGCTTCAAGGACCCGGGCACCAAGCCCGATCCGGCCGCCGTGTTCGAGCCCTTCGTCGACGGCTCGGTGCTCGACGTCATCGGCAAAGCCAAGCGCGGCGTCACCGGCACCCGGATCCGCTACTGGGCCGACCGGCAGATCTTTACCCCGGACGCGAAGTTCTCTTACAGCGAGCTCGCGGACCGCGCCCGCCAGACCTCCTTCCTGGTCCCCGGACTGAAGCTGACCGTGCGGGACGAGCGCAGGGCCGCGGGCACCCCGGGGGAGCTCGGCCCGCACGAGGAAATTTTCCACCACGACGGCGGCCTGTCCGAGTTCGTCGACTTCCTCGCCGCCGACCCCGCCGTCACCGACATCTGGCGGCTGCACGGCGCCGGCAAGTTCAAGGAGACCGTCCCCGTCCTGGACGAGCGCGGCCACAGCCAGCTCGCCGAAGTGGAACGCGATTGCGAGGTGGACGTCGCCCTGCGCTGGGGCATCGGCTACGACAACACGGTGCGCAGCTTCGTGAACATCATCTCCACCCCCAAGGGCGGAACGCACCAGTCCGGCTTCGAGCAGGCCCTCCTCAAGACGTTCCGTAAGGCCGTCGAGACAAACGCACGCAAGCTCAAGGCAGGCAACGACAAGATCGAAAAGGACGACATCTTCGCCGGCCTGACGGCCGTGTTGACGGTCCGGCTCGCCGAGCCGCAGTTCGAGGGCCAGACCAAGGAAATCCTCGGTACCTCCGCCGTCCGGGCCATCGTGGCCAAGGTGGTGGAGCAAGAGATCAACGC
This sequence comes from Arthrobacter sp., assembly GCA_026393275.1. GTDB lineage: Bacteria > Actinomycetota > Actinomycetes > Actinomycetales > Micrococcaceae > Arthrobacter. Next base: position 10,555 of record JAPLAM010000087.1, read on the forward strand.
CAAGCTCACCTCGTCCCACCGCAACGACAAGGCCCAGTCGGCCCTGCTGCTGGAAAAGGTCGTCAGCGAGATGAAGTCGCGCATCTCGGCGCGCGTCCACAAGGAAACGCAGCGGCGGAAGAACGCGCTGGAGACCTCCTCAATGCCCACCAAGCTCGCGGACTGCAGGACCGACGACGTCGCCCGCTCCGAATTGTTCATCGTCGAAGGCGACTCCGCGCTGGGCACCGCCAAACTGGCGCGCTCCTCCGACTTCCAGGCGCTGCTGCCGATCCGCGGCAAGATCCTGAACGTCCAGAAAGCCTCGGTGGGCGACATGCTCTCCAACGCCGAGTGCGCGGCCCTGATCCAGGTGGTCGGTGCCGGTTCCGGCCGCAGCTTCGACATCACCGCCGCCCGCTACGGCAAGGTCATCCTGATGACCGACGCCGACGTCGACGGCGCCCACATCCGGACCCTGCTGCTGACGCTGTTCTTCCGCTACATGCGCCCGATGATCGAGGAGGGCCGCGTCTTTGCCGCCGTCCCGCCGCTGCACCGGGTGGAGGTCATCAACGCCGGTCAGAAGGCCAACGAGATGATCTACACGTACTCGGAGGCGGAGCTGCACGTGTTGCTGGCCCGCCTCGCCAAGGAAGGCAAGCGGTACAAGGAGCCGATCCAGCGCTACAAGGGCCTGGGCGAAATGGACGCTGAACAGCTGGCGGAGACCACCATGGACCCGCGGCACCGCACCCTCCGCAAGGTCGGGATCGAAAACGCCAAGCAGGCCGAAGAGACATTCGACCTGCTCATGGGCTCCGACGTGGCGCCCCGCAAGGATTTCATCATCGCCGGGGCCGCGAGCCTGGACCGGGAACGCATCGACGCCTGACCGGCGCCCGGTCCGGCGCCTCACCCGAGGCTCAGCCGGGGCTCAGCCGAGCAGGCCGGGGACGATCAGCAACGCCGTCGGCAGGGCCAACAGCAGCAGGCAGGCGCCGAGTACCGCGTAACGCAGCGGCTCGGGCAGCGGCGGCCGGGGGGTGAGCAGCCGGCTGACGCGGGAGGCGGTAATGACGGCCGGGCCCGCGCCGCCGGTGGCACCGGGCTGGCCGGCGTCGGACACCGCCGAAGCGTCACCGAAGGCCATCCGGGCCTCCGACGTGCCGTTGGTCCCGGCCGTGCCCGCGCCGCTCGCCACGATCGCGATCGCCTTGATCAGGCTGGCCTTGCTCTCCGTCTTGAGTGCGACGTCGTCGGCCAGCATCTCGATCAGCGAGCTGACGGCTTCCTGGGCAAGCCGGGTGGTGGGCAGCCAGGGAAGGGCTTGCCGCCAGGCCGCGAACGCCCACAGCAGCAGGTGGTGGCGCTGGCTCAGGTGGGCGTTCTCGTGGATGATGACCGCGCGCAGCTCGTCAGGTTGCAGGGCCGCCATCAGCCCGCGGGAAAGCACCGTGACGGAACGGGCACCGCCCGGCAGGCAGTAGGCCACGGGGGAGTCGTGGCTGATGACCATGGTCCGGGGGCCGTCGGCGGACGGGAAGGCCAACAGGGCCAGGAGCTCCCGGTGCCTGCGCCGCTGGCGCTGGATCTTGTAGTAGGTGAGCAGCAGCGTAAAGACCAGGTGGGCGCTCAACAGGGCGGCGGCGGAGAGCGCGAAGATATGCCAGAATCCCAGCACCGTGGTCGGTTCATTGCGGAAGACCATGCCCGCCAGCGACCGGAGGCCTGCCAGCAGGGTGTCCCCGGCCGGCTCCAGGCCGTAGACCAGCATGGCCCCGATCATGGACAGGCCGCCGGCCAGGGCGATGGCCTGCCAGAGCAGCATGGCCGTCGAGGGCGAGCGGGCCGGCCACTGGGCACGGGAAAGAAGGATAGGCACCGGCCACGCCAGTACTATCGCCAGGACCGCCAGAAAATATGAGGTCCAGAACATCCGGTGTTAGCTGTGTTCCAGCAGTTTGCGCAGGGTCTCCGCCTCCGTGGCGGAGACGGAACCAATAAAGCGCGCCAGCACGGCCTCGCGGTCGGGAGCGGATCCAAGCACCTCGTGCATCAGTTCCGCGGTGTGGTCCGCGCGGCTGGAAACGGCTTGGTAGCGGTGCGGGCGGGTGCCGCGCTCACGCTCCACGAGGCCCTTCCGCTCGAGTCGGGAGAGCACAGTCAGCACGGTGGTGACCGCCAGGTCCTTGCCGACATGGCCGGCCGTGCCGTCCTGGGCCCGTGTGCTTTGCGCGAGCAGGTCCCGCAGGGTGTTCGCCGTCGCAGCCTCGTGGCCTGCCCAGAGCAGATCCATCACTGCCCGTTCCAGTTCGCCAAGCGTTGCCATTCCCTACGTCCTTCTTGAGTGCCCCCGCATAGTGGTGCCGTCCGGGGAGGTTGCTGGATCCTTCAACGTTAAATTTACCGCGTTTTGCGCTTAGTTTCTACATGAGGTAGAACAGCGTCTCCGCGGCGTGTCGCCCGAGGTGACAGCGTGGCGGAACCACTCCTCCGGCCCGCACCCCGGAAACGTGCCGGGCCCGCCCCTTTCCGCGCGCACGGGCCGACCGGCCGTTCCATTGCGGGCCGGCCTACGGCGTGCGACGCTGGGGTGCGGGACGGTGCGAACTTGTTCTACACTCTGTAGAAGTATTATTTCTACGCAACGTAGAAACTCTCGGGAACCTAGCCAAAGGGACTGCCTTGGAAGCCTTGGAAATTGCACGCTGGCAATTCGGCATTACCACCGTCTATCACTTCATGATGGTGCCGTTGACAATCGGCCTCGGCCTCGTGGTGGCGGTGATCCAGACGCTTTGGTACCGCACCGGCAAGCCCGAGTATCTGCGGATGACGAAATTCTGGGGCAAGCTCTTCCTGATTAACTTCATCATGGGCGTGGCCACCGGCATTGTGCAGGAGTTCCAGTTCGGCATGGCCTGGAGCGAGTACAGCCGCTTCGTCGGGGACGTCTTCGGCGCGCCGCTCGCCCTGGAAGCGCTGCTGGCATTCTTCGTGGAATCCACCTTCCTGGGTCTCTGGATCTTCGGCTGGAAGCAGCTCAAGCGCTGCGTCCACCTGGCCTGCCTCTGGATTGCCGTAATCGGCTCGGTGTTCTCCGCCTACTTCATCATCGTGGCCAACAGCTGGATGCAGCATCCGGTGGGCGTCGAGATGATCAACGGGCGGCCCGTGATGACCGACGCCTGGGCCGTTTTCACCAACAACACCGCCCTCGTGGCGGTGCCCCACACCCTCTTCGGTGCCCTGGCCGTCGCCGGAGGATTCCTGCTCGGCATCGCCTGGTACCACCTCTGGCGCCGCCGCCACGACGGGATCGACACGGTAGGTGCCGACGGCAAGGTGATCCCCGGCGAGTCGGACATTCCCGGCCGGGACCGCGCGGACCACGCCGTCTGGATCCGCTCGCTGCGGATCGGCGCCGTCGTCGCGATGATCTCCTTCGCTGGGACGGCGATCACGGGTGACCTGCAGGGCAAGCTGATGTTCCAGCAGCAGCCCATGAAGATGGCCGCGGCCGAGGCTGCCTGCCACGACGGCACAGGCTTCTCCGTCCTGAGCATCGGCAACGTCGGCTCCAAGAACTGCGACGACGTCGTCGCCGTGATCGAGGTTCCTGGCATCCTGTCCTTCCTGGCCAAGGGCGACTTCACCACCGAGGTCAAGGGCGTGAACAGCCTCCTGGACCAGTACAAGGCCGACTACGGCACGCACCTGCCGAACAACCCGATCTACGGGGACCGCGCCGGCCAGGAAATCCAGTACGTCCCGGTCATGGAAGTCACCTACTGGGGTTTCCGCATGATGATCGGCTTCGGCGGCGCCGCAGCCCTGGCCGCCCTGGTGGCTCTCTGGGCCACCCGCAAGGGCACCGTCCCGGCCTCCCGCGGCCTGATGCGGCTCGCCGTGTTCGGCATCCTGGCCCCGTTCGGCGCGAACGCCGCCGGCTGGATCTTCACCGAAATGGGCCGCCAGCCCTTCGTGGTGGCGCCCAACCCGGACCTCAACGGCATCGACCAGGTGTTCATGTTCACCGCCGCCGCCGTATCGCCGGGGGTCTCCGCCGGCGAGCTCTTGACGTCCCTGATTGTGCTGACCGCCGTGTACGCACTGCTGCTGGTGGTTGAGGTGAAGCTGCTGGTGAAGTACATCCGCGGCGGTGTGGTCTCCGCGATGCCCGAACTCGTGCACGTCCCGGCGGACGACAACGAGGACCAGAACCCGCCCGGCGGGACGCCCGGCAAGCCCGCAGCCGACGACGTCCTGGCCTTCGCCTACTAACGTCCCCGAACAAGCCGCAGAGGATACTCAGCATGGAACTGCTACCCACTATCTGGTTCATCGCCATCGCGCTGTTGTGGACGGGCTACCTCTTTCTGGAGGGCTTCGACCTGGGCGTCGGCATGCTCATGAAGACCTTCGCCCGGAACAACACCGAGCGCCGGGTGCTGCTCAACACCATCGGCCCGGTCTGGGACGGCAACGAGGTGTGGCTGCTCACCGCCGGCGGTGCCACGTTCGCGGCCTTCCCGCTCTGGTACGCCTCCCTGTTTTCCGCGCTCTACCTGCCGCTCTTGCTGGTGCTCGTTGCGCTGATCTTCCGCGCCGTGGCCTTCGAGTACCGGGGCAAAGTGGACACTCCGCAGTGGCGCGCACGCTGGGACTGGGCCATCGCCCTGGGTTCCCTGCTGGCCGCCTTCGGGGTCGGTGCCGCCCTGGCACTGACCACCACGGGGCTCCCGCTGAACGCCAACGGGGACCGTGAGGGCGGCCCGTTCGCCTGGTTCACCGGCTACGCCGTGCTGGGCGGCCTCGCCGTCGTCGGCTTCTCCCTGCTGCACGGGCTCGCCTTCCTGGCTTTGAAGACCGACGGCGAGGTCCGGCACCGCGCGCGGCAATGGTTCGTGCGGCTGCTGCCCGTGCTGCTCCTGCCGATCGCCGGCTGGGCAATCGTGATGCAGGTGCAGGCCGGCAAGGCCTGGACCATGGCCGCCGTCGTCGCCGCCGTCGTGGCGGCCGTCCTGGCCTGGAACTTCGCCCGCCGCGGCGCGGAAGGCAGGGCGTTCGTCGCCCTGGGAACCTTCCTGGTGCTCGGCAGTGCCTCGATCTTCGGCGCAGCGTTCCCGGTGGTGCTGCCCTCCACCCTGAACCCGGCATTCAACCTGACGGTCACGAACGCGTCGTCCTCGGATTACACGCTTGGCCTGATGACTGTCGTCGCCTGCGTCGGGCTCCCGCTGGTCCTGGCCTACCAGGCCTGGACCTACTGGGTGTTCCGGCGCCGGGTCAGCGCCACCCACATTCCCGAGGCGCACAGCTTCCTGCCCGCGATTGCCGCCAAGGCCCTGGCGCCGAAGGACTAGCTACCGATGAAACCGCAGTTCCCCGCCGGCCCTGCCACCCGTTCGGCGCTCTACCTGCTCGGGCTTCTGGCGGCGCTCAAGGCGCTGTCCCTCGTGCTGATGGGACAGGCAGTCGCCGCCATGCTGGCCGGACTGATGGTCCACAACCCCGCCTGGGCCGAGCAACTGGGCTGGGGCCTGGCCGGGGTGGTTCTGCGCTCGGTCACCGTGTGGGGGCAGGCCGTGGCATCCCGGCGCGCGGCGCTGGGGGTCAAGGAGGAACTGCGCTCACGGCTGCTGGAACGGGCCCTGCACACCGGAACCCGCTCAGCCGGCCCGGCCGACGGCGGGCTCGCGGTGCTGGCCACCAGGGGACTGGACGCCCTGGACAACTACTACACCCAGTTCCTGCCCGCCCTGGTCAACTGCGCCACCATCCCGCTGCTGCTGGGGGTCCGGATCCTGTTCGCGGACTGGATCAGCGCCGTGGTGGTGGTACTGACAGTCCCTCTGGTGCCGTTGTTCATGATCCTGATCGGCCGCTACACCGACGACCGGGTCCGGGACGCCCAGTCGGCGCTGTCCCGGCTCTCCGCCCACATGCTGGAGCTCGCCAAGGGCCTGCCCGTGCTGGTGGGCCTGGGCCGCGCCGCCGCCCAGCGCAAAGCCCTCGAGGATATCTCGGAGGAGTACCGCTCCAAGACCATGGGGACCCTGCGCACCGCGTTCCTCTCGGCCCTGGCCCTCGAACTCATCGCCACGATTTCCGTCGCCGTGGTGGCCGTCTTCATCGGTGTCCGGCTGGTGCACGGGGACATGGCCCTCGAGGCGGGGCTACTGGCCCTGATCCTGGCCCCCGACTGCTACCTCCCGCTGCGCGAACTCGGCACCGCCCACCATGCCAGCGACGACGGCCGTGCGGCGCTCGCCGACAGTACCGAAGTCCTCGACGCCGCGCAGCCGCTGCCGCTCGTCCCTGCCGCCGCCGGCCCGGACAGCCCAGCCAAGCCGGGTCCGCCGGCCGTCACCGTCAGCGGGCTGAGCGTGCGCTACGCCGGCCGTGCCGATGCCGCCGTCGGGCCGCTGAGCTTCACCGCCGCCGCCGGGACCATCACCGCGCTGGCCGGCCACAGCGGAGCCGGGAAGAGCACCGTGCTGGGCGTTCTTGCCGGCACCATCGGCGCCGGCCCCGGAGCGGAGCTCACCGGCCGGCTGGAAGGATTCACGACGGCGGACGTGGCCTGGGTGCCGCAGCACCCCGTGATGGTCGAACCCACTGTCCTCGAGGAAGTCCTGCTCTACCTGGGCACCTCCCCGGACCGGTCCCCGACGCCGGGCCACACCAAAGACACTGCCGAGGCGCTGCGCTGCCTCGCCGCCTGCGCCGCGGAACACCTTGCCGCGAAACACCCCGCCGAACTCAGCCCGGGGGAGCTCCGCCGGGTGGCTGTGGCCCGCGGGCTGGCCCGGATCGCGGCCGGCGCCACGGTGCTGCTGCTGGACGAACCCACCGCGCACCTGGACCGTGCGTCCGCCGACGCGGTGAGCCACACCATCGCCGCACTGCGCGGCAAAGCCACCGTGCTGCTGGTCGCCCACGACCGGCGGACCCGGGAACTCGCCGACCAGCTGGTGAACGTCGGCGCGAGCTTCGGCGCCAGCGCCGCCGGCGCCGCCTCCCGGGGCGCCAATCCGGCCGAAGAAAGCCTCGGGCAGCAGGCCTTCCAACCGGCAGCCTCCTCCGGCTGGGAACCGCAAGAAGGCGGCGCAGCCGGCAGCACCGGGCCTGAGCCTGACACTGCCGGCGCCGAGACCGTCCGGTTCGGGACGGCGGCAGCCCAGCTGCGCCGGCTGCTGGCGCCGGTCGCCGGGAAATTTGCCGCCGCCGGCGCCGTCGGAGTCCTCGCCGCGCTGTTCGCCGTCGCCCTGTCCGGCCTGTCCGGCTGGCTGATCATCCGGGCCAGCGAACAGCCGCCTATCCTGTACCTGCTCACCGCGATCGTGGGGGTGCGCTTCTTCGGCATCGGCCGTGCCGCCCTGCGGTACTCCGAACGGCTGCTGCTGCATGATGCGGTCTTCACCGCACTGACCCGGCTCCGCGGGCAGCTGTGGGAGTCGCTGAGCCGGCGGGCCCTCTCGCTGCGGCGGCTACTGCAGGGCGGCAACGTCCTAGGGGCCGTGGTGGACGACGTCGATACCGTCCGGGAACTGCTGCCGCGGGTGGTCCTGCCGCCGCTGACGGCCGTGGCCGTCGGCGCGGCCGCCATCACCGGCATCGGCGTGCTGCTCCCCGCAGCCCTGCCGGCAGTGGTCGCCGCCGCCCTCGTCAGCCTCCTAGCCGCGCCGGCCCTGGCGCTGCTCGCGGACCGGATGTCCGCCCGCACCGAACAACAACTCCGTTCCGGCGTGCTGCGCCGGGTCGCGGCGGCCCTGGACGCCCGCGCCGAACTCCACGCCAACGGTGTCGCTTCCCCGGTTCTGGCCGCCATCCGGCGGGACGACCGGGCCGCGACGGCGGCGTCGCAGCGTTCCGCCGTCGCCGAGGGGCTTGGGCAGGGAGTCATCGTGCTCGCCTGCGGGGCCGCGGCCTTGGCCAGCGCCGTCCTCGCCGCACCCCTGGCCCTCAGCGGCGCCGTCGCGCCGGCGATCGTCGCCGTCGTCGTGCTGCTCCAGTTGGCCCTCGTGGAACCGTACTCGGCCATCACGACGGCGGTCCGCCAGTACCCGGCGCTGCGCTCCGTGCTGCGCCGCATCGGCAATTCCGGCGTCCTCGCGCCGGAATCCGCGGACGCCTCCGGCGGTCCGGTGCCGGTGGCTGAGCGCCCCGGCGGCCGGCCCGGCGTTGAACTCGAGGACCTGGCCGCGGCCTGGCCGGGCGGCACGAAGGTGTTCGACGGGCTGTCTGCCAGCGCCGAACCCGGCCGCTGGCTGGCCGTGACCGGAGCCTCCGGTTCCGGCAAGTCGACGCTGCTGGCGGTCATGCTCGGATTCCTGCCGGCCCAGGACGGCCGGCTCGGCCTGACCGGCCGCGCGGCCTGGTGCCCGCAAGAGGCGCACCTGTTCGACTCCACCGTCCGGGGCAACCTGATGCTGGGACTGCCCGAGCGGGATCGTCCCTCGGACATGGCCACAGCCGCTGCCGGGCCCGCGGCGCTCGAGGGCCAGCTGCGGGACGCGCTGACCGCCGTCGGGCTGGAACCGCTGCTGGGACGGCTCGCCCAGGGCCTGGACACCCCCATCGGCCCGGGCGGCGCCTTCCTCAGCGGCGGCGAGCGCCAGCGCCTGGCGGTGGCCCGGACGCTGCTCACCGGCGCCGACGTCATCCTGCTCGACGAGCCCACGGCCCACCTGGACGCGGAAGCGGGCCGCATCATGCTGGCCGAACTGCGGCGCGGACTGGCCGGCCGCACGGTGGTCCTGGTGACGCACAACCCCGAGGACATCAGTCCGGCCGACAGCCGGCTCGACCTCGACCTGGCCCGCTCACCGCAGGGGGAGCCGGTGCTGGCGCGGCGGTAGGGCGGCCGCTAGCCTGTTCGCATGAACGCACCAAGCGCCGTCGATCCGCGCGCCGGACTGGATGGCCGCCTGTCGTGGCGAGCCGCCGGCGCCCCGGATCTGGACGGCTGGGCCGCACTGATTGCCCGGACCGCCGCCGTCGAACTGCCCGTCTGGTTTGAGCGCCGCGGGGACCTGGCGCAGATCCTCGCGTCCCGGAAGAACCCGACCGCCGCGAACAGCATTCTTGGCTTCGACGCGCAGGGCGTGGCGCGGGCTTACGGGCGGATCACCAAGAACCCCGGCGGCGCGAAGGCGATCGGCTTTGGCTGCGTCGATCCGGCCTGGCAGGGGACCGGCGTCGGCACCGGGCTGCTGGGCTGGATGGAGGCCCGGACCCGGCAGCGCTTCGCCTCGGAGACCGTGAGCCCTGCTGCTCCCACGCTTCGGCTCTTCATGGAGCAGCAGCACACCCACCGGGCGGCGCTGTTCGCGGGCAGCGGCTACCGGATTGTGCGTTACTACAACGAGATGCACCGGCCGCTGGACGGCCCGCTGCCCGAGCCCGTGCTGGACGACGGGCTCGACCTGGTGCCCTTCGGTCCCGGGCTGCACGAGGCGGTGCGGCAGGCGCACAACGATGCGTTCCGCGACCACTGGGGGAGCGAGCCGCGCGACGAGGAGGCCTGGGGCTTCGTGGTGAACGACCCGCAGGCGCGGCCGGACCTGAGCGCGGTGGTGGTGGAGAAAGCGGGCGGCACGGTGGTCGGGTACCAGCTGGCCAGCCACGACGTGGAGAGCGCCGCGTCCCGCGGCTTCAAGGAGGGCCACACCGAACTGCTCGGCGTGCGCCGGGAGTTCCGGGGCCGCGGGGTTGCCCGGGCGCTGCTGGCCGATGCGATGCGCCGCTTTGCCGCGGCCGGAATGGACAAGGCCTCACTGGACGTGGACTCGGAGAACCCCACCGGCGCCCTGGCGCTGTACCTGAAGGCGGGTTACGTTCCGGTCAACACCAGCATGGCGTGGGACAAGGAGCTCTGAGCCTACCCATCCACGCGCTACCCATCCACATCGTGGAGGTGGTGGACGACGTCGTGCAGGAAGTACTGCGCGAACGTGAGCACGGTAAATTCCGAGCCGTTGCTGCGCGTGCCCGTCCGGCCCCAGTCCTGCTCCGGGATGCGGCCGAAGGATTCGGCGATCTGCTCGCCCTCGGCCGTAAGGGCCACGCTTACCTCTGCCGGGTCGGCGCCGGCGTAATCCTGCTCGACCGCGGTCCGGTCCTGGTCCCAGTCCTCGAAGCGGGCGTCATCCTCGGAGACCATCAGGCCCAGCCGGTAGTCGAAGAGCGTGAACACGTCCCGGACATGGCAGGCGTACTCCAGAGCCGACCAGGTATTCGGGTCCGGGCGCTCCGCCGCGTCCGGTCGCCGCAGCACCGCGCGCCAGCGCGGCAGCATGCTGGCCAGCGTTCCCGGCGTCGTCGCGGGGGTGGAAGCAGAGGCGTCGAAACCGCACTCCGGGCACGGCCGTGACAGCACCCAGGTCCAGTCTTTTTGATCGGGAACGATAGGCATGGGAGCAGTCTAGGCGAAGGAGTAAAGTTCGTTTCGGGGGAAGGGCCTGGAAAGGATATAGCCATGCTCAAAGATCAACCGGTCGGGGCCGTGCTGCCGGCCGCGGACATCGCCCGCGCGCGCGATTTCTACCGCGACAAGCTCGGACTCGAACCCGACAACCCGGACGCCGGGGACAACCTGCAGTACACGTGCGGCTCTGGCAGCAGGTTCCTGTTGTACCAGACGTCCAACGTCGGAACGGCCAAGAACACCCAGCTCGGGTGGATGGTCACTGACGTGCCGGCCACTGTCGCGGAACTCCGCGCCGCAGGGGTCGTCTTCGAGGACTACGATTTCCCCGGCCTGAAAACCGAGGACGGCGTCGCCACCCTGCCGGACGGCAGTTCCGCGGCGTGGTTCCTGGACAGCGAGGGCAACATCCTGAACCTGAACTCAGGGATGTAAAACTCCGGGGCCGATCCCGGGGAGGCCGTTGCCGCGCTCCAGACGCTCTCGCAGATCCTGCCGCGCTATCGACGACGCTCCCGCACTCCCGGGCGGGATGTGCGGGAGCGTCGGACGTTTGTACTAGGCTTCCGCCGCGGATTCCTCGGTCCAGGCCATGCTCGGGCCGATCGCGTCGATGGCCTGCGAGAGCGGGATGCCGGAGCCGTCGCGCCGGCCATGCTCGACCGGCAGTGACCGGGCCACCCCGGCCAGCGAGGATGCCTTCGCCGGTCCGTGGCCGGCCCAGGCGAGCAGCAGCGTATCTTCGCCCTTGAGGAAGCGGTGGGCCCGGACGCCGGCCGTGCCGCGGCCCTTGGCCGGGTATTCGGTGAGGGGCGTGACCTTGGCGGCGCCCGGCGCGGTGCCCGGCAGCGCGCCTTCGGTGCCGGCGATCGTGACCACCACGGCGGCGTCGTCGGTGGGGCTAGCCGTGCCGAAGTGCAGCACCTGGTCGCCGGCGGCCAGCTTGATCCCGGCCATGCCGCCCGCGGTGCGGCCCTGCGGCCGGACGGCGGAGGCGCTGAAGTGCAGCAGCTGGGCCTGGCGCGTCACGAATACCAGCTCGACGTCGTTGCCGGCGGCGGGCTCGACGCCCACCAGGGTGTCCTTGTCCTTGAGCGCGATCACTTCCCAGTCTTCGCGGTTCAGCGGGTAGTCCGGCTGGACGCGCTTAACCACACCCTGGGCGGTGCCGAGGGCGAGGACCTGGTCCAGCGGCACGAACGCGACGAGGGATTCGCCCTTGAGCAGGGTAATGAAGTCCTTGGCGGGGACGCCGCCGGCCATGTTGGGGGTGCCGGAGGTGGGCGGCAACACCGGCATGTCCATCACCTGGAGCCGCAGCATGCGGCCCTGCGACGTGACCGCGGCGATCTCCCCGCGTGCGGAGGTCTTGATGACGGAGCGGAACACGTCGTGCCGGGCCCGCGGCCCGGCCTCGGCGAGGCTGTCCTGGTTCGCCGTGCGGGCGATCTGGCCGGACACCGTCAGGATGGCCCAGCAGGGGTCGTCGGAGATTTCCAGGGCCAGCGGGGCGGCCTTGCCCTTGGCGCCGGGGGCGGCGGCGAGGGCGGCGGCGACCGTGGGGGAGACGGCCTCGGATTCGGGCAGCACGGTCCGGCGCGGGGTGCCGTACTTGTCCGCGAGTTCGCCGAGCTCGTCGGACACCAGCGTCCGCAGCAACTCGGGGGAGTCGAGGATGGCCTGGAGCTCGGCGATCTCCCGGCGGAGCTCCTCCTGCTCCTTCTCCAGCTCGATCCGGGAGTACTTGGTCAGCTGCCGGAGCCGGAGTTCCAGGATGTAGTTGGCCTGGATTTCGGAGAGGTCGTAAATGGACATCAGCCGGGTGCGGGCCTCGGCGGACTCCTCCGAAGAGCGGATGATCTGGATGACCTCGTCGATGTCCACGATCGCGATGAGCATGCCCTCGACCAGGTGCAGCCGGTCCTTCTTCTTACCCAGCCGGAAGGAGGTGCGGCGGCGCACCACGTTGATTCGGTGGTCGACGTAGACGGACAGCAGTTCCAGCAGGCCCAGGGTCTGCGGCTGGCCGTCGACCAGGGTGACGTTGTTGATGCCGAAGGAGTCCTCCATCGGCGTGAAGCGGTAGAGCTGCTGGAGCACGGCGTTCGGGTTGAAGCCGTTCTTCAGTTCAATCACGAGCCGCAGGCCGTGCTGGCGGTCGGTGAGGTCCACGACGTCGCTGATGCCGGTCAGTTTCTTGCTGTTGACCGCATCCTTGATCTTCTCGATCACCTTCTCCGGGCCCACCATGTACGGCAGTTCCGTGACCACCAGGCCGGTGCGGCGCGCCGAGAGCTGTTCGACGTCGACCTTGGCCCGCGTCTTGAAGGAGCCGCGTCCGGTGGCGTAGGCGTCGCGGATGCCGTCCAGGCCCACGATCCGGCCGCCGGTGGGCAGGTCCGGGCCGGGGACGAACTTCATGATGTCCTCGAGCGTGGCGTCCGGCTGCGCGATCAGGTGCCGGGCCGCCGCCACCACTTCGCCCAGGTTGTGCGGGGCCATGTTGGTGGCCATGCCCACGGCGATGCCCGTGGCGCCGTTGACCAGGAGGTTCGGGAACGCAGCCGGCAAAACCTCCGGCTGGGTGAGCTGGTTGTCGTAGTTGGGGACGAAGTCGACCACGTCTTCATCGAGGTGGTCGGTCAGGGTCAGCGCCGCCGCCGCCAGCCGCGCCTCGGTGTACCGCGGGGCGGCCGGGCCGTCGTCGAGCGAGCCGAAGTTGCCGTGGCCGTCGATCAGGGGCAGCCGCAGGGAGAAGCTCTGCGCCATCCGGACCATGGCGTCGTAGATGGCGGAGTCACCGTGCGGGTGCAGCTTACCCATCACCTCACCCACCACCCGAGCACTCTTGACGTGGCCGCGGTCCGGGCGCAGGCCCATCTCGCTCATCATGTACAGGATGCGCCGCTGGACCGGCTTGAGGCCGTCGCGGGCGTCAGGCAACGCCCGGGAATAGATGACCGAATAGGCGTACTCCAGGAACGAGCCTTCCATTTCGGAAGTGACGTCGATGTCGACGATGTTCTCGACAAAATTCGCTGCGGAATCCTGGTTGGCTTTCCCTGCCGGGGGCGTGGTTTGGCGGCGTGCCATGAGGCTGGTGGGTCCTTCTGAGGGGTACTAAGCGTGTGCTGCTTAAGTTAATGACTAGGCTAAGCCTATGGTGGATCAGCCCGCGGACGGCGTATATCCGGAACATTGGGAAGCCGATGTCGTGCTGCGCGACGGCGGAACGGCGCACCTTCGCCCCATCCACCCCGCCGACGCCGACGCCGTCCAGGCCTTCCACGTGGGCCAGTCGCAGACCTCGATCTACATGCGCTTCTTCGCGTTCAAGTCCAAGCTTTCGGCCAAGGAACTCAAGCGTTTCACCGAGGTCGATTACAACGACCGGGTGGCCCTCGTGATCACCATCGGCGGCGAAATCCTGGGCATCGGCCGCTACGACCGGCTCGATGACCCGGAAGAGGCAGAGGTGGCCTTCAACATCGCCGACGCCCACCAGGGCCGCGGCATCGGCTCCATCCTGCTCGAACACCTCGCCGCCGCCGCGCGGGAGCACGGTATCCGCAAGTTCAGTGCCGAGGTCCTCCCGGAGAACCGCAAGATGCTGATGGTCTTCTCCGACGCCGGCTACGACGTTAAACGGCACTTCGACGACGGCGTCGTGAGCCTCGAGTTCAACATCGACCCGACGGACAAGTCCCGGGCCGTGATGGAGTCCCGCGAGCACCGCGCCGAGGCGCGCAGCATCCAGGAACTCCTGGCCCCGGCGTCGGTGGCCGTGATCGGGGCCAGCCGCAAGTGGGGCACCGTGGGCTACCAGCTGCTGGAGCACATCGTCGAGGGCCGCTTCACCGGCCCGGTCTACGCGATCAACCCCGAAGCCCTGGAACTGGCCGGCATGCTCTCCTTCGCCCGGCTCGCCGACGTCCCCGGCCCGGTCAAACTCGCCGTCATCGCTGTCCCCTACGACGAGGTCGCCAACGTGGTCCAGGACTGCGGGGAGGCCGGCGTCAAGGGAATCGTGCTGGCCACCGCCGGCTACGCGGAAGACGGCGAACGCGGCCTCGCCCGGCAGCGCGAGCTGGTCCGCCAGGCCCGCGCCAACGGCATGCGCGTGATCGGCCCGTCGTCGCTCGGGATCGTCAACACCAACCCCGCCGTGTCGCTCAACGCCTCGATGGCGCCGTCCCTGGCCCGCCGCGGCGCCCTGGGCCTGTTCAGCCAGTCCGCGGCGATCGGCGTTTCGCTTTACGCCGCCTCCAGCCGACGCCGGGTGGGCCTGTCCACGTTCCTCTCCGCGGGCAACCGAGCCGACGTGTCCGGCAACGACATGATGCAGTTCTGGGAGGATGACGCCGACACCACCGCCGTTGGGCTCTACCTTGAATCCATCGGCAACCCGCGCAAGTTCTCCCGGCTGGCCCGGCGGCTCGCACGGACCAAACCCGTGATCGTGGCCAAGTCCGACGCCATGGGGCTGAACCTGCCGCCGGGCCACTCCGTGCGCACCACGCAGGCGCCGCCCGAGGCCCTGGACGCCATGATGCGCCAGGCCGGGGTGATCCGGGTGGAAACGATCGAAGAGCTGATGGACGTGGCCCAGATTGTCTCCAGCCAGCCGCTGCCGCACGGGCCCGGCGTGGCCGTGTTCAGCAACTCCGGGGCGCTCGGCAAGGTGGTGGCGGACAGTGCGGCCGCGGCCGGGCTGGATGTGGACCGCATCGTCACCGACGTCGATCTGGATGCCGGCATGTCCCGGGCGCTGCCGGCGCTGCGGCGCAGCCTGCAGGAGACACTGACCAGCGAGTCGGTTCACGCGGTTGTGGTGGCCCTGCTGCCGGCCCGCGGGCTCACCGTCGAAAAGATCGGCGCGGTCCTGGCAGAGTGCTCGGCCGCCGCCGGGAAGCCCGTCGTGGCCGCTTTCACCGGCATCCTGGACCCCTCCGTCTACGTCGAGGGCATGGTCGGATCCGCCGCCGGAGCCGCAGCCACGGAAGACGCCGCTGTCGAACCGGCCGCCGCGGTGCCCTGCTACTCCAACCCCGGGGCCGCCGTCGCCGCCCTGGCCGCGGTGGTCCGCTACGCCCAGTGGGTGGTCCGCGACCACGGTTTCTTCGTGGAACCCGACGGCTGCGATCCCGAAGCCGCCCACGAGGACCTGGAGGAGCTGCTCCGGCCCGTCGGCGGCGACCAGCTGGTCCGGCTGGACCCGGCAGCGGCCGCGAAGCTGCTGGGCCGCTACGGCATCCGCGTGCTTGTCTCCGATGGCTTCGAGAGCGACGACGACGCCGTCGCCGCGGCCGACCGGCTCGGCTGGCCGGTGGCGCTCAAGACCACCGACCCGGCCCTGCGGCACCGCCTCGACCTCGGCGGGGTGCGCCTTGACATCCAGGACGCCGACTCGCTGCGCAGCAACATCGCCCAGATGCGCAAGTCGCTGCAGCGCTACGGCTCGCCGTCCCTCGAGGTGCAGTCCATGGCCCCGGTGGGGCAAGCCTGCACCTTCCGCGCCATCGAAGACCCGCTGCTGGGCCCCGTGGTGTCCTTCGGGCTGGCCGGTGACGCCGTCAACCTGCTCGACGACTGGGCGCACCGCGTTCCGCCGCTCTCCGGCGCCGACCTCCACGACTTCATCCGCGCGCCCCGCGCCGCCCGCAAACTCTTCGGCTACCAGGGCCTGCCTGCCGTCGACGCCGCCGCACTCGAGAACCTGGCGGCCCGGCTCACCCGGCTCAAGGACAACCACCCCGAGATCGCCCTGGTGGAATTCAACCCGGTCCTGGCCGGACCCGACGGCGCCGTGATCCTGGCCGCCGACGTCCGGATTGCCAACGCCGCCCAGCGCACCGACACGGCCCGGCGCGCCATGCGCAGCTAGCGGCGCCGGTCGCAGCCAGCGGCGCCGCTAACGGCGCAGCCCCGTGCCGCCGCCCCGTGCCGCCCGGCCGGGGGCGCGGTTAGCAAGTCCCCGGCCGATCTGTGAAAATGGAAGCCATGAGCTCCCAGCCTCCAGCATCCCAGCCCCAGGCGTCCGTCCCCGGCCGCCACGGGCAGCACCAAGGCCTGCACGACCACAGCGCGCAGGGCCAGAGCCTGGAAGGCGCCCTCCAGCAGGCCGGCTTTTACCCCCGCCTGGTGGCCGACGTCGTCGCCGACGCCCTGGACGGCCGCGACTGCGTGGCCCACCTGGTCCACCTCGAAACCCACTTCGACCGGGCCGAGGTGCGCCGGCACATCACCGTGCTCGTGCTGACCGAGGACATGCTGGTCATCACCCACGTGGACGACCAGCAACTCGACGAGGCCGGCGAGCAGACCGTCGCCCAGGTCTCCACCGAATCCGTTCCGGTGACGCAGATCCGTTCCGTGGTGCTCAGCTACGTCTACGCCCAGCCGCAGGACTATAAGCCCTCCGACCCGGTCCGGGAGCTGACCCTCTCGATCGCCTGGTCCGGCGGCCAACGCCTCGACATGGGCCCGGCCAGCTGCGGCGACCCGCAGTGCGAGGCCGACCACGGCTACAGCGGCACGATCGCGCAGGAGGACATCGTGCTGCGGATCAGCGCCGAAGCCGACGGCCTGCAGGCCGTCCAGGATGCCAAGCTGTTCGCCCGGGCCCTCCGGGCCGTGAACACCGGATCCACCGCCCCCGCCCCGCACGGCGTGTCCGCGCTGCCCCCGCGCGCCCGCGCCGGCGTCTTCGGGACCCGCCTCAGCCGCGGCCACCAGCGCTGAAATGGTGCCGGACCGCGCGCCCGAGTTCCCGGAACCCGCACCGCAGACGCCCCTCCGGACCCCCGGCGGTCCCGCCGTTCTGCCGGCACCCCCGGCCTACGGGGAGCGTTCCATCGCCGAGGTCTTCACCAGCGCCGCGGCCAGCCTGGGCGTCCCCGGTTTCGCGAACCGGCTGAACCTACCCGCGGCGAAGCACGTCTGCGTCGTCCTGGCCGACGGCCTGGGCCGGCAACTGCTCAAACAGAAGTCCGCGCACACGCCGTTCCTGCGCTCGGTGCTGCAGGCCGGCCAGGGCGCCGTGCCGGTGTGGCTCGATGCCGCCTTCCCGTCCACGACGGCCGCGTCGCTGGCCAGCTTCGGCACCGGCCTGCCCGCCGGACAGCACGGGATGGTGGGCTACGACGTCCTCGACCCGGACCAGGACCGGGTGGTCAACATGCTCAACGGCTGGGATCCCGGCGTCGACCCGCAGCTTTGGCAGCCGATGCCGACAGTATTCGAACGGGCCGCCGGGCATGTGGACGTCAGCACCGTCGGCCTGCCGCGGTTCAGCGATTCCGCCATGACCCGGGCCGCGCTCCGCGGCGGACGCTTCGTGGCCGGGAGCACCTCGCACGCCCGGACCGCGGCCGCGGCGGAGGCCATGGCCGGTGCGGAGAGTTCGCTGATGTATTTCTACGTCCACGAACTGGACAAGGCTGGCCACCGCTACGGCTTCCAGTCGCCGCAGTGGGAACACCAGCTTGAGGAGCTCGACGCCACGGTGCGGCGGCTCAGCGCCTCCCTTCCCGCCGGTACCACGGTGCTCGTCACCGGGGACCACGGCATGGTGGACGTGCCGGAATCGCAGCGGATCGACTATTCCGCGGAGGCTGAGCTGATTGCCGGAGTCCGGCACACGGCGGGGGAGCCTCGGATGGTCCACCTCTACCTCGAGGACGGGGCGGGCGACGCCGGGCGGCAGGGCCTGCTCGCGGCCTGGCGGGCGCGCTTCGGCGACCGGATCTGGGCGTTCACCCGGGAAGAGGCAGTGGCTGCGGGGCTCTTTGGCGAGGTCCGGGGCCCGGTCGGCCCGCGGATCGGCGACGTGATGATTGCCGCCCGCGACGCGGTGGCCTTCTACGACACCCGCCGGGTTCCGGCCCGGGCGCTGGAGGTGGTCGGCCAGCATGGCTCACTGACCAAGGCCGAACGTGAGGTTCCGCTGCTGTGCTTCCCGGCCGAAGGGAAGGCCGGCGGCGCCAGGACCAGAAAAACGGCCGGGGCAGCAAGCCGCCGCTGATCCGCGGCCCGCAGGCTTCCGGCCCGACATCCGCCGGGACGGGTCAGTCCGTGCGGGTGCCGAAGACGATCTCATCCCAGCTGGGCACACTGGAGCGCTTGGGCTTGGCGGGCTGGCGTTCCGGCGTTTCCAGCTCCCGCTCGCTGCGCGCGGCGTCGCCGCGGGACGGATCAGCGCCTGATTGGTCAGTGCTCGATTGGTCAGTGCGTGACGGATCGGTGTTTGACCGGTCGGGACGGGAGTCGGCCTGCCGCCGCGACGGTCCGCCGCCCAGCAGTTCATCCAGGCCGGGGCTTGACGTCGGTCCGGTGCGGACCGGGCGCAGCTGCGAGGCCGCAATGGTGATCTCGCGGGTCTCGGTGCTGACCCCGTCGTGAAGCTTCAACACGTCGTCGTCGTTACTCTCCTGGTGCCGCGGTGCCAGGCTCAGGCGCGCCATCATCGAGGGCCGGGCATCCCGGCGGCGGGACAACACATCCGGACCAGCAGCGTCCGGACCAGCAGCGTCCGGACCAGCAACATTGGGACCCGCATCCGGGCCGGGGATGGAGTGCGGTTCGGTCCTGGCGGCCGGCGCCTTTTCTTCCGGCGTGTGTTCCGCGGACGCCTCGACGGCGGCGGCGTGATCGTCTTCGTTCGTCTCCGGCGGCGGCACCTCGGACGGCCGCGGGTGGGCGGCCGGCACACCGTTGGTCAGCAGCAGCGCGAGGGCATCGTCGGCGTCCTCGTCAAGGCCCAGGCGGTGGCCGCGGCGGGAACGGAGCATGTCCAGCAGCCCGTCGGCGTCCTTTTCCTGCTGGCCCAGGGGCTGGACTCCGTTGAGCTGAACAATGCTGAGCTGCGCCGTGGCGGTGCGCGCCGCGGCTTCCGCGTCGGTTTCAAAATCGAAGGGGCGGTCGGACACCGCGGAGAGACGCCGGGGCGGGACGGGGCCGTCCATGGGCTCGAGTTCGCTGAGCTGCTGGGCCCAGCGGTTGGCGTTCTGCAGCGACTTGCGTGCCGGGCTGAACGTCCACATGGCGGGAGGTTCTTCACCGATTGCGGCCTGGGCGCCGGACTGCGTTTCGAACCGGGCCACCACGTTCCAGCTGCCGTCCGGGCGGCGCCAGGAGTCCCACTCCACGGAGCTCGGCTCGATCCCGTGGGCCCGGAGCCGGTGCGTGACCATGTCGTCCAGCGTGGCGGGCTGGTCGCCGAAGAAGGAGCGGTAGCTGTCGTGTCCCGCGGACGGGGAAGCTACTTCGATTTTGCGGGCCTGCTGGGCGACGTATTCACGCTCCGCCAGCACGGGTCCCTCGTAGCGCTGCACCTTGGCCAGCGGGATGCCGGACAGGCCGGCCACCTCCTCGGCGGTGGCGCCGCTGCGGATCCTGGCCTGGATATCGCGGGGGGACATGGCAATGGGTTCGGCGCGCACGCCGGAACCGGCCTTGGCCGTTGTCCGGCTGGCCGCCGCCCGAAGCGCCTCATCGATCGGCAGCTGGAACATCGCGCCGCCGGCGCCACTCAACAGGACATGCTCCCCGTCGTCGTGGACACCTACAAGCCGTAGATCCTGCATACAAATCCTCCACCCTGGCATTACTAACATTCGAAACTCTGCCACCGATGGGCTGCAATTCCGGTTAGGAGGGAGGGCGCGCCGTGATTTTCCGCGACTTTTCGCCCTATTCGGGCCGCCCGGGGCGGGCTTTCCCGGCGCCGAACCGCAGGCCTCTGGCGCTCGGGCCGGGAGTTAGGCAAAATGACCCGACGTCGGGCACAAAAAGCGCAGGTCCGGCGTTGTCATCGGTGAACTGAACCCGTACCCGGCCGCGGGGCCACCAGCCCCCGCCGGTACGGAGGCGGCGAACCAACCCAACGATTGCGGAGTGTGAGCAACAACTAATGGCGACAGACTACGATGCGCCGCGCAAGACTGAAGAAGACCTCAATGAGGACTCCATCGAGGAACTGAAGTCGCGGCGTACGGACAAGCCCTCGGCGGTCGTCGATGTAGACGAAACCGACCTCGCTGAAGGCTACGAACTCCCGGGCGCTGACCTGTCCGGCGAGGAGCTGCTGGTCCGGGTCTTGCCGGCCCAGGCAGACGAATTTACCTGTGCCTCCTGTTTCCTCGTCCGCCACCGCTCGCAGATCGCCCGCGAAAAGGACGGCCTCAAGTACTGCACGGAGTGCGAGGGTTAACACTGCGTGCGAAGGGTAAGCACTGCGTGCGAGGGCTAAAACTGCGTGCGAAGGGCAAGCACTGCGTGCGAGGGCTAAACCGGAGTCCGGTCAGCGGGATAGGGCCGCGACGAACTCGTCCGGGTGCCGGGTGGAGGCAAGCCAGTACGGCGTCCGGTCCGCGGGGTCGGTGATCTCGATCCGGACCACCGGGTCGATCCAGCCGCGGATGCACAAGAACGCCAGGCCGTTGAGGCGGGGGCCGCGTTCCGCCGTTGCCTCCGCGCCGCGGAAGGCGCCGACGGCGCCGACGAAGCGGCGTTCAATCGTCGCCCGCCCAACCCGCACGGATTCGGCGGTGACTGAGAGGGAAGGGGTGGAGAGGATCAGGAGCGCCGCCAGGATCACGAAGAGCACCACGGCTGCGGTGATGCCGGCGGCAATGCTGATCGGCGCGAACACCAGGATGCCGGCCGCGGCGAGCCCGGCAGCCACCAGCCAGATCCAGAAACTCGGCCAGAGCTTCTCGGTGAACAGGACGGCGGTGTCGTCGGGGGTGCTGTTGGAGGCAGGCATGGCTGCGCTGGATTCGGGCATGAGCCCAGCTTTCCACTTTTCCCGGGCTATTTCACCTTGGCCGCCCGCCGGTGCCGGCGCGCATCCGCGGCGGCGGCGCGGTAGGCCGATCCTCCGCGCGGGCGTTACAGTGGGGAACTGTGACTGAAGAAACTACTGCCGTGAACACCCTGCCGGCAGAGCCCGCAGCCAGCGACATCCCGGCCGGCGATACGCCAGCTTATGGAGCGCCGACCTTGTCGGTGCAGCTGAAGATGCTCGACGACGGCCTGGAGCCGCCGTCGTACGCCCACCCGGGCGACGCCGGCGCGGATCTGCGCGCCCGCGAGGACGTCGTGCTCCGGCCGGGGGAGCGGCGGCTGGTGCCCACGGGCGTGTCCATCGCCCTTCCCGACGGTTTCGTCGCCTTGATCCACCCGCGCTCGGGCCTCGCCACCAAGCACGGACTGACGGTGGTGAACGCTCCCGGCACCGTGGACGCTGGCTACCGCGGGGAGATTGCCGTGACACTGCTGAATACTGACCGCGACGAGGTCATTGAACTGCGGCGCGGCGATAGAATTGCACAAATGGTCATCCAGCGGGTGGAGTACGCGGAGTTCGTGCCCGTCCAGGAGCTGAGCGATTCGGTCCGCGGCGGCGGCGGTTTCGGTTCCACCGGCGGTTTTGGGACCGCCGGGGCCTGAGTCCCGCCCGGTTGACAGGCTGAACCCTGTGCGGCGGCCGAGGGCTCCGCACGGGATCACAACTAAGGAGAAGACCCGATGGTTTTTGGGCGTGGCAAAAAAGCCAAGCAGGAGCAACTGACGGAAACCGGCAACACCGGGGAGCCCGACGCTGTTGGAACCGGCGCAGCTGCCGAGGCTTCGGACGATGCCGTCCGCAGCGCCGGTCCCTACGACGTGTCGGAGATCGATGACCAGGACGGCTACGTCGACCTCGGCGCCCTGCTGATTTCCCCGCGGGAAGGGTTGCAGCTGCGGCTTGAGGTCGAGGAAGCTACCCAGCGCGTCGTGGCGGTCACCATGGACCTGGACGGGTCCAGCCTGCAGCTTCAGGCCTTCGCCGCGCCGCGCTCCGAGGGCCTCTGGGACGAAATCCGTGAGCAGATCGGCCAGTCCGTGGGCAGCCAGGGCGGCCAGGTGGATGAGATCGAGGGCCACTTCGGCATCGAGCTGGTGGCCAAGCTGCCCGCCGGCGACGGCAGTGAAGGCTACCGGGTGGCGCGGTTCATCGGCGTCGACGGCCCCCGCTGGTTCCTCCGCGGTGTCCTCGGCGGAGAGGCGGCGCTGGACCGCGACGCCGCCGCCGGACTTGAGGAGCTTTTCCGGCAGATCGTCGTGGTGCGGGGCGAAAACCCGATGCCGCCGCGGGACCTGTTGCAGCTCCGCCTTCCCCGGGACTCCGGAACCGCGGCGCCGCAGGGTGCCCCGGAGTTCGAGCAGGGTGCCCCGGAGCTCGAGCAGCCCGAGCGCGGACCGGAGATCACCCAGATTGGTTGATGCCCCTGGCAAGAAGCCAGCCGCCGCCGTGCCGGTGCGCGGACTGCCGGAGCGCGGACGGGTGTTCTGCCGAGGCTTCATCGAGTCCGTGACCTATGCCCCGGCCGCCGAGGTTGCCGCCTTCACGGCGATCATCACCGACCACGACTCCCCGCCGCCCAAGGCCCGCCCGGCACCGGCCAACCACGCGCCCCAGCCGGCCGCCCGGCGCCAGCGGGCTCCTGTGGCCGCCGACCGGCTCCGCGTCATCTGGTTGGGGCGGCGCCGCATTCCCGGCGTCAGGGCAGGCCTGGAACTCCGCCTTGAGGGCATGGTCACGGTCCGCGACGGGCTGCCGACCATGTTCAATCCGCGCTACGAAATACTCTCCCGCCAGGAGGAGCAATGAGCACACCCGAAGACCCGCAGCCAACCGTGAGCCAGTTCGCCGAGAGCTATGCGGCCAAGGCCGGCCTGCACCGCTCCAGCAATGGCAACATCGATGTGCTCAAGAGCGCCGGTGGCGTCCAGGGCATCGCCGAAAGCATCCTTCCGGGGCTGGTCTTCCTGATCGCCTTCACCGTGACCCGCGAACTGCCGCCGGCCTTGGTCGCCGCGCTGGTCGTCGCCGCCGTGTTCACGGTCGCGCGGCTGGTCCAGCGCAAGCCGCTGACACAGGCGCTGGCCGGCATCGTCGGCGTCGGGCTCTCAGCGTGGCTCGCGAACTCGACCGGCAAGGCCGAGGACTTCTACGTGCTGGGGTTCTTCACCAACATCGGCTACATCCTCGCGATGACCATCTCGATCGCGGTGCGCTGGCCCGTCGCCGGGCTGCTGTTCGGTTTTATCCGGAACGAGGGCCTGGACTGGCGCAATCACCCGGCGCGGGTCAAGGCGTACCGGATCGGCACCTGGGTGATCATCTCGGTCCTGGTCCTGCGCCTGCTCGTCCAGGTCCCGCTGTACCTGATGGGGGAGCCGGGCCTCGCTGGCCTCGCCACCACCCGGCTCATCATGGGTGCGCCGCTGTACATCCTGGGAATGTGGGTGGCCTGGCTGCTTACCCGTCCCGTGCCGGCCCCGGCGGACGGTCCGGCCCAACCCAACTGACCTGATGCGCTATCAGTAATGGCCGTTCCCAGCCTTGGGAACGGCCATTACTGATAGCGCAACTATTTGGAGCGGGCTGGCCTAGCCGTCGAAGCCGTCGTCGCCGGAGGGCTGCGATTCGCGGGTGTGCTGGTCCTGGTCCTGGTCCTCGGGCGCCGAGAGCAGGGCACGCAGGTCGTCCTCGGCGACGATCGTGGTGACGAAGAACAGCTCGTCGCCGCCGTCGATCACGTCATCCCGGCTCGGCGTGATCGGGGCTTGGTCGCGGAGGATCGCCACCAGCGTCGCGTCCTCCGGCCAGTCGATGTCCCCCACGGTCAGGCCGATCACATGCGAATCGTGCGGCACGGTGAACTCCACCAGCGAGGACACCCCGGTCTGCAGGGTCAGCAGCCGGACCAGGTCGCCGATTTCCACCGCTTCCTCCACCAGGGCCGTCATCAGCTGCGGGGTGTTGACCGCGACGTCGACGCCCCAGGAATCGTCGAACATCCAGTCGTTCTTCGGGTTGTTGACCCGGCCCACGGTCCGTCCGACGCCGAACTCGGTCTTGGCCA
This sequence comes from Arthrobacter sp., assembly GCA_026393275.1. Lineage (GTDB taxonomy): Bacteria > Actinomycetota > Actinomycetes > Actinomycetales > Micrococcaceae > Arthrobacter. Next base: position 34,882 of record JAPLAM010000087.1, read on the forward strand.
GCAGCGACACCACGAGGTTCACCTTGTCATCGCCGGTCGCGGAGACCACGACATCGGCATCCTCCAGGCGGGCGTCCTTAAGGGTGCTCAGTTCGCAGGCGTCCCCGACCAGCCAGTGCGCCCCGCGCAGCCCGCTGCGGCCGATCACCTCGGGCTTGAGGTCGATCAGCAGGATTTCGTGTTTATGGGACAGCAGTTCCCGGGCGATCGAGGAACCGACGCTGCCGGCCCCGACGATGACGACTTTCACTTAGGACTCCTTGGCGGGGGATTTGGCGAGAATGTGGGCAACCTCGGACGTGCGGTCCACGCCCACCATGGCGTGGATCGTGTCGCCGTCCTGGTACGCGGTTCCGGACCCGGGGAGGATGCCCTCGCCGAAGCGCGTGAGGTAGGCGACGCGGATGTCGGCGGCCTTCTCGATCGCGGTCAGCGGGTGGCCGATCCAGCCGGCGTCGACCTCCACCTCGGCGAGCACCAGACGGCCGGAGGGGTCGCGGAAGTCGCCGGCGATGTGCTGCTCCGGCAGGATCCGGCGCAGCACCTGGTCCGCGCTCCAGCGCACCGCCGCGACCGTGGGGATCCCGAGCCGCTGGTAGATCTCGGCGCGGCCCGGGTCGTAGATCCGCGCCACGACGTGGGGAACATGGAACGTCTCGCGGGCCACCCGGGTGGCCAGGATGTTGGAGTTGTCGCCGCTGGACACGGCGGCGAAGGCGTAGGCCTCTTCGACCCCGGCCTGCTTGAGCGTCTCCCGGTCGAAGCCGACGCCGGTGACCTTGCGGCCGGAGAAGCCGGTCCGGAGCCGCCGGAACGCACGGTCGTCCTGGTCGATGATCGCGACCGAATGGCCGGCGTCCTCGAGTGTGTGCGCCAGGGTTGCCCCGACACGGCCACAACCCATGATCACGAAGTGCGCCACCCGTGCCTCCTCAAGCTTCTGTGTGTTTGTTGCTGCGTCAAACAATACCGGCCAGTGGGGTCCAGGAGCCGGTCCGGCGGCGGTGCGGCCCGCCGGCCGCCGGACAGCAGGTTTCGCCGTCATGACATCGCGTCCGAATCAGACTAGCTTTGTCTGGTGCTGACAATTTTCAATGCCGTGAAGCGGGTGCTGGTAGGCAAGCCCTTCCGGAACGACAGCCTGGCCCACACCCTGCTGCCCAAACGGATCGCGCTTCCGATCTTCGCCTCCGATGCGCTCTCCTCGGTGGCCTACGCGCCCGATGAAATCCTGCTCACCCTGGCCCTGGCCGGTGTCAGCGCTGTGGCCTTCTCACCCTGGGTGGGGCTTGCGGTCATGGTGGTGCTGCTCACCGTCGTGGCCTCCTACCGCCAGAACGTCCACGCCTACCCGTCCGGCGGCGGCGATTACGAGATCGCCAACGAAAACCTGGGCAAGTACGCGGGTCTCACGGTCGCCGCGGCGCTGCTCGTGGACTATGTGCTCACCGTTGCGGTGTCGATGTCCTCGGCCGCCGCCTACCTCACCACGGCGGTCCCTTCGCTGCACGGCCAGCAGGCCACGATCGCGACGATCGGCGTCGTGGTCCTGGCGCTGGTGAACCTGCGCGGCATCCGCGAAGCAGGCAGCGTCTTCGCCGTGCCGACCTACATCTTCATGTTTTCGATCCTCGGCATGACCGCCGTCGGTGTCTTCCAGGCCGCCACGGGCCAGCTCGGGCAGGCGCCGTCGGCCGAGTTCCAGATCATCCCGGCGCCCGGCTTCGACGAGGGACTGGTCGGGCTCACCGGCGCGTTCCTGCTGCTGCGGGCGTTCTCCTCCGGCGCCGCCGCACTGACCGGCGTGGAAGCCATCAGCAACGGCGTGCCGAACTTCAAGAAGCCCAAGAGCAAGAACGCGGCGACCACGCTGCTGCTGCTCGGCGTGATCGCCGCCTCCATGCTCGCCGGCATCATCTACCTCGCCAACGCCACCAAGGTGCACATCGTGCAGGACCCGGCGAAGGAGTTCCTGCTCAACGGCCAGCCGGTGGACGAGGGCTACATCCAGAACCCGGCTATCAGCCAGATCGCGCAGACCGTCTTCGGCGCTGGTTCGCTCCCGTTCTACATCGTGGTCGCCGCCACCGGCGTCATCCTGGTGTTCGCCTCCAACACCGCGTTCAACGGCTTCCCGGTGCTCGGCTCGATCCTCGCGCAGGACGGCTACCTGCCGCGCCAGCTCCGCACCCGCGGCGACCGGCTGGCCTTCAGCAACGGTGTCCTGGCGCTGGCCGCCGGCGCGTTGGTGCTGATCATCTCGTTCAACGCGGACGTCACCAAGCTCATCCAGCTCTACATTGTGGGCGTCTTCATCTCCTTCACCCTCAGCCAGCTCGGCATGATTCGGCACTGGGGCCGCGAGCTTAAACTCGCCAAGGACCCGGCCGCAAAGCTGCGGATGATCAAGTCGCGCACCATCAATTCGATCGGCTTCGGCATGACCGGCCTGGTCCTGGTGATCGTGCTGATCACCAAGTTCGAGCAGGGCGCCTGGATCGCGCTGCTGGCGATGTTCGTACTCTTCCTGATCATGTGGAGCATCCGGGCGCATTACGACAACGTGGCCAAGGAACTCGCCGTGGACGAGGACTCTTCGCCGCGGGCGCTGCCCACCCGCGTGCACGCCGTGCTGCTCGTCTCGCATGTGCGCAAGCCGGTGCTCCGGGCGCTGGCCTACGCCCGGGCCTCGCGGCCCTCCCGGCTGGACGCCATCACGGTGGACATCAGCGCCGAGGAGACGGAACAGACGCTGGCGGACTGGGAGAAGCTCGATATCCCGGTGCCGTTGACGGTGCTGGCCAGCCCGTTCCGCGAGACGGTGACGCCGATCATGGAGTACGTCAAGAACATGCGCCGCGATTCGCCGCGCGACCTGATCGTGGTCTACATCCCGGAATACGTCGTCGGCAAATGGTGGGAGCAGCTGGTGCACAACCAGACGGCGCTGCGGATCAAGACCCGGCTGCACTTCGAGCCCGGCGTCATGGTGGCCAGTGTGCCGTGGCAGCTTAAATCGTCCGAAGAATCGAAAAACCTGCAGGATATCCAATGAGCACCGAGACCACCCACCCCGCCCGCACCGAGCTCGTCGTCGACGTCGGCCCCGTCGCGCACGGCGGCCACTGCGTGGCCCGGCACGAGGGCCGCGTGATCTTCGTCCGGCACGGCATCCCCGGCGAGAAGGTCCGGATCCGGCTCACCGACGACGGCGAGTCCGCCAAGTTCTGGCGCGCCGACGTCGTCGAGGTGCTGGAGCCCTCCCCGGACCGGGTGGACCACTTCTGGCACGCAGCCGACGCGCAGCGTTCCTGGTCCCACGGCCACCCGCCGGTGGGCGGGGCCGAGCTGGGCCACATCTCCCTGGTACGCCAGCGCAGCCTCAAGGCCGAGGTCCTGGCCGAACAGCTGCGCCGGCTTGCCGGCGTCGAGCTCCCCGCCGGGGGAACAGCCCCCGAGGCAGCATTTGTGGAGTTCACGGTCGAGGCCGTGGGGGAGGCCGCAGCTCCGGCCGGGACGGCCACCGGCCTGGCCTGGCGGACCCGCGCCGGGTTCGCCGTGACGCCCGGCGGCAAACTCGGCATGCATGCTCACCGCAGCAACGAGGTGTTTCCGGTCCGCGAGATGCCGCTGGCCGTCGAGGGCATCAACTCGCTGCGGCTCTGGGACCTCGACCTGCATGGCATCGAGCGGATCGAGGTCGCGGCGCCGGGCAACGGTTCACGGCCGCTGGTGCTCCTGGCGCCGGCCGCCGGGACCCGGGCCAAGCGGCTCAATGCCGTCCTGGCCCAGTTGCCGGACGACGTTTCGGTGGCCCGGGTGGATCCCGGCACGGGGTCGGTCACGCAGTTGCGCGGCCGCACCTGGGTGCAGGAAACCGCTGCCGGCCACGAGTACCGGGTCACCGGGGACGGGTTCTGGCAGATCCACCGCGACGCCCCGGAGACCCTGGTGGGGGCGGTGACCGGCTTCCTGCACGACGGCGGCTACCTCGACGCCGGGTCTGTGGTGGCTGACCTCTACGCCGGCGCCGGGCTCTTCACGGCACCCCTCGCCGACGCCGTCGGGGTGACCGGCTCCGTCCTGTCCGTGGAGGGCGCGGCGGGCACGAGCCGCGATGCCCGCAAGAACCTGCACGGCGCGTCCCAGGTCGAAATCGTCCAGGGCAAAGTGGAGCGGGTGCTGCGGCAGACGCCGCGCAATTTCGACGCCCTGGTCCTGGACCCGCCGCGGGCGGGCGCCGGCAAGGCGGTCGTGGACCAGCTGGCGGCGGCCGGCCCCCGGGCGATCGCGTACGTCTCCTGCGATCCGGCGTCCTTCGCGCGGGACGTGGGCTACTTCCAGCAGGCCGGCTGGGGACTCTCGGGGCTGCGCGCCTTTGACCTCTACCCGCACACCCACCACATGGAGACTGTGGCGTTACTGACTCCCCGGCGCTGAAACCACTACTATGGCCGTAGTAGTCCGTCGTCGCGCCGGAGGCCCCTCTAAGAGTTGCTTTCATGAACTTTGTGGTAGTTAGGCAAGCCTAACTAGCAAGGGGTCTGCGGCGCGGCAAAGATGAAACTGTTGCGAGAGGAGTCCTGCGATGAGCATTGTGGACAGCTTCGGTTCAAAAGGCAAACTTAATGTAGCCGGTACCGAATACGAAATTTTCCGGTTGAACTCCGTTGAAGGTGCAGAAAACCTTCCGTTCAGCCTCAAGGTATTGCTTGAAAACCTGTTGAGGACCGAGGACGGCGCCAACATCACGGCCGACCACGTCCGCGCACTGGCCGGTTGGGATCCCAACGCCCAGCCCGACACTGAAATCCAGTTCACGCCGGCCCGCGTGATCATGCAGGACTTCACTGGCGTGCCCTGCGTTGTTGACCTCGCCACCATGCGTGAGGCCGTCAAGGAACTCGGCGGGGACCCCAAGCGGGTCAACCCGCTGGCACCGGCGGAAATGGTCATCGACCACTCCGTGCAGATCGACGCCTTCGGCAACTCCGGCGCACTGGAGCGCAACATGGAGATCGAATACCAGCGCAACGGTGAGCGCTACCAGTTCCTGCGCTGGGGCCAGACCGCGTTCGACGACTTCAAGGTCGTCCCGCCGGGAACCGGCATCGTGCACCAGGTCAACATCGAGTACCTGGCCCGCACCGTCATGACGCGTGAGATTGATGGCGTTCTGCGTGCCTACCCGGACACCTGCGTCGGCACCGACTCGCACACCACCATGGTCAACGGCCTGGGCGTGCTCGGCTGGGGCGTCGGCGGCATCGAAGCCGAGGCTGCCATGCTCGGCCAGCCCGTCTCCATGCTGATCCCGCGCGTCGTGGGCTTTAAGCTGACCGGGTCCATCCCGGCCGGCGCCACCGCCACCGACGTCGTCCTGACCATCACCGAGCAGCTGCGCCAGCACGGCGTGGTCGGCAAGTTCGTGGAGTTCTACGGCGAAGGCGTCGCGGCCGTGCCGCTGGCCAACCGTGCCACCATCGGCAACATGAGCCCCGAGTTCGGCTCCACCGCCGCGATGTTCCCGATCGACGACGTCACGCTCGACTACCTGCGCCTCACCGGCCGGTCCGATGAGAACGTGGCGCTCGTGGAGGCCTACGCGAAGGAACAGGGCCTCTGGCACGATCCTTCCAAGGAAATCAAGTTCTCCGAGTACCTCGAGCTGGACCTGTCCACGGTGGTCCCGTCGATCTCCGGCCCGAAGCGCCCGCAGGACCGCATCATCCTCACCGAGTCCAAGGCCCAGTTCCGTGAGGACCTGCGCAACTACGTGAAGGAAGACCTCGCCGACGGCAGCCTGGACGAGGCGATCGACGAGAGCTTCCCGGCGTCCGACTCGCCGTCGTTCACCGCCTCCGCGACGCACCTCACGGAGCAGGCGCCGCACGGGCACGGACCGCACTCCAACGGACGCCCGTCCAAGACCGTGGCGGTCAAGACCGCCGACGGCCGCGAGTTCGAGCTGGATCACGGAGCGGTGTCGATCGCCTCGATCACCTCCTGCACCAACACGTCCAACCCGTCGGTGATGCTGGCCGCCGCGCTGCTGGCCCGCAACGCCGTCGACAAGGGCCTGACCTCGAAGCCCTGGGTCAAGACCTCCGTGGCCCCCGGCTCCAAGGTCGTCACCGACTACTACAACAAGTCGGGCCTGACCCCGTACCTGGAGAAGCTCGGCTTCTACATCGTCGGCTACGGCTGCGCGACCTGCATCGGCAACTCCGGCCCCCTCGACGCCGAGATCTCCGAGGCCATCCAGGCCAACGACCTCTCCGTCACGGCCGTGCTGTCCGGCAACCGCAACTTCGAAGGCCGGATCAACCCGGACGTCAAGATGAACTACCTGGCCTCCCCGCCGCTGGTCATCGCGTACGCCCTGGCCGGCACCATGGACTTCGACTTCGAGAACGACGCCCTGGGCCAGGACGAAGCCGGCAAGGACATCTTCCTGAAGGACATCTGGCCGAACCCGGTCGAGGTCCAGCAGGTCATCGATTCCTCGATCGACAAGGGCATGTTCGCCCGCGGCTACGAAGGCGTCTTCGAGGGCGACGACCGTTGGAAGGCGCTCGACACCCCGGCCGGCGACACCTTCGCCTGGGACGAGAAGTCCACCTACGTCCGGAAGCCCCCGTACTTCGAGGGTATGAAGGCGCAGCCGGAACCCGTGCAGGACATCACCGGCGCGCGCGTGCTGCTCAAGCTCGGCGACTCGGTCACCACGGACCACATCTCCCCGGCCGGTTCCTTCAAGTCGGACACCCCGGCCGGCCAGTACCTGCTGGCCAACGGTGTGGAGCGCAAGGACTTCAACTCCTACGGCTCACGCCGTGGCAACCACGAAGTCATGATCCGCGGCACCTTCGCGAACATCCGGATCAAGAACCAGCTCCTCGACGGCGTCGAGGGCGGCTTCACCCGCGACTTCACGCAGGCTGACGGCCCGCAGGCCTACGTCTACGACGCCGCGCAGAACTACCAGGCCGCCGGCACCCCGCTGGTCGTCCTGGCCGGCAAGGAGTACGGCTCCGGCTCGTCCCGTGACTGGGCCGCCAAGGGCACCGCGCTGCTGGGCGTCAAGGCCGTCGTCGCCGAGAGCTACGAGCGCATCCACCGCTCCAACCTGATCGGCATGGGCGTCCTGCCGCTGCAGTTCCCGGCCGGCGAGAACGCCGCCAGCCTGGGACTGACCGGCACGGAAACCTTTGCGGTGGAGGGCGTCACCGCCCTCAACGACGGCACCACGCCGAAGACCCTCAAGGTCACCGCGACGGCCGAAGACGGCTCCACCTCGTCCTTCGATGCGGTCCTGCGCATCGATACCCCGGGCGAAGCCGACTACTACCGCAACGGCGGCATCCTGCAGTACGTGCTGCGCCAGATTTCCGCGCACTAACGGCAGTCCAGCAACACAACAGCGCACCACGAATGCCCCGGCCCGTCACCGACGGACCGGGGCTTTCGCGTCGCCGGCACCAAGCCCGGCACGCGTTCCGCCTAAACCCCGGCACCCGGCCCCGCTTCGAGGCGTTAGAGTTAAACGGCATGTCTACCACCCGAAGGAGGGGCCGTTGGGAATCTTGGAGACCATCCGGAATCCGCAGGACCTGAGCAAGTTGTCCCAGGCGCAGCTGGATCAGCTGGCAGCCGAGGTCAGGGAATTCCTGATCGGCAACGTCTCCCAGACGGGAGGCCACCTCGGGCCGAACCTCGGTGTCGTTGAACTCACCATCGCGCTGCACCGGATCTTCGATTCCCCCCGCGACAGCATTGTCTTCGACACCGGCCACCAGTCCTATGTGCATAAGCTCCTCACCGGGCGCCAGGACTTCAGCACACTGCGCCAGCAGGGCGGCCTGTCCGGCTACCCGGACCGCGGCGAGTCCGAACACGACATCGTCGAAAGTTCGCACGCCTCCTCCTCGCTGTCCTGGGCCGACGGCATCTCCCGCGCCCGCCAGCTGACCGGCGACGGCGACCGCTACGTGATCGCCGTCGTCGGCGACGGCGCGCTGACCGGCGGGATGGCCTGGGAGGCTATCAACAACATTGCGGCGGACAAGAAGCGCCGCGTCGTGATCGTGGTGAACGACAACGGCCGCTCCTACGCGCCGACCGTCGGCGGCGTCGCAGACTACCTCGCCTCGCTGCGCCCCACCATCGACTCGCTCCGCGCCGCGCCGGCCTACGAGGGCGCCCTCGACTGGTGGAAGAAGCGGCTGCAGAGCGGCGGCCCGGCCGGCCAGTTCACCTACAAGAGCCTGCATGCCATGAAGAAGGGCCTCAAGGACTGGTGGGCGCCGCAGGGCATGTTCGAGGACCTGGGCATGAAGTACATCGGCCCGGTGGACGGCCACAACCTCCCGGCCATGGAAAACGCCCTGTCCACGGCGAAAACCTACGCCGGCCCCGTGATCGTCCACGCCATCACCGAAAAGGGCCACGGCTACGCGCCGGCCCGGGCCAACGAAGCGGACCAGTTCCACGCCGTGGGCATCATCGACCCGGAAACCGGTGAATCCACCGAGGCCGGCGGAGCGAAGTCCTGGACCTCGGTGTTCGCCGACGAGATCGCCGACATTGCCGACGAACGCAAGGACATCGTGGGCATCACCGGGGCCATGCTGATCCCCGTCGGGCTGCATAAGTTCGCCGCCCGGCACCCGGAGCGGGTGTTCGACGTCGGCATCGCCGAACAGCACGCCCTCACCTCCGCGGCCGGCATGGCCTTTGGGGGACTGCACCCCGTGGTGGCCGTCTACGCGACCTTCCTGAACCGTGCCTTCGACCAGCTGCTGATGGACGTCGCGCTGCACAAGGCCGGCGTCACGGTGGTGCTGGACCGGGCCGGGGTCACCGGGCCCGACGGCGCCAGCCACCACGGCATGTGGGACATGGCGATGGTCCAGATCGTTCCCGGCCTGCACCTGGCCGCGCCGCGCGACGCCAGCCGGCTGCGCGAGGAACTGCGCGAGGCCGTCGCCGTCGACGACGCGCCCACCGTCATCCGGTACTCCAAGGGCAGCGTCGGAGCCGAGGTGGAAGCAGTCGAGCGGCTCAGCGACGGCGTCGACGTGCTGGCCCGCCGCCCGGCCGGCTCGAGCGACAACGACGTGCTGATCGTCAGCGTCGGCGCGATGTCCGAACTCGCGCTGGACGTCTCCAACCGGCTCGGCGCCCAGGGCATCAGCTCCACCGTGGTGGATCCGCGCTGGGTGCTGCCGGTCCCCAACTCCGTGATCGCCCTCGCCTCCCACCACCGCCTCGTCATCTGCATCGAGGACGGTGTGCGCGCCGGTGGCGTCGGTTCCCGGATCCGCCAGGAAATGCGGGCCGCCGGGGTGGACACCGCACTGAATGAGGTGGGACTCCCCGTGGAGTTCCTGGACCACGGGACCCGCAGCCAGGTGCTGGAGCGGGTCGGACTGACCGCCCAGCAGATCACGCACGACGTCGTCGCGCAGGTCCTGGGGACCAAGGTGCCGTTCGCGCGGCCGCTGCCCGGACAGCAACACCCCAGCACCGGCAGCCTGCCGATCCTGTGACCGTTTACGAAGGGACAGCCATGAGCGGCATCATCCGCGTCTACAAGCGCGACGAAGAGGGAGTCCTGCACTTCAGGGAAGCCTGGATTGACGAGGAGTTCCATGAGTTCGTGATGAACCACGGCGTCGTCGGGCACCAGAGCAAGACCGAGGAGACCCCGGTGGCTGACGCCGAGGCCGGCGACGGCCTGATGGCGGCGTTCGCGGCGCAGTGCGCCGAGGACGGCTACGCGGAGATCCCGGACGGGGAACAGTTCTGGGTGGTGGCGCAGTACGCGCTCAAGACCAAGGACGGCACCAGCCGCGACCGCTACCTCGAGGAAAAGGCCAAGGATGCCCTGATCGGCCACCTCGCCTGGCGCGGCCTCGGGGTGGTGGACCGTTCCGAGTTCTCGGACGCCAAACTCAACATCTACTGCCTCACGCCGGACGTGAACAAGACCGTGAACGCGATCAAGGTCTGCATCCGCGGTGAGGACCTGGACTTCACCAAGCTGAGCATCGGCGCCGCGCCGTTCGACGGGACCGACTTCAAGCTCAAGCACTCGGCCAAACCCGCCAACAGCTTCACGCTCTAGCCCCGGCCGGGGCCGGCGCACCACCGGCCCCGGCGCACCACCGGCCCCGGGGCATGACCTGCCCGGGCAGCACCTGTAAGGAGCCGGGCACGGCTCACATCAGTTTTGGGGGCAAGCGACTGGAAGGCAACGCAATGACGCGAAAATCCCCTCGACCCGGCTGTACTCCACTTCCCGCCGGACTGGCGGCACCCGCCCGCAAGTCCCTGGCCCACGCGGGCGTGGAGACCCTCGAACACGTCAGGGAACTGGGCCGCCGCCGGCTAGCCGGGATGGCCGGCATCTGCCCGCGCACCCTCGCCCAGCTCCAGGATGCCATGGACGAGCACGGGCTGGAGCTGCCCGCCACGTAGGGGTGCCGGCCAGGGCCGCGGAGGACGGCAGGCGGTCCCTGCCGCGGTGCCGGCCGCGGCCGATATAGGCTGGATCCCATGACTGATTACCGCCGCGTAGGAAATTCCGGACTGACCGTCTCGGCCGTGGGACTTGGCTGCAACAACCTGGGCCGGGCGAACACCGCCACCGAGTCGCAGGAGGGGACCGACGCCGTCGTGCATGCGGCCCTGGACGCCGGCATCACCTTCTTTGACGTCGCCGACGCCTACGGGCGGGAGCCCGGGCTGAGCGAAACCATGCTGGGCAAGGCCCTGGCCGGGCGCCGCGAGGACGCCGTGATCGGCACGAAGTTCGGCATGGACATGCGCGGCACCAACGGCAACGACTTCGACGCCCGCGGCTCCCGCCGGTACATCATCAAGGCGGCCGAGGCCTCGCTGCGGCGGCTCGGCACCGACTGGATCGACCTCTACCAGTTCCACACCCCGGATCCGCTGACGCCCATCGACGAGACCCTCGCAGCCCTCGATGAGCTCGTGACCAGCGGAAAGGTCCGCTACATCGGCCACTCCAACCGGGCCGGCTGGCAGATCGCCGAGGCCGAATTCGTGGCCCGCGCCCGCGGTGGGGCCCGCTTCATCTCGAGCCAGAACCACTACAACCTGCTGGACCGCCGCGCCGAACTGGAGGTCACCCCGGCCGCCGAAGCGTACGGCCTGGGCGTGCTCCCGTACTTCCCGCTGGCCAACGGCCTGCTCACCGGCAAGTACTCCAAGGGGGAGGCGCCGGAAGGGTCGCGGCTCAGCCATACCCGCACCAATCTTGTCAACGACGCCGACTGGGGCCAGCTGGGTGCCTTCTCCGCCTTCGCCGCCGAGCGGGACCTGAACGAGATCCAGGTGGCGTTCTCCTGGCTCGCCGCCCAGCCCTCCGTCAGCAGCGTCATCGCGGGGGCGACCAAGCCCGAGCAGGTCCGGCAGAACGCCGCCGCCGTCGCCTGGGTCCCGGACGCCAAGGAGCTCGCCGAACTCGATGAGATCTTCCCGCGCACGCCTAAGGTTGCCCTGTTCTGAACGCCGCACTTCCCGGCGCTTCAGCCGCCGCCCACCGGATCTTGATGGATGTCGATACCGGGATCGACGACGCCCTGGCCATCGTGTACCTGCTGTCCCGGCCCGACGTCCGGCTCGCGGCCATCACCTGCACCGCCGGCAACGTCGGGGCCCGGCAGGTGGCGCTGAACAGCCTGTCCCTGCTGGAACTCTGCGGACGGGACGGGATTGAGGTCGCCGTCGGCGCGGAAGCCCCGCTGATGATCCCCCTCGTCACCACCGAGGAGACCCACGGGCCGCAGGGGATCGGCTACGCCGTGCTGCCGCCGTCGGTACAGCAGGTCTCGGCGCGGCACGCCGCCGACGTCCGGGTGGAGGAGGCCAGGGCGCCCCCGGGCGAGATCACCGGGCTGATCACCGGCCCGCTGACCAACTTTGCCCTAGCCCTGCGCCGCGAACCGGAGCTGCCCCGGCTGCTCAAGGGCCTCGTAATCATGGGCGGCAGCTTCTACTATCCCGGCAACACGACGCCGACAGCGGAGTGGAACACGGCCGTGGACCCGCACGCGGCCAAGGAAGTCTACGCGGCCTACCGCGGGCTGCCGGAGGACAGACTGCCGGTGGTCTGCGCGCTGGAGTCCACCGAGCGGATCGAGCTGCGGCCGGAGCACCTGCGGCAGCTCGGCGAGGCCGCCGGGGTTCTGGACCCCGAACTGGTGCTGCCGGACCAGCCCGAAGGACAGCTCAGCACCTCCGGCAACCCGCTGGTGGTATGCCTGTCGGACGCGGTGCGCTTCTACCTGGAGTTCCACCGCCGCTACGGCCAGGGCTACGTGGCGCACATGCACGACGCGTTTGCCGCCTGCGTTGCGGCCGGCCGCACCCCGTTCGAGACCCGGCTGGCGACCGTCGACGTCGAAACGGACTCCCCGCTGCTGGCCGGCACCACGGTGGCGGATTTCCGCGGTCTGTGGCGCCTGCCGCCAAACGCAAGGATCGTGGCCGGCAACGATCCCGCGCAGTGCTTGCACGAACTGATTTCCTCGGTGGGCACACTGGCCCGGTCCCTGGACGTGCGGTAGCCGTCGGATTCCGACCCGCCGGACCGGCGGTCTCCCACGCTTTTCCCGGGCTTCGCTCAGGCACGGCCGATACCGTCCTGCCATGACCTCTAAAACCCTTGTCATCAACTCTGCACTGGGCGCTGTTCTTCTCGCGCTCGGAGCGGGGACCTACCTGTCCGTCACGGCCGCAGGCTCAACGTCTCCCGCGGCTTCGACCCGGACGGTTGCGGTGACCAAGGCCAGCATCTCCTCGGTAGCCACAGCGTCGGGCAACGTCTCGCCCGCGACCACCACCGTTGTGAACGCCCAGAACTGCACCGGCCCCATAGTTTCCGTCAGCGCGGTCCTGGGCCAACAGGTCACGGCCGGCCAGCAATTGCTGACCATCGACCCTACCAACGCGCAGAATGCGCTCAAGACCGCCCAAGCGCAATTGTCCTCAATCGGTGCCCAGGCCAATCAGCAGCAGGTCTCGGCCGCGGGCCAGGTTTCCTCCGCTAACCAGAGCCTGGTCAACGCCCAGCAGTCCGCGAACCTGGACGCCTCGCAGCAGGCTGCAGCGGTGGCCGCGGCGCAGAAGGCCGTCGACACGGACACGACCGCCGTCGCCGCCGCGCAGGCCCAGCCCGTTCCCAATCCGAAACCCGCCAACTGGAATGATCCCGTGGCTGCAGCACAGAACCAGCTCGCCAAGGACCAGCAGGTCCTGACGCAGGCGCAAAACCAGCAGTCCTCAACGCAGCTGAAGGACAAGCAGCAGGTCTCCACGGCCAGCACGGCGCTGGGGAACGCCCAGAACTCGGCGGCTTCCGCCGGGGGAACGAACGTCACCAGCGCAGAGCTGGCGGTCGAAACGGCCCAGGCCAGCCTCGCCGCCTGCAACCTGAACGCCCCCGTGGCCGGCACGATTACGGCGGTCAACGCCACGGTCGGCGCCCTGACGGGATCCACCGGGTCCTCGTCCGGGTCCGCGGCAGCTGCCTCCGGGGCAACGGCCGCGGGTTCGGCGGGTGCGTCTGGTGCGTCAGCCGCGTCAACGTCGTCCGCGTCCGGCGGCGGCCTCGTCACCATCAGCGACACGGGTCATTTGCAGGTGACGGCAGGATTCTCCGAATCGGACATCGCGAACATGAAGCCGGACCAGACCGCGCAGTTTGTCTTTCCCGCCCTGAGCCAGCAAGCCAACGCCGCTCCGGTCACCGGAAAGGTGGTCTCGATCGCCCAGACGTCCAGCACCACCAACGGTGTCGTGACCTACCCCGTCACCGTGTCCATCGCCAACCCGCCGTCGACACTGCGCCTGGGCCAAAGCGCCAACATCTCTGTCACCACGGCCATCGCGGATAACGCCTTGCTCGTTCCGAGCCTTGCGGTGACCACCAGCGGGACCCGGGAGACCGTCAACGTCGTCAAGAACGGAAAGACCACCGCCACGCGCGTCACCACCGGGATCACCGCGAACGGCAGGACCCAGGTGCTCACCGGGCTCTCGGAAGGCGACCAAATTGAACTTCCCGCTATCTCCAGCACCCTGGACAGCGGCACCGCAACCACCCCGGGCAACGGCTTCGGCGGCGCCGGGCTCAGCGGCGGCAACCGCGGCGGCGGCACCCGGAACGGGGGGCAGTAGGCATGGCGGTCATCGAGCTCTCCGGGGTGAACAAGGTTTACGGCAACGGTGAAGCGGAGGTCCGGGCGCTCGACGGCGTCAGCGTCACCATCGAGCGTGGCGAGTTTGTGGCCATCATCGGGGCATCCGGCTCCGGCAAGTCGACCATGATGAACATCATCGGCTGCCTGGATGCCCCGACGTCGGGGAACTACTTTCTGGACGGCATCCACACGGCAGAGCTGGACGAATTCCAGCAGGCGCAGATCCGCAACCGCAAGATCGGCTTCGTCTTTCAGAACTTCAACCTGATTCCGCGCACCAAGGCCGTCGAGAACGTGGCCATGCCCCTGGCCTACGCCGGAATCGGCCGGCCCGAACGGCGCACCCGCGCCCTGGCAGTGCTCGATTCCGTCGGGCTGTCCAGCCGCGCGGACCACAAACCCTCGCAGCTCTCCGGCGGCCAACAGCAGCGCGTCGCGATCGCACGGGCCCTCGTCACCAATCCTGTCCTGCTGCTGGCCGACGAACCGACGGGAGCGCTGGATTCGCGCTCGTCCTCGGAAATCCTTGACCTGTTCGACCGGCTCCACGAAGCGGGCCGGCCCATCGTGATGATCACCCATGAGATGGACGTGGCCGAACGGGCCGGCCGGGTGCTGCGGATGCAGGACGGCCGGATCGTGTCGGACGTCCTGCAGCAGCCCCTCGGCGGCCGCGCCCTGGCCGGGGCGCAGTGAGCCTCCTGGAGTCGGCGCGGTTCGCCCTCGCCGGGGTCGCGGCCAACAAGATGCGCTCCATCCTGACCACGCTGGGAATCCTCATCGGCATCGCCGCCGTGATCGTGTTGCTCGCCGTCGGCGCCGGGACCAGCAACGCCATTAAGGCCCAGATCGGCAAGCTGGGAACCAACGTGCTGACGGTGAGCCGGTCAACGGCCGTCGGCGGGCGCGCCGGCGCAGGCGCCCAGGTCGGGGCGAGCCGCACCCGCAGCACCAACCTCACGCTCGACGACGACAAGGCCCTCACCGACCCGGTGCTGGCCCCCGACGTCGCACGCACGGCACCGATCGTGCAGGCGCAAAGCGTGACCGGGACCTACAAGAGCGCCACACACTCGGTGGCGAGTTTCCTGGGCACCACCCCGTCATATTTCGCGATCACCAACAGCGCCGTGGCGTCGGGTGCACTCTTCACCGACGCCGACCAGCAGGCCGGAAACCCGGTGGCCGTGATCGGCAATACCGTCGCTGCCGACCTCTTCGGCACCAACACGTCCGCCGCCGTCGGGCAGACCATCCAGCTCAACGGCCAGAACTTCACCATTGCCGGCGTGCTGGGTGCCAAGGGATCCTCGGGGCTGAACGACCCCGACGACATCGTGGTGGTGCCGCTGTCCACCGCGCAAAACAAGTTCACCGGATACGCGCCGACCCTTGCGTCCATCACCGTGCAGGCCACCTCCGCGGACGTCATGAACCAGGCACAGAACGAGCTGCAGATGATCCTTGACGCCCGGCACCGCGTGGACGCCAGCAGCCGTGACTACCAGGTGCGGAACCAGGCCCAGATCCTGACCACCGCCACCAACACCACGCAGACCCTGACCATCCTGCTGGGTGCCGTTGCCGCCATCAGCCTGCTGGTCGGCGGGATCGGCGTCATGAACATCATGCTGGTCACCGTCACCGAGCGGACCCGGGAAATCGGCATCCGCAAGGCCATCGGCGCGTCCCGCGGGAGCATCGTCGCGCAGTTCCTGATCGAGTCCCTGATCATCTCGGTCATCGGCGGTGTGGCCGGAATCGTCATCGGTTTCGCCGGCAGCGCCTTCCCGATCATTGGGGTCCAGCCCGAGGTCCAGCCCTGGACCGTGTGGCTCTCCCTCGCCGTGTCCGCCATTATCGGCCTCGTATTTGGTGTCTACCCCGCCAACAAGGCCGCGAAGCTGCGGCCCATCGACGCACTCCGCTATGAATAGGATTTCCATGAAGACTTCCATCCCAGGTACCCGCCGCGCCGCACCCGGCAACGGCGATTCGGCCGAGCAGTTCCCCACCGAGGCGCTGCCGGCAACGGAGCTCCCGCCCGGCGACGGCGAGACTCTCATGTTGCCCGTTGCCGATGACGAGCCGTTCATCCCGAAGAGCAGGTATGTCATGGGACGGTCCACGAAGGTGCTGGTCTGCGTGGTCCTCGTGGCGGCCGGCATGTTCACCGGTTCGGCCATCCAAAAGCAGATCGACGCGGGAACGCGCGCCTCCCGGGGCAACTTCGGCACTGTCCAGGGTCCGGGCGCGGGAACGGGGACCGGCTCCGTGAGCCCGACGCCGGGCCAGGGCCGCCGCAGCGGCGGTACGGCCGGTGGAGGGGCCGGGGGAGGGGCTGTCGGGAGCGGCGGATCCGTTGCCCCGACCGCGGTCCCGTCAGCGGTCCCGTCAGCGGGTCAGTAGGCGCAAGTCAGTGAGTGCAAGTCAGTGAGTGCTGGTCAATAAATGACGAAGCTCAATGACTGACGAAGCGCCGCCGTCCCCGCCATAGCGGTGGGGACGGCGGCGCCGTAGGGGTGGTCAGGCTCAGGGCGGCCAGGCTCAGGCAGCCGGCGCCGAAGCCACTCCCGGCGCGAGGAACTTCTTGCCGGTGACCCGCTCGGAGGCGCCCGCCCGGTCCAGGTACGGGGTGATGCCGCCCAGGAACATCGGCCAGCCCGCGCCGAGGATCATGCAGAGGTCGATGTCCTCCGGGCCGGCCACGACGCCTTCGGCCAGCATCAGGCCGATCTCTTCCGCGAGGGCGTCCTGCGTGCGGCGCAGCACGTCCTCCGCGGTGGAGGGCGAGTCGCCGAAGGACATCAGCGCGAGGGTTTCGGCGGGAATCACGGGCTTGCCGGCCTTCACCGACGCCGGATCCCAGATGGACGTGATGCCGTTGTCGATCAGCGCCTGCAGGTTTGTAGAGACGGTGAAGCGGTCGCCGAACGCGGCGTGCAGGGATTCCTGGACGTGCTGGGCGACGGGCAGCCCCACCATGGCACCGAGCGTGAACGGTGTCATCGGCAGGCCCATCGGGCGCAGCGCGTTGTCCGCCACCTCGGCCGGGGTGCCCTCATCGAAGGCGGCCGTCACTTCGCCCATCAGCCGCAGCAGGAGCCGGTTGACCACGAAGGCCGCGGCATCCTTGACCAGCACGGCGGACTTCTTGAGCCCCTTGGCGAGTTCGAACGCGGTGGCCAGCACGGCGTCGTCGGTCTTGGGGGCGCGGACAATCTCCAGCAAAGGCATCACGGCCACCGGGTTGAAGAAGTGGAAGCCCACCAGGCGCTCGGGGTTCTGCAGGTCCTCCGCCATGGCGGTGACGGACAGCGAGGAGGTGTTGGTGGCCAGGATGCACTCGGGTGAGACGATCGCCTCGACCTCCTTGAAGACCTGCTTCTTGACGTTGAGCTCCTCGAACACGGCCTCGATCACGAAGTCGGCGTCGGCGAAGGCTTCCTTGGACACCGAGCCGGTGACCAGCGCCTTGGTCCGGTTGGCGGCGTCCGCGCTGATCCGCTTCTTCGCCAGCAGCTTGTCCACCTCGGCGTGCACGTAGCCCACGCCCTTGTCCACCCGCGCCTGGTCGATGTCCGTCAGCACCACCGGCACCTTCAGCTGGCGGGCGAAGAGGAGCGCGAGCTGGCTGGCCATCAGGCCGGCGCCGACGACGCCGATCTTCGTGACCGGCCGGGCGAGCTTGCGGTCCGGGGCGCCGGCGGGACGCTTGGAGCGGCGCTGCACCAGGTCCAGGAAGGCGTAGACCGTGGAGCGGAACTCGTCGGTCTGCATCAGGTCCGCGAGCGTCTGGCATTCGAGCTCGGCCGATTCCGCCTGCGTCAGGGTGCGGTTGGCTTCCAGCACGTCCAGGACCTTGGCGGGCGCCGGGGAGGCGTTGGAGGTCTTGGCCTCCACGAAGGCGCGGCCGGCGGCAACGGCGGCCGCCCACCGTTCGGCGACTTCCGGGGCAGCGGGGTCGACGGCGTTGGCGCGTTCGGGTGTGACGGTGCCGGCAATCACCCGGGCGGCCCAGGCGACGGACTGCTCCACGAAGTCGGCCGGTTCGAAGATGGCGTCCGCGACGCCGAGTTCGTAGGCCTGCGGGCCCGTCAGGGTGCGGTTGTTGCTCAGCGGGTTCTCGATCATCACCTTGAGGGCGTTCTCGGGGCCGATCAGCCGCGGCAGGATATAGACGCCGCCCCAGCCCGGGACCAGGCCGATGAACGCTTCCGGCAGGGCCAGCGCACCGGCCCCGGTGGACACGGTGCGGTAGGTGGACTGCAGCGCGATCTCCAGCCCGCCGCCCAGGGCCAGCCCGTTGATGAACGCGAAGCTCGGCACGCCCAGGTTCGCCAGGGTGGCGTAGACGTCGTGGCCCAGCTGGGCCATCCAGAGGCCCTGCTCGCGGCCGCTGACCGACTTGACCGTGGAGAGGTCCGCGCCGGCGACCAGGAAGTACGGCTTGCCGGTCACGCCGACGCCGGCGATCTCGCCGCGCGCGGCGCGGTCCCGCAGCCCCTCGAGCACGGTCCCCAGTTCGATCAGGGTGTTCGGGCCCAGGGTGGTGGGCTTGGAGTGGTCCAGGCCGTTGTCCAGCGTGACCAGCGCGAACGTGCCGGGGCTCTTCCCATCGACGGCCGGGAGCTGGATGTCCTGGACGTAGGAGCGGGTGACCGTCTCGCCCGGAAACAGCTCGGCAAGCTTGCGGTAATCGGCGGCGCTCATGCTGCGGCTCCAGTCTCGGTGGTGGTGTGGCGTGTGGTTGCTTTGTCAAAGGGGGTACCGTATTCGGCGTGGTGCGGGTTTTCCCAGATGACGGTGGCCCCCATGCCCAGGCCGATGCACATGGTGGTCATTCCGAAGCGGACGGACGGGTCTTCCTCGAACTGCCGCGCCAGCTGGTTCATCAGCCGGACGCCGGAGGAGGCAAGCGGGTGTCCCACGGCGATCGCGCCGCCGTAGCGGTTAACCCGGGGGTCTTCGTCGGCGATGCCGAAGTGGTCCAGGAAGCTCAGCACCTGGACGGCGAAGGCCTCGTTGATCTCGAACAGGCCGATGTCCTCGATGCCGAGTCCGGCGCTCTTCAGCGCCTTCTCGGTGGCAGGGACCGGGCCGATGCCCATGACCTCCGGTTCGACGCCGGCGAAGGCGTAGCTGACCAGGCGCATCTTGACCGGCAGGCCCAGCTCCTCGGCGGCGTCCGCGGAGGCCAGCAGGGCCGCCGTGGCGCCGTCGTTGAGGCCGGCGGCGTTGCCGGCGGTGACCCGGCCGTGCGCGCGGAACGGGGTGCGCAGCGCGGCGAGGTCCTCCACCGAGGTCCCCGGCCGCGGCGGCTCGTCCACCGTGTTGACGGTCCAGCCCTGGCCCGGCTTCATGGTGGCCACGGGGACCAGGTCCGGCTGGATCTGCTCCTTGGCGTAGGCGGCGGCAAGCTTGTCCTGGGAGGCGACCGCGTAGGCGTCGGTGCGGTCCTTGGTGATCGCAGGGAAACGGTCGTGCAGGTTTTCCGCGGTGTTGCCCATGTTCAGGGCGGCGGGGTCCACGATCCGCTCGGACATGAACCGCGGGTTGGGGTCCGCGCCCGCGCCCATCGGGTGGTTGCCCATGTGCTCGACGCCGCCGGCAATGACGACGTCGTACGCGCCGAAGCCGATGCCGCTTGCCGTCGTCGTCACCGCGGTCATGGCGCCGGCGCACATCCGGTCGATCGCGAAGCCCGGAACGGTCCGCGGCAGCCCCGCCAGCAGGGCGGCGGTGCGGCCGATGGTCAGGCCCTGGTCCCCGGTCTGGGTGGTTGCGGCGATGGCCACCTCGTCGATCCGCGCGGCCGGCAGCGACGGGTTGCGGCGCAGGAGCTCGCGGATGCACTTGACCACGAGGTCATCGGCCCGGGTTCCCGCGTAAATGCCCTTTTCGCCGGCGCGGCCGAAGGGGGTGCGGACACCGTCGACGAACACGACGTCGCGGACGGTGCGGCTGCTGGCTGGGCTCACGTTTTACTCCTCATTGAGACATGGGTGCCGGATCCCTGTCCGTGGCCCGTGGGCGCGAACGGACCGGAGCGATCCAGGCGGCATCCCTCACTATGTTACTCATGAGTAACATAGCTGGCAAGGGGCGTTTCGGTCAGGAATCGGCACCGGCCGACGGTGCGGACGCCGCCGGGGGAACCGCCCCGGGGCCGGTTTCGGCCGGGGTGTCCGCCTTGGCCTCCTTGGCCGGCAGCGGCTGCGGGTCCAGGAAGGCGTCGGCGATCAGCGGGGCCGTGAGCTGGATCTGCCACTGGCGGGCGCCGAGGTTTTGCAGCTCTTCGGCGATGCCCTCCTCGCTGATTTCCGCCGGAGGCCGCCACGCGACGCGGCGGAGGTAGTCCGGGGTGAGCAGGTTTTCGACCGGGAGGTTCAGCTCCTCCGCCCGGACCTGGAGCTTGGGCCGGGCCGTGGCGAGCCGCGCGGCGGCCTCCGGATCCCGGTCCGCCCAGACCCGCGGCGGCGGGGGAGCGTTGGTGGGCAGGTGCAGCGGCGGCAGCTCCTCGAGGCTCCGGGCGGTGCTGATGCAGCGCAGCCAGCGCGGCGCTTCGCGTTGCGCGGCCCGGCCGTGGAAGCCCTTGGTGCCGAGCAGTTGCGGAACAGTGGTGGGCATTGCCTTGGCAGCGGCCACGAGGGACGAATCGGGGATGAGCCGGCCCGGCGCGATGTCCCGCTTCTGTGCCAGCGAGTCGCGCTCCAGCCACAGTTCGCGGACGGCGGCGAGCTGGCGGCGGTCCCGGATCTGGTGCAGCCCGGAGGTCTTGCGCCAGGGATCGACGCGCGGCGGGGCCGTGCCGGCTTCGAGGATCGCGGCGAATTCCTGCTCCGCGTACTCCAGCTTGCCGTCGGCCGTGAGGAGTTCGACCAGTTCCTCGCGCAGTTCGGCGAGGACCTCGACGTCGAGCGCTGCATAGCGCAGCCAGGGTTCGGGCAGCGGCCGGGTAGACCAGTCGGCGGCGGAGTGTTCCTTCGCCAGGCCGAAGCCCAGCAGCTGTTCGATCACGGCCGCGAGGCCCACGCGGGGCAGTCCGGCCAGCCGGGCGGCGAGTTCGGTATCGAAGAGCTTGTCCGGCCACATGCCGAGTTCGGAAAGGCAGGGGAGGTCCTGGCTGGCCGCGTGCAGGATCCATTCGACGCCGCGCAGGGCCTCATCGATGATGCGCAGGTCCCCGAACGGCTCCGGGTCAATCAGCCAGGTGCCGGCGCCCTCGCGGCGGATCTGGACGAGGAAGGCGCGCTGGCCGTAACGGAATCCGGAGGCACGTTCCGCGTCAACGCCCGCGGGGCCGTGGCCTGCGGCCAGGGCGGCCGCACAACGTGCCAGACCTGCCTGGGTTTCGATGACGAGCGGGACGCCGTCGCGGGGAGCGTCTAGGTCTATCACCTCGGGAACCAGGCTGTCGAAGCCTTCCACCGTGATGTGGGCCGCTGTGTCGGCGGCCCCGGCCGTGCTGGGGACTGTGTCGGCGGCCGTGTTGGCCGTATCGATTTCCGGATTATGAGGGGTCATGATGCCTCCAGTTTAGCGACATCACTCCCGATACCGGCCGGGGCTGCGCCTGCGGGGGTGTTCTCATGCCTGCCCAGGACGCCAGCGGGGCAGCGCGGTGACGCCCTCGGGCAGCGGCGGAAGGCCGGCAAAAGTGCAGACCATGTCCGACCATGCCTCCAAGTGCGCGCTGATGTCCCGGCCGGCCGGAGTCCAGGAGGCGCGGAGTTCAATGTCAATGCTTTCGGGCCGGTCGGCGAGCGTGCCGAAGCTTTCGGAGAGTATCCGGGTGGCTGTGCCGCCGGCCGAGCGGTACGGTGCCTGGTGGTTTTCCAGTGCCTCCACAAGCCAGGTCCAGGCCACGGAGCCGAGCATCTCGTCGTTGCCCATTTCCGGCTCCAGCTGGGCGCGGATGTACGTGACGATCCGGAATTCCCCGTCCCAGACCGCGGAGCCGTCGGGGTCGTGCAGGAGGATGAACCGGCCTGTGGCGAGCTCGACGTCGTCGCTGCCGGCCGCCGGGGCCAGGGCGGTGGCCGCCGGGCCGTGGACCGTGCCGGGGGCCGGTTCGCCGGGGACCACGACCTCCGCGCCGAGCGCCACGGCGTACGGCGCGAGCCGGCCGGGCGCCGGGATCTCGTCGAGGCGCAACTCGCTGCGGCAGCGTGCTTTTCGAAGGGTTCCCAGGGCGAAGAGAAAATCCGCCGGAACCTGGTCGAGGGGGTTCACAGTGAAAGGTTATGCACGGGCGCCGTCCCGGCCCGGCAGGCTCGCCGCCCGGCCGGGACGGCCCTGCGCCTAGGCGTCCGCCAGTTCGCGCCTGATGGCGGCGATGAAGGAATCAACGTCTTCCTCGGTGGTGTCGAAGGAGCACATCCAGCGGACCTCGCGGGCCGCCTCGTTCCAGTCGTAGAAGCGGAAGGACTCCCGCAGGCGGTCCGCCACGCCGGCGGGGAGGACGGCGAAGACGCCGTTGGACTCGGTTTTCTGGCTCAGTTCGACGCCGGGGATGGACTCGACGCCGGCCCGCAGCCGGGCAGCCATCGCATTGGCGTGCGCGGCCGAACGCAGCCACAGCTCGCCCTCGAGCAGGGCGATGAACTGCGCGGACATGAACCGCATCTTGGAGGCCAGCTGCATGTTCATCTTGCGAAGGTAGACCAGGCCTTGGGCGGCGTCCGGGTTCAGGGCCACCACCACCTCGCCGAAGAGCAGCCCGTTCTTGGTGCCGCCAAAGGAGAGGATGTCCACGCCGGCGTCGCGGGTGAAGGCCCGCAGCGGCACGCCCAGGTGGGCCGCCGCGTTCGCCAGCCGGGCGCCGTCCATGTGCAGCTTCATGCCCTTGGAATGAACATGCTCCGCGATGGCGCGGACCTCCTCGGGCGTGTAGCAGGTGCCCAGTTCGGTGGTCTGCGTGATCGAGACGGCCAGCGGCTGGGCGCGGTGCTCGTCGCCCCAGCCCCAGGCTTCCTGGTCGATCAGGGCGGGGGTGAGCTTGCCGTCCAGCGTCGTGACCTGCAGCAGCTTGATACCGCCGATCCGCTCCGGGGCGCCGTTCTCGTCCATGTTGATATGGGCCGTGGAGGCGCAAATAACCGCACCCCAGCGGGGGAGCAGGGACTGTAGCGACAGGACGTTCGCGCCGGTGCCGTTGAAGACCGGGAAGCACTCGATGCCCGCGCCGAAGTGCTGCTCCATCAACTGCTGCAGGCGGGCGGTGTAGTCGTCCTCGCCGTACGAAACCTGGTGGCCCTCGTTGGCCGCGGCCAGGGCAGCCAGCACCTCTGGGTGCACGCCGGAATAGTTGTCGGAGGCGAAGCCCCGGACGGAGGGATCGTGGAGCCGCACCGCGGTGTCGGCGGGGGCCGTGTCGACTGTGTCGGTTTGGGCTGGTTTGGTTTCGACCGTGCTGGTCATCGCTTTGCTCACACTTTCAGTTTAGGGGAGCCACTTCACCGGCCAAGCGGGAGCCGCCGGCCGTTCAGTTCCGCGGCGGGGGTGTCGAACAGCCCGACGGCGGCCGCCGCCAGCTCCTCGACGTCGGTGAAGCCGGGGAATTTTCGTTCCGGGGACTTGGCGCGCATGCCCGCGTCCACGAGGGCCTTGACCACGAAGATGGTCGCGGCGCTGCGCTGCTGCACGGGTGCCTCTGCACTTCCGGTCCCCGACTGGCCGCGCCGGAAGCCGTCCGCCACGGCCAGGGTCCAGGTTTCGGCGGCGGCTTTGGCCGCCACGTAGCTGGCGGTGGCCGCCGCCGGACTGCTGACGGCGGTGGAGGAGACCATGGCGAAGCGTCCCGTGTCCGAGGCGGCGAGGTCATCGTAGAACTCCCGGGTGACATTCCGGACAGTGGTGATGGCGCCCCGTTCCAGGAAGTCCCAGTCCTCGTCACTTTGGTCGGTGATGCCCTTCGCGCCGCGCCAGCCGCCGACGAGGTGGATCACGCCGTCCACGGCGCCTGCCCGCCGGTTGATTTCTGCACGCAGCGAGGCGACCTCGGCGGGGGAGGCGAGGTCGCAGGTGAGCGGCGTGACGCCGCTGCCGGCTTCCGCGGCGGCGGCCTCGATCCGATCCCGGTCGGAGCCGACGGTGAAGACCGTATGGCCTGCACCGGCGAGGGCGCGGGCCGCGGCGATCCCGGAGGGCCCGCTGCCGCCCGTCACCACCACGGTCAGGGTGCGTCCGGCGCTCATCCGGCGTTCATGGCCTGGGTGCCGGCCGATCCGGTGCCGGAGGTTCCAGTGATGCCGGCGGTCGATTCGATCACTGGCCGCATTTTCTTCTCCAGCGCCTCATAGAACATGGACAGCGGGAACTCGTCGTCGAGCACCTGGTCGGTGAGGCCGCGCGGCGGGCCGGCCAGCGGCAGGGCGCCCGGGCCCTTGGCCCAGACCGAGGCCGGGTTAGGGGTGAGGGTGCCGGCGATCAGCTCGTAAGCCGCCAGCCAGTGGGCGGTCTTCGGGCGGTCGATCGAGCGCCAGTAGAGGTCCTCGATCCGGGCGCCGAGGGCCACCACGACGTCGGCCGCCTCGTCCCAGTCGATGCTGAGCTTGCTGTCGGTCCAGTGCAGCACGTGGTGTTGGTGCATCCAGGCGAAGAGCAGCTGGCCGCCCAGGCCGTCGTAGTTGCGGACGCGGCTGCCGGTGATGGCGAAGCGGAAGATGCGGTCGAAGATGACGGCGTACTGGACCAGCTTTGCGTGGCGGCGGGCTTCCGGGGCTGCCTCCTCGTCTTTTTCGATGGCCACGGATTCGCGGAAGGCGGTGAGATCGCAGCGGAGTTCTTCGAGGGAGTAGAGGAAGAACGGCATGCGCTGTTTGATCATGAACGGGTCGAAAGGCAGGTCGCCGCGCATGTGGGTCCGGTCGTGGATCAGGTCCCACATGACAAAGGTCTGCTGCGTGAGCTCCTGGTCCTCAAGCAGGCCGGCGGCGTCCTCGGGGAGCTGCAGCGAGGTGATGTCCGCGGCGGCGCGCAGCACGCGGCGGAACCGCGCGGCCTCACGGTCGGCGAAGATGGCGCCCCAGGTGAAGGTGGGGGTCTCGCGGACCGCCACGGTCTCCGGGAAGAGGACCGCGGAGTTGGTGTCGTAGCCGGGGGTGAAGTCCAGGAATCGGATCGGGACGAAGAGCTTGTTGGAGTACTCCCCGGCTTCGAGGCCGTCGATGAACTCGGGCCAGATGACCTCGATCAGCACCGCCTCGACCAGCCGGCTGGTGCTGCCGTTCTGGGTGTACATCGGGAAGACCACCAGGTGCTGCAGGCCGTTGACGCGGTGCTGCTGCGGCTGGAAGGCCAGGAGCGAGTCGAGGAAGTCCGGAACGCCGAAGCCGCCGTCGGCCCAGCGCCCGAAGTCGACGGCCAGCAGCTCCAGATAGCGGGCATCGTGCGGGAAAGCCGGGGCGAGGGCCGCGATGGCGGCGGTGATCGTCGCGACATGGCCGGCCGCTGCCTCGTGATCGGCGGCGTCCGGCACGGAACCGTCCTGGATCTGGAGGGCCTGCAGGGCGGTGGCGGCAGCCTTGAGCCGCTGCCATTCCGCGGAATCGGACGTGATCGGAGCAGGGGCGGTGAGGGCGGTTATCGTCATCGTCGGTCGCCTTTCTGGTTGCTGGGAGGTCTACGGCGAGCGTAGCAAGCAAACAGCAGCTCTAACTCAAAAATAGCCTGAGCATAAGGGACTCTGAGGCATTGGGGTCGCCATAAGCCATTCAGGTCCAGCAGACCGGAGGCTTGTTCAGTCCTCGGTGCCGGGCGGGGTGGCCTCGTCCGCGGGGACGAGCTTCAGCGAAACGGAGTTGATGCAGTAGCGCTGGTCCGTGGGCGTGCCGTAGCCCTCGCCCTCGAACACGTGGCCCAGGTGCGAATCGCAGGCGGCGCAGCGCACCTCGATCCGTTCCATGCCCAGGGCGCGGTCATGGATGTAGCGCACCGTGCCGTCCGCCAGCGGGGCCCAGAACGACGGCCAGCCGCAGTGCGAATCGAATTTTTCCCGGCTGGTGAAGAGTTCGGCGCCGCAGGCCCGGCACTGGTACACGCCTTTGGTGTGGGTGTCCACGTACTCGCCGGTGTACGGCCGCTCGGTCCCGGACTGGCGGAGCACCCGGTATTCGTCCGGGCTCAGCTCCTCGCGCCACTGCTCGTCGGTCTTTTCGACAGTGACCTGTACGGGGGAGGCGACGGGTGCGACTTTGGGCTTGTTGCTGAAAATACTCATGACCTGAACAACGCTCAGGAGTCCCCGATAAATCCCGACCCGGCGTACAAGTGCAGCACCGGGAGACCGAGCTTGTCCTGTGCCTGGTTGGCCCAGTCGGTATGGAACGTGTCCGCGACGGCGTGCGGGCGGGTAATCACCACGGCCTGCCCGGCGTTCAGTTCCTTGACCTTCGCGACCAGGCCGTCCACGGCCTTGCCCTCCACGATTTGGCCGGTCACGCCGCCGCCCAGGCCGCCCAGTGCCACAAGCGAGGTAGCGAGGGTTTCGGCCGCGGCCGTGCGCTCCACGGCTTGATCGGGCTGCTTGGCGGTCAAGTCCCGGAACGCCTTGGCGATCTCGAGCATCGACAGGTTTTCCAGGAAGTCCACCAGCAGGTGACGCTCGGTGTTCGCCGGGACCAGGACCACCAGCGGCGAATCGGCGTCGGCGACGAGGGTTTCGATGTTGACGCGGTCGTCCGCGCCGAGGGGCTCTTCTGTCAGGATGACGATTGGGTCGCTCATGCCCCCAGCCTAGCCGTATTGTCCACTGACGTTAGTGACGCGGCGCCGGCGCGGATCGGCGCGCGGGTGCGCCGGATGCCGGTCCTGGCCGGGAGTTCGGCAAGAATGGGGCCATGGCTTCCACCCCGCGCCTCGTCCCGCCAACGTACCGGATCAAAACAGCCCGCCCGGCCAGCCGGGTCCGCCCGGCCGCCCGGGTGTGCCCGGCCGCCCGGGTGTGCCCGCCGGCCCCGGCGGCACAGGACGTGGCGGTCTCCGGAAACGCCAAGTGGGCGGTGGGCGGCATCATCGGCGGCAGCGCCGCCGCCGGCCTGCTCGCGGCGGGCTCCTCGGCGCTGGCCCTCTACTTCGCCCGCCGTGTCATCACCCCGGTCCGGGTCCGCGACGAGGACCAGGAGGTCCTGGCCGTGATCCGCCAGGACCGCGGGCTGCAGGTCATCCTCAAAGCCACCCCGGAATCCACGGTCGAGGGGGTCTACGGTTTCTTCTTCGACGGCGGCCGCGGGCACGCCCGGCTCGGCCGGATCGTGTCCTACTCGCCGGCGGAGCAGACGGTGCTGCGGGAAGTCGAGGCGGTCCACAGCGGGGACCTGACGACGGCGCGGCGCGGCTACTGGAGCGGGACCGTTTACCCGGATCCAGCGGACATGGGGTTGCCGGCCGAAGACGTGCAGATTGACGTCGACGGCGGGACGGCGCCGGCGTGGCTGGTTCGCGCCGCGCCGGAGGCGGGGACGCCGCCGTCGGACATCTGGGCGATCATGGTGCACGGGCGTGGCGCGACCCGTCAGGAGGGCCTGCGGGCCGTCCGGACGGCCCGGGACCTGGGCCTTTCCAGCCTGCTGATTTCGTACCGCAACGACGGGCTGGCGCCCTCCGCCGAGGACGGCCGCTATGGCCTGGGCTCCACCGAGTGGCGCGACGTCGACGCCGCCATCGGCTACGCGCTCGGGCAGGGGGCCCGCGAGGTGGTGCTCTTCGGCTGGTCCATGGGCGGGGCGATCTGCCTGCAGACCGCTGATTTGTCCCGCTACCACCACCTGATCCGGGCCATGGTGCTCGACGGCCCGGTGATCAACTGGGTCGATGTGCTGGCGCACCACGCCGAGTTGAACCGGATCCCGTCCGCCGTCGGCCGCTACGGCCAGTTGATGATGAGCCACCGGCTGGGCCGCCGGCTCACCGGGCTAGCGGCCCCGGTGGACCTGAAGGCGATGGACTGGGTGTCCCGGGCCGTGGAATTGCGGACGCCGACCCTGATCCTGCACTCCGTCGACGACGAATACGTCCCGTTTGGCCCGTCCGCGGACCTCGCGGAGAAGAACCCGGAGATGGTGACCTTTGAGGCGTTCGCCACGGCGCGGCACACCAAGGAATGGAACGTGGACCCGGAGCGCTGGGAGGCGCTGGTCGCGGCCTGGCTCCGGCTGCAGTTGGCGCCCCGGCCGAATCCCGGGGCGGCCTGACCCGGAAGCCCTGACCGCCGGGAACCGGCTGACTCCTCCCGGCAGGCTCTTGCGGGCTAGCTCTTCCCGGTGCCGATCCGGGCCGTGCGGGCTCCGGTCAGCTTGATCAGTGCGGCCGGGCTGAGCTCCAGGTCCAGTCCCCGACGTCCGCCGGACACCAGGATGGTTTCCAGTTCCAGCGCGCTCTCGTCCACGACGGTGGGGGAGGGCCGGCGCTGTCCCAGCGGTGAAATCCCGCCGAGCACGTAGCCGGTGCGGCGTTCCGCCGTCGCCGGGTCCGCCATGGCCGCTTTCTTGCCGCCCAGGGCGGCGGCCATCGCCTTCAGGTCCAGGTTTCCGCTGACCGGCACGACGCCGACGGCGAGGCGCCCGTCGACGTCGACCATCAGCGTCTTGAATACCCGGGACGGGTCGATACCCAGCACTTCGGCGGCCTCCAGTCCGTAGCTGGCGGCGGCGGGGTCATGGCTGTAGGGGTGCGCAACGAAAGGAACCCCGGCGGCGGCGAGGGCCGCGGTGGCCGGGGTTCCGTGGGACGCCTGCTTGCGGGCCACGGGCCGGGCTCAGCCGTGCTGCGGCAGGGCGGCGACCTTGCGCTTGATCCGGCCGAGCATCGCCGTCATGCCGCGCATCCGCAGCGGGGTGATGGCCCGGGTGAGGCCCAGGAGGTCGGGCATGTCGTCCGGGACGGCGAGGATTTCGGCCGGGCTGAGGCCGTCCAGCCCCTCGTGCAGCACGCCGGCGAATCCGCGAGTGGTGGGCGCCTCCGGCGGGGCCTTGAAGAACAGCCGGACACGTTCCGCCGCGGCGCCGGGCTGCCCGCCGTCGGCCGGCTCCGTCTCGATCGTGAGGAACAGCGGCGACTGGCATTCCACCACCTGCTCCATCAGCT
This sequence comes from Arthrobacter sp., assembly GCA_026393275.1. Taxonomy (GTDB): domain Bacteria; phylum Actinomycetota; class Actinomycetes; order Actinomycetales; family Micrococcaceae; genus Arthrobacter. The sequence goes on from JAPLAM010000087.1 coordinate 64,203, forward strand.
CCGGGTGGTCCTGGAGCCGGGCCGGGGGGTCGGGCAGTTCGCGCGAAAACTCCAGCAGCAATTGCAGCCGCTCGGGTTCTTCGAGGGCCTGGAAATCGTCAACGATGTCCGCCAGGGCGGCGGGGAGGGCAGAAGTATTCATCACTCCCAGCTTACGCACGGCCGGCGGGCACGGAGCCGCGTTCGGTTCCCTTAACAATCGGGACGCGCACGGCATTGCCCCATTCGGTCCAGGAGCCGTCGTAGTTGCGGACGGTGTCGAAGCCCAGCAGGTACTTGAGCGCGAACCAGGTGTGGCTGGACCGCTCGCCGATTCGGCAGTAGGCCACGACGTCGTCGCCTTCCGTAAGTCCGGCTTCGTCCAGGTAGAGGGCTTCCAGCTCGGGGCGGCTGCGGTAGGTGCCGTCCTCAGCGGCGGCGCGGGCCCACGGGATGGATGCGGCGGTCGGGATGTGGCCGCCGCGCATGGCGCCCTCTTCGGGGTAGGCCGGCATGTGCGTGCGCTGGCCGGTGTATTCCTCCACGGAGCGGACGTCGATCAGTGGCTTGCCGAAGTGCGCCAGCACGTCTGCCAGGAAGGCCCGAATGGGGGCGTCGTTGCGTTCCACCACCGGGTAGTCGCCCGGCACGGGAACGGTCCGTTCGGTGATGACCGGGCGGCCCTCGGCGATCCACTTGTCGCGGCCGCCGTCGAGCAGCCGGACGTCCTCGTGGCCGAACAGGGTGAAGACCCACAGGGCATAGGCCGCCCACCAGTTCGACTTGTCGCCGTAGATCACCACGGTGCTGTCCCGGGAAATTCCCTTGGCGGCAGCCAGGGCGGCGAACGCCGTGCCGTCCACGTAGTCGCGGGTGACCTCGTCGTTCAGGTCCGTGTGCCAGTCGATCTTGACCGCACCCGGAATGTGGCCGGTTTCGTACAGCAGCACGTCCTCGTCGGATTCGACGACCACCAGGTTGCCGCCGTCGAGCGCGCCGCCCTCAATGGCCGAGGCGAGCCATCCGGTGGAGACCAGCCGCTCGGGGTGGGCGTAGGCGGCGAATTTTTCGTTCTGCTCAACGGGGTAGGGCATGAAGCTGGCCTTTCACTGGGCGTTCGGGAGGCCGGACCACAGGGGTGGTGCGCGGCGCGGGACCTCTTATAACACTAACCACGCCGCGGCGGGATTGTTCCACCGGCTACATACTCGGAAACATGGGCTTGGTCACGTCCGTTTCCGGCCCGGAAGGGAAACCTGCCATTGCCGGTATTCTTTCTGGGGATACCAGACCAGCAGAACGGACCACCTTGGTACAGATCGAACAGCTCGCCGCCAGAACGCCGGCGGTTTCCGTGGATCAACTCCTCAACGGGTTTTATCCATCGCCGCGCTTCGGTGAGGTGTCCTTCGCCAGCTACCGGCCGGATCCGGCCCAGCCCAGCCAGGCCCACGCCGTCCGGGCCCTGGAAGGCTTTGCCGCCGGCGTCGGCGCGGGGGACGGGGACGGCCTGTTCAAGCGGCTCTTCGGCAAGAAGGACACCTCCCGGGCGGGCATCTACCTCGACGGCGGCTTCGGCGTCGGCAAGACCCACCTGCTGGCCTCGCTGTGGCACGCCGCCCCGGGGCCCAAAGCCTTCGGCACCTTCGTGGAGTACACCAACCTGGTGGGCGCGCTCTCCTTCCGCAAGACTGTGGAAGCGCTCAGCCACTACAAGCTGGTCTGCATCGACGAATTCGAGCTCGACGATCCGGGCGACACCGTCCTGATGTCCCGGCTGATGCGCGAACTCGCCGACGCCGGCGTCAAGCTTGCGGCGACCTCCAACACGCTGCCGGGCTCGCTGGGCGACGGCCGCTTTGCCGCCGTCGATTTCCAGCGTGAGATCCAGGTCCTCGCCGACCAGTTCGACGTCGTGCGGATCGACGGCGAGGACTTCCGCCACCGCGGGCTGCCAAAGGCGCCCGCACCGCTGCGCAACGACGAACTCACGCACCACATGCAGGCGGAGTTCGACGGCCAAACCGTGGCCAAGGATGAATTCAGCACCCTGATCAACCACCTGGCCGGCGTCCACCCGAGCCGTTACCGTCAGTTGCTCGACGGGATCGACGGCGTGGTGTGGCGCAACGTCGAGACCATCACCGAGCAGGCCGTGGCGCTGCGCTTCGTCGTCCTGGCGGACCGGCTGTATGACAAGGACGTCCCCATCCTGGCCAGCGGGGTACCCTTCGACCAGCTCTTCACCGAGGAAATGATGACCGGCGGGTACATGAAGAAGTACTTCCGCGCCGTGTCCCGGCTTACCGCGCTGGCTCGGGAGGGCCAGAACCACGAACCCTCTTAGCCGCGCGGTGGTCTTTAAACGACAGAGGTGCCGGCGCCGCCTCTCGGCGGGACCGGCACCTCGCTGACGTACCTGGGTCAGAGGCCCTGCTGCCGGGGTTCCCCGGCGACCGGTGGCTCGTCCGCGACGTGCGGCTCTGCGGTGGGGTCCGTTTCCGGCTGGCCACTCGCGTTGTCCACGAAGTCGGAGGCGCCTCGCTGGACGGAATCGACCTTATCGGCGTACTTTCCGCCGGTCTTCGAATCGACGAAATCACCCGCCTTTTCGATGCCGTCCTTGATGGCCTGTTCGTTGCCACCAATCAGATGCTGAGCCTTGCCCTTTAGATCGTCAAGTAATCCCACGGGCACCTCCCTTCTGTCGGGGAGCCAGATCGCTCCTAGAGCTTCGATCCTAACCGGCGGACTCAGGGTGTGCCAAGGGTCTACGCCCAGAGGAGAACGACTCTGTACAGCCGCGTGAGGGGAAACTAAAAAGCAGCCCCGGGGGAGCTGCTTGCGTGGTGGGCGATACTGGGATCGAACCAGTGACCTCTTCCGTGTCAGGGAAGCGCGCTACCGCTGCGCCAATCGCCCGCAACCGGAACGATCCGGAGTGGAGTTATCTAAATCAGGTGAACACAGAGCGGACGACGAGATTCGAACTCGCGACATCCACCTTGGCAAGGTGGTGCTCTACCAGCTGAGCTACGTCCGCATTTTTAGTCCGTTCCGGCGGGGCCGGCGGTACTGGATCAAGCAA
>JAPLAM010000025.1 GCA_026393275.1 Arthrobacter sp.
CAGGCCCTTGACGAACGCGGGGCGCAGCGGGCGGTCCATGAGGCGGCAGGCCAGGATGGCTTCCGTGGACGGGCGGCCTTCGCGGCGGAAGAACGAGCCCGGGATGCGGCCGGCGGCGTACATGCGCTCTTCGACGTCGACCGTCAGCGGGAAGAAGTCGAAGCCTTCGCGCGGGTGCTTGCCTGCGGTGGTGGCGGACAGCAGCGCGGTCTCTTCGTCGATGTAGACCATGGCTGCGCCGGCTGCCTGCTTGGCAAGACGGCCGGTTTCAAAGCGGATAACCCGCTTGCCGAAGCGGCCATTGTCAATGACGGCTTCTGAGAACTGGATTTCGGGACCCTCCAAGAGAGTCACCTCCGTTTCTTGATTAACGGAGCCCAGCCGCATCAACCCAGGCCAGCATCTGTCGACTGGCCTGCACTGCACCCGGTCATCGATCGAGACCCACGGGCCGGGCTTCAGTCCTCGAAGCCGTTCCCGGAGATCACTACCGAAGACCGCGAATGCGCGATGCGGTTGATCCTCCTATTGAGTTTTGAAAAAGGCGGCCCTTCCCGTTGGAAAGGGCCGCCCCTTAAAGCTGACTAGCGGCGCAGGCCGAGGCGCTCGATGAGCGCACGGTAGCGGTTGATGTCAGTGTTCTTGAGGTAGGTGAGCATGCGCTTGCGACGACCAACCATGGCCAGCAGACCGCGCTGGGTGTGGTAATCGTGCTTGTGCTCCTTCATGTGCTCCGTCAGATCCTTGATCCGCTGGGTCAGGACCGCAACCTGGACCTCCGGCGAACCGGTGTCGCCCTCGGACGTTGCGAAATCCTTCATGATGGACTGCTTTACAGCGGCTTCAAGTGCCACGATAACTCCTAGAGATGTGCCGTGAGGCCCGAGTCAGTACTTCACTGCCGGGGGTGCCGCGCCGGAATCCCCGCCTAAAGGAGGGTCTACGTAACACAACAAGAGCCAGCCGCCACGGACTGCAGCCGGATCCAACCTTTAGTTTACTGGCAGGCCGTCGAAGTGTCTAAACAGCCGGCGCACCCGCCGCTAGGCAGGGCCCGACGCTGTGCCGAGCAGCGAGCTTGGCTCTGTGCTGGGCACGGAGCCGGGCAGCAGCCCGCGGATCGCCGCGACGCCCCGGTACAGCTCGCTGAACGAGGTGCTCAACGGCGCAAGCCCGAGCCGGATACCCTGCGGCGCGCGGAAGTCAGGGATCACGTCCTGTTCCCACAGCGCCGCGGTCATTTCGCGGAACGCCGGGTGGTCAACGGTGATGTGGCTGCCGCGCAGCTCCGGGTCCCGCGGTGTCCCGAGCCGTACCCCGGCCGGTTGCAGCCAAGCGTCGTGGAGTTCGACGGCGAACGCGGTCAGCAGCCGGGACTTCTCCCGGACGGCTGCCATGCCGACTTCCTCGAGCAGGTCCAGGGTGCCGCGCATGGCGAGCATGCCGAAGACGGCCGGGGTGCCGCTGAGGAACCCCCGGATGCCGGCGGCGGCCTCGTAGCCGGGCCCCATTTCGAAGGCGTCCTTGCGCCCCATCCAGCCCCAGATCGGCTGCCGCAGTCCGGGCAAGTGCCGGGCATTGACGTACGCGAACGCCGGCGAGCCCGGTCCCCCGTTCAGGTACTTGTAGGTGCAGCCCGCGGCGAAGTCGACGCCGGCTGCGTCCAGGCCGATTTCCACCGAACCGGCGGAGTGGCACAGGTCCCACACCACCAGGGCGCCGGCGTCGTGCACGGCGGCGGTGATGCCAGGCAGGTCCGCGAGGAAACCGGAACGGTAAGCGATCTGGCTCAGGACGACGACGGCGGTGGCCGGCCCGGTGGCGGCGCGCACCTGGTCCACGGTCACGCCGGCAGCCGGGTCGGCGTCGATCCAGCGCAGCGTGAGGCCTTCTTCGCGGGCGATGCCCTCGACCAGGTAGCGGTCGGTGGGGAAATTATCCGTGTCCAGCACAATCTCGGTGCGGTCCGGATCGGTGACGGCGGCCAGCGCGGCGCGGATCAGCTTGTAGAGCACCACCGTGGTGGAATCCGCGATGATGGTCTGCCCCGGAGCGGCGCCCAGCACGGCGCGGCCGAGCTGGTCGCCGATGGCCTGAGGCAGTTCCAGCCATTCCTCGTCCCAGCCCCGGATCAGGCGGCCGCCCCAGCTGTCCTGGATGAAAGCGGCGATGTCCGTGGCCGTGCGCTTGAGCGGTCGGCCGAGCGAGTTGCCGTCGAGATAGGACAGCTCGGTGTCTGTTCCGACGAAGTGGTCGCGGTAGGCGGCGAGCGGGTCCGCGGCGTCGAGATCCACGGCCCGCTGCCACAGCGTCTCGGTTGCTGCCTGCGCCGGTGTCCCGGCGCTCATTGGCCGATCTCCGTGCGGACCGCGAAAAGCTCGGGGAAGAAGGTCAGCTCGAGGGCTTTCTGCAGGAAGGCGGCGCCGCTGGATCCGCCGGTTCCGCCCTTCATGCCGATGGTGCGTTGCACGGTGCGAAGGTGCCGGAAACGCCAGAGCTGGAAGTTGTCCTCCAGGTCCACGAGTTCCTCGCAGGCCTCGTAGGCGCCCCAGTTGCTGGCCGCATTTTCGTAGATGTGCTTGAACACCGGGACCAGGTCCGGGCAGAACACGTGGGCCTGGCGGACGTCCCGGTTGAGCAGCGAGGCCGGCACATCGAAGCCCTGGCGCTTGAGGTAGGCGAGGAAGTCGTCGTAGATGCTCGGGGATTCCAGCAGCTCCAGCAGCATCGCGTGGGCTTCGGGGTCCGATTCGAACACGGGCAGCATCTTGCGGTTCTTGTTGCCGAGCAGGAATTCCACGGCCCGGTACTGGCTGGACTGGAACCCGGACGAGTTGCCGAGGAACCCGCGGAACTGGGAGTACTCGGTTGGTGTCAGGGTGGCCAGCACCGACCATTGCTCGGTGAGGGTCTTCTGGATGTGTTTGACCCGGGCGATGGCCTTGAGCGCGGAGCCGAGATCGTCGGTGCGGAGCCAGCCGGCGGCGCTGCGGAGCTCGTGCAGCATCAGCTTGAGCCACAGTTCCGTGGTCTGGTGCTGGACGATGAACAGCAGTTCGTCGTGGTGTTCCGGTGTGCTGACCGGCTGCTGGGCGCTGAGCAGCACCGGCAATTGCAGGTAGGAGGCGTAGCTCATCCGGGAGCTGAAATCGCGGACGATGTCCTGGTCCAGCTCGCGCGTGTTTTTCTCGATCGTCACGTCTCTTGCCTTCCTGGGGCTAGCGGGCGAACAGGAGGCCGTGCGCCTGGACAACGTCCAGGCGCATCTGCTCGACGAGCGCCTCAGGGCCACGGTACGCGACCATGCCGCGCAAACGGGCCACAAACTCGACCACCACGCTCTGGCCGTAGAGGTCGAAGTCTTCGACGGCCTCTTCCGGGCGGTCGATGACGTGGGCCTCGACCTGCCGGCTGACGCCGTCGAAGGTCGGGTTGGAGCCGACCGAAATGGCCGCCGGCCACCGGGTGCCGGCCTGGTCCACCAGCCAGCCGGCGTAAATGCCGTCCGCCGGGATGTAACCGCTGGCGGTGGCGGAAAGGTTGGCGGTGGGGAAACCGAGGTCTCGGCCGCGGGCAGCGCCGTGGACCACCTCGCCGCGCATCCGGTGCGGCCGCCCCAGGACGGCGGCGGCGGTGGCGACGTCGCCCTGCCGCAGCGCTTCCCGCACCCAGGACGAGGAACAACGGCGGTCGCTCGGGCCGCCGTCGCGGGCTTGATGCACCGGATAGCCTTCGGAACCGAACTCACTGATGACTTGCACCTCGAAGCCGAGCTTCTCCCCCAACTCCTTCATGGTCTCCAGGTCCCCGGAGTTGCCGCGGCCGAAGCGGGTGTCGTGGCCGATCACCACGTGGCTGGCCTTGAGCGCGTCGACGAGCACGGAGGAAACGAACTCCTCCGGCGTGAGGCTGGCCAGTTCGAGCGAATACTTCATCACCAGGACGGCATCCAGGCCCAGTTCGCCGAGGGCAGCGAGCTTGTCCTCCAGACCCATGATCAGCTCGGGGGCGGATTCGGGGCGGTGCACTTGCGCCGGGTGCGGGTCGAAGGTGATCGCGACGGAGCGCGCCTGGTTCAGGCGGGCGGTGCGGATGAGTTGCGAGAGCACCTGCTGGTGGCCGCGGTGCACGCCGTCGAAGTTGCCGATTGTGACCACGGACGGGCCGAAGCCAGCCGGGACCTCGGACAAATCGTTCCAGATGTGGACCATCTACCTCGCCTTTTGCTGCCTGCCGTGAACTCCTCCGGAGGGGTCGGGCCGGCTCCGGAACTCTCTAAGATTACCCGCAATCAACCCAGCCCATGGACGGCGGCCGTCGCCCTCGGCGGACCACTTCCGGCTCCTGCGCCCCGGCGCTACGATGCAAAGGCAGCAGTCCAGCGACGGCAACGCGGCCGTCGCCGCCAACAATGCCCGCGGGCAGGCCCGCGGCCGAAGGAGAACGACATGACTGAACTCCAGGACATCCTCGGGCAGATCCCGGTCGACCAGATTGCCGGCATGCTCGGAACGGACCGGCAGACCGCCCAGACCGCGGTGGAGGCGGCGGTGCCCACGCTGCTCGCCGGGCTCCACAACAACGCCCAGGCGCCCGAAGGCGCGGCTTCCCTGGAGTCCGCACTCGGCCAGCACCGGAACGACCTGTTCGACGGCGGCGTGGACGCCGCCCAGGTGGACACCGCCGACGGCGAGAAGATCGTGAACCATGTCTTCGGCGGCCAGCAGGACCAGGTGGCTCACCAACTGGCGGGCACAGCTCAGCTCGGCGGGGTGGGCGGGGACTTGGTCCGCAAGCTCCTTCCCCTGCTGGCACCGATCGTCATGTCCTACCTCGCCAACAAGGTCCTGGGCGGCCGCGGCCAGGCGGGCGGCGGCAGCGGGGGCATGGGCGGGGGGCAGGCCGGCGCCCAGGCCGGGTCCGGCGGCATTGACCTGGGTGGCATTCTCGGCGGAATTCTCGGTGGTGGCGCGGGTGGTGCCGGCGGTCTGGGGGGCTTGGGCGGCATCCTCGGGGGTCTGCTGGGCGGCGGTCAGCAGCGCACGGCAAATGAGGCCGCTTCCCCGGAGGCCGTCAATCCCGCAGATGACCGCGTAGACAACTCCGCGGGGCCGGAGCTTCAGCCCCAGGCTGCAGGGCAAGGGCAGCCGTCCGACGGCGGGCCCCTTCCGGGCGAGCTGATCAACGTCAACCTCCCCGGCCAGCAGCAGGAGGACGCACCGCAAGAGGCACAGGAGGAGACGAGGAAGAACGAGGGCGGACTCGGCGGCCTGTTGGGCGGACTTTTCGGGAAGAAATAGGTCGGGGGCTGACGGCGTGCCCGGCGGCCGTCGTCGGGTCCGGCGGCACTGCTAGAGTCGGCGGTAATTCGACTCACTGTTGGGGGACACTTTGAAGAACAGGCTCTTGGCCGCCGTCGCGCTGGCCCTTGTCACGGCTGGGCCGCTGGGCGCCTGCGCGGCCCAGCCCCGCGCCGGTACGCCATTGGAGCAGTCCCAGCAGTCCGCGGCGTCCCGACTCGACGGCCCCGTTGGCGGATACGAAGGCTGGTGGAACGCCACGCCAACCTCCGGTGCCAGCGTGGCGCTCCCGCAGGAGACTGTCGCCGTCAACACCGAGACGAACCAGGTGGTGGACGCCTTCAACCGCGGGATCAACGATGCGGGGCGGCCCACTAAACTCTCGGACGTGAAGTACACCGTGGCGCCGGACCCAACCTGGCCGGATCACTCCGTAGTCATCATCGACACGTCCACGAACCTCGTGATCGCGGACTTCCGGGTAGACGCCGAGGGCCGGCCGATCCGGTGACGCCGGCGTGGACCCGCCGGTAACGCACGCCGCGCTACCGGGCGGGTTGGGGATCCACTTCCGGGAGCCCCTCGAGCCACGCCTCGAGTTCGCGGGGATGACGGAAGAGCAGGACCTCCGCGTTGCCGGGAGCTTTTCGCAGTGCGCGCATCACCTGACGCTTTCGGCTGAACGAGCGGAAATGCCATCCAATGATCGAGTCGCGGGCGAAGAGTCGTTTGAACGATTCCCGGTTGCCGTTGCAGACTTCTTCCCGCGCGATCACCCGCCGGACTGAGCGGCGGATCAGCCGCAGCAGCGAAAGCCACCGTGGATAGTCCAGCCCTACGATCAATTCCGCGCGGGGAACCACGAGGTCACGCCACACTCCGTAGGCGCTGTCGAGGACCCACTGATCCTGGCCCGCGATCCGCGCCGCGAGCTCCCGCTGCTCGGCTGTGCTCGGTTGCCGCCACCCCGGGAGCCAGCCAACGTCGTCGTCTGCGGAGAACTCCGGGAGCCCCGTCCGGCAGGCATAAGCACTGGCCGCGGAGGATTTGCCGCTTCCGGTGACGCCATAGAAGAGGACCCGCGAGGGGGCGGCGGTCGGGTTCCAGGGGTGCACGCACATCAGCATGCCATATCGGTCCGATGCCCGCCTTCGCCACCTTCGGCTCGTAGCGAGTTTTGCGTGCCGAGCCGCTGACTTCAGCGGCTCCTGCCGACCGCGGCGGTGAAGCCGCGCTTCAATCGACTGCTTTTCGTGGATCTCCTTCCCTGCTGCAGCTATGGTCTGAGCATGCGCAGACTAGTGGCGGCATCGATGATGGGCGTCCTTTGCTGCGTGCTGCTTGGCGGGTGCTGGCTGGTGCCGGGCGCCGTTCGCTCGGACGTCTGCGTTGACTGGGTCAGCTTCGAGACGATGCAACAGCGTTTCGACCATGCCAGCGCCGTGCTCATCGGCAAGCCGCTGAAGCGGGACGGCGAGGCCCGCAGCTACGGCTACCAAGCCAATGTGCATGTGGTGGAAGTCGAGCAGGTCCTCAAGGGCGGTCTCGGGCACGGTACCGCCCGCATCGCTTCCATGCCGGTAACCTGCGGAAAGACTTACCCCGACGGGGACCCGCTCGACGACGGCGGCCGGAAACTCATCTTCCTTACCGACCAGAACGGCGAATGGTTCACGATGACGCCGGACCAAAGCGCCGTCCAGTTCCCGGCGGGCACCCCGCTCCCCTTCCAGACCGGCTGATTCCCAGTGGACACCAACACTCACGATCGGAAGTAGTGGTTTCGTCTGGGTTGCTGTGGTGGGTCGAGGTGGGGTGGCGGGATGAACCAGGGGATGCCGGCGCGGGGCTGGATGGTCCAGTGTTCTTTGTGGATCAGGTGGTGATGGTGGGAACAAAGCAGGACTCCGTTGTCCGTGCTCGTGGTGCCGGCGCGGGACCAGTAGTCGATGTGGTGGGCTTCGCACCAGGGGGCGGGGATGGTGCAGCCGGGGAATGCGCAGCCTTGGTCGCGGGCGGTGATGGCCTTGCGGATGTGCGGCGGGAAGATGCGGGTGGTGCGGCCGATGTCCAGGATCCGGCCTTGGCTGCCGAGCAGGACGGGGATGATGTCGGCGTCGCAGGCGATTTTGCGGATGGTGGCCGCGGTGACCGGCCCGGTGAACGCCAGCGTCCCGGTGCCGGTGCCGGTGAAGCCAAGGGGTCCGGTGCCGGTGAAGCCGAACGGGCCGGGCCAGCGGACGCCTTCTCCTTCGCCGGTTCCGCCCGTTGCCTCCAGGTAGGCGCCGTCGTCGCGGCTGAGGCGTGCCAGGAGGTCGCGGTAGTCGATGGTGACCATGATTTGGGGCCGGGAGCCGCCGGTGGCGGGCAGCCCGCCGGAGGCCAGGGCGACCTTGCAGGCCCCGATCAGGCCGTCGAGGAGTCTTTGCGGGCGTGACCGCCAGTCCAGGGACGCCGCCTGCGCGCCGACGGAGTCGTTTGTGCGATCGCTGCTTCCGGCGCCGGCCGGTGGCACGGTGCCGGCCCCACCGGGGGTGATGGTGCGGGGGTTGGTGCCGGTGTTCATCACGGTGACCAGGTGTTCGAATTGTTCGGTGGTGGCGAAGATTTCGAGGTGTTGCAGGCCGTGGCGGGGCCGGCGGAGGAACGCGCCCTGGAGTTGGCGCAGGACCTCCTCGGCGGGTTCGGCGCCGTCCTGGTCGATCGCGTCGGTCCAGCGCCGGGCGATCCGGGCCAGGAAGTCCGGGTCGTGTTCGATGGCGGTGCGGGTCAGGGCGTGTTCCATCCGGGCCCGGGCCTCCGCATCGCACAGTGGCCGGACCCGGTCCAGGGCCAGGGTGATGATTGTCGCGGACCGGGACGGGACGGTCCCGGCGGCGAGGGCCGCGGCGAGTTCCTCATGCAGCGGCGGCAGCGGCTCACCGGTGAATCCGGTGCGCGGGAGCACGGTCCGGGCCAGGGAGAGCCGGCGGTGCGCCTCCGCGGCGGTGATCTGAAGCCGGTCCCGCAGGAACTCCCCGGTCTTGCGGTAGCCGTCATCGCCGGCCCGGACCCCGCCGGCCCGGACCCCGCCGGGCCGGACGTCGTCGGCGGCTTCCTTCCGGCTGCGGTCC
>JAPLAM010000049.1 GCA_026393275.1 Arthrobacter sp.
CGTACGCCGCAGGAGGCGGACAAGGTGCTGGCGGTGATGGCGGCGAACGGTCTGGTCCGCGGCGAGCACGGCCTGCAGGTCTACATGATGTGCGAGATCCCGTCCAACGTGGTCCTGGCCGAGCAGTTCGCGTCCCGCTTCGACGGCTTCTCGATCGGCTCGAACGACCTCACCCAGCTGGTCCTCGGTGTGGACCGGGATTCGGCGCAGCTGGCGGCGCTGTTCGACGAGCGCGACGAGGCCGTCATGGCGATGATCAGCGAGGCGATCCGGAAGGCGCACGCGGCCGGGATCAAGATCGGCATCTGCGGCCAGGGCCCCAGCAACCACCCGGAGTTTGCGGCGTTTCTGGTGGGCGAGGGCATCGATTCGATCTCGCTGAACCCGGACAGCTACCTCAGGACCGTCCCGCGGATCGCGGCAGCCGAGAAGCTGGCGTCCGCGGGGTAGCCCGGCCGCCCTCCGCGCCCGGGACCGGGGGCCGCCGCCCGGAGCTGAGGGCCCGCAACGCGTTCAGGATGGTGGCCAGGTCCACCAGTTCCTGGGACAAGGCGCCGGCGATGGCGGGAACGTAGCCGGCCGCCGCCGCCACCATCAGCGCCACGCTCAGGGCGATCCCGATCCAAATGCTCTGCAGCGCCACCTTCACGGTCCGCTGGCTTATCCGCACGGCCGAGGCCACCTTGGACAGGTCGTCCAGGATGATCACGACGTCGGCGGACTCGCCGGCCGCCGTCGAGCCCCGCGCGCCCATGGCGATCCCGACGTCGGCGACGGCCAGGACCGGGGCGTCGTTGACGCCGTCGCCCACCATCAGGACCGGCCGGAGCGGCAGCGACCGCACTGCGTCCACCTTGTCCGGCGGCAGGCATTCAGCCCGGACATCGGTGACACCGGCGGCCTCCGCGATGTGCTCGGCGGTGGCCTGGGCGTCTCCGGTCAGCATCACGGTCTCCGTGACACCCAGGGCGCGGAGCTCGGCCAGGGTCCGGCGCGCCTCGGCGCGGATCGGATCACTCATCACGAGGCAGCCGACGTATTCCGTGCCCACCCCCACGTAGATGGCCAGCTCGCCGCTCGCCAGCTCCGTCTCCTCCACGCCGGCGGCTGATTCGGCCACGAAGGTGGGCTTGCCCACCACCACGTCCCGGCCGCCGAAGCTGGCACGGACCCCGTGGGTGGCGTATTCGGTGGCCCCGGAGGCGTTCTCGAATCCCAGCGCCCGGGAGCGTGCCGCGTCCATCACGGAGGCGGCGAGTACGTGGGAGGAGTACTGCTCCGCGGAGGCCGCCCAGCGCAGCACCTCGTCCTCGGCCAGGGTGCCGGTGACCCGGACCTCCACCAGGGCCGGCCGGCCGTAGGTGAGGGTTCCGGTCTTGTCGAAGGCGGCGGTCTTGATCCGGCCCAGCAGTTCCAGCACGCCGGCGTACTTGACGATGATGCCGCCGCGGGCGGCGCGGCTCATGCCGCCCAGGAAGGCGACCGGCGCGGCGATCAGCAGCGGGCAGGGGGTGGCGACCACCAGTACCTCGGCGAAACGGGCCGGGCTGCCGCTGACGATCCAGCCGACGGCGCCCAGCAGGTAGGCGAGGGCGGTGAACGGGACGGCGTAGCGGTCGGCCAGCCGGACCATGGGTGCCTTGCTCTCGGACGCCTCCTTAACCAGGGCGACGATCCGGCTGTACTGGGAGTTTTCCATCAGCGCCGTGACCCGCATCCGGATGGCGGCCTGGCCGTTCAGCGACCCGCTCATCAGGCCTTCGCCGGCGGCGCGCTCCACCGGCAGGCTTTCGCCGGTGAGCGACGATTCATCGAAGGTCCCTGACGGGGAGAGCAGCACCCCGTCCAGCGGTACCACTTCGCCGGGCCGTACCAGGAGGATGTCGCCGACTTCGACGTCGACGGCGGGGACGTCCTCGTGCTGGCCATCGATTTGGGTTCCGGCGGTTCCGGCGCCGGCGGCGGGAGTCCTGTCTGCGGAGGCTCCGTCGGACCGGCCGTTTGCGGCGGTGCCGGCGCGTTCCCGGTGGGCGGTCTGCGGGACGCGCTCCAGCAGGGCCGTCAGTTCACCTTTGGCCCGGCCCGCGGCGTAGTCCTCCAGCGCGGTGCCGCCGGCCATCATGAGCACGATGATCATCGAAGCGATGAATTCACCCACCAGCACGGTGCTGATGATGGCCGTGACGGCCAGGATATCGATTCCCCACTGGCCGCGGAGCAGCCGGCGGACCATGCCGACGCCGAGGTAGGCCGCCACGGCCAGCGCGTAGATGCTCGCGGCGGTCCGCGCGATCCCTTCCTGGCCGGAGACCAGCAGCAACACCACGGCTAAAAGGGCCACGACAGTGCCCGCCACCAGCGGATACCGGAAGGCAATTTTCACGGTTGTCCCGCCTCGTGCTCCGCGCAAGACCCGGCGTCTGCGGCTACTTGCATCCTACTGCGACCACTCCGCCCAAGCTGCGGGCCGTTCAGCCCTACCCTTGCTGGTGCAGCCGGGGCCAAGGTGAAGCATGTGGTCGATCCTCGCCGGCCGCCGCCGGGTGGTTGCGGTGCTGGCCGCGCTGCTGTTGCTGGCCGCGGCGGTGGTGGCGGCCGTGATCCTCGGCGCGGGGCCCCGGGATGCTGCGCCGCGGGTGGCTTCCGGCACGGGGAGCCCTTCGGCCCGGCCGCAGAGTCCTTCGCCCGGTCCAACGCAGACGCCGACGCAGACGCAGACGCCACCGTCACCTCCGCCGTCGAGCGCTCCACCGCCGAGTGCGGAAGCCCCGCCGTCGAGCGCGGAAGTCCCGGTTACGGACGCTCCACCGCCGCCCCCTGCGCCGCCGGCGGACCCGTTCCCGGCGGCGCTCCGGGGCGCCGACGTCGAGGTCATCCCGAACGCCGGCCGCACGGTTGCCCTGACTTTCGACGCCGGCGCCAACTCGGCCGGCCTGCCCAGCATTCTGCAGACCCTCGGAGCGGCCGGAGTGCGGGCGACGTTCTTCCTCACCGGGACCTGGGCGGGCACCAACCCTGCTGGTGTCGCCGCAATAGTTGCCGCCGGTCACCGGGTTGGCAACCACTCGATGACGCACCCCGGGTTCACCGCTCTCTCCGACGCCCAAATCGCCCAGCAGCTAGCCGGGGCGCAGGCAGCAATTACCGCCGCAGGTGCGGATTCCCGCCCGCTATTCCGCTTTCCCTTCGGCGAGCGGGATGCGCGGACCATCGCCGCCGTGAATGCCCTGGGCTACGTGCCGGTCCGCTGGACGGTGGACACCTTGGGTTGGAAGGGAACCAGCGGCGGCATCACGGCCCAATTCGTCGCCGACCGGGCCGTGGCCGGACTGCAGCCGGGGGAGATCGTCCTGATGCACGTTGGCTCCAACCCGGACGACGGCAGCACCCTGGACGCCGACGCCCTCCCTCAGCTCATCGACCGGATCCGCCAGGCCGGATACGCGTTCACCACCCTCGACGCGCTGCTCGGCTGATGGCCGGTCACCCGGTCGCCCGCCACTGTTGCCGGCCTCCCGGGGCTGGTACGAATAACCCATGACGGAGTCGCCCACAGTTGCCGCCGCACTGGCACCCGTCGACGCGGTGGTGTTCGAACTGGACGGGGTGCTGCTCGACACCGCGGACGTCCGTGCCGCCGCGTGGAAGCGCTTGGTCGATGATGTCTTCCGGGACCGCCGGCTGCCGGCGCGCGGCCGCCGCGACGGGCTCACGGATGCCGAATACGCGGACTTCATCGAGGGCAGGGCTCCTGCCGACGGCGTTTCGGGCTTCCTGGCCTCGCGCGGGGTTGCGCTCCCGGTGGGTTCGCCCGCGGACGGACCGGGCGACTGGACGGCGTTCGGACTCGGGAAACGCCAGGACGAACTCTTCGGGCAGCTGCTGCGGGGCCGGCCGCCGAGGGCCTTCCAAAGCACCGTGGCCCTGCTCGAACGGCTCAGGGCCGGCCGGATCCCGGTGCTGCTCGCCACGTCCGCCCCCAACGCGGGCGAGCTCCTCGCCGCCGCCGGCCTGGACGGATTCTTCGACCAGGGTGCCGGCGGGAAGCCGGGGCACCGCGGCGACGCCGGCACGCCATCCCCGGCCCTGGCGGCGGTACATCGGCTCGACATCCCGCCCAGGCGGGCCATGGTTATCGAGGCGGCCGTCGCCGGGGTGGAAGCGGCACGCCGGGGCGGTTTCGGGCTGGTGGTGGGCATCGACCGGACCGGCCGGCGGGCCGAGCTGGAAGCTGCCGGTGCCGACATTGTGGTGGAAGACGTCAGCGAGCTGGACATCGGCCTGGTTGTCACGGACCCCTGGCTCCTGGTCTATGAAGGCTTCGATCCGGCGCACGAGGGGCACCGAGAGGCCTTGACCACACTCGGCAACGGCTACATGGCCACGCGGGGTGCAGCCCCCGAACACCGCGGCGGCGCAATCCACTACCCCGGAAGCTACCTGGCGGGCGTCTACAACCGGCTGGCCAGCGTCGTGCAGGGCCAGCGGACAGTGGACGAGCACATGGTCAACATCCCGGACTGGCTGCACCTGGACGTGCGCATCGAAGACGGCGCCTGGTGGTCCGAAGGAGGCCTGCTGCTCCGCCGGGAGCGCCGCACCCTGGACCTCAAACGCGCCCTGCTCACCCGGGAAGCGCTGCTGGAGGACGTCGACGGGCGGCGGCTGCGGCTCGTGCAGCGCCGCGTCGTCTCGATGGCCGAGCCGCACCTCGCCGCCCTGGAGACCGTGCTCACCGCGGACGGCTGGAGCGGCAGTATCAGTGTCCGCAGCGGCTGCGACACGGCGGTGACGAACTCCAACGTCCCGGCGGACGCGCTGCTGAGCAAACGGCACCTAGCGGCGGTGGAGGTGACGGAGGCCGCCGGTGGGCAGAACGCAGCCGATCGCGGCGCCGTCGGACTGAGCGTGCAGGTGCAGACCAGCCAGAGCCGGATCGGCATCGCCCTGGCCATCCGGACCGACGCATCCGGACCGGCCAATTCCACCTTTGAACAGCTGGACGGCCTGTACACGCACCGCTTCGAGCTGCCGGCCGGGGACGGGGCCGCGGTGACGGTGACCAAGACGGTGACGGTCGCCAGCTCCCGGGACCACGCGATCTCCTCGCCGTTGACGGGTGCGGAGGCAGTGCTGGCCCGCTCGGGCGGCTTCGAGGCCCTGCTCGCCGAGCACCAGAACGCCTGGTCGCTGCTGCTGGCGCCGTTCATCATCGAATCCGATGCCCCCTCGCAGGCCCAGCTGATCCTGAACCTGCACGTCTTCCACCTGCTGCAGACCCTGACGGCGCACACCGCCGAGCTCGACGCGGGCGTCCCGGCACGTGGACTGCATGGCGAGGGTTACCGCGGGCACGTCTTCTGGGACGAGCTGTTCGTCCTCCCCGTGCTGAACTCCCGGCTGCCCGCACTCGCCCGGGAACTCATCGACTACCGCTGGCGGCGGCTCGGCCCGGCCCGTGACGCCGCCCGGGCGGCCGGACTGCGCGGCGCCCTGTTCCCGTGGCAAAGCGGCAGCGACGGCACCGAGCAGACCCCCAAGCTGCTCTACAACAAGCTGTCCGGGCACTGGATACCGGACCACTCGCACTTACAGCGGCACGTGGGACTGGCCGTGGCCTACAACGCGTGGCAGTACTTCGAAGCCACCCAGGACCGCGGCTGGCTGACCCAACACGGCGCCGAACTCATCGTCGACGTCGCCCGCCTGTTCGCCTCGATGGCTGACCACGACGCCGCCGACGACCGGTTCCACCTCCGGGGCGTCATGGGCCCGGACGAGTACCACACCGGAAACCCCGGCGACCCGGGCGGCGGACTGGATGACAACGCCTACACCAACATCATGGCGGCGTGGGTGTTCGACCAGGCCGAATGGATCATGCGCTCCGTCCAGGGCTTCGACATGAAAGACCTTCGCGCCCGGCTCGGGATCCCGACGGCGGAAATCACGCACTGGGCACGGCTGAGCCGGCGCATGTTCGTGCCGTTCCTCGCCGGCGGCATCATCAGCCAGTTCGCCGGCTACGGCGAGCTCCGGGAACTGGACTGGCACC
>JAPLAM010000012.1 GCA_026393275.1 Arthrobacter sp.
AGATCGGGGCTTCGTGCTTGCGTGCCACGGCGACCACGTCACGGCGGAACTCAGCGGGGAAAGGCTTCGGCATGTGAACATCCTTGCTGCAAGGAACGAATCCTCACAAGTCAGGAGTCAAGCAAACCCGGGGCAGTCCCAGATCCGCGACAGGATCTCGGTGATGGACCTCCTCACTCACCGGGCGGGCCTGCCCGCTACCCCTGAACCACTGCCATACGATCGGTTGGGCAACCTGTCTGAGGTTATTTCGGCAATCTGCGAAGCCGGTCCCATAGGGGAGCCCGGTCAATCCATCGAATATAGCCCCGCGTTCAATCACGCACTGCTGGGCGAGATGGCCCGTCGCGTTCTCGGCCCGGAACGCCGATACCGTGAACTTGTTGAAGACCACATCTTTGAACCTCTGGGGATGCGCGACACTGCGATTGGAGCGCGACCGGACCTCGGCGATCGCCTTGTTCCCTTGAAGGCGCGTTTCGAACCGTCAGGATGGCTTGGCCCCCGTGACATCGAAGCACTCAATGACGCTGTGGATGCTGAAGCTGAGATGCCTTGGGTAGGCGGCGTTTCGACTGCCTCGGATGTGTTGCGCTTCGCGGAGATGCTCCGTCGCGGCGGAGCGTTGGGACAGACCCGGATACTGTCGAATGCGATTTTGCAGCGCGCCACACGCAACCACACTGGCGACATGCCCAACAATTGGTGGATCCCGATGGCTGAACGTCGAGGATGGAAAGTCATGCCGGCAAATCTAGGTCTTGGACTCTTCCTACGGGGAGAGGGCCTCCATCCTTCTATCCTTGGAACACTCACAGCTCCGCAAACCTTCGGTAACTACGGCGCTGGTTCGAGCATCTATTGGGTGGATCCCGTCCGGGAACTGACCTTTGTTTGCCTGACCTCCGGGATCATGGAAGAAAGCGAAAATATAGTGAGGTTCCAAAAGCTATCCGACCTGGCAGTCAGCACCGTAGTGACTGCAGACCACTATCCACCCCTCTAGCCAAGAGGGGCCCTATACCGTCCGGCGCCCTCCTAAGTTCCCGGAGCGGGCGCCGGCCACGAAAATGAGACGATGATGGACACTGAACGCATTGAAGTGGAGCACGCCAAGGCTAAGGGCGGTGAGTCCATAAACCTCGATTTGCGCAGCTTGGTCGTGAAGAGCGGTCGCGGATCCACGACGGATGCGGTAACGGATGCCCTCAGGGAAGCTATCCTGACCGGACTTCTGCACCAGGACACATGGCTCCGCGAAGGCGAGCTGGCGGAAGCTCTGCAGGTGAGTCGAACACCGGTCCGCGAGGCTCTGCGACGCCTGTCCGACGAGGGCATGACCCAAAGGGTAGCCAACCGTGGCACCGTTGTAGCGCCAATTACGTTCGAGGAGATCCTTGCTGTTTACTCGGTGCGGACCAGCCTGGAAGGGCTTGCCGCGCGGCTCGCAGCCCTACGCAACCCGCCTGGACTCGTGGAGGAACTCATAGGCATCCAGCGGGAAATGGCCGAGGCGGTGCGGGATGACAGCGACGTGTCCGAAATCAATCTCCGGTTCCACAGGGCTATTAGGGATGCAGCAAGAAATCCATATCTCGAACGCTTCCTCGTCCAGGTGGAAAATGCTGTACGACGGTTCGGTGAAACTACCTTCAATGTACCGGGCAGGCTCGATGAGGTTCTGGTTGAGCATCAGGCCATCATTGAGGCCATCGCGGCCAGCGATCCCGACACAGCCGAATTGATGGCCACATCCCACATGCGTAAAGCACGCGACGTGAGAACCCGGCAGATGCTCTCTCCGTAAAACTTCCATGCAACTTTGTGGAAGCCGCGACCGGATCGGACGAACCGTGCCTGACTTCTAGCGGCAGCGGGCCTTGTTGCGGGTTGCTTCCCCTCCTGGCCATGTCACAAACATGGTAAATTCAACGATTTTTGGCCGCAATCTGGCCTCGATTCCCTACGACGCGCCATTTTTCAGCTCCGATTCAAAGCATTTCCGTTTTCCCATTGACCCCGTGCCTGAACAGGCAAGAAAAACGTTGGCAGGGGCAATCAGCTCATGTAGCATTCTCAGTGCATGCAATCTTGTGTGATCTAACTTACAAACCTTGATTCAAACCTCAGGAGGACCACCGATGTCGAAGAAGACATACACGCGACGCAAAGTTACGACCCTCGTTGCTGCCATGGCAGCGTCTGCCATGCTGGCCGCCTGCGGTGCCGGCGGACAAGCTCAGTCCTCCGGGAATGCCGCTAGCGGCGAGAAGGCCTCCCTCACCGTCCTTCGCACGAACGGAGGGCAGTTCGAAGGGATCCTGCTGGGTAAAGAGAAGGGCATCTGGGCTGAGAACGGTCTCACCCTTGACGACAAAATCGGCGCAGACTCTTCAGCGCAGCGCGTTCCTCCGCTGTTGAACAAGGAAGCGCAGTTTGCCCAGATTGATGCCACGGCGATGATCCGGGCCGCTGCTGAAGGTCTTCCAGTGCAAATCGTTGGTTCCGTCCAAATCGCGCCGGACACCAGTGCGGCAGGGTTCAAGCCCGCAGACGGCTTGATGGTTCCGCCGAATTCGCCGATCAAGAGCCTCAAGGACCTCGCCGGAAAGACGGTGGGTGTTCCCGCGTTGGGTGCCACCATCCACGTTATCGCCATGCTGGCACTGGAAAAGGCCGGCGTGGACCCGAAGTCCGTCAAGTTCATTGCTCTTCCCGCGGCAAATCTGCTCTCCTCGGCCGAGGGGGGCCAAGTGGACGCCGTGACATTGTGGAGCAACTTCTATGGGCAGGCCCAGTCGAAGCAATTCACTGTCATCGGTCCTTCCGCGGGCGAAGTGATTAAGGGTATTCCGCAGATTGTTTGGGCCGCGTCCAAGCAGTACGCCAATGAAAGCCCCAAGGTGGTTGAACAATTTCTGGACGCCAACGCCAAAGCCCAGGACTACGCCAACAGCCACCCGGATGATCGCCGCCGCCTGATGGGTGACTTGACCAAGCTGCCCAAGGACTACATCCAAAACGTGTGGCTGGTCCCGTTCTCCAACCAGATCAACCGTCAGGGCGTCCAGGAACTGGCCGATGCGCTGAAGCACTTCGGATTCATCGATAAGGCGCCGGCCATGGACGACATCATCTGGAAGGGTGCCAAAACTGCCTGACCCAGGCAGTGCAGGCAGCGTTCAGAGATTGAGGTGAAGTAGTGCGACAGCAAAGAATGACCGTCCTGGGGAGCCAGATCGGCGTAATCCTCGCCCTTCTGGTGATCTGGGAGTTGATCGCCAGGTCGGGGTTGGCCGCAGAGAATGCGTTTCCGCCCTTCTCTGCGGTATCGGTGGAGTTGGTGAAGGGAATGCTGACTTCCAGTTACTGGACCGCAGTGTGGCAGACCCTTCAGGGGGCGCTTCAGGGATTCCTCGTGGCCGCCGCGGTCGGGATTCCAGTAGGTGTAGTTGTGGGCTTCTCGCCCTTCCTTGAAAGATCCAGCCGCATCCTGGTCGATTTTGGGCGATCCTTCCCCGCCATTGCGCTGCTACCCATATTTGTCCTGTCGTAT
Source organism: Arthrobacter sp. (assembly GCA_026393275.1). GTDB lineage: Bacteria > Actinomycetota > Actinomycetes > Actinomycetales > Micrococcaceae > Arthrobacter. Next base: position 3,557 of record JAPLAM010000012.1, read on the forward strand.
GGGTCGACCATCACCACAAAGACGATCGTCATCGCCGTCGGTTGCGTGTTCCCCATCTTTGTTCAGAGCTTCTACGGATCTCGGCGGGTGGACCCAGCCATCGTCGAGACGGCTAAAGCATTCCGGATTCCTGCAGGTATGCAACTCACCCGCATTGCTTTACCGAGTGCCGTTCCCTCGATCATGACCGGCTTGCGACTGGGCATTACCATGGCCGTCCTTCTTTCGATCGGCGTGGAAATACTCGGAGGTATCCCGGGGCTCGGCCAGCGGATAGCCGGCGCGCAGCAGGATGGCGCATCGGCCGTAGCGTTTGCGTACATCCTCACCGCCAGTGCGCTGGGTTTTGCCGTCAGCAAACTGTCGCAAGCGGTTGAAAGCCGCCTACTGCGGTGGCGACCACCAACCACCGTAAGTTGAGAGGAACGGGCTCATGAACATCCAAAAAATCTTGCTCGGTGCCGGGAAAATGTTGTGGCTGCCAGCCCTGGTCATCGCCGCCTGGTGGGTTCTCTCCGGGACCTCGGAGAACTTCTACTTCCCACCCCTGTCCAAAATTTTCGAAAAGATCATCTTCCAGGCCACCGAAGGGGCGCTTTGGGAGAACATCCTGTTCTCCATGATCAACTTCACCATTGGTTTCGTGGTCGCTGGCATCGCCGGCATTCTGTTCGGCATTGTGCTGGGGTCACTCCGACGCATCCGTGTCGCGGTGTCCCCGCTGTTGGACTTCATGAGGTCAATGCCGCAGATCGCCTTGGTTCCCGTTGTCATCATGGCCTTTGGCATCGGACCGGAGCCCAAGGCGTTCCTTATCGGTTTCATATGCTTCTGGCCGATCCTGCTGAACACCATTGACGGCGTCCGCGGGCTCAATCCCCAGCTCCTTGAGGTCGCGAAGGCCTACCGGATCCCGTACCCCGTATACCTCATGCGCATGGTCCTCCCCGCTACGCTGCCCGCCATTATGACCGGCATGCGGATCGCTATCGGCCTGGGCGTCGTCATGATGGTGGTCAGCGAAATGTATTCCTCGACCCGAGGAATCGGCTTTTATATCCTCCAGAGCCAAGAAAGCTACCGAATCACCGACGTCTGGGCCGGAACGATCGTCATTGGCCTCTTGGGCTATTTGATCTCAGTGGGCTTCGTCGCCGTCGAACGCTATCTCCTGGCCTGGTACTACCAGGTCGAGCGCCGCAGACTGCGCAAGCGGCCGGCTAGGGCCGCCGCCGAAACTGCAGCAGCACCGCCGGTGAGGAACCCGGCCAGCGAGCATGCGAAGGCAAGGCTCACCGCAGACAAGGACTCTGAAGTAGTTGTGGCAACACGGAAAGGCGTTTGACCATGTCAAACCATACAAGCGACACCCTTTATGTCGAAGGACTCTCAAAGACCTACGGAGAGGGAAGCACCGCACACGAAGTGCTGAGTGATGTTTCCCTCGAAGTTCACCCGCAGGAGCTGGTGAGTCTCGTCGGTCCCTCGGGAGCCGGCAAGACCACGCTCCTCCGCTGCCTCTCCGGGTTGCTTGAACCCACATCAGGGCGGGTCCGTCTGGGCGACCGGCCGGTCAGTAAGCCCATCGAGGACATTGCTGTGGTCTTCCAGGACTACCGCGGATCCCTCATGCCCTGGATGCGCGTCGCCGAGAACGTTACCTTTCCCTTGCAGGGTAAGGGGGTGGCGAAAGCAGAGCGCGACCATCGTGCGCAGGAGGCCTTGGAAGCAGTGGGTTTGGGTGATGCCGGGAACAAATACCCGTGGCAATTGTCCGGCGGAATGCAACAACGGGTTGCCATCGCCAGGGGCTTGGCTTACGAAGCACCAATCCTCTTGATGGATGAGCCCTTCGGCTCGGTTGATGCGCAGACGCGCTTCGATTTGGAGGACCTGACCCTGCGGCTCCGCCGCGAACTGGGCATCACGATCGTGCTGGTGACTCACGACATTGACGAGGCGGTCTACATGGCCGATCGGGTGGTCGTCCTGGGCGGCCGGCCGACCCGCGTGCTGGAGACCATCGACGTCGGCCTCGGTGATGACAGGGATCAGATCGGCACCAAAGAAAACCACCTGTTCGCAGAGCTCCGGTCTCACGTCCTGAACCAAGTCCGGCACAATCCAGCGATTTAGTAAATAGGAGATCACTGTGGTTGAAACAGCCATTCTCGACACCCGCATGCTCATTAACGGCAGGCGGGTCGAGCTCGACGTCGACAGGACGATCCCTGTCTACAGCCCCCTCACGGGTCAGGTACTCGCCGAAGTCGCCGACGCCACGGCAGAACAGGCTGCCGCAGCGATCAGTGCGGCCGAAGCCGCATTCGACAGCTGGCGAACGACCAGCGGCGCTGAGCGCGCCCGCCTTATGCTTAGGCTCGCCGATCTGCTTGAACGGGAAGCCGATTCATTGGCCCGACTGGAAAGTGCCGACAACGGCAAGCTCCTGCGTGAGACGACTACTCAGGCGAAATTCACTGTGCGTAACTACCGGTTCTTCGCCGGCGCCGCCGACAAGATCTATGGACACACCATCCCCCTGGACGCCTGGGAGACCTTCGACTACACGCGGCGGGAGCCTGTCGGCGTTGCGGTTCTCATTACGGCCTGGAACTCTCCGATGCAGTTGTTGGCCAACAAACTAGCGCCTGCCCTCGCAGCGGGTTGCACGGTGGTCATAAAACCCAGCGAAATCGCGCCCCTCACAACCCTGAGCCTTGCCGGCATTATCGAGGAGGCAGGCTTCCCGAAGGGGGTCATCAATATTGTCACCGGTGGTCGCGATGCTGGCGTCGCCCTTACCACGGACCCCCGCGTCGGTCGGATCTCGTTCACCGGATCAGTGTCCACGGGACAAGCCATCGCCCGGGCGGCCGCGGACGTCCTTGTGCCTGTGACACTCGAGCTTGGGGGCAAAAGCGCCAACATCGTCTTCGAAGACGCCAACCTCGACCGTGCCGTGCCGGGAGCGGTTGCCGGAATATTCGCGGCCGGCGGACAGACCTGCATCGCGGGCTCCCGACTCCTCGTTCACGAATCCATCGCCGATGAGTTCACCCGCCGCGTCTCCGAAATCGCACAGACGATCCGGCTCGGAGATCCAGCGGATCCAGACACCCAGATGGGGCCCGTTGCATCGACCGTGCAACGAGACCGCATTCTCGCGATGATCTCTGATGCCAAAGCCGACGGATCCCGCCTGATCACCGGCGGTGGCACACCCGCAGCACCGGAGCTGGCTGACGGCGCCTTTGTGGAACCGACAATCTTCGTGGACGTGGATCCGGCATCACGGTTGGCGCAGGAGGAAGTCTTCGGCCCGGTGCTGGCCGTTACGACCTTCCGTACCGACGAGGAGGCCATCGCCATTGCGAACAGTACGGACTTCGGTTTGGCATCGGGAATATGGACACAGAATGTGCAGCGCGCCCATCGCGTCGCCCGGGACCTCGTCGCCGGCACCGTATGGATCAACACCTACCGCTACTCCGCCGCCCAGGCCCCGTTTGGAGGGGTCAAGCAGTCTGGCTACGGGCGGGAACGCGGCCTGGAAGCCCTCGATGAGTACTTGCGCACCAAGAACGTCCTCATGGATCTTTCCGACGACATCCGCGACCCATTTGCAATCAAGGCTTAAGGAAGGAACCATGAGCGACCAGATCGCAGTCGTAGGTCTTGGCCAGATGGGACTTCCCATCGCCACTCGACTCGCAGCCAGCTTCGACGTGCTGGCCTTCGATATCTCCAACGAGCGCCGCGCGCTGGCGGCCGAGGGCTACCGCATAACGACCACAGACGACCTCGCGCAGCTTGGATCGAGCACCACGGTGGTGTTGTCCCTACCTAACCCCGCCATCTCCCGCAGCGTCCTGTCCCAACTTGCGCCACACATGACGCCCGGAACCGTCGTGGTGGAGACAAGCACGGTCCTGCCGGATGATGTCCGCGAATGGCAGCGGCTGCTCAAGCCCGTAGGAGCACGCGTCGTTGACGCCGCGGTGCTCTCCGGTGTGGCCCAAATGGAGCAAGGAAAAGCCACCCTCCTTGTCGGCGGGGACGCCGACGACCTGGAGGGTGTCTCCCCCGTGCTCGCAGCAATCGGGGGAGGCGGCGTGCAGCGGTTCGGCCCGCTGGGCGCGGGCATGGCCGCCAAGGTAGTCAACAACGGCGTCGCCCATGCTGTCATGGTCGTGCTGGTCGAAGCGTTTGCCATGGCCAGGGCTGAGGGCGTCGCGCTTGAGGATATCGCCGCGATGCTCGACCGTGAAGACGGAGGGCTGCAGCGGCCCCTGAACCACCGCATCATGCAGCGGATGGCGTCCGCCGACTTCGAGGGCGGCATGCCCCTGGAAGCCGCGCGCAAGGACTCGACACTGGCGCTGGCGATGGCCCAGCGATCGGGTACGCCGCTGTTCGCCACCCAGGCTGCTCAAACTGTCTATGACATTGCCTCCGGGGCGGGCTTGGGACGTGCAGACTACTCTGCGGTTGCCAAGCTCTGGGAGGGATGGACTGGACGCGGGCTGTCCTACGGGGAGGCCAGCGATGACCGCCTCTGACGGCGCCTACGCGCTGCGTTACGCCTACCGCACTGAGTCCTTCAAGGGCGAGCACTTCCATGGATACGCCAGCGACTGCCATGACCGCTGGCCCATTGACTACTACACCTGGGTCATCGTGCAAGATGGGGTGCCGTACGTTTTCGATGCGGGCTTCACCCGCGAAGAAGCCGAACGCCGCGGGGCCCGCACCTATCTGGGCTCGCCGGTTGAACTGCTGGAAAAACTGGGATTTGCGCCGGCGGACGTTCCAGTGCTCGTGCTATCGCACCTTCATTACGACCACACCGGCCACCTTTCCTGCTATCCGAATGCGCGCATATTCGTGCAGGCCAGCGAACTCGAATTTTGGCAAGGCCCGTACTCGCGCCGTGGGGCATACGTCCATCTCCGCCCCCATGAGGACCTCCTGGCGCTGCGGAAACTCGTAGACGAAGGACGCGTCGAACTTCTGGAAGGCGACGCCGAGATCGCCCCAGGGATCACCGTGCATCGCGTCGGCGGACATACTGCCGGAACCCAGGTCATGCGCGTCGAGACAGCCGAGGGACCTCTGGTTCTGGCCTCGGATGCCTCGCACTTCTACGCCAACTTCGAAGAAGACCGCCCCTACGGCGCCGTGCACCAGCTCGACTTGATGTACGCGGCCTTCGACATCCTCTTCGAGCTCGCCGGAGAAGAAGGCGTGATCGTTCCTGGACATGACCCACGAGTACCAGAGCGACATCAGCCACTCAGCGATGATCCCCGCATCATCCGGCTACGTGTTCCTCGCGCCGAAGTATCTTAGTACTCACTTGTATACATATGTATACAATAAAATTCCGGAGCTAGATGCGGACGCATGTTGGCCCAAGGTGACAAATAACTCCGAAAGGAACTGGTTGTGACGACCCCAACTGAATTTGATGTGATTGTTGTCGGCGGTGGAAACGCCGCCTTCGCGGCCGCCCACGCTGCAGCTGAACGCGGGCGCAAGGTTGTGTTGCTGGAACGTGGCCGTGAGGACATGGCTGGCGGCAACAGTTTTTACACGGCCGGCGCTACCCGCATCTCCCATGACGGACTCGAGGACCTCAAGGACTTCGTGGAACAGGACAACCGCCACGACGTGACCGAAGTCCCGCCCTACTCGAGCGAAGAGTACCTCTCTGACCTGATCAAGGTCACTGAAGGGAAAACGGACCTTGCCATGGCAGAAGTGTTGGTCAACGAGTCCCAGGACGCAGTGAGGTGGCTCAACGGCCTTGGCCTCAAGTACCGGCTGATGTACGAGCGTCAGGCATACTCGCGTTCCGACGGCTCCTACCTCTTCTGGGGAGGTCTGCATGTCGGGAATGTCGGAGGCGGCGAGGGGCTCATTGCCGACCATGCCGACGTCGCAGCACGGCTTGGAACGGAAGTCCGTTACGGCATTCGCGCTACCGACCTTATTGTTGAAGGCGGCAAGGTGGTCGGCGTCCGCGGAATCGACGATGAGGGCGACGAGCATGAAGTGCGCGCCGAGAGCGTTGTTATCGCCTCGGGTGGCTTCGAGTCGAGCCCCGAATGGCGCCAGCAGCATCTCGGCGAGGGCTGGGAGAACGCGAAAGTTCGCGGAACCCCCTACAACGTCGGAGACATGATCGAAGCGGCCATCAAGATCGGGGCAGCCAAGGGCGGTGATTGGTCCTCATGCCACTCGGTCCAGTGGGACGCCGGGGCCGAAGACAACGAGTCGAACCGCGAGCTGACCAACCGGCTGACTCGACAGAGTTACCCGTTGGGCATCATCGTCAACCGCAATGGCGAGCGCTTCCTGGACGAGGGAGCAGACTTCCGCAACTACACCTATGCCAAATACGGTAAGGAAATCCTCCGGCAGCCCGGCTCGATTTCGTGGCAAATCTTTGACGCAACGCTGCGACCGATGCTGCGCACCGAGGAATACGACATGCCGGGAATCGCCGTCCACCGGGCCGACAGCATTGGTGAGCTGGCAGAAGCCATGGGCGTGGACCCTTCGGCGCTCGCCTCGACGGTAGATGCGTTCAACGCCTCCATCGACCGCGACATCCCATTTGATCCGACGGTGCTCGATGGCCGCGCAGCCAACGTGCATCCACCGAAGTCGAACTGGTCTTCGCCGATCGAGACGGGACCGTTCTACGCATACCCCGTCACCTGCGGAATCACCTTCACTTTTGGTGGCCTCAAAGGCGACCTCGAAGGGCGGGTACTGGACGAGAGCGGGGAACCGATCCAGGGATTGTTCGTCTGCGGTGAGGCGCTGGGGGGGCTCTTCTCCGGCAATTACCCCGGCGGCTCGGGTCTTGCCGCCGGAATGGTCTTCGGACGTCGGGCCGGGGCGATAGCCTAATTCCCTAACTGCTTACGACGATAGGGATACTCGAGGGCGTGTGCGATGTCGACAAATGTCTACGATACGATCCGTGATGCCATCGTCAGCGGGCGCATCAAAGCCGGTGAACCGCTGAGCGAGAACAAGCTCGCCGCAGATTACGGAACGTCCCGCACGCCCATCCGCGAAGCGCTGCACCGGCTCGAGATCGAAGGTCTCGTGGAACGGTTGCCGCGTGGCGTGCAGGTACGTGAGACGAGCCCCGAAGAGATCATCGACATCTACGACGTGCGCATCACCCTGGAGGGAGCTGCGGCGCGGGCGGCAGCGGAGCGAGCGACAGAGCTGGACCGACGCCGCCTGCGTGCAACTCAGTCAGCTATGGTTGCGGCGGGGGAAGATCCGGGCGACCGAGCGCAGGCGAACCGCCAATTCCACGAAGCTATCTGGGCGGCCAGCCACAGCCCCACCCTTGTGGATCTGCTTCACCGGCTCAACGTGCATCTTGTGCGTTACCCCACAACCACCCTCGAATTCGAAGACCGTTGGAAAGCCGTGCTCGCTGAACACGAGGCACTGCTCGACGCTATCGAGGCCCGTGATGCCGCAAAAGCACGCGAGATCGCAGAAGCGCATATGACCGGCGCTCGTGAGGTGCGCATGCGCATGTACGCTCACTCGGACCCAGACGAGCAGTGAACAGTGCAGAATTCGATCCGGGCGTGGTGGCCGGGTCGGAGTCCCTCGGTTTCTAGATCGGGTCGGCGTCGGTCGGTGCCGGCTGCCCCACCGCTTCTTCACCGGCGCGGACCGTCGCCTCGATCATGGCAGTCATGAACCGGGTGGCGGTCTCCAGTTCCTCCGGCGTGAAGCCCTGCAGCGCGGCCCCCATGTGCTGGGCGAGCGGCCGGAACATGGCGCCGCCGTCGCGGTAGGCCTTGGGGGTCATCCGGAGCTGGACCTGCCGGCGGTCCGTGCCCTGCCGTTCCCGGACCACGTGCCCGGACTTGTCCAGCCGGTCGATGAGAGCCGTCGTGGCGGGCGAGCTGAGGTGGAGTTCCTTGCGGAGCACGCCTGGGGTGACCACCTGGTTTTTCGCGGTGTGCTGCATGATCACGGCCAGTGCGTTGAGATCCGTGCGGTGCATGTGATTGCTCCCGCCCGCCGCGTCGACATAGCGGTTGGCCTCGAGGCTGAACTCCTGGAGCAGGTGGACCAGCGGCGGTGGTCCGGCGGCGCCCGGCCGGCCCGATGCTTCAGCTGTCATGGCCGAACTCCTTCCCTGGTGAATGTTTCCCGCCCTGCTTGTTTCCCGCGCTGCGCGGACCTTTCCGGCGCACAGCGCCCTCCGGAGTTTACTTCAGGGCCTCCCACAGGCGCTGGGCGGCATCGGGCCGGGAGAACATCCGCAAATTAATTTATCTCCAGTGGGTATCTCCACAATGGAGATAGTCTATGATGGATTAAATTCTACTCTTCCGAGGCCGCACCCGAAGGACGCCATGAAAGACAACCTCAAGCACTCCACCCGAGTTCCGTTCTGGCTGCGTTGGCTGGTCCCCGTGGTGTTGGTGGTCGCCTGGCTGGCCATTGCCGGGGTCGGCGGCCCCACCTTCGGGCGGCTGAGCGAGGTCTCCTCCAATGACCAGGCGTCCTTCCTGCCGGCCAGTGCCGAGGCTACGGCGGCGCAGGACTGGCAGGCCAAGTTCCGCGACTCCAAGGAGATCCCGGCCGTCATCGTGATCGAGGGAGATTCGGCTTTCACCCGGGCCCAGTTGGGCCAGGCTGCCGCGCTTAAAGGCAAGCTGGAGGCCCTGAAGGTCGGCAGCACCGTCATCGGTCCCATTCCGTCGCAGGATTCGAAGGCCGTGCAGTTCGTGGTCCCCATCGATTCCTCCGGCGTAGTCAAGGACATCGTCAAAGAACTCCGGACTGAGGTGACCGCGTCCGCGCCGGAGGGAATGCGGACCTTCGTGACGGGGCCCGCCGGCCTCACCGCTGACCTCGTCAGCGCGTTCGCCGGCATCGACGGCATCCTGCTGCTCGTCGCCCTCGGTGCCGTGTTCCTGATCCTGCTGATTGTCTACCGCTCGCTGCTGCTGCCGATCGCCGTGCTGTTCACGTCGGTCTTCGCGCTGTGTGCCGCCATCCTGCTCGTCTTCGGCATGGCCAAGCTGGGCTGGATCCAGCTCAACGGCCAAAGCCAGGGCATCCTCTCCATCCTGGTGATCGGCGCCGCCACGGACTACGCACTGCTCTATGTTGCCCGGTTCCGCGAAGCCCTGACGCACACCACCAACCGCACGGCCGCCGCGCTGACGGCGTGGAAGAAATCCTGGGAACCCATCCTGGCTTCCGGCGCCACGGTCATCATCGCCCTGCTGTGCCTGCTGTTCTCCGACCTCAACTCCAACAAGGGACTCGGCCCGGTAGCGGCCGCGGGAATCCTGTGTTCGCTCTTCGCCGCCCTGACCCTGCTGCCCGCGATGATGGCACTGCTGGGCCGGGCCGCGTTCTGGCCGTTCCGCCCCAAGGTGCTCCCGGACACTGAGCGTGAGCCTGAACTCGTCACCGGGCTCGAGGGCCAGAAGGGCCTGTGGCGCGCCACCGGGTCGCTCGTTTCCCGCCGGCCGCGGACCGTCTGGGTCGCCTCCGTGTTGCTGCTCCTGGTTGCCTCGGCCGGCATCCTGCAGCTCAAGGCCAACGGCGTGCCGCAGACCGCCGTCATCCTCACGGCTTCCAACGCCGTCGACGGCCAGGACGCCCTGGCCCGGCACTTCGACGCCGGCTCCGGCAGCCCTGCCGTGATCGTCGCCGACCAGGCGAAAGCCCAGGACGTGTTGGCAAAAACCAATACGACCGACGGCGTCGGCGACGCCTATCTGCTGGCCGAGGGCAGCGTGCCGATCATCACCGGCGCGCCCGGCGCCCCAACGGCCCCGGCCGTCAGGGACGGCAAGGTCCTGATCAACGCGACGCTGAACTTCGCCGCCGACTCCAACGAGGCCGAAAACGTGGTGGTGTCCCTCCGCCAGGAACTCAAGAAGATCGACGACGGCGCCCTGGTTGGCGGCGTGACCGCGACGGCCCTGGACACCAACACCACCGCCCAGCGTGACCTCGTCACCATCATCCCGGTGATCCTGGCGGTGATCCTCGTGATCCTGATGCTGCTGCTGCGCTCCGTGCTGGCACCGGTCCTGCTGGTCCTCTCCGTGGTGCTGTCCTACGGCGCCGCCATGGGCGTCTCCGCCTTCGTGTTCAACCACATCTTCGGATTCCCGGGAGCCGATGCCACCGTTCCGCTCTTTGGCTTCGTCTTCCTGGTTGCCCTCGGGGTGGACTACAACATCTTCCTGATGAGCCGGGTCCGGGAAGAATCCATCAAGCACGGCACCCGGCCCGGCATCCTGCGCGGACTGGGCGTCACGGGCGGGGTAATCACCTCCGCCGGTGTGGTGCTCGCCGCCACCTTCGCGGCCCTGGGCGTCATCCCCATCATGTTCCTGGTGCAGCTGGCGTTCATCGTGGCCTTCGGCGTGCTGCTGGACACCATTCTGGTCCGCTCGCTGCTGGTGCCCGCTCTGGCGTATGACATCGGCCCGCGAATCTGGTGGCCGAGCAAGCTGGGGCGTCCTGAGACCGACGCCGCCACTGCCCGGCCGGCTGCCGTGGAGCCGGAATCCGCGGAGGCAGGGGTCCGCTAACCGGAACCCTGTCCCCGCCAACGACCGCAGCCGTCGTCACCGTCCCTGGTCCCCCCACCAGGCCACGGTGGCGGCGGCTGCTTCTTTGAGCGGCGTCGGTTGCAGCCCCAGGGCGGCCTGGCTTGCGGCGGAGTCCATCACGAACGGTTTTTCGAACTGGTAGAGCATCTCGGCCACCTCCCGGGCATCGCGTGAGAACAGGCCCAGACTCCGGAGCGCCCAGCCGGGCACCGCCCCAATTTTGGGCTTTGCGGCGCCGGCAGCGTCAGCGAACGCCGTTGCCAGCTGGCGCTGCGTCACGGCCGGCAGGGAGGGTGTGTGCCATACCTTGTTCCAAAGCTGAGGCGACTGCGCGGCATGGATCATTGCGGCCGCCAGATCGGGCACATAAGTGAAGGCGTGCGGCTGGTCGGCGCTGCCGATGACCCACAATTTCCTTCCGGCCAAGACGGGCGTGACCATGCGCTCGCCGCCATGGGAGGTCCTGACCCGTGGGCCAAAGAAATCGCCGGCCACCATGGCGACGGTGCTGGTGGCCGAGGCTGCCCTGGCCCGGAGCAGGTCGGCGCGGACCCCGCGCTTTCCGCCCCGGGCCTCTCGCGGACCGGCCTCGGTCATCGGGCGTCCCGGCTCGCTGTAGGAGTAGAGGCTTTCGGGAAAGACGACGACGGCGCCCGACTCTCCGGCCGCGGCCAGCACCGTCTGTTCTGCCCGGGGGAGCTCCGCCCGCCACGCGTCCGCCGTATAGGACGAGCCGTGGATGCAGTGGAAAACGGCGGCGGCCCCGGAGAAGGCGGCTCCGACGGCGGCGGGGTCCTGGACGTCTGCCAGGACCCGCTCCACCAGGGGATGCTCCGGCCCACTGCCCGAGCGCGTCAAGATTCTGACGCGGTGGCCCTGCTCGGCCAGCCGTTCTGCCACGGTCCAACCAACCGGCCCGGCTCCAGTAACTACATACAGATCGTTCATGACTTCCCCTCTGAGGATTTTTTTGAGAGCGCTGCTCTCTCCAGTCTGCACATCGGCCGCGCATCTAGTCAAGAGCAGTGCTCACAATTGTTGACACTGCTCTGCATTGTGCGATGCTGGACCCATGACTGACGCTGCCCCCGCCGCAGAAGCCGCCCTGCGCACGCCCCGCGAGCGGGCCCGGGCGCGGACCATCGAGGACATTGTTCGCATCGGCCGGGAACATCTGGCACTCCATGGGGCCGCCGCCCTGTCCCTGCGCGCCGTCGCCCGGGACCTCGGCGTCGTCTCCTCTGCGGTCTACCGGTATGTGGAGAGCCGTGAGGAGCTGCTGACCCTGCTGCTGGTCGACGCCTACAACGAGTTGGGCGATGCCGTGGATGCCGCCGTCGGGGCCCGTCCGGAGAATGATTTCACCGGGAGGTTCGAGGCACTGGGGGCCGCCGTCCGGAACTGGGCGTTGGCGCAGCCGGCCAGCTACGCGCTGCTCTTCGGCAGCCCGGTGCCCGGCTATCAAGCGCCGGCGGAGCGGACCACCGGCCCCGGGACGCGGGTGGTCGTCGCCTTGGTGGCCATCCTGGACGGTGCCTGGCGGGCCGGCAATCTCTCCGAAGCGGGCCCGCACGCCGCCGACGTCGACGTGACCGCACTGCTCGCGGCGGACCTGGCGAATATCCGCGGCGAGATGGGGCTGGCCGTGCCCGACCCGGTGCTGGCGTCGGGTGTGCTGGTCTGGACCTCGCTGTTCGGCGCCATCAGTTTCGAAGTCTTCGGCCAGTACGGGCCGGACGCTTTCGTGGCGCGCGACGAACTCTTCGCGCACCACCTCGGCGTGCTCGCCCGGCTGGCCGGGCTGCGAACCTAGGCGCGGCATTTACCGCGGCCGCGTGCCCGCCCGGACCCCTGTTGCCGCCTCGTGGCGCTCGATAGACTGCGACTGCGCCCACGCGGGCGCCCATCGCTCGCAGGAGGGATCCAAACATGTCTGAAAACAGTAGGTTTGATCAAACAGCAGCGCAGACCGGCGCCCCGGCTAACGGCGCCGCGCCGATTCAGGCGGCCGCCGGCGAGCCGGCGTCCGAGGGTGACGCCGGCCAGTACGTCGAGGGCGACTACGGCAACGCTGGCGTTGCGGGGGAGAATCCGGCGGGTGCTCCCGAGGGCGGGTACGCCGAGGGGGATTACGGCAACGCCGGCGTGGCCACCGGCTCAACCGTCGGCGCCGAAGCGGGGGACTACCCGGAAGGTGACTACGGCGATGCGGGCGCTACCGGCCCTGATGCCGTCGCCGTCGAGGAAGGCGAATACCCCGAAGGCGATTACGGCGCCGCCGGTGATGCGGGTGCCGGGCGTACCGGCCACCGCACACCCGGTACGGCCGACGACGAGCCCGTGGGCCGCGACGGCACGGTCCGGGACGACCTGGGCCGAGATGGCACCGTCCGGGACGACGCCGGCCGCGACGAGGTCTAGCTCCTCCGCCCAACCGGATACCTGCCCGTTCTCGCAGAGCGAAACCACTGCCTGACGGCCATGCGCTACCCGAAAAACCCGAGAAATAAGGACTGTTACGGCCACCCTGGCCCCCGCATGAGTACCAATCGGACCAAGTTGAGCGCGTTTGACTCAACTTTGGATTGACATCACGACGTCTGTCTGTAAAGTTGAGTGCAGAGCGCTCAATAGGTGGGCGCGCCTCGTAATCGACGGGCTCGATCCCCGGGTATGGCCCGGTCGCCGGGCACCCGCCCGATGGCCGGGGCCAGCAAGTTTCCACGGAAAGTAAGGACGCAACACATGTCACGTGCAGTAGGTATTGACCTCGGAACCACTAACTCCGTCGTCTCCGTTCTCGAAGGTGGCGAGCCCACCGTTATTGCCAACGCCGAGGGTGGCCGCACCACGCCGTCGGTTGTTGCATTCTCCAAGACCGGCGAGGTGCTGGTCGGCGAAATCGCCAAGCGCCAGGCCGTCAACAACATTGACCGCACCATCGCTTCCGTCAAGCGCCACATGGGCACTGACTGGTCCGTCGCCATTGACGACAAGAAGTACACGGCGCAGGAAATCTCCGCCCGTATCCTCATGAAGCTCAAGAACGACGCCGAGTCCTACCTGGGTGAAAAGGTCACGGACGCCGTGATCACCGTTCCCGCGTACTTCAACGACGCCGAACGCCAGGCCACGAAGGAAGCTGGCGAAATCGCGGGCCTCAAGGTCCTGCGCATCGTCAACGAGCCCACCGCGGCCGCCCTGGCCTACGGCCTGGACAAGGGCAAGGAAGACGAACTCATCCTCGTCTTCGACCTCGGCGGCGGCACCTTCGACGTCTCCCTCCTCGAGGTTGGCAAGGACGAAGACAATTTCTCCACCATCCAGGTCCGCTCCACCGCAGGCGACAACCGCCTCGGCGGCGACGACTGGGACCAGCGCGTTGTCGACTACCTGCTGAACCAGCTCAAGGTCAAGGGCATCGACCTGTCCAAGGACAAGATCGCCCTGCAGCGCCTGCGTGAGGCGGCCGAGCAGGCCAAGAAGGAACTCTCCTCGTCCTCGAGCACCAACGTCTCCCTCCAGTACCTCTCCGTCACCCCCGACGGCCCCGTGCACCTGGACGAGCAGCTGACACGCGCCAAGTTCCAGGACCTCACCAAGGACCTGCTGGAGCGCACCAAGAAGCCGTTCCACGACGTCATCAAGGAAGCCGGCATCAAGCTGTCCGAGATCGACCACATCGTGCTGGTCGGCGGGTCCACCCGCATGCCTGCCGTCTACGACCTGGTCAAGGACCTCGCCGGGGGCAAGGAGCCGAACAAGGGCGTCAACCCGGATGAGGTCGTCGCCGTCGGCGCCGCACTGCAGGCCGGTGTCCTGAAGGGCGAGCGCAAGGACGTCCTCCTGATCGACGTCACGCCGCTCTCCCTCGGCATCGAAACCAAGGGCGGCATCATGACGCACCTGATCGAACGCAACACGGCCATCCCGACCAAGCGCTCGGAGACCTTCACCACGGCGGATGACAACCAGCCGTCCGTCGCGATCCAGGTCTTCCAGGGCGAACGCGAGTTCACCCGCGACAACAAGCCGCTGGGCACGTTCGAGCTGACCGGCATCGCGCCGGCCCCGCGCGGCGTCCCGCAGGTTGAGGTCACCTTCGACATCGATGCCAACGGCATTGTGCACGTCTCGGCGAAGGACAAGGGCACCGGCAAGGAACAGTCGATGACCATCACCGGCGGTTCCAGCCTCTCCAAGGAAGACATCGACCGCATGGTCAAGGACGCCGAGGAGCACGCAGCAGAGGACAAGGCCCGCCGCGAGGCAGCCGACACCCGCAACACTGCCGAGCAGCTCGCCTACTCCGTGGACAAGCTGATCGCCGACAACGCCGACAAGCTGCCGGAAGAGGTCAAGACCGAGGTTCAGGCCGACGTCGACGCCCTCAAGGCAGCGCTCGAAGGCACGGACGACGCCGCCGTCAAGACCGCGTTTGAGAAGCTCCAGGCTTCCCAGAGCAAGCTCGGCGAGGCCATCTACGCCCAGCCCGGCGCCGCAGACGGCGCCGCAGGTGCCCAGGGTGCCCCGGCCGGCGAGCAGGCCGCTGCCGACGACGACATCGTCGACGCCGAGATCGTTGACGAAGACGAGAAGAAGTAGCCATGCCGCACCACGGTAACGAAGACGAGCACAGCGCGTCCGGGGACCGCCGCGACGAGCAGCGGCAGGACGACAGCCAGAAGCCGGTGATCCACGACAACCGCAAGGTTGATCCGAAGACCGGCCAGCCACGCCACCCCGACCAGGAGCGCGCCGCGGCAGGGGAACCGGAGTCCGGGGACGCACTGTCCCAGGCCGAGGACATCCTCAACAGCGTCGACGTTCCGGCGTCGGAATCGGTGGCCCAGGGCGCCGGCGCCGGGGAGGCGGAGGAACTGAAGGACGACCTCCGCCGCCTGCAGGCCGAGTACGTCAACTACCGCAAGCGCGTCGAACGTGACCGCGCCGTGGCAGGGGAGATGGCCGTCATCGGCGTCCTGAACGCCCTGCTTCCGGTGCTGGACGACGTCGACGCCGCCCGGCAGCACGGCGACCTCGCGGACGGACCCTTCGCCGCGATTGCCGTGAAGCTGGAGAACGCGCTGAAGACGTACGGCCTGGTGCGCATCGATGAGACCGGCGTGGAGTTCGATCCCACGATCCACGAGGCCCTCATCCAGCAGCCCGGCCAGGACGTCGAAACCGACACGGTCAGCCAGGTCCTGCGCTCCGGCTACCGGGCCGGCGACCGGGTGCTCCGAGCAGCCCAGGTCATCGTGGCGGTCCCGGCGTAGGTACCTTCGGCGCTACGCCGGATAGGGGGCGGTGCCCGCTTCGCGGTGCCCTCCACACCGCCGCCCCCTATCCGGCCTCCGCGCCAGCGTGTTGCTCGCCTAAAGTGAGTGGACAAACAGCGCGAAGCGGATGATGGGCCCCGGGAGTGGCATCGGGCCTGCCGGAGCGTGGTGGCTTGGTCCGTCAGGACCAAGCCACCACGCGAAGGGGCGGGGGCCCATCATCCGCGAAGCGCACTCTGCAAGACTTTTGAAAGGAAACGCCATTGGCTAGCCAGGATTGGGTGGACAAGGACTTCTACAAGATCCTTGGTGTTGCCAAGGATGCTTCTGATGCTGACATCAAGAAGGCGTACCGGAAGCTGGCGCGGAAGCACCACCCGGACACCAACGCGGGGGACACCGCGTCGGAGAAGAAGTTCAAGGACATCTCCGAGGCCTACTCCGTGCTGTCCGATGCGGACGAGCGCCAGCAGTACGACGCCATCCGGGCGATGGGCGGCGGGGCCCGCTTTGCCCCCGGCGGCGCCGGAGGAGCCGGTGGCGGTGCAGGGTTCGAAGATCTCTTCGGCGGCCTCTTCACCGGCGGCAGCGGCCGCCACTCCGGCGGCTACAGCACCTCCGGCGGCATCCCGCCCGAGTTCGCCGACCTTTTTGGCGGCGGCTTCGGCGGCGGCCAGTCCTTCCAGCGCGCACCCCAGAAGGGCGCCGACCGCACCGCGTCGACCAGCATTTCCTTCGCCGGATCCATCAGGGGCACCACCATCGGCCTGCGTGAGCCGGACGGCGAAGTCATCGACGTCCGCATCCCGGCCGGCATCAAGGACGGCCAAAAGGTCCGCGTCCGCGGCAAGGGCCAGTACGGTCCGGCCGGCAACGGCGACCTCATGGTCACGGTCGGCGTGAAGCCGCACGACTTCTACACCCGCGACGGCGACAATCTGCGCATCCACGTCCCGGTCACGTTCGCGGAGGCCGCCCTGGGCGCCGACATCGAGGTCCCGACCATCGACGGCGAGAAGGTCAAGGTCCGCGTTCCGGCCGGCACACCCACGGGCCGGACCCTGCGCGTCAAAGGACGCGGCGTCAAGCACGCCAAGGCCACCGGAGACCTGCTGGTCACCATCGACGTCGCCGTGCCGAAGAAGCTGAGCAAGGACGCCGAGGATGCCGTGAAGGCCTTCGCGGCGGCCACCGCCGGCGAGGATGTCCGCGACGGCCTGGCAGCCAAGGCCCGGCTCTAGGAGTCCCGCCGTGGACATCGAGTTCGACCAGCCGATCTTCGTTATCTCCGTCGCCGCGGAGCTGGCGGACATGCACCCGCAGACGCTGCGCCAGTATGACCGGCTCGGCATCGTCTCGCCCAGCCGCGCCCCCGGCAAGTCCCGGCGGTACTCGCAACGGGACGTGAACCGGCTCCGCGAGGTGCAGCGCCTCTCCCAGGAGGGCGTCTCGCTGGAGGGCATCAAGCGGATCCTGCAGCTGGAAAACCAGGTTGCCGCGCTGCAGAACCGGGTGGCTGAGCTGACCGAGGAAGTCGGCCGTCGCCGGCAACCGCTGGACTCCCGCATCTTCGCCGCGGGCGCGGCCGGCGACGTCGTCACGCTGGCCCGGGGCCAGCGTCCCCGGGCCAGGTCGCAGGCGCTCGTGGTGTGGCGGCCGGGCGCCCTGGACAAGTAGGCCCCGCGCCGGCCGGGTCCTGCGCCGGCAGGCTCCTGCCTTGAAGCCTGCCCTGTCGGGGCCATGGCCGGGGCCGGATTAGGGCCATGGACTAGCATGATTAGGCAGGCCGCGCGCCACCGCGTGCGCCTTGTGCACGGCTGCCTTTCCTTCCGGATCGGGGCCGCCGACGTCCCCACAACCTGACGCCGGCCCATGCGGCCAACCGGAGGAGGACATCATGGCTGAAGAAGTAAGCGCCCGCCGTCCCGTGGACGGGCCCCCGAAAGCGCAGATCCAACGGACGCTGCTTGGCGGCACGGACCGACGGAGCAACGTTCCCGACTTCGAGAACCGTCCGCCGATCTCCAGCCAGGAGCTCAGCAGAGGCCCGGCTGAACTGATCGAAGACCTCCGGCCCAAAGTGAACTGGCGCGTATTCATCATCTCCTCGTGCGTCATCATTGCCTTCTCCGTCTGGGCCATGGTCATGCCGGCAGGGGCCGCCGCGACCATGAAGACCGTGGTGGCGTGGATCGCCCAGAACGTCGGCTGGTTCTACGTCCTGACCATCACCGTGGTGATCGTCTTCGTTCTCTGGGTCGCTTTTTCCAAGGAAGGCTCGGTCCGGCTCGGCCCGGACCACTCCCGCCCGCAATACAAGCTCTTCACGTGGGTGGCCATGCTGTTCGCCGCCGGCGTCGGCATCGACATGCTCTTCTTCTCCGTCACCGGGCCCATCAGCCAATACATCAGCCCGCCGTCGGGACCGGGCCAGAGCCCGGCGTCGGCCCAGGACGCCGTGGTCTGGACCATGTTCCACTACGGCATCGCCGGCTGGGCAATGTATGCGCTGCTCGGCATGGCCATGGGCTACTTCGCCTACCGCTGGGGCATGCCGCTGTCCATCCGGGCGGTGCTGTATCCCCTGCTGGGCAAGCGGGTCCGCGGCGGGATCGGTGACACGATCGATATCCTCACCCTGGTGGGCACGGTCTTTGGTGTGGCCACGTCCATGGGCATCGGCGTGGTGCTGCTGAACGTCGGGTTCGCCCTGCTTTTCGGCCTGCAGCAGGGCCTGGGCCTGCAGATCGCGCTGGTGATCGTCGCCGTCGTCATGACCATCGCGGCGTGCACCTCCGGAGTCGACAAGGGGATCCGCTGGATCTCCGAACTGAACATCTGGAGCGCGGCCGCCATGCTGCTGTACATCCTGGTCACCGGCCAGACCTCCTTCCTGCTCAACTCCCTGGTGGAGAACATCGGCCGGTTTATCTTCACCCTCCCCGACCGCACCCTGCAGACCTTTGCCTATGAGGCAGGCGGCTCGCAGTGGATGGCCAGCTGGACGCTGTTCTTCTGGGCCTTCTGGATGGCCTGGGGCCCGTTCGTGGGCCTGTTCCTGGCGCGCATCTCGCGCGGCCGTACGCTGCGCGAGTTCGTCATCGCCGCGATCACCGCCCCGGTGCTGTGCGACTTCCTGATCGTGAGCATCTTCGGCAACAGCGCCATGCACGAAGTCCTCAGCGGCAATTCGGAGTTCGCGCAGCTGGCCATCGCCAGTCCGGAACAAGGCTGGTACGCGCTTCTGGAGATGTTCCCCGGCGCCGGTTTCCTGATCGGCCTGGGCACCCTGTCCGGCCTGCTGTTCTACCTCACGAGCGCCAACTCGGGCGCCATGGTGATGTCCAACTTCTCCTCCTCGATCCCGGACCCGTCCCAGGACGGCGCCAAGTGGCTGCGAATTTTCTGGGCGGTGCTGACCGCGCTGCTGACCATCGCGATGCTGGTGGCCGGCGGCGTGACCACCATGGAGTACGCCACGCTCATCTTCGCGCTGCCGGTGACTATCATCGCGTTCCTGGTGATGGCCTCCTTCTCCAAGGCCCTGAGGATGGAGCGCGCCGAACGCGAAGGCCACGTCCTGCGCCGCCAGGCGACCGCCGCGCACGGCGGCCTCGTGCCCGAACGCAGCTGGCGCCAGCGGCTGGCGGGAATGCGCTCTTATCCCTCCAAGAAGCAGGTGGCCCTGTTCATGGAGCGCGTGGCCCAACCCGCCCTGGCCGATGTCCTCAAGGAATTCACCAAGCAGGGCTACCAGGCGACGCTGGAGAGCATTCCGAACGAAGAGACCGGAATCTCCAGCCACCGGCTGGTGGTCATCATCCCGGAGCACCGCAACTTCGACTATGAGGTCCAGGCCCTGGAGGCTCCGGTGCCCATGTTCGGCGGCCGCATGTCCCGCGAAACGGACGTCTACTACCGGGTGGAGGTGTTCACCCAGACCGGTTCGGAGGGGTACGACCTGATGGGGGTGACCCACCAGCAGATCATTGATGACGTCCTGGACCGCTACGAGGCGCACCTGGGTTTCCTGACGTACTCGAGCCAGCACGACTATGCCTCCGTTCTCACGCCGCCGCCGGCACCAGCCACCGGCTCCATCGCGAGGGTGGAGCCGGCGGAAGGCGGCGGCTATGACCCGAATACGGAGGTCAAGGACTGACGGGCCCGCCGGACTGATCACTCCGCCCTGGGCTTTCGGCCGCCTGCCGAGTGCTCCGAAACGAGGAACTGAGTAGATCGTTCAACACGGCACGTAGCAGGAAGCCGGAAAGTCGAGTACCTTCCTCGCGGGACCTGGCGGTCGGCCAAGCTGTTCAATTGAGGTTGCCAGACAGTCGAGCTGGCAATTCGAACAGTGGCAGATGCCGGGGGCGCCGCATGTTGAACCACCGAACCTTCGATCCATCAGCGCCTGTTAAATCGGTGCGTGGTCCCGCACTGATCGCGGGCAGGCCATGAACTCCGGGCTTAGTTCTTTGGCCCTCATCGCTGGATCCCTGCCAGGCTTGGTCCTGCTGACTCTGGGCCAGGCACTTGTGGTCGTGTGTGTCTGCTTCGACATGGTTCGTGCGCTTTCGGTGCCGCGGTCCCACCGCCGCTACGTGGCAAACACGGTCTTCACGACACTGGCGTGGCCTTCCATCGTCATCAGTGGAGTCTCGGCGTTGATTTATGCCGCCAGCGGGACCTGGCTGAACGTCGCAGGCGGCGTCTTTGTGATGGTCATGGTGATTTTCCGCTGGCGCCAGGGCGGCGATGATGACAGTTGGTGGAAGGGCAAGGGCAAGAAACTGGCCTCCTGGTTCAGAAACCAGACTTCCTCCCGGACTGCACCCGCCGCAGCCTAGTCGTTGAACAACCCGGCCAGGCGACGGGCCGATCCGGTGGGACCGGACACCGAGGTCAAGGACTGACGAAGGTGTCGGGGGCGCCGCCAAAGCCGATGCCCTGGTAGATGTCCGGACGCTTCTTCTTCAACCGAAGTCCCCACAGCAGTCCGGCGATGCCGGGCACCACCACCAGCGCCGGCAGGATCCAGGACAGCGGGGAAAAGCCGTCCGAGCCGATCAGGACATTGAAGTTGACGACGATCAGCACGAACACCGTGCCGAGCGTCAGGGCAGCGAGGGCAGGCGCGATCACCCTGGTCCACAGGGAATACCCGGCAGCGTGCCTGCGGAAGTAGCCGATGGCCGCCACCGAGATGAGGACCAGGAGCAGCACCAGGCCGAAGGCCGCCGTGTTGGTCAGCCACGTGAAGAAAGTCAGGACCGGGTACATCTCGCCCAACTCGGAGCCGATGCCGGCAACGGCAAACACGGCCAGCATGGCCAGGGCCAGAACGGACTGGGTCAGCGAGCCGGCAACCGGGGCGTGCCGGGTGTTGACGCGGGCAAAGCCGCGCGGCAGCACGCTTTCACGGCCCAGCGAGAACACGTACCGGGCGACCGCGTTGTGGAAGGCGATCAGGGCGGCCAGCAAGCTCGTGATGAACAGGAGCTGCGCAATGTCGGAGACGATCGCGGCGCCGTGGCTGGAGAGGAAGACGAACGCCAGGTCCGGGCCGAACTCCTGGGACATCGCCACAATCTGGCTCGGGCCCGTACCGACGGTCATGGCCCAGCCGGAGAAGGCGTAGAAGAGTGCGATGATGCCGACGGCAATGTACGTTGCCCGGGCGATGGACCGGGTGGGATCCTTGGCCTCCTCGCTGTAGATCGCGGCGGACTCAAAGCCCATGAACGCCGCCATGCTAAAGGCCAGGGCGGCCCCAACGCCGGCTGTGAACAAGTTCGACGGCGCCAGTCCGGCACCGCTGGCGCCTTCCGGACTGACGGCAAAAGAGACAATGTCGAACACAATGACCGCCAAGAATTCCAGCCCCACAAGGACGCCGATGATCTTGGCCGACAGGTCGACCTTGTTGATGCCCAGCCAGCCGACAATGGCGAAGCCCACGAGCGCGGTCAGCCACCACGGGACGTTCAGCCCAAGCTTGGCATTGACAAAGGAGGCCGACGCAAAGCCGAAGAGGCCGTAGATTCCGATCTGCATCGCGTTGTAGGAAATGAGCGCCACCCATGCGGCGCCCACGCCCGCGGCACGGCTGAGCCCCTGGGCAATGTAGGCGTAAAACGCCCCGGCGTTGCGGATGTGTGAACTCATGGCCGCGTAACCGACGGCAAAGAGCGCCAGGCAGACCCCGAGCACGATGAACGAGAGCGGAATGCCAACGTTTCCGGTGACCGCGAAGTTGCTGGGAATGCCGCCTGCCACCACCGTCAACGGGGCGGATGCGGCAATGATCATGAAGACGAGGGCCGGCACGCCAAGCGTGCGCTTGCTCAGGCCCTCGGTGGCATCGCTGCCGGCTATGGTGCCGGTAGACGGAAGGGTTTGTTCGCGTGACATTAAAACCTCCATTGGGAGAATAACGATACGTTGAGTGTGTCAGTTGTCACAGGCCCTGGCTTGTTATTCGCGGCACCGGCATTGACTACCAGCGCACAGGATTCCACAGGGCCTACGCCGGCAAGGTCGTCCTACATGCAGACGGAGCCGCCGCCACACTTGTGGCAACGGCCCCCGTCTTGCTCGCTCCGCCGGAGCCCTTAGCCGTTGATGACCTGCGGCACGCCAAGGGCTTTAAGGCCTTCGACGCCGAATTCGAGTCCGTAACCTGACTGCTTGGCCCCGCCGAACGGGATGCGCGGGTCCACGGCGCCGTGCTTGTTGATCCAGACGGTGCCGGCTTCGAGCCGGGCCGCTACCTCGCGGGCGGCATCCGGGTCGGAGGACCAGACGGAGGCGCCGAGCCCGACGTCGACCGCGTTCGCCATGGCAACAGCCTCATCCACGGTGCTGTAGCGGATGATCGGCAGGGCGGGGCCGAACTGCTCTTCGGCGACGAGCGGGTTCTCGTTGGCGATGTTGGCCACGAGAGTGGTCGGGTAGAAGTTGCCGGGCTGCTCGCCGTCCGGGTTGCCCCCAAGCAGCACCCGGGCGCCGGATTCCTTGGCGGCCTCCACCAGCCGCGCGACGATGTCGTACTGCTGCCGGTTCTGCAGCGGGCCCAGAACGTTGGCCTCGTCCAGGCCGTTGCCCATGGGCATAGCGGCGGCGACGGCGGTGAGTTCCGCGCAAACAGCCTCGTACATGGAGTCGTGGACGTAGAGGCGCTTCAGTGCGGCGCAAGTCTGCCCCGTGTTGATGAATGCGCCCCAGAACAGGCCCTCGGCGATGGCCTTGGGATCCGCATCCGGAAGCACGATCCCGGCGTCGTTGCCGCCGAGCTCCAGGGTGAGACGCTTGACCGTGTCAGCGGAGGATTTGATGATGGCCTTGCCGGTGGCCGTGGAGCCGGTGAACATGATCTTGCCGACGGCCGGGTGTTCGGCCAGGCGTGCGCCGACGTCGCGGCCGCCCGAGACCACGGACAGGAGGCCGTCGGGCAGTTCTTCGTTGATGATCGCGGCCAGTGCCAGCACTGACAGCGGCGTGTATTCGGACGGCTTGACCACGACGGCGTTGCCCATGCGCAGCGCGGGGGCGATCTGCCAGACGGTGATCATCATGGGCCAGTTCCACGGACCGATCGCGCCCACGACGCCGATGGGCCGGTAGTGCAGTTCGGCGCGGGTCTCGCCGTCGTCAACCACGGTTTCCGGTTCCAGGGCAGTGGTGGCTGCGACGCGCAGCCAAGCGGCGCAGGCGCCGACCTCGAAGCGGGCGTTCGGCCCGTTGAGGGGTTTGCCTTGTTCCCGGGAGAGCAGGCGGGCGAGTTCCTCGGCGGAGCGTTCGACGGCGTCGGCGGCCCTGAGGAGCGCGGCGGACCGGGCGTCGTGGCCCAGGGCGGCCCACGCCGGCTGCGAGGCCTTGGCGGCGGCGATGGCGTACTCAAGGTCCTGGACGGTGTGGACAGGAGCCTGCCCGACCGCTTCGCCGGTGGCGGGGTCCGGGATGGTCCGGGTCGCACCTGACGTCGGGGTGATCGAGGTGAGAAGGGCGTCGTAGGTTTCCATGGGTTGTACTCCACATCGAGTAGTTCAGAGGACGCGGCCGGTACGGCCTGAGAGCGTTGTATCAAGCGTGCTCCGGCGAGGCGCCGCGGGTCTTGTCTATCCGCGAAGAGGTGTTGTGTGCGGGCGAACTGATGCCGGCGGCAGTGCCTAAGGCTCAGGACCGGGGCGTGCCGCGCCGCCAGTCGCTGGGGGATTCGCCGAAGGCGTCCCGGAAGGTACGGCTGAAGTGGGCGGCATCCAGGAAGCTCCAGCGTGCGGCCACGGCCCCCACCGGCAGGCCGGCCAGCAGCGGATCCCGCAGCTCGCGGCGTGCCCCTTCCAACCGCCGGGTCCGGATCCAGCTCGCCACGGTGGTTCCCGATTCATGGAAGACGTTGTGCAGGTGCCTTGTGGAGATGAAGTGGGCCGCCGCGATCGACGCGGGCGAGAGCAGCGGATCGGCCAGATTTGCTTCGATATACTCGCGGACGGAGGCCGCCAATAGAGCCTGCGGCTTCATGCGGTCCGGGGCCATGTCCAGTTCCGAATGCAGCATCGTGGAGACGAGATCGAGGACATTTGTGGCGAGGCGGGAGCCGCTGGGGCCGCTCAGCGCATCCAGGTTCTCCGCGAGGCGGGAGATGAACGGGCCGACGATCGCGGCGAGGCCACCGTCGGAGGCCATCCGCACGGCCGAAAGCTGCGCGATGCAGTCCGCCGGCACAGACAGCGCGTCCCAGGGAAACATCACCACCATGAGCCGGGCATCGCCCTCGAAGGCCAGCGTGTAGGGGCGGCTGGTGTCGTAGATGGAGAGATCGCCCGGATGCAGGACTGCCTCGCGGCTGTCCTGGATGAGGAGACCGGTGCCCTGCAGCTGAAGATTGAGCTTGAAATAGCGCTGGTTGGACTGCGCAATCAGTTCCGGCGTGCGGTGGACCTCATGGCTCGTGGAGGAGACCTCCACGAGTGCCATGCGGTCCAGTCTGCGGGCCCGCATGCGGCCGCGGAAGTTGTCCGGATCCCTGCTTGAGGCGCTCAATGGAACGAAGGACTCCGCGATGAGGTGCCTCCAATGCTCGAAGGAGGCTGCCGTGCTGGTGTGTACGTCCTGTCCGGCGGGACTGGACGTTGGGCGGACTGCAACTGCGGTCATCGAGGATCCTGACGCCGTCGTATTTCGGGGACTGTGTCATGGGACACATTCTCTTCAGGGTAGCGCCGCAGTCCGCCGATGTCATCTTTTTTCGACAATCGGCGAAAAAAGATTACGACGCTGCTTCCAGCAGAGTCAGGAAGCCCTCCAGTTGCTCGTTCAGTCCGAGCTCCACCTGTCCTTCCGGAGCGAGCGCCGCAGCAATCTGCAGCTGCCCGGCCAGGGCGGCGTCGACGTCGACGTCGACGGCGGCGGTGGCGAGCCGGCCGCTGGACGCGGGCCCGTACACTTTCGTCACCGCCGACGCCTGGGTTTTGAAGGTCCGCGAAGGTGGCACGGTGGTTATCGTCGATGCCTTGGTCGCCACCGGCGTCAACGCAGACGGGCACCGGGAAGTACTGGGCATCCAGGCCTCCTCCTCCGAGGACGGGGCCGGCTGGCTCGGGTTCTTCCGGGACCTGAGCGCCGCGGCCCTGACCGCAGTTAAGTTGGTGACGGCCGACTTGCACGCCGGCCTGGTCGCCTCGATCGGGGCAACCTGCCTGGCACCGCCTGGCAGCGCTGCCGTACGCACTACGCAGCCAACTTGATGTGTGTGACACCCAAGAGCAGCTGGCCG
Source organism: Arthrobacter sp. (assembly GCA_026393275.1). Taxonomy (GTDB): domain Bacteria; phylum Actinomycetota; class Actinomycetes; order Actinomycetales; family Micrococcaceae; genus Arthrobacter. The sequence continues at coordinate 29,248 of JAPLAM010000012.1, forward strand.
TGGGTGAACACGCAGCTGCACTCGCACTATGAACAGCCCGACCCCGACGCCGAGCACGCCCAGTTCGAGCGGTCCTGTACGCGCTCGAGGACAAAACTGCTCAAGGTCGCCGCTCACCTCGATCAGGCATGGACCGATATCCTCGCGTTGGCGGCCTTGTGGCGCGAAGCCTGGTTCAACAACCCGAGGAACGGTTGTACTGGGAAATCCGCAGGCAAACCGACATGGTCGGGGTCGTCCCTAGCTGCGCCGCGTTGATCCGGCTCCTCGGCACCATCCCGGCCGCCCAGACAGAACAGGGTGACTCGGGACTCAGGGTGAGGACCCACGCCTCGTTGTCCCATGCCTCCGAGGAGGTCGACGGACGGGTCCAAAGGTTCCGCGGCGCCGAGAGTTGCTGAATGTAATTGCCGAATACGCCGCTAACAAGATAGGAGTGGGCCGCGTCGGCATCCCTTACCCGCCATACGCATTATCTTGAATCGATCCCGCGTGCGTGGATCTCGGGCTTAGGGGAAGAACCGCCGCTGTTACAGATACTTTTCGAGGGCGCGTGAGGTCCGTCTAGGGAGTGACCCGGGACGCTGAACGGGAGTTGTCGAATAACCGGACCAGGAGCGGTTTATGTGCGCCGCGGCTTCTTGGCATCGGTGAGTAGCGTGGCAAGAGTCTCGCTCTCCGGCTGCACAAAGGTCGAAAACCGTTCGGTCTCTTCTGGCGTCGAAGAATGACAGAAGAGACCGAACGCTCCCGGCCGGCCCTCGCTAATCCGCAACGGACAGCGCGCCCACAGCTTCCCTCACGTCATGGACGGAGAGTTTCCTAAGCGCTAGCTACGGCGCTGCTGACTGCTCCGTGGACAACGATGCCGCCGACCATCGTCATTACTACGCGCATGTGCGGCATATCATGCGGGTCTATTTCTGCAAGATCGGCGTCTAGGACGCAAAGGTCTGCGACCTTCCCTGTCTCAAGGGATCCCTTCCACTCGTCCGCAAAGTCTTGCCAAGCAGGGTTGCTCGTGTACGTGCGCAGTGCGGCTTCCAGCCCAATGCACTGTTCGGGACCGCTGACCTCATTGCTGGCCTTGCCTTCACGGAGGATCATGGTTGACAGGCCTTGTCGCCAATCGGGCGTGGTAACCGGGGCGTCGGAGCTGCTCATCAACCTCACTCCGGCCTCGAGCGCACTACGATACGGCCACTCGTAGGCGGCGCGTGCCGCGCCAACGACGCCTACCTCGAGGTCGGCGATCGTCCACTTGATGGTCGGGTTCATGTTCACGCCGATGCCGTGGGCGGCCATCCGCTTCAGGGTGGATTCGCTGACAAAGTCACCGTGGATGAGGTAGTGGCGGGTGTTTGGGCGAGGGTGAGCCTCCTGTGCGGCGATGATGGCGTCGACGACGGTGTCGATGGCACGATCGCCGGTTACGTGGACCCCCACCTGATAGCCCGCCCTGTGTCCGGCGAGAATCATTCCGGTGACCTGCGCCACCCGCTGCTCATCGGTGTTGCCGCTGACGCACAGTGAGCCGCATCCTCCGCCGACGTACTCATCGTGCATCCAGGCTGTGCCGCTGGGCGGGATACCGTCGGCGAAGATTTTGACTCCGAGCACCTGGAAGCGTCGCATATCCTGGACGGCAGGAACCTGGACTTGCTCAAGGTTCCGCTCGAACTCATCTACTGACCCCGACATGCCCGTCGGTAGGAGGAGTGTGCTAACGCGGACTCCAAGTTCTCCTTGGTCCGCCAAATCGGCGTAAACCTTCAATCCTTCTTCCCCCGCGGCGCCGCCAGCTATTGATTCCCCGCCCGGCCCGAGAGCCGGGTCGGTAATGCTGGTGATGCCGAGCTCCTGGAGCTTGGCGACGGCATGAAGGATCGCCTGTTCGCGGCGTTCCCGCGTCAGTGGGGGCAGAACACGCTGCACGAGAGCCTGCGCACCCTCCCTCACGACCCCGGTCAGGGATCCATCAGGGTCGGTGTCAACAACGCCGCCGTCGGGTATCGGGGACGACTCATCTACGCCAGCGATCCTCAGCGCAGCGGAGTTCACCCACGAGGTATGCCGTGAGTAGTCCTGGAGGAACACCGGGTTCTCAGGAGAGACGTCGTCGATGTCGGCACGATGCGGCATTCGTCCCGGTTCTGCGAGGCATTCTTCGAGGTAGCCGTCATCCCAACCGGTACCCACAATCCATTCTCCGGGTCGGGCACCTGTCACAGCCACGCGAATGCTTTCCCGAATATCAGCGAGGGACTTCACCGCTGGATAGGAGAGATCCAGCGACAACGGGGGGGTATCCAGCCCAAAAGCAATGGCATGCAGGTGGGAGTCGTTGATACCGGGGAGGACAGACCGTCCGGCGAGGTCAACGATCTCAGTAGTCGGGCCCACGTACTCGTCCATCTCCTCCGAAGCGCCGACAGCGAGAATGGAATCTCCGCGCACAGCCAGAGCCTCGGCTACAGTGAACTGCTCGTCGACGGTAAAGACTCTACCGTTGATGAAAACAAAATCTGCATGCAACATGATTTCCTCTTTTCTAGGGACCGCGCGCTGTGTCAGGAATCGGGGTCGAAATGGGTGTCACTATGCGGAGGTCGCATCGCTGGCCGCTGCCCCGTCGATAGCGCATCGAGAGAGTGCACTCAGGATGACCTGTACCGCATGCATCTAACTAGGATTTGAGCGCATCTGCCTTGGTTCTCCGCGCACAGTGCTGTGTTGCTGTTCACCCAGCAGCGGACCCGGTAGGGGCTGGCGGGCGAGCAGTCGACGGGGCCTCGCCGCCGTTGCAGGGGGTGATGCACGGCGCCTCGCTGGTTGTCCTCCATCGCCCTCGGCATGGCGATGGAGGACAACCAGCGCCCTGGCTGGGCGTGTCGAGTTCATGTCCCCGGGAGTCTGGACATCCACGGGGTGTGCCCGGCGACCGCGGCGACAATCCTCGGGCAACCCGTACCGGCACCGGCCCAACCGCCGTGTGGACCGGCAACTCAACTGGGCAACGATAGGCTCAGTCAATGATCGTGGTCCAGTTCCTGGTTGAATGCTGGACACACTCATCCCAGCAGGGCCAGGGGCCCCTTTTTTAGCTACGACACGAAATCAATTCCCCACGAACCGTGAAGAGCCACTTTGGCCGGGTTGATCGCGTTTCATGAACCGGGGATTGACGATCCTACAGAGGGGCCTTCACTCGAAAAGAATTCACCGGCTCTCCTTGCGTGGGAACCACGGTGACAGGCGGATCGCGGCGGACCAGTCTGTGGCGCACCTTGGACGTCAGGGCACCGATCCCGATGGCTGCCACGAGGGCGATGCCGCTGGCAACATTCTGCCAAAATGTCGTTACTCCAAGCAGGGTCAGTCCGTTGTTAAGGAACCCCAGGAAAAGGACACCAACGACTACTCCGAACATGTTGCCTTCCCCTCCGGTAAGAGCGACACCTCCGAGCAGCACGGCGGTCAGCACAGTGAGTTCGAAGCCGATTCCCAGTTGCCCGGCTGGGGCGCTGTTCAGCCGGGCAACCGTGATAGCTCCAGCGAGCCCCGCGGCTCCACCTGACAAGAGATATAGAACAAATGGAAGTCGTTTGATGTTGATCCCGGAAAGGTAAGCGGCCTCCTTATTGACGCCCAGTGCGTAGACGTGCCGACCAGCGGGAGTAAAAATTAGAAACACCGCTGCGACAACCAGACAAAATCCTGCAGTCCAGACGGCGACGGGTATACCGGCGAAGTTTCCGACCCCAAGGAAACCGAAGACCGGCCCGAAAGTATTTACGGGGAGGGGGCTGACCAGCTGGGCGACACCACGAACTGCGGTGAGCATACCCAGCGTCGTGATGAACGCAGAAAGCCCGAATCGCGTAGTGACAATCGCATTGATCAAGCCGACCACGACTCCGACGCCGACCGCCGCGAGAATGGCTACGCCGACATTTCCGCCTCCGGCCATGATCTTTCCCGCCACCACTCCGCCCAGGGCCAACGTTGACCCGACCGAAAGGTCAATGTAACCGGCAATGATAAGCATCGCGCACGGAACGGCTACGATGGCGATAATGGCGCCGTCGAGGAAAATCCCCCTTAGATTCATCCACGTGAGTTGTGACCCCGTCGCAGTCTGAATCACGGCGATAATTACAACAAGCAGTACAAGTAGAGGGTTCTCCACCAAAAACTTGGTAACGCGTTGATAGATCCCGAGCTGGTTCATGCCCTGCTCTCCTTTCCGGTCTGTCCCGCATGAATATGGGCAAGAAGCTGTTCTTCGCTGGCGAGAGCTACATCCAGTTCATGGCGAATTTTGCCGCGTTCCATGACGAAGCAACGGTGGCCGAGCGCGAGTACCTCTTCCGGCTCGTTGGTCGCGAAGACGACGGCGATGGAGCGTTCCCGCGCTAGGTTGCGTATGACCGCGTAGATCTCTTCCCGCGCACCCACATCTACTCCTTGCGTCGGATCGTCAAGCAGCAACACCCGCACCTGGGAGGCTGGGTTGACCCAACGTCCGATCAGGAGCTTTTGCTGGTTTCCGCCGGAGAACCCGGCAGCGGGCAGTGATCGATTGTTTGGTTTAAGCGACATGAGGCGAGCTGTCTCGTCGAAGAGGGAATGTCCCCGCTTGATTGACCGGACGCCGGCGCGCGAAACCGTAGACATGTCGCGTACGGTTACGTTGTCAAGCGCAGTGAGGCTGCCGAAAAGCCCTTGCCTGTGCCTGTCTCCCGGTACCAGTGCAATGCCCTGCTTCAAGGCGTGGTTCGGGTTGTTGATCGTTACGTGCTTTCCGTCGACACGGACACTTCCCGAGGAAGCCTTTCGGGCGCCGAACATTGTTTCCAGCAGCCTCGTGCGGCCGGATCCGATGAGCCCGTACAGGGCCAGGATTTCCCCCGGACGTACGTCCAGGCTGACCGGGCCCAGCTCCGGTCCAGCCAGCTCGGTGACGCTTAGCAACGGTGGCAGCGCCTGGTCCAAGGGCGGGTGTTCCCGCACAGCGATAGTGTCGGCGCTCTTTCCGCTGATTGCCTCGACCAGGTCACTCTTGCTCACTCCGGTCATGGGCGAGGTCCATACGACCCTGCCGTCCCGAAGTACCGTCGTGTCGTCCGCCAGTCGAGTGACCTCGTTGAGCAGATGGGTTACGTAGAGGATCGCTAAGCCTTCGGTTTTCAACTGGAACACCAATTCCCCAAGCCGACCGGCTTCTAAGGGTGAGAGTGCCGCGCTGGGTTCATCGAGAATCAAGAGTTTTGCGTTGCGCTGAAGAGCTTTGGCTATTTCGACAAGTTGACGCTGCCCAATGGGCAGGTCACCTGTTTTTGTATTTGGTGATACCGAGGAACCGACCCGTTCGAGTGACGATTTCGCGATCTCGTATTGCTCGCCACGGGATAGGAAGCCGTTTCGTGTGAGCTCCTGGCCCAAAAAAAGGTTCTCCGCTACGGTCAATGACCCGATGAGACTCAAGTGCTGGTAGATCACTGAAATGCCACTTTTTATGGACGTATGTGGATCCAGTCCGGTGTACTTTTCGTCATCGATGGTGATGGATCCAGCGGTCGGTCGAATACCGCCTCCCAGACATTTAATGAGGGTGGACTTGCCTGCCCCATTGTGTCCCAACAATGCGTGTACTTTGCCTTCGTGCATGGACAGGTCGACTGAATCCAGGGCCAGGGTCGTACCGTATCGTTTTGTTAAATTATTGACGGTGACTGTCACGGTCGCTCCTATCGCTCGCGCTGACGGATGTGCTCACTTGCCGCCAAGCTGAGCTATCAGGGCGTCCAATTTGGGGCTTGAGGCGTCGACCAGAGTTACCGGGAGGTCCAGACTTGCCTTGCTGCCGTTCCCCTTGGCCAGGGCCAGCGGAACGTCAATGATGGCGTTGCCGATTTGCTCCGCATCGACCGTGACGGCGGCGCGGAAGAACGTTCCTGCCTTGATCTGCTGCAGTACGTACTCATTGCCATCCAGCCCGCCAACGAAGGTCTTAGGATCGTTGGCGGCCCGGCCGGCAGTGGTAAGCGCCTGATAGCCTCCCTGCGCTGCGTCGCCGGCAGCCGCCAGTACCATGTTCAGTTTCGGGTGCCGCGCCACGATGGCGTTGGTGACGGACAATCCCTGGTCCGGAGTGATGCCCTGCTGTTCGGCCACGATGGTCATGCCCGGTGCGGTGGCCTTGAACCCGTCGAGGAGTCCCTTGGTTCTCTCTCGGCCGAGCTGAATGGTCTGATCCACGATCATCAGGACCTCGCCTTTGCCGCCAAGGTTCTCGTTGGCCCATTTGCCCGCGTATTCGCCAAGGGTTTTTCCAGACTCGTAAAAGCTGAATTTGATACTGGCATGTTGGTTGCTCAAATCGCCGCCGTAGCTCACCCAATACTTTCCTTTGTCAACATACTGCTTTGAGACCGATTCGAGACTGGCGGCGTCTGCCGGGAATGAGACGACGGCGTCCACATTTGAGGTCAGATAGGTGTTGAGGTTGGTGACCTGCTGACCAAGGTCCATATTGTCATTGGTGAGCTCGAGTTGAACGCCGGCCTGATCCGCCCGTTTTTGCGCGAATTTTGTTACGAGGCTATAAACCGGCAGGGCAGTGAAGGGGTAGTCGAAGAGGACTTTTTTCACGGGTTGGTTCGGCGTGCTTGTCGATGGTGCACCGCTACTGTCGCCGCTGGTACTGCAGGCGCTGAGAAATAGAGAGGCGGACATTGTAATTGCCGCAATTCCGAGGACTTTTCGTTTAATTGTCATTTTGCTGGACCTTTCGTAAGTTGTTGCAGGCAGCCCGGTGGTGTCCGGGTTCCATTGAAATCTGAGTTCTTAGGCGGCATAGACTTTCTGGCCGGCGAACCATGTCTCTCGGGTGCTCATCTGGGGTAGGAATTCGGTGGAGATCTCGTAGGGGTTGCTGTTGAGTACGATGAAATCCGCGGATTTTCCGACCTCAAGGGATCCGGCAGTGTCCGACAGCCCCATCGCCTCTGCTGCGTCTGTGGTGTAGGCGGCGATGCCTTCATCCAGGGTGATGGATTGTTCCGGCCAGAGGGTCCCGGGGAATTCGCCCGTGGGATCCCGGCGGGTGATGAGTCCGTAGATCCCTTCCCACACGTTGGGGGCCACGCTGACCGGCCAGTCCGAGCCTCCGGCGATGCGGGCGCCGGCATCAAGGAGGGACCGGTTCGGCTGCATTCTTGAGGCCCGGTCAGCGGGGAGTACGGTGGCGATGGCCTCGGCAATGACACCGGGGAACCATAGGCTTGGGGAGATATCAGCCGTTACGTCCAGCGCGGCGAACCTGGCCAGGTCGTCCGGGTGGACAAATTGGCCGTGTGCTATGTGATATTTGACTGTGTTTTGTCCTGCTGCGCGCACCTTTTCAACCGCGTCCAGGACCAGCCGCACAGAGGCGTCTCCAGTGCAGTGGATTTTGGCGGATATGCCTCGCTCCGCCGTGCTCAGCAGCCAAAAATCAAGCTCTTCCGGATCCATGGTCGTGGAACCATGGAAGCAGCCCGGGTGGGCATCGTCCGGTAAATAGGGTTCGGTCATGGCGGCGGTGCGTGAAGTGGGCACACCGTCCAGGAAGATCTTGATGAAGTCGGGGCGGTGATGGACGGTTCGGTACTGTTCGCTTTCCGAGATGATGCCCTCGCCCAAGGGGGCGGTTCCGAAGACGAAATCGTTGACCTGCATCGAGGAAATGACCCACGCCTTGAGGCGTCCCTGGTCTTCAAGCAGCTTTAGCGCCTGGAGGGTCTGGAGGGAAGTGGCTGCGTCCTGGAATGCGGTGATGCCATACGAATGAAGCAACTCGATGCCGCGCTCGGACGCCTTGGCAAGGGCATCGATACTGGAGGGCTGATCGGAAGCCAAGGCCAATTCGATCAGGACGCCGCCTGCCTCAATGAGCACGCCCGTCGCAGCCCCGGACGGCTCCCTCAGGATCTGCCCGCCGGTTGGGTCCGCCGTCGTCCTCGTAATTCCGGCCAATTCCATGGCCCGGCTGTTGGCCCAGCGGTTGTGCTTGCTGTCATCGCGCAGCATGGCGGGACGTCCGCCTGTAGCAGCATCCAACCGTGCGAGCGCCTCGAGAGTATTGAGTTCCGGTAGCAGCCCGCTGCCCCAGCTTCCACCAATGACCCAAGCATCGGGTTCAAGACGGTCTGCCCAATCCGCCAGGGTTTCGCATATTTCGTCAAGGCTGGCAGTGGGCAGAAAATTGCATTCAAAGAGGTCGGGGTCAAGTCCCGTGGAGTGGTGTAACGGTTGATCCTTCGCTTAGGCGCTGAGGGCCATGATCGTGTCGGTGTCTGCCTCGCTTCCGGTGTCAGCGATGGGGCGCATGCGAGAGCGGGCGAGGATGTCGAGGCCGAGATAG
>JAPLAM010000010.1 GCA_026393275.1 Arthrobacter sp.
CACCCCGGCCCTAGACAGCAGTTTCGCCGTGCGCAAACATGGAACCAAAGGGGCAAAATCCAAAGTTGAGCGGGTTAGACTCAACCTTGACGACAGTCTTTATTCCGGAAGGAGCTCTCTTTGGACACCAAATCCACCACCAAGAGCCAGGAGGCTCTTTCGGCAGCAGCCATGAACGCCTCGACGGCCGGCAATCCGCAGCTGGAGCCAGCCCACCTGCTCAAGGCGCTGATGGACCAGCGCGAGGGTGTCGCCGTCGCACTCCTCCGCGCCACCGGCACCGACCCGGATTCCGTCAGTGTCCAGGCGAGTTCCGCGATCAAGGCGCTGCCGTCCAGCTCGGGCAGTTCCGTGCAGCAGGCCCAGCTTTCGCGGACGGCGATGACCGCCATCAAGAACGCGCAGAACGAGGCGGAACGCCTCGGGGACTCCTTTGTCTCCACCGAACATCTGCTGCTGGGCCTCGCGTCCGGAAATGACGACGTCGGCCGGCTGCTGCGCGACGCGGGTGCTTCGCACGAGGCCCTGCTGGCGGCGCTGCCCGGCGTCCGCGGCGACCGCAAGGTGGACAACGCAGACCCCGAAAACAGCTTCCAGGCGCTGGAGAAGTACGGCACCGACCTGACCGCGATTGCCCGCTCCGGCAAGCTGGACCCGGTGATTGGGCGCGACGCCGAGATCCGCCGGATCATCCAGGTGCTGAGCCGCCGCACCAAGAACAACCCGGTGATCATCGGCGAACCCGGCGTCGGCAAGACCGCCGTCGTCGAAGGCCTGGCCCAGCGGATCGTGGCCGGCGACGTGCCGGAGAGCCTGCGCGGGAAGACCCTGATCGCCCTGGACCTGGCCTCGATGGTGGCGGGCGCCAAGTATCGCGGCGAATTCGAAGAGCGGCTCAAGGCCGTCCTTGAGGAGATCAAGAGCTCCGAGGGCCAGATCGTGACGTTCATTGACGAGATCCACACCGTGGTGGGCGCCGGAGCGTCCGGGGACAGCTCGATGGACGCCGGCAACATGCTCAAGCCCATGCTCGCCCGCGGCGAACTCCGGCTGATCGGTGCCACCACGCTGGACGAGTACCGCGAAAACATTGAAAAGGACCCGGCCCTGGAACGCCGGTTCCAGCAGGTCTACGTCGGCGAGCCGAGCGTGGAGGACACCATCGGCATCCTGCGCGGACTCAAGGAACGTTACGAGGCTCACCATAAAGTCTCCATTTCAGACTCCGCCCTGGTGGCCGCCGCGACCTTGTCCAACCGGTATATTTCCGGCCGGCAGCTGCCGGACAAGGCGATCGACCTCGTAGACGAGGCCGCGTCCCGGCTGCGCATGGAAATCGACTCCGCCCCGGAGGAGATCGACCAGCTGCGCCGCCAGGTGGACCGGCTGACCATGGAGGAACTGGCCCTGACCGGCGAGACCGACGCCGCCTCGGTGGAGCGCCTCGCTGCACTGCGCGCTGACATGGCTGACAAGAAGGAAGAGCTGGCCGGCCTAAACGCCCGCTGGGAGGCGGAGAAGGCGGGACTGAACCGGGTCGGCGACCTGCGGGCCAAGCTCGATGAACTCCGCTCCGCGGCGGACAAGGCCCAGCGCGAGGGCGACCTCGAGACGGCTTCCAGGATCCTCTACGGCGAAATCCCGGCCCTGGAACGTGAACTCAAGGCCGCAGCCGAGGCCGAGGCGACCGTGCCGGACAAGTCCGGGCAGATGGTGGCCGACCAGGTCACCGCGGACGACATTGCCGAGGTGATCTCCGCGTGGACCGGCATCCCGGCGGGTCGCATGCTGCAGGGCGAAAGCCAGAAGCTGCTGGACATGGAACACGTCCTCGGCGAGCGGCTGATCGGCCAGGGCAAGGCCGTCACCGCGGTGTCCGACGCCGTTCGCCGCGCCCGCGCCGGGATCAGCGACCCCAACCGGCCCACCGGATCCTTCCTGTTCCTGGGCCCCACTGGCGTCGGCAAAACGGAGCTGGCCAAGTCCCTCGCCGACTTCCTGTTCGACGACGAACGCGCCATGGTGCGGATCGACATGTCCGAGTACTCCGAGAAGCACTCCGTGGCCCGGCTCGTCGGAGCCCCTCCCGGCTACGTGGGCTACGAGGAGGGCGGGCAGCTGACCGAGGCCGTCCGCCGTCGTCCGTACTCCGTGGTGCTGCTGGACGAGGTGGAGAAGGCCCACCCGGAGGTCTTCGACATCCTCCTGCAGGTGCTCGACGACGGCCGCCTCACCGACGGCCAGGGCCGCACCGTGGACTTCCGCAACGTAATCCTGGTCCTCACCTCCAACCTGGGGAGCCAGTTCCTCGTGGACCCGGGCCTCGACGCCGGCGCCAAGCGGGACGCGGTCATGGCCACGGTGCACGCCTCGTTCAAGCCCGAGTTCCTGAACCGGCTCGACGAGGTGGTGCTCTTCGACCCGCTGACCGTCGAGGAACTCGCTGAGATCGTGGAGCTGCAGGTGAAGGAGTTGGCCGAGAGGCTCAAGGGCCGCCGGCTCAACCTGGAAGTCACGGATGGTGCCCGTGCCTGGCTGGCCGTCACCGGCTATGACCCCGCCTACGGCGCCCGGCCGTTGCGCCGCCTCGTGCAGCGGGAAATCGGCGACCGGCTGGCCAAGTCCATCCTGGCCGGCGACATTGCCGACGGCGACACGGTGCTGGTGGACACCGCTCCGGACCTGCTGGAGCTCACCATGGGCGGTCCGGAGGCCTCCGCACGGCCCGACGGCAGAGCCTCCACCGGCAGCGGACTCTCGGTCCGCCGCAAGGAGTAGCCGCCAGGAAAATCAGACGAAGGCGCTGAAGGGCTGCCCGCCGCATTGTGCCGGCCGGCAGCCCTTGGTGCGTCCGTGCTCGCCCGTCAGCTATTTCGCAGCGGCACCGGCCGTGCTGCTGCGCTTACGGAAGGTTCCAGCGATGGAGAGTTTGCCGGAGTATTGGATGGATCCGTAGCGGAACAGGTGCGCGGCGAGCCGGAGGACGAGGAAGCCGGTGATGAACAGTTCCGCGATGATCACGACGGATTCCACCGGGCTGAGGGTGCCGAAGGCGTTGCGGAGCAGGGCGGTGATCGGGGCGGAGAGGGGGAAGTAGGTGAAAATCTGCACGATGGGCGCGCGGGGGTCGGAGATGATCAGGCTGATGGCGTAGAACGGCACGAAGATCAGTCCCATGAGCGGCCCGAAGATCGTGCCGGCTTCCTTGGTGCTGGGCATGACGGCGCCGATAGCAACGAGGACGCCGGTGAAGACGGTGAAGCCGCCCAACAGCAGCAGGGCGCCAACGATCATGGTTCCGGGTTCGAAGCTGATGGTGGACAGATCCAGGTCCGGGATGGCGAGTTTGTCACGGAAAAAGATGAAGCCGACGACGATCGGTGTGAGGAAGACCAGAATCTGGACGAGGCCGACCATGAACAGCGCGGCGACCTTGCCGAGGATCAGGGTGGTGGGGTTCAGGGTGGTGAGGATCATCTCGGTGACCCGGTTTTCTTTCTCCTCCAGGGTGCTGCTGAGCATCTGGTTGGAGAGCAGAATGATCGAGACGTAGAAGATCACCAGGAACATCAGGGGCGGCACGGCAGAGCCGAACCCGCCGGCAAGTTGGCCGTCCTTGTAGGTCTGGGTCTCGGTTCTGACGCCGCCGCTGGCCGCGGCTGTAAGTTGCGGCGAGCCGACCTTGGCCTGGGCCGAGGCAGTGAGGAGTTGCTTGGCGACGGCGTCGTACTTGTTGTTCTCGAAGATCCCCTTGTCGGAGCCGAAGGCCTTGACGGACTGCTTGGCGGGTTCGGCGGGGTACACGAAGTAGGCGTCACTCAGTCCCTTCTTCACGTCCTGCAGGGCCTGCCCGGGATCCGAGGCCTTCTTCCCGCCCATGGTCGTGGCGATCTCCGGGACGATGAGCCCGGAGTTGTCGGTGTAGGTGAAGGACATGGACGCGGTCTTCTGGGCATCGGCGCTGGCCGAGGACGAGGAGTTGCTCAGATACACGAGCGCGAAGACGATCGCGATCACCACCGGGATCGCAAGGGTGGCGATCCAGAAGCCGCGCTTCTTCAGAGTGCGGGTGAATTCGAATTCCACGACGGTGCCCAGGTTATGCCGGGCGAAGGGGCGTTTCGGGACGGCGACGGGGTTGGTCTGGGCCGCAGGGGCGTGCTGCGGTGCCGGGGTGTGCTGTGTCATCGGGTTCAAACCCCCGCCAGTTCGTGGTGTTCGCCGTAGACCTTGATAAAGACTTCCTCCAGGGAGGTCCTGGCGGTGGTGAAAGACCGCACGGCGACACCGCCGTCGATCAGGTGCCGCAGGACCGTTGCCTCGTCCCCGCCGGGGCACGGCGAGAGCTCGGCGCTGCCGCCGTCGTCGGTGACGACGTCATATAGCGGGGATGAGGGCAGCGCTCCGCTGTAGGTGAGCCTGTACAGGGTCCCGCCGAATTGTTCCTGGACTTCGGCGACGGTCCCGTAGGCGCGGGCGGTGCCGTCCTTGAGCAGGATGACCCGGTCGCAGAGGCGTTCCACTTCTTCCATCTGGTGGGTGACCATAATGACGGTCGCGCCGGCGAGTTTTTGTTCCTCGATGATGTCCATGAGGAGTCGTCGGTTCACTGGGTCGAAGCCCTTGGTGGGTTCGTCCAGGATCAGCAGCTCGGGGTCGTTCATGATGGTCACGCCGAGCTGCACTTTTTGCTGCTGGCCGCCGGAGAGCTTGTCCAGCCGGGTCGTGGCTTTGTCGCCGAGGTCGACGCGCTCCAGGTAGTCCCGCGACCAGGCCTTGGCGTGGCTCTTGCTGAGGCCCTTGAGCCGGCCGAAGTAGACCATCACGTCCAGGACGGATTCCTTTTTGTACAGGCCGCGTTCTTCGGGCAGGTATCCGAGGCGGGCGCCGTCGCTCGGAGCGAAGAATTTGCCGCCGATGTGCAGGGTCCCGGCGGTGGGCTGGTAGATTCCCAGCAACGCCCGGAGCGTGGTGGTCTTGCCGCAGCCGTTGCTGCCGAGGAACCCGAAAGTCTCCCCGGCGCGGACATCGAAGGAGAGGTCCTCGATGACGGTCTTGTCCCCGAAGTCCATCCGGAAGTCTTGTATGTGCACAAGCGGCTCCGCGGCCGCGTCCCCCAACCTCATGGCAACAGCCTAACCGCAGACACGTGTTCCCGGTCTCAACGACAAGACGTGTGCGCGGCGGACGAGTTCGGCGAGCATGGGCGCGTCAGCCGGCCCGATATTTCCCGGCCGCGGTACGCACTACAGCTGGGGGAGCAGGGACTCCTTGATGACGTTTCCGCCGTCCGCGACGAAGTAGCAGTCCACTCGCCGGTCGCCGGTGCCCCAGCTGGAATTGCTCGGGTAGGCCAGCTTGTAGCTGAACGCGTAGTCGCCGGACTTATCGGTCAGCGTCGCGGCCTTGCAAGCGTCCAGTGCCTTCTGTTTCAGCGGATCGCGGCCCGGGTAGGCATCGGAGGCGGCGTACGACTCGACGGCCACCAGTTGCGCCGAATGCCCGGTGTCGCAGGCCACCACGGTGGAAGTGGGGGCATTCGCGTCGAAATCCTTGAAGCAGTCGCCTAGTCGGAAATCCATCGGGCTGACGCCTTCCAGCGGCAGCGGGCCGCGGGCGGGGGCCGAGGAGGAGGCTCCGGTGGCGGGAGCGGGCGAGGTCCCGGCCGACGGTTGCTGCGTGGCCGTCCCCAGCGACGTCAGCCCCCAGATCAGCAAGCCCAGCACCACGACGGCGGCCACGCCCACCTTTGCCAGGCCCAACCGTTGGGCGCCGGTCCACAGGGTCCGGCCAAACTCCCGGCTACGCGGTCCCAGCCGTGATGTCCGGAGCCGTGCCGTCTGGGCGGAAAGCAGCTTGCCGAGCTGGGGTGCGCCGGAGGAGCCCTTGCGCTTTGGATCCTTGGCGGAGGCACGCGTGCCCGGGGTGGCCCGCGGCGTCGTCCGGGTCCGGGACCCGGCAGCGGCACGGCGCGAGGTCGGCGCGCCGGCGTCCGGGCCGGGCTCCGCATCAGGGGCGCCGGGAACAAAAGGAAGGGCCGACGTCGGCGGGGCGGAGGGCCGCGGCGGGACACGGATGGAGGCGGGCACGCCCGCCGGGGGAGCCGGAATCTGACTCTCGGCGGATCCATCGGCGCGGGGGACATAGGGCATTCCGGCATCGCGGCGCCTGGCGTTCTCGTCGCTTGCAGGCTCTTCGGTCACTCGGGAATTCACCCCTTCCGTGCATCTTGCCGGGGCTGGACGCCCGGCCGGGGGACCCGTTTCCGGGCGCCCATCAAGAGACTCTACCGAAGAAGCCTGCCGGGCCGCATGCTGGGGGTTTGCGAGCCGGGCGTGCCGGCCGGGTGCGGTGGGACGCGTGACACTGTCCACAGCGGCGGTGCCGGCGAGCAGTCCCGGCCGAAAGCATGTAATCTAGGTGTACGACAAATTGACCAATCATTCCGGGGCCTCACCGATAGCCAAGGTGACCACCTCCGGTCCAAGTACAAAAGGGGGTCACGCCATGGGGCGCGGCCGTCAAAAGGCAAAAGCTACCAAGCAGGCTCGGGACATCAAGTATTACTCCCCGAACACTGACTATTCGGCCCTTCAGCGCGAGCTCACGGGCCCGGGAAGTCGTGCCACGAGCCACTTCGCGGATGAACCGGTCGAACCGGATTATTCAGCCTACGTGGATAAGTACGCGGACGATGTGGAAGAAGACGACGACGAGGTTGACACCCGTCGCATAGGTTAGTCGACACTTCTCCGGCGCTCCTTCCCAGGAAGGGTGCCGGCCATGTATTCCTGGCCCGCCGGCCACACCCTGTTCAGGGCGTGCCCGGCGGGTTTTTTCGTGCCCGGACGCCGCCGACGTGCCCGGACGCCGCCGGAGTGGGCCGGTTGCCGGGGCCCGGCGCCGCGGGCTACCTTGGACAAGCCGGGTCTCCGGCAGCCCACCCGCGGGAAGGACTCCCATGCCCATTCGTTCCGGTTACGCCGCAGGAGAGGTCTGCTGGGCGGACCTGCAGACCTCCGACGTGGCGGCGGCCAAGGAGTTCTACGCTGCCCTCTTCGGCTGGCGGTACGAGGACCAGCCCACCCCCGATGGCCGCAGCTTTTCCAAGGCGTTCCTGGGCCAGGAACTCGTCACCGTCATCGCGCCGCAGAACCCGCAGCAGCAACTGGCAGGGTCCCCGGGCCGGTGGAACGTCTATTTCGCCGTTGACGACGCCGCCGGTCTCGCCGCCGATTTGCCGCACGCCGGAGGGGTGCTGGAGTTCGGACCCGAAGCCGTCGCTGACACCGGCGTGATGGTCTTCTTTGCCCCGCCCGGAGGAGGGACCACCGGCGCGTGGCAGGCGGGCAGCCACTTCGGCGCGGGCCGGACCGAGGAGCCGGGCGCGTTGGCCTGGGTCGAGTTGCTCACGCCCGAACCGCAGGCCGCCGTCGGCTCCTTCCAACAGCTGTTCGGCCACGAGGTGACCGAGTACCCGCAGGACGACGGCGGAACCTACACGACGTTGATGGTGGACGGCACCGAGGTCGCCGGGATCGCCACGGTGCCGCAGGCCGAGCGCAACCTTGAGCCCGGCTGGCAACTGTACTTCGGGGTCGCCAGCGTGGCCCACGCCGTAGCGGCGGCGCGGGCCGCGGGCGGCGTCGTGCTGGTCGAGCCGGAAGACGGCGAGGAGGCGGGCAGTATTGCCACGCTCCGGGATCCGCAGGGAGGCGTGTTCAACCTGCTCGAGGTTTAAACGGCGCGAGGGTTTCCATGAGTGCCGCTTTGAGGCTAAACGGCAAGGTGGGGAGCACTCGATGCGTTCCGGAGGTAAAGGGTTAGGCGCTGTCGCAGTCACCCGGCGTCGCAGTCGCACCCATTCGCCAATAATGGCCGCTATCAGGGATCCATAGCGGCCGCCTGAGGCAAATCGGCACGGCAATGGCCTCAGCAACCGGCTCTGCCCCACTCTCGGCTTCGACAGCCAATCAAAAGTTCAGCGAATTGGTCCTGGCGGCAACTGCCCAGTGGTTGCAGCCACCACTGGACTTTTGAGTTGCTAAACGGCACTGTGAGCCCACGCCGGCAGGGAGGTGAGGGCTACGCGTAGGCGTTGACCATCCGGACGGCGCCGCCGTCGACGCCCTTGGCGCCCTGGACGTAGTCCGGACCGGTCTTCAGGACCGAATCGGAGTTTTCCCCGACGGTGCCCATGATCCAGGACGGCAGGCCGCGGGCGTTCAGGTGGTTTACCGCGGCGTCGGCGGCCTCGGCGGAGACGATCGCCACCATGCCCACGCCCACGTTGAGCGTGCGCTCGAGGTCGGCGAGCGGGACGTTGCCGAGTTCGACGACCAGCTTGAAGATGGCCGGGAGTTCCCACGTGGCCCGGTCCACGGTGGCCAGCAGGCCCTGCGGCAGGACGCGGGCGAGGTTGGCGGCCAGTCCGCCGCCGGTGACGTGGCTGAAGCCGTGGACGGCGCGGCCGGCAGCGGAGCCGTTCACCGGGAAGGCGCGGGCCAGGTCCAGGCAGTCCGCGGCGTACACGCGAGTGGGCTCCAGGAGCTCCTCGCCCAGGGTGCGCTCGAATTCGGAGACCTCGCGGTCCAGCGCCCAGCCGGCGTGGTTGATGACGCGGCGGACCAGCGAGTACCCGTTGGAGTGCAGGCCGGAGGAAGCCATGCCGATCACCACGTCGCCGGCGCGGACACGGTCCGGGCCCAGCAGGGAGTCGGCCTCGACCACACCGGTGGCGGCACCGGCGACGTCGTACTCGTGCTCGCCCAGCAGGCCCGGGTGCTCCGCGGTTTCGCCGCCCACCAGCGCTGTTCCGGCGACCGAGCAGGCGGCCGCGATGCCGCGGACGATGTCCGCAATGCGTTCGGGGACCACCTTGCCGCAGGCGATGTAGTCGGTCATGTACAGCGGCTCGGCGCCCACCACCACGATGTCGTCCACCACCATGCCCACCAGGTCGAAGCCGATGGTGTCGTGGATGTCCATGGCCTGCGCGATGGCGACCTTGGTGCCGACGCCGTCGGTGGAGGTGGCCAGCAGCGGCCGCTTGTAGGTCAACAGCCGGGAGACGTCATACAGGCCCGCAAAGCCGCCGACGCCGCCGATCACCGAGGAGTTATGGGTGGCCTTGACGGCGTCCTTCATGAGTTCGACGGCGCGGTCTCCCGCTTCGACGTCGACGCCGGCGGAGGCGTAGGTGATGCCGGTGTTCCGGGCGTCGTTCATGTCAGCGGCCGGGGAGGCGGAAGTCATACTGGCTCTTTCTTGTCGGCGTCAAGCTTGGCTGCGGGTACGCGGTCGGCGTCGGTGAGCAGCTCTTCGAATTCGGCGTCGGGTCCCGGATCGCAGCCGGTGGCGCCGGCCTTCTCGGCCGGGTCCTCGTCGGCGTCGATGCCGGTCGAGCCGCCGTCGGGCGCCCCGCCGTCGCGCGCGGGGGTCCCGGACGCGACGTTCGCGGTCGCGGAAGCTGCCGCGGGCAGGCCGACAGGCTGTCCGACAGTGTCGGGGCGCTCCAGCAGGTTCTTGCCCAGCTTGTCGGCGCCCGGAAGCTCGATCGGGTACTGGCCGGTGAAGCAGGCCGTGCACAGGCGTTCGCGCGGCTGGCGCGTGGCGCCGATCATGCCGTCCTCGGAGATGTAGGCCAGCGAGTCCGCGCCGATGGCCTGGGCGATCTCGTCGATCGTGGCGCCGTTGGCGATCAGCTCCGCGCGGGACGCGAAGTCGATGCCGTAGAAGCACGGCCATTTCACCGGCGGGGAGGAGATCTTGATGTGCACCGAGGCGGCGCCGGCTTCCCGGAGCATCCGCACGATGGCGCGCTGGGTGTTGCCGCGGACGATCGAGTCGTCGACCACCACCACGCGCTTGCCGCGGATCACGGAGTCCAGCGCGTTGAGCTTGAGCCGGATGCCGAGCTGACGCAGCGTCTGGGAGGGCTGGATGAAGGTCCGGCCCACGTAGGCGTTCTTGACGAAGCCGTGCGCGAACGGGATGCCGGATTCCTCGGCGTAGCCGACGGCGGCGGGGGTGCCGGACTCCGGCACCGGGATGACGATGTCGGCTTCCTGGGTGTTCTCGCGGGCCAGCTGGCGGCCCATCTCCACGCGGGACTCGTACACGGAGCGGCCGGCGATGGCGGCGTCCGGGCGGGCGAGGTAGACGTACTCGAAGACGCAACCGGCCGGCGTCGGCTCGGCGAAGCGCTGCGAACGGACGCCCTGCTCGTCGATGGCGATGAACTCGCCGGGTTCGATCTCGCGGATGAAGCTCGCGCCGACGGTGGCGAGGGCGGACTGCTCAGAGGCGACCACCCAGCCGCGCTCCAGCCGGCCGAGGACCAGTGGGCGGATGCCATAGGTGTCGCGGGCGGCGTAGAGGGTGCCTTCATCCATGTAGACAAAGCAGAAGCCGCCCTTGATCTTGGGCAGCAGCTCGAGGGAGGTCTGTTCGAGGGACTTGCCCTCCTCGCCCTCCAGCAGGGCGGTGACCAGGGCGGTGTCCGAGGTGTTGCCCTGCTTCATTTCGCCGCTGAGCTGGCCGGCGTTGCGGTCCATGATCATGGCCTTGAGCTCGGCTGTGTTGGTCAGGTTGCCGTTGTGCGCCAGGGCGACGGTGCCCGTGGCGGTGGCGCCGAGGGTGGGCTGGGCGTTGGCCCAGTGGCTCGCCCCGGTGGTGGAGTACCGGCAGTGCCCGACGGCCAGGTGCCCGGTCAGGGTGTTCAGCGTGGTCTCGTCGAAGACCTGGGACACCAGGCCCATGTCCTTGTAGACGTTGATCCGTTTGCCGTCGCTGGTGGCTATACCAGCCGACTCCTGACCGCGGTGCTGTAGCGCGTACAGCCCGTAATAAGTGAGTTTTGCTACCTCTTCGCCGGGAGCCCAGACCCCGAAGACGCCACAAGCGTCCTGCGGGCCCTTTTCGCCAGGGAGAAGATCATGAGAAAGTTTTCCATCGCCGCGTGCCACTGGTCAATTATCTCACGTTGTGCGCTAGGACTTTTCCGGCAGCCGGTTTGTGACCTGCCGGCCTAGGCTCGGTCCTCGCCGTCGGTCTCCGGAACCGAGTCGGGAACGGACTCGACGACGGCGCGCTCGGCGCGGCGGACGCTCAGCCGGTCCAGCACCAGCGCGACGACGGCGCCCAGGATGGCGCCGCCCGCGGCGCAGAAAGTCAGGAAGAAGCCGAAGACGGCGTTGGCGTCGTAGCGCTCGTCGGCGGGCAGGCCGTAGGCGATGACAGCGGCCACCGCGACGCCCACCAGAGCACCCGCGATCAGGAACGGGACATACTTCGGCGCGCGGCGGACGGTGACGGCGCGGCGTTCGGGCACAACGGGGGTGTCTTCAGAAGCCATGCCGTTAAGCCTACTGCCCCCGGGCACTGCTGTTTTCGCGCCGATTCCGGACGTTCGCGCCCCGGCTCCGCCGCGCGTCCGCCGCGTGTCCGTCCGATTGAGTGGCGGACATCCGGAAGCCTAGCGGGAACGCTGATAGCAGGGCAGACTAGGGGATGGGGGAGGGTGCGGTCCGGATTTTAAGGACGCACCATGTCAGTCACAGCGAACAGCATCCGTGACCAGCAGCGCATCATCTGGGACCAGTTCGCGGCGGGCTGGAAGAAATGGGATGCCGAACTGCTCGGCTGGCACCGCCCGTTCGGCGACGCCATGATTCAGGATTCCCGGTTGCGGCCGGACTCATCCGTGCTGGACGTCGCGGCGGGTTCCGGGGAGCCGGGTCTCACCGTGGCGGCGCTGGTACCGCAGGGGGACGTGGTCCTGGCCGACATTTCGGCCGGAATGTTGCAGGTGGCCAGGGAGAAGGCGTCGGCCAGGGGGCTGGCCAATGTCAGCTTCAGCGTGTGCGCCTCCGCGGAACTTCCCTTCGACGATGCAATGTTCGACGCCGTGCTGTGCCGCTTCGGCTTCAATTTCTTCCCCGAAATGCGGGCCGCACTGCGGGAAATGGTCCGGACGGCGAAGCCCGGGGCGAGGATCAGCGCCGCTGTCTGGGGCAAGGCAGCCGGGAACCCCTGGGCAAGCCTGGTCCTCGGCACACTCGCGCACCACACGGAGTTGCCGCAGCCACCCGCGAGCAGCACGGGGCTGTTCCGCTGTTCCGCCCCCGGCTTCATGGCCCGGTTATTCAGGGAAGCCGGCCTGGTGGACGTGGCGGAGCGGACGGTCAGCACGGACCTGGTGCTCGACTCCCCGGAAAGCTACTGGGAGTTCATGGAGGACATCGCGACCACTGTCGCTATGGGCCTGGCCAAGGCGGATAAGGAAGCCCGGTCGCTGATCCGCTCGGACGTGTTCCAATTGCTGGGCCGCTATGAGCATCAGGGTGCGCTTAGGCTGCGGTCGACGGCGACGATTGTGGCCGGGACCCGGGCGTAAGCGGATTCCGCGACCGGCATACGTCGTTGTGGGTGCGTACCGCTAGGTAGGCGCGGCCAGGCTGGCACGGCTAGGCCGGAACGGCTGGCCCGGAGGCATCGGCGATGATGGCCCGCACGGAATTATTGCGCTTTTCGTGCGTTAGCTCCGCCAAGCCCAAAGCCTCCAGCAGGGGCGGCAGGTACATGCCGAACCGGCCGCGGTACCCGTTCCGCAGTCCGTACCACCCGTGCACGGGATTATCCGGGCTCCGTCCCCACGCCTCGACGGTTCCTTCTGCGGCCTGCTTGTTCTCGTCCGCCGCGCCCAAGGGCACCCAGTCGTCTTTTTCCATCAGCCACAGCTGAAGATCTTCGAGGGCTCGGAGGTGGTACTTCAACGTGGTGGAGCCGACTTGGCACACCAGGGCGGGGGGATCGGATTGCTCGTCCCGGTACATCGTGTACTCGGAAGTCCCCGGCGCTGTCTTGAGCGCCCAGGGATCCTGCTTGGTGCCAGTTGCCATTTGGTCCGCCTTCGGGTTTGGCCGCTTTTGGCGCTGCTTGGTCCGAGCCTACCCAGTGCGCCCGGCGGGCGCGAGAGCTCAGACGCCCAGCTGGTCCTTCAGCGCGGCGACGTGGCCCTCGGCCTTGACCTTGTACTGCGCCAGCTTCACGTTGCCCTCGGGATCGAGAACCACGGTGGAACGGACGATCCCTTCGGTGATCTCACCGCGGATCAGATTCTCACCCCAGGCGCCGTAGGCGAGGGCGACGGCGTGGTCCTCGTCGGAGAGCAGCGGGAAGGTCAGGGCGTAGTCGCCGGTGAAGTGGGACAGCGCCTCGGGTGCGTCCGGCGAGATGCCCAGCACCTCGTAGCCGGAGCCCTGCAGCGACGCCAGGCTGTCGCGGAAGTCGCAGGCTTCGGTGGTGCAGCCCGGGGTGGCGGCCTTCGGGTAGAAGTACACGATGACGTTCTTGCCGCGGTACTCGGCGAGGGATACCGGCTTGCCTTCGGCGTCGGGGAGCGTGAAGTCGGGGGCCGGGGTTCCGGGCTGGAGCTTGACGGTGAGGTTCTGGCTCATGGGGGTCCTTCGCTGGGAGGCGGTTTGGAAATCGGTCTGTGGTGCACAACACCACCGGCGGATTCGGTATTCCGACGACGGCGGCGGCCGCCACGGCGGCGGCGGCCGCAAAGCGGCTAGCACTCAGAACGGGTGGTCGCGGGCCCAGCCGAACGCGTCCTCGGCCGGTCCCGTGCATTCCAGGCTGATGTGGCCGGTGTAGCCGAGCGCCCGGCTGCGGGAGAGCCACTGCGCGAGCGGGAGGGTGCCGGTGCCGGGGGCGCCGCGGCCGGGCGAGTCTGCGATCTGGATGTGGCCGAACTCGCCCGCGTGCTGCTCGATGACCGCGCCGACGTCGTCCCCGTTGACGGACAAGTGGTAGAAATCGGCCAGGAACGCGACGTTTTCCGCGCCGGTCTCCGCCCGCACCCGGGAGACCAGGGCCAGGGCATCGGCCGCCGTGCGCAACGGGTAGCGCGGCGCGGCGCTGACGGATTCCAGCAGCACGGTGCCGCCGATCCGCGCGACGGCGGCCGCCGCCACGGCCAGGTTCCGGACACCCAGCTCGTCCTGCTTCGCGGCCGATTCGCCATCGACCCGGTTGCCGAAGAGGGCATTGAAAGAGGTGCAGCCGAGGCTCCCGCCCAGGCCCACGACGGCGTCGATGTTGTCGCGGAACTCGGCCGAGCGGGCGGGCCACGAGGCCAGGCCGCGGTCCCCGCCGGGCATGTTCCCGGCCGCGAAGTTCAATCCCGTGAGCTGCACCCCTGCGTCGGTGATGGCCCGCTCGAACGCAGTGACCTCGGCGTCGGACGGGACGGCACCGTCAAAGGGCCACCAGAACTCGACGGCGTCGAACCCGGCAGCCTTCACTGCCGCCGGCCGCTCCAGAAGGGGGAGTTCGGTCAGCAGGATGGAGCAGTTCACGGTGTAGCTCATCGTATTAGTCCTTGCGGAATGCGCCGCGTGCGCGGTCGATGTGGTCGGTTGATCGGGCTGACAGCTTTTTCACAGCCTAGGCATAAGTGGCGCGGCTAGCTTGGAGCCATTATGAAAGAGCACACGCCGCGTCAAGGGCCACGGCCCATCAAGGAGAGACGCTCCCGCAGGGCGCGCCGCCGGGTCCTGCTGGGGGCGTGTACTGCGGTCCTGGCCGTGGCGTTGGCGGCCACCGTTTACACCTCGGCCGAGGCCCGCTCAGCAGCGGGGCGCCCGACGACGTCGAGCACGACGGCGTCGACCGCAGCCGCCCCGGCCCCGACGTCGACCGCAGCCGTGGCGCCCGCCCCGACCGCGACGCTGGCCCCCACGGCGACCCCGGCCGCGACCCCGGCCGCCGCCCCGACGCCGGCGCCCGCTGCGGGAGGCGTCGGCCCGGCCCTGGACGCCGAGCTGAACGCCATCATCGACGCCAATGGCGGCTACCAGATCGGCGTGTCCCTGATCGACCTGGCGGACGGCACTGTGCACGACTACGGCGTCCAGCAGCCGTTCGAGGCGGCCAGCACCGCCAAGGTCCTGGCTGCCGCGGCCTTCTACCACCTGGTCGAATCGGGCGGCGCGTCCCTCAACGAGCCGATGGGGGCCTGGACCGCCGGGTTCCAGCTCAAGGAGATGATCCAGGACAGCGACAACGATTCCTGGTCCCTGATCATGGACGCCGTCGGCCACCAGCAGCTCAGCGACTACGCGGCGTCGATCGGGGTCAACTACAGCCCGGAATCCAACACGCTGACGCCCGCCGAGATGGCCCGGGTCATGGCCGCGCTCTACTCGGGAAAGCTGCTCGATAAGGACGACACCGCGGAGCTGTTGTCCTATATGCAGAACACCAACTATGAATCCCTCATCCCCGAGGCCGCCCCCGCAGACGTCGAGGTCTACCACAAATACGGGTTGCTGGACGGGGAGCTGCACGACGCCGGAATCCTCACAAAGAACGGCAGCGCCTACGCCCTCGTCATCTACACCAAGGGCGACAGCGACGGCGACATCCCGCAACGGACCGACGTCATCCACCAGCTCACCCGCGCCGTCACCGACGCCGTCTTCTAGGCACCCGGGGTGCCACAGGGCGGTTGCCCCGGTGCTATTCGGCCGGGTACCAAACCCGTTGGCCGTCGACGCGGGCGAAGGAGGTCAGGGTGTGGGGTTTGGCGGATTTCTCCGTCATGATGTCCAACACCTCGACATCCCGGACCAGGAGCGCGTCACCGATCAGCGAACGGTGGCAGCGCCACGGGACCGCTTCGGCGCACATGATGGCCGCATCGTTGGTCCGTCCGTGTTCCAGCAGTTCACCGACGGCGGCGGAAAACTCTGCGGTCTGCATGTAGTCCGCGTAGCCACGGAACGACGCATTCCGCCACGCGCCATTGGGACTGCTTTTGTTGGTGTGCCGCAGACCGCCGAGGGATTCCATCCGCCGGTAGGTGATCCCGCTGGCACGCACGCTCGGCGCGAGCGCGTCCGCGTTGAACTGCGGGTTGTGCCGCGACTTCGGAACGGTCCGCACATCGATCAGCTTCTTGATGCCGTGGGCCTTGAGGATGCCGATGAATTCGTCGATGGGATGAGTGGAGTGGCCCACCGTGAAGATGGTCATGTCCGTCATGCCCCCATGCTAGGCGCTATGAGCGGCGGTGTCGGCGGCGAAGCGGCCCGGATAGTCTGATGGGCCTACGAGCTGCCAAGGAAACGGGCACCACATGACTACAGCCACCATCCCTGCCTTCGTCCGCCGGCTTGCGGCCGTGGAAACAGGGCCGGGCTGCGCGAACTTCTTCGACCACACCGTGCCCGCGAATGCGCTCCGCCGACGGAACCTGGAGACCTACCTGCAGGCCATGCTGGATCGCGCTCCGAAGGTGCTGCTGGTGGGCGAGGCCCCCGGCTTCAGGGGCATGAAGATCACCGGGATTCCCTTCACCAGCCGCACCATCCTCGAGCGGGGCGGTGACGGGTTTGGCCTGTTCGGGCCGGGAAAGGGATCTGTGCTTCCGCCGGACCCTGACGGTGTTGCTGCCGAACCGACGGCCACGGTGATGTGGGAGGTCCTGGCCGAGCTGGACTTCCTTCCGCTGCTCTGGAGCGCGTGCCCGTGGCATACCCATCTGCCCGGTCTGCCCCTGTCCAACCGCACTCCCACGGCCTCCGAGACAGCCCTCGGAAGCCCGTTCTGGCAGGCGCTGGCCGAGGACTTCTCGATCGAGACCGTGGTGGCCGTGGGCAACGTGGCGCACCGAAGCCTGCAGCGGGGCGGCTTCGACGCGCCGAAAATCCGGCACCCTTCACACGGCGGCCGTGCCGGGTTCAAGCGGGGACTGCAGGAACTGCTCGACGCCGGGATGCCTCGCTAGGAGTTTCGCCCCGAGTGCGCCGGCCGGACCCCTACTTCGCCAGGAACCCCAGCAGCGCCGCGTTGACCTCGGCCGCGTGGGTCCAGATCATCGCATGCGGGGCGCCGTCGATCTCCAGGTAGTCCGCTTCCGGGAGGGCCTTCGCGAAGCGTCGGCCGGTGATGTCGATCGGCAGGATCCGGTCTGCGGTGCCGTGCACGATCAGGGCCGGGACGTCGATCTTGGGGATGTCTGCGCGGAAGTCGGTGAGCCAGGTGGGCTGCGCGGCCGCGGAGGCCGTCGGGGCGCCAGAGGTGGCGAGGTTCCAGCTGGCCCGTAAGACTTCCTCGCTGAGCCGCGGGGTGCCCAGGAAGGTATCGCTGTTGTAGAAGTCCATGAAGAAGCCGGTGAAGAAGGCGTAGCGGTCGGCCGTGACGGCCTCCATCATCCCGTCGAACACGGCCTGCGGGGCGCCTTCCGGGTTGTCCTCCGTCTGCAACACAAAGGGTTCCAGCGAGCCGAGGAACACCGCCTTCGCCACCCGCGCGGAGCCGTAGCTGCCCAGGTACCGGCCCACTTCGCCGGTGCCCATCGAGAAGCCCGCCAGTACGACGTCGTTGAGGTCCAGCTCCGTCATCAGGGTGTTCAGGTCGGCGGCAAAGGTGTCGTAGTCGTAGCCCTCGGTGGGCCTGCTGGACCGGCCGAATCCGCGCCGGTCGTAGGTGATTACCCGGTAGCCGGCGGCCAGGAGCGCGGCGGTCTGCTTCTCCCAGGAGGAGCCGTCCAGCGGGTAGCCGTGGATCAGCACCACCGTCTGTCCGGTCCCGTGGTCTTCGTAGTAGAGCTCGATGTCGGTGCTGTTCTCGGTTCCAACCTTGATGTATGCCATGAAGCGGTCCTCTCGGTGGGGGTGATGCGATCGACCTTCCCACTGTGGGCAGGAACGCCACCCGAGCACAGGCCTTCCCAGTCAGACCCGGGCGTCTGCCCTGCCGGCGGCGGATACGGAAGCGCGTCCGTCCGCTGCCTGGTGGAGGAGGTCCTCGGCCAGGGCGGCCCACTGGGGCCGGAAGGAATAGAGGCAGCCGAGCCGTAGCCGGGCCGCATCGGCGTAGGCATCGAAGCGTGCCGGGGTGACCCGCAGTTCCTCGGCGGCCGCGATGACCTGGCGGCGTGCGCCCCGGTACCGCTCGGCTGTCAGGCGCCGTTGACGCAGGCGCAGTTCAAGGTGGACAGCCAGGTTTGCGAGGTCGGCGGCGGCCTCCGCCAGCCCGGCCTCGTCAAAGTCCAGCAAGCCCAGGGGAGCATCGGGCGCTGTCGCGAAAATCTGCTTGTCATGGAGGTCCCCGTGGGACCACACCAGCGGATCAGGGCGGGTCCGCAGCATCTGCTCTGCGATCCGCCCTGCGGCTGAACTTACCCCGTCCTGCTGGGCCCGGGCCGCCGGTACATCCTGGGCGTGCAGCAACCACCGGTCCACCATGCGTTGCAGGTTTTCGAGTTCGACGGCGGCCGTGCGGGGTGCCAGCGCCGCCAGCGACGAACGGAACGCGGCAGTGCCGGCCAGGGACTGCTGACGGACCCAACCGCGGGACCATTTTTGCCAGATGGCTTCGAACTCGTCGTCGCTGACCGCGGGGTCGTTTCCCAGCTCGAACAGCGGGCGGCCGGGCAGGGCTGTGATGAGGAGGCAGCCCCGGGTGTACGAAACGACCTCAGGGCTAAGGAAGTCCCCTGCAGCCAGGAACGCGTACGTCCGGGTGTGCCGGTCCGCGGCTTCGTCGGACTGCCGGGGCCGGAAGATCTTGAAATAGCGGTCGCCGGCCCGGACCACGGCCCGCTTGTGGGCCCGGTGCACCACTACCTCGCCCAGCGGTTCCACCTGGGCCAGGGCGGGCAGGCGCCGGTCGCTGCCCTGAGGGAGCAGCTCCAGCGCTCCGGCCCGGAAATGCGCGGCCCGGACGCCGGCCCGTCCGGGCGCCGCAAGTTCCATGCTGTAGTCCCCCGCGGTGGGTTCGGGCCACGCCCGCCGGACCAGCCATTGCGCTCCTTCCGCGTCCTGGACGGAGAGCGGGACGGGCGGGTGCCAGCTCATGTCATCAGCTCCTCGGCGCGGCGGACCGGCGGAGGCGAGGCGCGTTCCTCAAGCGCGGCGAGCGCCAGGGACAAGCGGCCCGGCAGCGGAGAACAGGCCAGACGCAGCCAGACGGCGTCGGAATACGCACGAAACCTGTCCGGACTGACCTCCAGCCGGTCAGCGGCGGCCACTACGTGCCGGTGGGCCGTGCGGTAACGTGCCGGAGTCAGGCGGTTTTGGCGTACCAGAAACTCCAGATGGACATCCAGATTGGCCAGATCGAGGGCGGCCTCGGCCCGGGCCGTGTCGTCGAAATCGAGCAGTCCGAGGGCGGACGCGCCGTCGATGGCGATAATCTGCTTGTCGTGGAGGTCCCCGTGGGCCCACACCAGCGGATCCGGCACGGTCCCGAGCAGTTCCTCCGCCACATACCCGGCCCATGCGCATAACGCGTCGCGTGCCGACGACGCTTCCGGCAGGTCCCCGTAGTGGCGCAACCACCGGTTCACCCACCGCCGCAAATCCGCTGCTTCGACGTCCGGCGAGTGGACCGGCAGGGCGGCCAGGGCGCTGAGCCGGTCGGGCCCGTGAAAGGCGCCCACCTGGGCGGTCCAGGCCAGCGACCAGTGCTCCCACAGCAGGGCAAACGCCGCCGCACTGACGGTGGCGTGGTCCTTCCCCAACTCGCCCAGGGTCCGTCCGTGGATGGGACTGAAAACGATGACATCCGTGGAGCTCCGCGTGACCCTGGGCGCCCGGAGGGGGCCGCTGCCCAACAGGATCTCCGTTTGTGAGCAACGTTCGGCGGGCACCGTCGCCTCGCCGGGGCGGAAGATCTTGATGTAACACCCCTCTGCCCGCACCACGGCGCGCGTGTGGGGCCGGTGGGCGATGATTTCGCCATGGCGCGCTTCGACGACGAGCGCGGGCAGTCCGGGGTCGTCCCGGGGGACCAACTCAAAGTGCCCGGACCGGAGGTGGGCTGCCCTGACGCCGGGCTCTCCGGTCGAGGTGACCTCCAGTTTGTAGTCCCCCGGGGTCCTGTCGGGCCATGCCCGGCGGACTTGCCAGGTACGCCCGGAATCGTCCACCGCCGACTTCGGGAGCGGCGGAAGCCAGCTCATGGGACCAGCTCCCAGGCCCGGTCGAGGTGCCGGGACATGTCCGCGGCCCAATCAGGGGACCGGTCCCGGAATGGGTCCACACTGCCGGCGAACAGCCGGAGCGCCGCCCAGGCATCCGTCGCACCGGGCACAAACCGGCCGCCCGCCAGGACGTAACCCTCCAGCAGGGACGCTGAGCGCGGCCGGCCCGCGGCGTTCCCCCGCCAGCGGCTCATTTCCTCCACAGCGGCGAAAGAGCCCAGATCGGCCTCCGGAACTCCCGCCCGGGCACGGTCGAAGTCGATCAGCCGTACCTCGGATCCGCTGACCAGCACCTGGTCAGCGGAGAAGTCCCCATGGACGACGACGGCGGGCCCGGCGTCGTCGTCAGCGTCTTCCAAACTACGGCGGATCCGGTCCGCCACTCTTGCGGCGCGCACTTCCAGTGCGGGAACGAGCGCCGTAACCATGGCGCAGGTCACCGCCAGTTGGCGCTCCACGAGGGGCCCGGACCCGGCGGCGAGGCCGCCGCCTTCCGCGGCCGGAATGCTGTGCAGCCGGGCGAGGGCCTCGCCGGCCCGGCGTGCACTGACCGGATCGTCGCCGGCCGCCAGATCGTGGTCGCCCCACAGGGGGGTCGCGCTGGTGCCGTGCTCCCGGCAATCGGCACCGCCGAGCATGGGAAGGACGGGAACTCCGTAATGACGCAAACGCTGGCGGAAGCGGTGCGCGTTCTCGGCGGCGGGACGGGCCGCGGTCTTGATCACGATCGGCGTAGCCTGGGATTGCTCCAGCAGGACAACGCGCCGCTCGGGCTTGTAGCGCAGCACCGTGGCGCCGCTGCTGAGGAGTCCGGGCCCGGGGCGCGGCACGGCGCCGAGCTCTTCCAACCCCGGGCCGGCGAGCCAGCGGAGGTTGTCACCCAGTGCCCAGTCGTCCTCGATGCCACCGACGGCGATCACGGCGTCGGTGTGGGCCGGGGCAGCAGGCAGGAGACGCAGGGCCCCGCCGCGTCGCTCCGACTTCCGGGCACGTCCGTCCAGCTTGATGTTGCCGCGCGTCGTGAGGGCCCAGCAGTACTCTTCGTTGCCGTCGAGGGTGCGGCGGAAGGCAACGAGGGCAGACGTGCCGGGCTTATACCGGACCCGGGTAATCCGGACCGCTTCCCCCAGGGCTTCGGAGAGCAGGTCGTCGTCGAGCACCACGGCCAGGCCGGGCAGCCGGTCGTCCCGGCCGGCGAGCGAGAAGTCCGCCTCGCGCAAAGGCATGCGCACGGTGTTCAAGTGGGCACCTCCACATCGTGGAGCGCTACCCGCTGTTCGTCCTCCTCCGCTTCGTTCTCCGCTACGCGAGCGGTGGGCGGGTCACCCAACCACCTGCTGAACCGGCTGTCGGGATCCTGCAACAGCTCCAGCGGACGGCCCTCTTCGAGGATGCGGCCGTCCTCGAGCCAGATGACCCGGTCGGCGAGGCGCGCGGCGAACGCATCGTGGGTGATCGTGATCGAGGTCCGCCCCCGGGTCAGGATCTCCAGCGCATCCAGGATCGATTCGCGGGAGGCAGGATCCAATCCTGCGGTGGCCTCGTCCAGGATGACGATCGGCGCCTGCCGGAGGATGGCGCGGGCGATCGCGATCCGCTGCCGCTGCCCGCCGGAAAGATCTTTGGCTGCTTCCCCCAGGACCGTTTCGTAGCCGTCAGGAAGGGCACGGATAAAATCGTCCGCCTGGGCCAGGGCGGCCGCGTGTTCGATGTCCTCATCGGAGGCGTCGAGGCGACCGAACCTGATGTTCTCCCGCACGGAGTTTCCGAACAGGACGGAGTCCTGGAGCAGGATGGAAACGTGGGAGCGCACCGAGGCGATCTGGAGCTCCTTCAGGTCCTCTCCTCCCACCCGGACCGTGCCGGTGGTGGGGTCAATCATGCGCAGGATGAGGCTGGCCAGGGTGGATTTGCCGGCACCGGACGGGCCGATGATGGCCAGGCGCTCCCCGGCCGGAATCGTCAGGTTGATCCCGTGCAACACGGTGGTCCCCTCGCCGTGCCCGGCGGAGACGTTGTCGAACACGACGTCGGGGTTCCGGCTTTCCAGGGGGCGGGCGTCGGGAAGCTCGGGCAGATCCGTCTCGGCCTCGAGCAGATCCGCCACGCGCTCGCCGGACGCCGTGGCCTGCGCAATCCGGCTGGTTTGCTTGGCCAGATCCTTCAGCGGCTTCATTCCGGTCTTCAGGTACGTGAGGAAGACGACCAGATCCCCGGGGGTGATCGAGTGGTCCAGCACGCGCCAGCCTCCACCAGCCAGGACGATGGCCGTGGCGAAGCCGATCAGCACGTCGGTGCGCCGTTCAAGGCCGGCGGCCAGCCGGAGGGCGACGACTCCCGTCCCAAGTGTGGCCGCGTTGCTCTTCCGGAAGCTGGAGCTGATGGTGTCCTCAAGACCGTAGGCCTGGACTTCACGCATGGCCCCGAGGGTCTGGGCGGCCGTGGTTGCCAAGGCTCCCTCACCCTTGCGGGATCTGCCCGCTGCCGTTGTAATCGAGCCCGAACTCCGGCGCGACAGGAGGGCGAAAATGCCGGACGCCAGGAAGACGACGAGCGCCAGCATCGGGTCAAGCCACAGCATGATGACGGTCATGGCCACGAGCGTGACGGCGTTGCCCAGCATCGGAAGACCGGCGGTCACGGCGACGTCCTGCAGGCGTGAGACGTCGCTGACGAGCCGCTGGACGGTGTCTCCGGAGGACGCCCGCGTGTGGTGCCGCATGGACAGGCCCTGGACGTGGCGGAACGTGCGGGCACGGAGGTCTGCCGCGACCCGGGAACCGACGAGGGCGAAGGAGATAGCGGACCAGTAGTTGGCGATGGCGCGCAGGATGCTGATGACCACGATCGCGGCGCCGCACAGCAGCAGCGTCTGCGTGTTGGCTTCGAGGCTGGGCCCCGGCCTCTTGATGGTCGCGCCGAGCGAGCGTGTCACGGCATCGATCACCAGTTTCACGGGCCATGGCTCCAGTAGGCGGAACAGGACGTCGGCGGCAAGGGCCGCGAAGCCGATGATCATCCGCAACCGGTGCTCGCGCAGATGCGGGCCGACGCACCTCAGGGTCCTTCGGAGCCCGGAGACTGGTTTGTGAGCCCGGGCGCGCCGCATCCACCGCCACAGTCCCTGCGGGGTTCGGACCGGTACGTGCCTCGGCGCGGTCATGGCCAGGCCGCCTGCCGCGGGACTGGGAGCGCCGCCGTGATGCGGGAGAGGACCCCGTTCCAACTGAAGCGCTTTTCGGCCTCTTCGCGGGCCCGGCTGCCAAGATCTTCGCCCAGGGCAGGATCGTCGGCCATCCGGGTCAGTGCCGCAGCGAGGGCCGCGGGCTCCGAGGGCGGGACCAATATGCCCGTGCGTCCGTCGTCCAGGATGGAGGGGATCTGGCCCACGGAGCTCGCGATGATCGGCATCGCGGCGGCCATGTATTCGTAGACTTTCAGCGGCGAAAAATAGTCGTCCCGTCCCTCTTCTTCCGCGGGATACGGCGCGGCGGCGGCGTCGCACTCGTGCAGCAGTGCCGGCACGTCCGCCGGCCGCACCGCGCCGGTGAACTCCGCCTCAACCCGCAGCGAGCCGGCGAGCTGTTCCAGTTCCATCCGGCCCGGGCCGTCGCCGATGATCCGTACCGCCCACCGTCGGCCGGGCCCGGGGGCGGTGGAATTGGCCAGCGCGACGGCCTGCAGCAGGTCCGGCACCCCGTGCCAGGGCTTCAACGTTCCGACAAAGGCCACGGTGAGGTGGTCGGGGTTCTTCCGGCCGGGGCGGCGCGCCGTGATGCGTTCGGTGTTGACGCCGTTCGGCGCCAAGATCGTCCGGGCGCCGGGCACCCGGGCTTGCACCCAGCGGACCACCGGCTCCGAAACGCAGGCCACGACGTCGGCGGTCCCGGCATTGCGCCGGAGGATCGCTTCGGCTTTCCTGACGTCCAGCAGTTCGCGGTACTTCTGTTGTTCCTCGATCAGCGGGGCGTTCACTTCCAGTACCGAGGGGATGTTCAGGACGCGGGCCAGCACCGAGAGCGCCGGGCTGAACAGCGAATAGCGTTCGTACACCAAGCCGCAGCCCTGACGCAGCACCTGGTCAACGAGGGCCAGTGCGGCCTCCTGGAGGGCCTGTTCACGGGCCGGCCCGGGGACGCTGTCCGGCTGGACTTCGACGACGTCGAGGTCGTCGAGGTCATCGGGGCGGTCGGTTCCCAGCCGGGCGCAGTAGACCGTGACGTTGGCGCCTGCCGCCCGCCAGGCCCGGACGATTTCCTGGACATGCACGGATGAGCCCTTGGTGCCGAAGACGGGCACCCCGGGGTCCGCGCAGATGTAGGCCACGTGCATCAGGCGACCCTCCTTTCCGCGAGGGCGAGGGACCGCAGCAGTTCGGCCTGGCGTCGGACGTCGAAGTCCTGCTCGATCAGTGCGCGCGCGTTGCGGGTCAGCGCGACCCGGTCGGTGCCGGGGGAGCTCATCTTCTGGATTGCGCGGGCCAGGAAATGCGGGTTAGCCGGCCGCGCCAGGATCCCGGTGGAACCGTTCCGGACCACTTCCGGGATTCCGGTGACGGCCGTGCTGATGCAGGGAACTCCGGCGGCCATTGCTTCCAGGAGGACCGTGGGCATGCCGTCCGCGTTGCCGTCCGCCGCGACGACACAGGGCGCGATGAAGATGTCGGACGCATCGAGCAGCTCATGGACCTGGTCCTGGGTCTGGGCTCCGATCAGCCGGACGTGGTCGCACAGGCCGAGGCGCTCGATGGTCGCCTCCAGCTCGTCGGCCAGCACACCGGTTCCCGCGATGCGCAGGTCCAGGCGGAAGCCCTCCTCCAGGAGTTCCGCGGCTGCCGGCAGCAGATACTGGAATCCCTTCTTCTCCACCAGGCGCCCGACGGCGGCGATCCGCATCGTGCTGCCGAGCGGCCGTGGATCGCGGTACGGAAAGCGGTCCAGGTCCAAGCCGTTCCGCACCAAATGGAGCCGGGCCGTCGCGGCCGGGAAACGATGGCGCAGGTAGCGCAGGTTGAAGTCGCTGATCGTCACGGCGTGGTGGGCTTGTTCGAGCTTGATCCGGAGGTCCTCGCTGCTGACCGAGTCGTGGAAGATGTCGACGGCGTGGGCGGTGAAAGAGTAGGGGATACCCGTGATGGCCGAAGCCAGTCGGGCAACGCTCGTGGCTCCCGAGGCGAAGTGGACGTGCATGTGCCGGATATTCCGGTGCTGCAGGGCAACGGCCAGGTTGATGGCACGGACGGCGTCGTCGGGCGCGGCAGCGGAGAGTTCGGCG
This sequence comes from Arthrobacter sp., assembly GCA_026393275.1. GTDB lineage: Bacteria > Actinomycetota > Actinomycetes > Actinomycetales > Micrococcaceae > Arthrobacter. The sequence continues at coordinate 25,274 of JAPLAM010000010.1, forward strand.
AAATTCCTGCCCAGCGCCCCCGTGAGCCCGACCGCTCCGGCCGCATGGAAGCACTCCCAGAGGTCGGACGTCTTCAACGGCCGGTCAATGTAGGTCACGGGCGCCTGGACCCTTGCGAGTTCGGAGTGGAACCGGGGGTCATTGGGCGGCAGCAGGGAGAAGATCTCGATCCGGTCTCCTGCGGCTTCCCGGGCCAGGATCTCGGACACGATGAAGGTTTCGGAGAAACGCGGGTACATCTTGAGGACGTAGGCAGTCCCCGGCTCAGACGGCGACACGGCCGGCGCCTTCTTTCGGACTGAGTGCAGGCTCGTTGGCATTCGGACGGAACAGCGGCTGGAGCAACTCGGCCGCCAGCTGCGGAACACGGATCAGCCCGTCGAGGACCGCCCGACGGCGATCCACCGTGGTGCCGATCCTCGCCGCGAGCCAGCCGCCGAAGATGTCGGGGGTCAGCGTGCCGATGTCCTGGTGTTCCAGGTAGCCGGCGTTGGCCAGCGACGTGGCCCGGATCCGCTGCTCGGCCCGTGCCTGGGTGCGGGGCACGATCAGGGCGGGGACGTTCGTGCTCATGATCTCGCACACCGTGTTGTAGCCGCCCATCGAAACGACGGCGGACGCGTTGCGGAGATGATAGATGAGGTCGTCCACCGTGGCGACAACCTTGACGCCGGGGCCAGCCTGCTGACGCAAATCGTTCAGCTGCTCAATTGGCATCTCGGGGCCCGCCACGATCAGGTGTCCCAGACCCTCCGGCACGTGGGCGGCGACCGCCACTCTTGCCAAGGCGTGGCCGTCTGAGCCGCCGCCGACCGTCGTCAGGCAGTAAGGGCCGGGCATGCAACTGGTTCCGGAGCCGGGAGGCCGTCCCTCGGCGAGATAACCGGTGTAGCGGATGAGCTTCCGAAGGGAGAAAGGAATTTCGCCGGCTTCCACGGGGTCGTGGACGGCGGGATCACCGTAGATCCAGATCTCATCGAACAAGGCCTTGACCAGCCGCGGTCCGCCAAAGCGGGCCCACTCGCTGAAGGCTACGTCGGGGGAATCCAGGACTTCACGGAGCCCCAGCACCACCCGCACCGGGGCGCCCGAGCGGGCATGCCGAAGCGCGGATTCAAGTTCGCGGTGCACCCCGGTGGCATGGCGGTCCACAATCACCAGGTGCGGGCGGAACCCGGCCAGGACCGCTTTGAGCAGCCGTGCCCGCATGGACACGAGTTCGTGCATCGGCATCGCGAGGTTTCGCGGCAGATAGCCTTCCGGGCTTTTTCCCACCCCGGGAAGCAGCACCCAGTCCCAGCCGTCCGGCGCCTGGAACGCCGGCGCATGGGCGGTGCCGGTGATGAGGATGCCGGTGACCGGACGGCCGGTCAGCCCCGGAAGTTGATTGTTCAGGGCGTGCGCCAGCGCCAGATTCCGGCGCACATGCCCCAGGCCGACTGAATCGTGTGAGTAGAGCACTATTCGCATCGGATCCATTGCGGTCCTCCAAACACACGGCCCGCAACTCAGGGGTATTCCCTGTCAGCGGTGGTTGATGTCAAATACCAGCCTGCACCGCAAGCGTGAGAAGGGGATGAGGGGAAGATTAAGGACTTCTCATGAACTGCGCGCGGGCTGCCGCGAGTTCAGAGCTTCAGGCCAACGGTCTGCAGGGGGACCCGGATCAGGAAGCGTGATCCCTGGCCCTCGGCTGATTCCACGGTGACAGTACCGCCGTGGGCTTCGGCGATGGCTGCGACGATCGCCAGGCCGAGGCCGGATCCTTCCTCTCCGCGGCCCGGACGGGCCCGGCCGAAGCGCTCAAAGATCCGCTGCTGGTCCTTGACCGCGATGCCGGAGCCGGTGTCCCGCACCCACAACACCAGCGTGTCCGATTCGGCCACCGGGGTGCCGTCCGGCGCCGTCGGACCTTCGATCCTGCTGCCCAGGGCGATCGTGGAGGAGCGCCCGGTGTATTTGACGGCGTTGGCGGCCAGCTGGACGAGGGCCTGGGTGAGGCGCTGGGGGTCGGCCTCCACCACGTAGTCGGCGCTTTCATCGATCTGCCAGCGACGGTCCGCGAGGACACGGATTTTCTCCATTACCTGTTGGAGGAATTCGGGGATCCGGATGGGCGCTTTCCTGACGAAGTCGGGGTGGCCGGCATTGGCGAGCACCAGCAGGTCATCCACCAGACGCTGCATCCGGTCCAGCTCTTCGAGCAGCACCTCCCTCGTTGCGATCACATCGGCGGGGTCGTCGACGGACACGAGTTCCAGGTGTCCCCGGAGGATCGTGAGGGGGGTCCGCAGCTCGTGGCCGGCGTCGTCCAGGAACTGTTGCTGCTGCCGCGCACCCTCATCGAGCCGTTCCAGCATGGTGTTGAAAGTCTTGGTCAGGAGCGTCACGTCGTCCTCGCCGTCGCGCTCTTCCACCCGTTGGGTGAGATCCTCATGGCTGACCACGCGGGTGGCTTCGCGCAGGCGGCGGAGCGGATCCAGCAGACGGCCGGCCACCAGGCCGCCGATCAGGGCGGCGGCGAGCAGCGTACCGGCGGCTACCAAGGAGTATGTCTGGACCGACGCGAGATTGTGGTCCCGTTGGTCAGAGGCGTCCCGGCCCAGCAACAGATACGTCCCGGTGCTTTGAGCCGTCGCATCCTTCACCGGCAGGACGACGGTCCTCAGCGGGCGGCCGCCGGCGTTGAACTCGTCGAAGGCGGCGGCCGAGGGGTTAGGGAGCCGGGTGACGGCCGGTTGCAGGGCTTGGTCCAGGAGGGGCTCATCGGGGTTCCCCTCCTTGATCCACGCAATGCGCCCGTCCACGATTGCTGCCATGACTTCGTTGCTGCGGGGTGCGATGTCCTCGGCGGAATCCTGGAGCTTGTTGCTGTAGGAAAGGCTGCTGGCATCGCTGTTGGTCTGGACCAGCTTGACCAGCGAATTGCCCTTGTCCAGGATTGCCTGGTCCACCCGGGTGTCAGAGTCCTGGAACTGGACAATGAACGCGATCAGTCCCGCACTCACCAGCCCTGCGAGCATCATGCCCAGCATGGCGGCCACCACCCGGAACCGCACCGAGTGGAACTTCGCGCTCCAGCCGGACGGGTCCGGGTCCGCGGGCGTCACGATTCCCCTTCCCTGGCCAGCCGGTAGCCGGCACCGCGTGTTGTGACGATGTGGTCCGCGCCGATCTTTTGCCGCAGCTGGCGCACGTAGACGTCCACCACGTTGGAGGTCCCGTCAAAGTCGTAGCCCCAAACATGGCTGAGAAGTTGTTGCCGGCTCAGGACCTGCCCGGGATGGAGCAGGAACATTTCGACCAGCGCGAACTCGCGGGCGGAGAGTTCGACCGTCCTGTCCCCGACGCTTACCGTGCGGGTGTGGAGGTTCAGTTCCAGGATGCCGTAGCGGATGATGTGGTCCGCGGGTGGGTCGTTGTTTTCGCCCGGGCGGACCCGGCGCCTGATGCGGGCCACGAGCTCCTCGAAGCGGAACGGCTTGGTCATGTAGTCGTCCGCGCCGCCGTCCAGGCCCGCGACGGTGTCCGCGGCGGAGTCCCGCGCGGTGAGGAAGATGACCGGAAGGTCCACGCCGCTCTTGCGGAGCGCGGTCAGGACGGTGAAACCGTCGAGGCGGGGGAGCCCGACGTCCAGGAGCAGGAGATCGAACTGGCCGCTGGAGGCGTAGTCCACCGCTGTCACGCCATCGGTCACGACAGTGGGGGCGAAGCCGGCAGCCCGAAGGCCCTTCTCGATGAACCGGGAGATTCGTTCTTCGTCTTCGGCGATGAGAATGCGGATCACATCGACCCCTGCCTGAGCTGGGAGCAAAGTCAGGAGCCCCAGCAGCCCCGATCGGCCCGACGGACGGGCATGGCGCGGGCATCGCTAAGTGTCCGTGCGCGAAGTTCCGGCATCCGCGATTACCATTGGACCCGGTGTTCTCCCATCGTGCTCCTGCGGCGGGGTCCGCGCCACCCCTCGCGGCAAGCTTTTCGGAGTGTTACCGCCGGAACAGTGCCCCGGTGACCGCCGTCGTCAGCTGGTGGATCACGTCGATCCGGCCCGGGCTGTCCGCGTCCTCCTCGCCCCAGGTGTAGATCGCCACCGCATAGGCAGCATCACCGGAGCGCAGGACCGCGGCGTCGTGGACGTAGCCCTGCACCACCCCGTACTTGTGGTTCACCGTGATGCCCTTCGGCACGGCGGCGGGGATCAGCTCCTCGTCATTGGTGTCCTGCATGTAGCCCAGCAGCTCCTCCGTGTGCTCCGGGTTGAGCAGCTGCCCGCCGTAGAGCTGCTTGAGTAGCAGCGCCATCGCGGCCGGGGTCAGGAGGTTCTCTTCCGGGTCGTAGCCGATGCCGATCGACGCCGCGTACTCGATCAGCCGCGGGTAGCCGATGTCCTGCATCAGCAGCAGCCAGGAATCGTCGCTGCTGGTGTTGACCATGGCCTTGAGCTGGAACGCGGCGTCGAAGCTGCCCAGTTCCGCGTCCAGCGACTTCTCGCCGGTCTCCACCAGATGGTAGTAGGCGGCCGCCGTGATGATCTTGGCCGTGCTGGCCGCCTTGTACTCGGCAACGTCGCCGTACGCCTGCGGCTCCCCGCCGCGCATGTCCTGGACGACGACGCCGATCCGGTAGTCGGGATTCTCGGCCAGGATCCGCCGCATTTCGGCGGCCAAGTCGACGGCGGCGGCCGGCGCGGCGGCGGCGCTGCGGCTGGGGAGGGGATGCAACTGGCTGTTCAGGGTGGCCCAGAAGTCCGTCTTGGGGTCGGGCCCGGTGCGCAGCGCTCCGGCCGTGACGGCCGCGGTCAGCAGGAGCACCGTTGCGGCCCCCACTGCCAGCAGCCGGCGTCGCGCCGTCACACGGGCGCTCGCCGGGGCCGGATTCCGGGGTCCGGGCGTGTTCATGGTGCAGGACCTTCCAGATTAGGCCGCCAGATCGGGGAGGGCGGGGGATCCCCCGAATCTAGGCGCAGGCGCGGGGCATGTCCACGCCCCACGCGGGACCGCTCCGGTCTGTGGGCAAACTCCCCGCCGCCCGGAAGGCCTCCGCTCCCGCCGCCGCCGCGGGCCGCCGGTTAGGCTGGCAGCTATGCCGAGGAAAATAACTGTCAGCCTGCCGGACGCGACCCTGCGGGAGTACCTCACGCCGCACCCGGACGTCACCATGCTCGAGTGGGACCTGTCCGGGGAGCCGCCGCAGCCGCACATCGACATCGTGGTCCCGCCCTACATGGGCAGCAAGGAGGTCCTGCGCGCGCTGGACGCCGTGGAAACCGGGCTGGTGCAGAGCCAGTCGATCGGCTACGACGGCATCGAGGAGGTCCTGCCCGCCGGCCGGGTGTACGCCAACGCCTCCACCGTCCACGAAACCGCCACCGCCGAGCTGACCGTGGCCCTGATCCTGGCCAGCCAGCGCGAGCTTCCGCGGGTGCTGCAAAACCAGAGGGAGCGCCGCTGGGAGAGCCGCCCCACCGCGAGCCTCGCGGACCAGCGAGTGCTGATCGTCGGCTACGGCGGCGTCGGCAAGGCGATCGAGGACCGGCTGCTGCCGTTCGAAACCACCGTCACCCGGGTGGCCAGCCGGGAGCGGACGGATCCGCGCGGCCGCGTGCACGGCATCGCCGAGTTGCACAGCCTGCTGCCGGAGCACGACATCGTGGTGGTGGTGGTGCCGCTCAGCGACACCACCCGGCACCTCGTCGACGACGTATTCCTCGCGGCCATGCCCGACGGCGCCCTGCTGGTCAACGTGGCCAGGGGCCCGGTCGCGGACACCGAAGCCCTGGTCCGGCACACTTCCGCGGGCCGGATCCGCGCCGCCCTGGACGTCACCGACCCGGAGCCGCTGCCGCAGGACCACCCGCTGTGGGCGACGCCCGGCGTCATCATCAGCCCGCACGTGGGCGGTGCCAGCTCGGCGATGCGCCCGCGGATGGGCCGGCTGCTGCAGCGCCAGATCGACCTCATGCTGGCCGGCGAACCGCCGGTAAACGTGGTGCTGGGCGGGTAGGTCCAGGGGCTCAGAGGGTGGGGTTTAGTTGCCGCGCCCGGCGGTGTCCACCACGCAGAACCGGTTTCCTTCCGGGTCGGCCAAGATGACGTAGTCCGCGTCGGCAGGCCGTTTGCTCCCCTCGATCCGGGTGGCGCCCAGGGCCAGGAGCCGGTGTACTTCGGCGTCTTGCTGGTCCGTATATAGGTCTAGATGCAGACGCGGAGGGATCTGGAGCGCCGCTGGGACCCGGTCCAGGGAGAGACACGTGCCGGCACCGCCGGGCGGCTGCAGAATGACGAAGCCGTCCTCGGGCTCATCCCGCGGCACATAGCCCAGCGCGGCCTGCCAGAAACTCATCTGGCGTTCCAGGTCATCCACCCGCATCACGATCGAGCCGATGCTCAGCATCAGGCCAAACTACACCTTGGCCTGGGCCGGCAGTGTTGTTCCGGATAATGCCAGTGCCTCCCTCGGGTTCCCGCGGCCGCGTAGCGCGGAGCGCCAAAGTGGCGTCGCTACCCGTCAGTTCGTGAGGCCAGAGCCCCGGGAAGCTCGGTCAGGGCCGTGATGGTGACGTCTGGAGCCTCGAAGTGGTCCGGGTAGTTGCCTCTGGCCCGGTTCAGCCAGGCCGTTTGCAGGCCCGCGCGGGCGGCGCCGTGGATGTCCCACGGATGGACGGCCACCAGCATCATCCGCGCTGGGTCCACGCCTGACGCGCCGGCGGCGTACTCGTAGGACGCCCGGGCGGGCTTCCAGGCGGGAGCGTCCTCCACGGACAGCAGCGCCTCAAACGATTCCCGGATCCCGGCGTCGTCCAGCAGTTTCCCCGCGATCCGGGCCGAACCGTTGCTCAGCGTGACCAACCGGAAGCCTGCGGCGGCCAGGCCTCGGATCCCGCCGGGGACATCCGGGTGGACGCCTAGTTCGCTCAGGCCGCCCATGACGTGCTCAACCGCAGAATCCAGCGAGTGGTCCAGGCGGATGCCGGTGAACAGTTGCCGGAGGACGTCGACGCCGATCTCGGCGAAGCCCCGGTTGTCTCCGCTGGCCGCCAGCGCAAAACCGTCCCGCAGCAGGGAGGCGAACCAGAGCTTGGCCAGTTCTGGCGGCGCTCCCACCTCGGCGAAGCGAACGCCCATCGGCGACATGTCTGACAGGGTCTCGTTGACGTCGAAGACGATCGCGGAAATCGGTGCGGTGGTCATGGGGTCTCCTCTGGTGCCGGTTTAGTCCGTTATACGCCCTGCAGCCCGCCGCTTCGCCGTCGAGCGGAACACCGCGGCCGCCTGTTGGGCCGCGGGGCTGAGCCGGCGGTTGGCCAGCTGGGCCAGGAGGATCCGGCGCTTCGGGGCGCCGGCGAGGGGGACGGCGACGACGTCGGGCCGCAGCGCGGTCAGGGCCAGCTGCGGCGCCAAGGCGATGCCGATGCCCGCGGCCACCATTCCCTGGGTCTCCTGGTAGTCGTTGGCATCGAAGGCGATGCGCGGTTCGAAGCCGGCCTCGCGGCAGACCCGCCGGAGCACGTCCGCCACGGGGTGCTCGTCGCGGACGATCCATTCCTGGTCCCGCAGCGACTCGATCCGCACCGACTTGCGCCCGGCGAGCGGGTGGTCGCGCTGCACCAGCAGCAAGGTGGGGTCATTCATTAGCTTGACCAGGGACAGGTCCTCGTCCGCGATCTCCTGCCAGGGATAGTCCCAGAGCAGCGTCAGTTCGACGTCGCGCCGCCGCAGCGACTCCAGCAGGCCATCCCGGCGGGCGCTGATCACCGTCACCGCCACGTCCGGGTGCCGGGCCCGGAACGCCAGCACCACGTCGGGCATCAGCGACGCCCCGACCGTGGGGAACGTGCCCATCCGCAGCTGCCCGCGGCGCAGCCCGGCGAACTCGGCCATCTCAGCCCGGGCCGCCTCGATGGTCCGGTCGATGTCGTCCGCATACCCCACCAGTGCCAGCCCGGCCTCGGTCAACACCACGCCGCGGGGCTGGCGGTCCACCAGGGACACCCCCACCTCGTGTTCGAGCTTCGCGATCTGCTGAGACACGGCCGACGTCGTGAAAGAGAGCGCCGCCGCGGCGGATGTCAGCGAGCCCGAGCGGTGCACCTCGCGGAGCAAGTGAAGCCGGTGAAGATCGAGCTTTGCCATCCACTGAGTTTAGCAAAAGTGAACGGGTATGGAATTTATCGTGATTGTGCTGAAGCCTTGGCTGGCGGATCGTAGTTGGGGAAGCGCAGGGATACGCGCACTGTCTGCAACACATGAAGGAGAACGCTGTGGGACTGCGAGGCCACTGGTATCGGGGCGGGACCAGCAAATGCTGGTTGTTTGGCGCGGAAGACGTCGCTCCGTACGCAGCCAACCGAGAGGAGATCCGCGACCTCCTGGCCGACGCGTTCGGCGCGGCCGACGCGCGGCAGCTCGACGGAGTCGGCGGCGGAACCTCCACCACCTCCAAGGCCGCCGTCGTCTGGGCCACCTCCGGAGCCGACGCGGACCTGGACTACCTCTTCGCCCAGGTGGGGATCGGGGACCGGACGGTGGAGCTGGGCTCCAACTGCGGCAACTGCGCCACCGCCATCGCCTTGTTCGCCGTGCAAACGGGCATCGTGCCCGCCACAGACGGTCTCACCCGGGTTCGGATGCGCAACCTCAACACCGGCGCCGTGCTCAGCGGCACCGTCCCCACCCCGGGGGGCACCGTGCCGAAGTCCGGGCTGGCCCGGGTTCCGGGCAGTACCGCCGTCGGCGTCCCCGTCAGCCTGTCCTTCCACGGGCCCTGGGGCCGCAGCACCGGGGCCGTCCTGCCCACCAACAACCCGGCCGACAGCATTAACCTCGGCACCCGGACCGTCACGGCCACGCTGGTGGACGCCGGCGCACCCGCGGTCCTGATTCCCGCCGGGGAGGCCGGCGTCGACCTCTCCGACATGACCGGAAACCTCTCAGAGCACCTCGCCACGCTGGTCGCGGCCCGTGCCGCGGCCGGGCTGATGATGGGGCTGCGGCAACCCGAGGACCCGCCGCAGAACGCGGTGCCGAAGGTCGGCGTCGTCGCGGGCCCCGGCGACTACACCGCCGCGGACGGCGCTCTCGTCCCAGCGGAATCCCACGACCTGCGGGTCCGCATGCTCTCCATGCTGGCGCCGCACCCGGCTATCGGCCTCACCTCCGCGGTGGCCGTTTCCCTGGCCGCCGCCTTGCCGGGATCCGTTCTGGCCGGGCTGCTCCGGCCGGCCGCGAACCTCACCCCCGGGGCCCCCCGCCTGCTGCGCATCGGCACCCCGGCCGGCGTGGTCACCACCGAAGTCGTCGCCGGGGACGACGGCTCCGTCACCGAGGTCGCGCTGCACCGCGCGGCCCGGCACCTCGCGACCGCCGATATCGACGTCGCCAGGACATCCGGCATCTCCGCCTAGCACCCGTACGTGTTGCCCTGTCATCATGAGGGGGCCGCACCCAGCAAGGAAGTTGTTCAATGAAGATCAAATCCATCCTCGGGCATCTCTATGTCCAGGTACTCATCGGCGTAGCACTCGGTGTCTTGGTGGGCTCACTCTGGCCGGACCTCGGCGCCGGACTCAAGCCCATTGGCGACGGCTTCGTCAAGCTCGTGAAGTTCATGATTGCCCCGATCGTCTTCTGCACGATCGTCGGCGGCATCACCTCGCTGACGGACACCAAGAAGGTCCGGCCCACGCTGCTCCGTTCGCTCGGCTTGTTCTACGCGCTCACCGCCGTGGCCCTGGCCCTGGGGCTCGCCGCCGTGCTGATCATCCAGCCCGGCGCAGGCATGCACATCGACCCGGCGCACCTGGACTCATCGGTGGCCGCGAAGTACACCAGCCAGCTGCCCAGCAGCAATCCCGTGGACTTCTTCCTGAACATCATCCCGACCACGTTCGTGGGTGCCTTCGCCGACGGTGAGGTCCTGCCCGTCCTGGTCATCGCGATGCTCTGCGGCTTTGCCTTCAGCAAGCTCGGCACCCCCGGCCAGGTTGCCCTGACCGTGGTGAACAGCTTCAACAAGATGCTCTTTGTGGTCTTTGGCTACATCATGAAGGTCGCCCCGCTGGGAGCCTTCGGCGCCATGGCCTTCACGGTCGGCAAGTACGGCGCGCACTCCATCGGCAACCTCGGCATGCTCATCCTGGCCTTCTACGCCGCGTGCATCGTCTTCGTCGTCGTCGGTTTGGGCGCCCTGGCCCGGATCTCCGGGTTCAGCCTCTGGCAGATGCTGCGGTACTTCAAGGACGAGTTCTTCATTGTCCTGGCCACCTCATCCAGCGAACCGGTGCTGCCGCGCCTGCTCACCAAGCTGGAGCGGATCGGCTGCGACCGGAGCGTCGTGGGCCTGGTGGTCCCCACCGGCTACTCCTTCAACCTCTCCGGCACGGCCCCCTCGCCTCGATGTTCATAGCCCAGGCGTGCGACATCCACCTCAGCTGGGGCCAGATCCTGCTGATGCTCGGCATGATGCTGCTGACCTCCAAGGGCGCGGCCGGCGTGACCGGCAGCGGCTTCGTGGCCCTGGTGGCAACGTTGACCGTCATGCCCACCCTGCCGGTCGCCGGCGTGGCCCTGATCGTCGGCATCGACCGCTTCATGAGCGAGGCCCGCGCCCTGACCAGCACGGTCTGCAACATCGTCTCCTGCATCGCCGTGGCCAAGTGGCAGAACTCGCTGGACACCGTGACGCTGCACCGTGAGCTCAAAGCCGGGTTCGTGCCCACCGCGGACGACGCCGACGCGGTGCACGTCGACCCAGCACAGCCGGTGAAGACGCCGCAGCCGGCACTGGCGCTCTAGGGGTTCCGAGCGCGGGCGGGGACGGCCCGTACCCGGAGTTCGATACAAACCGCAAGGCCCCCGGTGATTCCTACCGGGGGCCTTGCCGTTTCTGTCAAGACAGCCGCTGGCTACGCCTCACCGAAGCGGCAACACCCCGGCTCCGCCCTCAGAGAAACCCCGTCCACTCCCAGCATCCGGACGTAAACTGACCTGCGTATCACGGATTGGGCGCAACGCGTGCACTGTGCGTTAACAAGGTGAGAACCAGGAAAGTGGAGACCGGATGCTCTGGAAACTGCTCGTCGAATACCTGAGGCCACAACGCCGGCTGCTGCTCGCCGTCGTCGTCTTCCAGCTGGCGGCGTCCATCGCCTCGCTGTACCTGCCCACCCTGAACGCGGACATCATCGACCAGGGTGTGGCGCGCGGGGACACCGATTACATCCTGCGCACCGGCGGCATGATGCTCATGATCACGCTGCTGCAGATCGCCTGCACCATCACGGCCGTCTACTTCGGCGCGAAGGCTGCGATGGCGCTGGGCCGGGACGTGCGCGGGGCCATCTTCACCCGGGTGGCGGAGTTCTCCGAGCAAGAGGTGACTCGGTTCGGCGCCCCCAGCCTGATCACCCGGTCCACGAACGACGTCCAGCAGGTCCAGCAGCTGGTGCTGATGTCCGCCACGCTGATGGTCACCGCGCCCATGCTGAGCATCGGCGGCGTCATCATGGCCATCCGGCAGGATGTGCAGCTGTCCTGGCTGATCGCGGTCAGCGTGCCCGTGCTGCTGGTCGCGGTCGGGCTGATCGTGACCCGGATGGTGCCGCTGTTCCGGCTCATGCAGACCCGGATCGACTCGGTCAACCGGGTGCTCCGCGAGCAGCTGACCGGCATCCGCGTGGTCCGCGCCTTCGTCCGCGAGGAAATGGAAACCGCCCGCTTTGCCCGCGCCAACGAGGACGTCACCGAGACCGCGCTGCGCGCCGGCCGGCTGATGGCCCTCACGTTCCCGACCGTCATGCTGGTGCTCAACGTCTCGTCCGTGGCCGTGATCTGGTTCGGCGCGTTTCGGATCGAGGACGGCTCGCTGCAGGTGGGCACCATGATCGCGTTCCTGAGCTACCTCATGCAGATCCTGATGTCTGTCATGATGGCCACCTTCATGGCCATCATGATCCCGCGCGCCGCGGTCTCGGCGGACCGGATCGGCGCGGTGCTCCGCACCGAATCGAGCGTCCGGCCCCCCGAGCACCCGGTCAGCCGGTCCGGCCGGAGCGCCCGCGGAGAGCTGGAGATGCGCGACGTCGGGTTCGCCTACCCGGGCGCCGAGGCGCCGGTGCTCTCGGACGTGAGCTTCACCGCCCGGGCCGGGCAGACGACGGCGATCATCGGCTCCACCGGGTCCGGCAAGACCACCCTGGTGAACCTGATGCCGCGGCTCTTTGACGCTACCTCCGGCGCGGTCCTGATCGACGGCGTGGACGTACGCGAGCTGCACCCGGACCTGCTCTGGGGGCACATCGGCCTGGTCCCGCAGAAGCCGTACCTGTTCTCCGGCACCGTACGAAGCAACCTGCTCTACGGCAAACCGGACGCCACCGAGGACGAGCTCTGGCAGGCGCTGGCCATCGCGCAGGCGGAGGACTTTGTCCGCGAGATGGACGGCGGCCTGGACGCGCCGATCTCGCAGGGCGGCACCAACGTCTCCGGCGGGCAGCGGCAGCGGATCGCGATTGCCCGGGCGCTGGTGAAACGGCCCGAGCTGTACATCTTTGACGACTCGTTCTCCTCGCTGGACACCGCCACGGACGCGCGGCTGCGGCAGGCGCTCAAGCAGCACACCGCCGGCGCGACCCTGGTGATCATCGCCCAGCGGGTCTCCAGCATCGCGGACGCGGACCAGATCCTGGTGCTCGACGACGGCAGAATCGTCGCGCACGGCACGCACGAGGAGCTGCTGGAGACGTCGGAGACCTACCAGGAGATCGTGAATTCCCAGCTCGCGGCGGAGGAGGCGGCATGAGCAAGGTCGAGCAGCAGGCATCCCCGGGCGGGGCACGTGCAGGTGCCGGCGCCGGTGCCGGCTCGGGCGCTCCTGCCGAGGCGCCGCTGCGGATTCCCCGCCCGGCCGGCGGCCCGGGCCGCGGCGGCCCGTTCGCGGGGATGAACATCCCGGCGGAGAAGGCGATGAACTTCGGCGCGTCCGCGAAGCGGCTGCTGGGCGAACTGCGCCCCGAGCGGCTTTGGCTGACGCTGGTCCTGGCGCTCGCCGTCGTGAGCGTGTCCTTCGCCGTGATCGGGCCGCGGCTGCTGGGCGAAGGCACCAACCTGATCTTCTCCGGCGTCGTGTCCAAGCAGCTGCCCGCCGGGGTCAGCAAGGCGCAGCTGATCGCGCAGCTGCGGGCCGCGGGGGAGAACCAGAAGGCGGACATGCTCAGCGCCATGGCGCTGACGCCCGGCACCGGGATCGACTTCACCGCGCTGTCCTCGGTGCTGCTGTGGGCGCTGGCGCTGTACGTGCTGGCGTCGGCGTTCAGCTGGGTGCAGGCCTATGTCCTTAACGGGATTGTGCAGCGCACCGTGTACCGGCTGCGCGAGCGGATCGAGGCGAAGATCAACCGGCTGCCGCTGCGCTACTTCGACACAGTGCAGCGCGGCGAGCTGCTCAGCCGGGTGACAAACGACGTCGACAACATCTCCCAGAGCCTGCAGCAGTCCATCAGCCAGGCGGTGACGTCGGTGCTGACCGTGGCCGGGGTGCTGGTGATGATGGTGATCCTCTCGCCGACGCTGGCCATCATCGCGCTGGTGACCATTCCGCTGACCCTGGTGACGACGACGGTGATCGCCAAGCGCTCGCAGAAGCTGTTCGTGGCGCAGTGGAAGAACACCGGCGAGCTGAACGGCCAGATCGAGGAGACCTACACCGGGCACGCGCTGGTGAAGGTCTTCGGCCGGCAGCGCGAGGTGGAGGAACGGTTCCGGCAGAAGAACGTGGAGCTGTATCAGGCCAGCTTCGGCGCCCAGTTCATTTCCGGCCTGATCATGCCGGCCATGACGTTCATCGGGAACCTGGTCTATGTCGGGATCGCCGTGGTGGGCGGCCTGCAGGTGGCGTCCGGGGCGATGCAGCTGGGCGATGTGCAGGCGTTCATCCAGTACTCGCGGCAGTTCACCCAGCCGCTGGCCCAGCTGGGCTCGATGGCGAATCTGCTGCAGTCCGGGGTGGCATCGGCCGAGCGGGTGTTCGAGCTGCTGGACACCGAGGAGCAGTCCGCCGATCCCGTGGACGCCGAGACTCCCGACGTGACGCGCGGCCGGCTGGTGTTCGAGGACGTGTCCTTCGCGTACTCGCCGGACAAGCCGCTGATCGCGGACCTGAGCCTGGTGGCTGAACCCGGGCAGACCGTCGCGATCGTGGGGCCCACGGGGGCGGGCAAGACCACGCTAGTCAACCTGATGATGCGCTTCTACGAGCTCGACGCCGGGCGGATCACGCTCGACGGCGTGGACGTCGCCGCGATGGCTCGGCACGAGCTGCGCTCGCGGATGGGCATGGTGCTGCAGGACACCTGGCTGTTCGGCGGGACCATCCGGGACAACATCGCCTACGGCCGGCCCGGCGCTTCAGAACAGGACATCCTCGAGGCGGCGAAGGCGACCTACGTGGATCGGTTCGTGAAGTCCCTGCCGCAGGGCTACGACACCGTGCTCGACGACGAGGGATCCAACGTGTCCGCGGGGGAGAAGCAACTGCTGACGATCGCCCGGGCGTTCCTGGCCCGGCCGTCAGTGCTGATTCTGGACGAGGCGACATCGTCCGTGGATACCCGCACCGAGGTGCTGGTGCAGAAGGCCATGAGCGCCCTGCGGAGTGACCGGACGTCGTTTGTTATTGCCCATCGCCTCTCCACCATCCGCGACGCCGACCTCATCCTGGTGATGGAGGCCGGCCAGATCGTGGAGCAGGGGACGCACGCTTCATTGCTGGAGGCCGGCGGGGCGTACGCCGCGCTGTACGCGGCGCAGTTCGCTGCGCCTGTGGCGGAGGTTTAAGGGCTGCTGCTCAGCCCGGCCGTCGACGGGATCCGCGGGTTGGCGATCCATGGTTAGACAGGACGCGGAGCGGAGTTCGCGGACTCTGCTCGCTTTCCCCAACAGGCAGCCACATCGGCGAATGCTCTCACCTGTCGAAAAACGTCCAGGTAGATCCCTCTATGCCGCGGCCCCGGTCAGCTGGCACCAGTGAGCAGCGATCCCGTTCCGCTGCATGGTCGAGTCTTGCTCGTTCGTCGAAACGCGACCGTGGCCAATGACGTGCGCGGCCATGCCTGCACCTTAGCGGTTGGGCTGCCTCATCGGGACATCATGAGGGCGGGTATGCGCGAATGAAGCAGTCAGCCTTGTAGGAGATTTCTAGCAGCGGGAACGTCCTCTGCTTGCTGAGAGTGATGGCCACGCGCCCATGCTATGAACGGAACCCGGCGTCGTTGAAAGCGGCGCCTCTGGCATCAAAGCGGCTTCTTTAAGCCGCACTTAGTGCACTGCAGCCAGTTGGTGCTGATCCGCTGGAGCGTGTAGGTGCCGCAATCCGGACACAGGTGACCCTTCGCCACAATGTTCCTTTCGCTGGGTGAGCCGGCCCAGAAGAGGGCGGCAGAAAGTCAGTAGTTAGCCAATTCTAGTGAATGTCTCGACACGATCGGGCAGACTAGCGGTTCTGCATCTCTTGGTTGGACATCGAGGACCCATACGAGCTTGACTCGAGAGCAGCTGATCGGGCGTTCAGATTAGCTGACGTCATAGATTTAGGGCAGCGCGAAAACGGAGGGCCAGCTCACTCGAGCCGACCCTCGCCTATAACAGTCCCGGTACGATCGACAGGACTCCATGAATCGTGCAGCTACCATCCGCCCCACCGAAATCCGCACCGTCCAGACCGAAGTAGGCGACCACGAAATTTGCGTCCGACACCCGCGCTTTAATGGGCAGACCCGAGGCCCGCTCTGAGGGAGTCAGGGGGAGTGACTCGGCCGAGTAGGCACGGACCTACTTGGCAGGCTCTTCCACCACATCGAACGCGACGACAGAGGCGGGGTTAGCACTGGCGAAGAACGGGTTTTCCCACGCTGACCGGACCTCGGGCTTGAGCTTCTTATCCGTTGCCACCCGGTATGTGTTCGCCGAGATGGAGGGCGTCGTCAACCAGTTCAGGCACTACGTCCAAGACGGGGAGCTTGACAGGGAACTTCTCGCGCTCACCGCCGACCCCGTGGCCTACAACAGTATTCCCAGCCTGCTGGACGGAAAATATGTCTACACGACTGACCACGTGGAAATCCGCGGTGTGCTCCATACGCTCTTCTCCGACCAGTCTGCATTGACCTACATCAACGACGCGCTCAAGGACTCGACCGCTGCTCAACTCCTTATTCAAAATGAGGACTCGTACACGGACTTCCACGAGCACCAGCGGTCCACCGTCGACCGGCTGGGGTTGGGTTCCGGCCGCCGGCGGTTCAATCATTTGCAAAGTACACGAACGCAGTACTGGTGCCCAGCGCGCAAGCGCGCCAGAGCGGTGTTTTCTACCCGGTAGATGGTCAATTACTCGTCGCCGAGATCGTCCGCCAGCCTTCCGTCCTGGTCCAGAATCGCCGGCGATGAGAACGAGCTGGCGTGGTCAGTGCCAGTAACATTGAACCATCAGAAGAACAATGTGGATCACGTCGGACGTTGAACTGCCCATGGAGCTGGTGGAGGCCCACTCTGCCGGCGATTTGGTGCTATTCGTTGGGGCCGGCGCATCCAGAAATCCTCCTTCCAGTCTCCCGCTGTTCGATGAGCTGGCTGAACAAATCGGAGTTATGGCTCGGCGGCCCTACCCCGGTAATGGCGTCGCCATAGACCGTTACCTTGGCGAGCTACTCGACGGGTTCGACGTCCACAAACATGTGAAGAGGCTAATCGACAGAACCGAGTCGATCCCCAACGAGAGCCACAAAGCTCTGGTCCGCCTTGCTGCCGCATCGGAAACGACCCGAATCATCACCACTAACTTTGATGATCATCTGCAAACGGCTGCCGACGATGCCGCAACAGATCTCGGCGACATCTATTTCTCTCCCGCACTCCCAGTAGGCCGGAACTTCGAGGGGCTAGTCCACCTCCACGGCTCAATCAATCGGCCGGAACTTGAACTCATCCTCACGGACCATGACTTCGGGCGGGCTTATCTGACGGATGCATGGGCTACGCGATTCCTGCGCGAAGTTTTTGACCACTTTGTTGTTCTGTTTGTTGGTTTCAGCCACAACGACCCGATCATGAACTACCTCGGGATGGGGCTTCCTTCGTCCACCCGACGGTTCATACTCACTGACCTAGCCGAGGACCCCCGTTGGAAGAGGCTCGGAATCACGCCGGTCGCCTACCCCAGTGCGGACAATCACGCCGCGGCCGCGCGCGCTTTAGATGAATGGGCGAAGCGCGCATCAATGGGCCGGTTGGACCATAGCGCGCGCATCCGGGACATCGTCCAAGGTGGTCCGCCCAAGAACCCTGTCGAGATGGACTATTTGTCCAACATTCTCGAAGACCCCAACGGGGCACAGGTATTCGCGGAATCCGCATCTGGTGTGAGCTGGCTACCATGGCTGGAGACCCGGGAGGTCTTCTCCTCTATTTTCAATACCAACATGACCAGGGCGCCTGATAGCGCGCTCAGGGAGGCGAGCACTGTGCTGGCGCAGTGGTTCTGCGAAAACTACATCAGCGACGTGGCGCACCAAGCCGCTGCCCTCAATCTCGTTCAGCGCACCGGCCAACAGCTCTCTCCGCAGCTGGCGTCCGCCGTGCCTTGGGCGATACGAACGCTTGCATCGAAAGATCACGCCGCCGCGCGACGATGGCAGGTTCTGCTGACCACATCGACCGCAGGATACAGCGCCCCACCGTCCCTTGATCGGTATCTTTGGGCCCATGGTGCAGATACCGAGAAGCCTGATCTGCTTCCCCTGCGCCTGGGTCTTCGCCCCTATTTGAACCTGCGGCCTGACTACTGGGGTGCCGCCTTCAGCGGCGATTCTGGAGTCGAGGGCGTCCCGACAGCCGAGCTCGCTTGGCCCATCACCAAATACGCAGCAAACGAATACTGGCAGAGACTCAAGAAATGGGATGTAGCTCTCGACCACCGGATCTGCTCATTGTTCGAGAATTCGCTTCTCACTGCGCACGAGCTCCTCGACGCGTGGGCGCCGCAGAGGGGAGGAAGCGGGACGCTTTCATTTGGACGTTCTGCCATCGAACCACATCCGCAAGACAAGTTCAGGGAAGTCATCGATGTACTCATCGATGGATTGCGCGACTGCGGCCAAGAACTCGTCACCTCGGATCCGCGTATCGTCGACCGCTGGTGGAGCATCGACTACCCGATCTTTCGCCGACTTGCCGTGCACACGCTTGGCTCCGCTCCCTTGCTCGACTCAACGGAGAGAATCCAATGGTTGCTCGACCACGATCTAATCTTCGACTTCCACACTAAGCACGAGACATTCGCCGTGCTGGGCGCGGCTGTCCAAGCAGGTAGCCCCAAAGTGAAGTGTGCGTTGCTTGAGAGAATTGAACAGGGCCCTGGGTTCGACGACGAAGTCGATCCGAGACACACGGAGTACATGAAGTACAACATTCTGACGTGGCTTACGACGGCCGACACGTCCTGGACAGAGGCCGCTGCAGCTCTTGGTGAATTGCAGAAGGCTAACCGCGATTTTGCACCACGCCCGCACCCCGATTTCGACCATTGGTCCGAGTCCGGGGTCTGGGGCGGCACCCCGCCGGCGTCCGGTGAGGAGTTCAGGCAAATGATCCGTGACGAAGGGGCTGACGGCGCTGTGAGGTGGCTCCTCGACCAGGACTACTCAGAACGGGACTTTGACCAACCGACATGGGATGATGCGCTCGGGCTGCTCCGCTCCGTAGCCGAGTCAGAGCCTTCCGTCGCTCTCGATCTCTGGAGTTCCCCGGCCCTCACAGCGGACGACCGCGTCGTGGACATGCGATGCGCCCTAATTGATGGATGGTCCAAGACGATTCTCAGCGAGGTCGCACTGGAGGTGGTTGAGGTGGTCGCCAACCTCGCAGCGGTCGGGGATGCAGCCCGACCGGTCTCAGACTTTCTCCTTGCCCAACTCGATATTCAAGCCGACAACGCAGACTCTGAGATTACTGTCCGGCTACGGGCAATTGCACAGCGGCTCTGGAAATCTCACAGCGACTCTTTCACTCATGACGACGAGTTTAATTCAGTGAGCCTCTCGCTGAATTCGTGGCCTGGAAGGCTTGCCTCGTACTGGGTCCGGGAAATTGGGCGCCGCTGGAAGTCCGATCCTGACCACTGGTCCGGCCTCAACGAGCACGAACGCGACGCGTTGCTACCGCTATTGCAAGGGTCCGGCCCGGTGTTGGACGCTACGCGTCCTGCCTTGGCGGGAGAAGTATTCTTCCTGTTCGCAGCAGACCCCGATTTCACGGTGGAAAATATTTTCCCCTTGTTCGCCACCCCGGGGCTGCAAGGGCAATCCTGGGAGCCGTACCTCTACCACCCACGGTGGAATAACAAGTTCCTTGAACGGGGCTTTCTCGGTCTAATTGTTCAGGCTTACTCGCGGGTTGATGAGTTTTCAGGCAGCACTCTTTCCTCACAATACTGGGGGCTGTTGGCGTCGGTTCTCACTTTCTCCGACATTACCGGGGAACTGCGCATCGAATTCCTTGACCAGCTAGTGCTAGATCACGACGGGCAGCACGTTGCTCACTTCATCGATCACCTCTTCGTCCTGCTCGAAGGTCAGGACACCGACCAAGCGGTCCAGTCGTGGGACGCGTGGATCGGTTCCTACGTCCAGAGGCGCTTCGATGGGCAACCCAGGCGGCCGGATCCTGAGGAACTTGAGGCCTGGGCGGACCTCGTACCGCTCTTGGGCGACCGGGTCCCGGAGGGTGTCAACGTTGTGCTGACGCGAGGAGTCGGGTTCCGTTCAATATTCCGATGGGACGGAGTCTCCGTTGCCAACGTCCTCGCACATGCCCAACCGCTGGCGCGCTACCTCATTCACAGACTTGAAAACTCATCCGAACTCGGCGATGCGGCCAAGAGCGATGTATCGGAAGCAATCAAGGCCGTCGTGGCACAACTAGATTCGAACTTGCGAGATCGTTTGGTCAAAGCGGCAGCGCACCACGGAATATTTCTCTAACTGCAGTATGCCGGGGCGGTCCACCGGCAGCACCCGTGCGTGCAGCAGGCGCTGGACGCACGGGTGCTGCACGGCATCGACCTCGTCGGCGTCGGCCAGCTCGGGAGACAGGCGTCTGCGAGAGTGGCGAAGTCGGACAGCGTCCGTTTCCCGGCTTCCGGCTTGTAGACCGCATACGCGGAATCGTCCCCGCTGGAGACCTGGACGAGGAACGTCTGGCTGCTGCGGCGCGGGATGCGTCCGAGCAGTTCATGCTGCCTTCGTTGAACAGTGTCAGCTCCCGGCCGGACATCGGCTGCCCCAACTCACGGCGCCCTCAGCCCGCTGAGCGGCTCCGACATCGAGTTCACCATCAGCACCGCTGGCCCTGGCCGTCCACGAGCGAGATGGCCGGCACCGAGCCGGGACAGATAGCCGTAGGACGCAGTGCCCGCCGGTCGGCGCCAGTCGAGTACTGCCAGTTCCGGCTCGCGCGCTATAAAGCGACGCCGTGCCGTCGGTGACCGAGCACCAACTCGGCGACGGCTGCTTCGGAGGCGGCCGAGAATGGTCCGAAGCGCCCCTCGACGGCCCACCCGGTCTCCTCTTCGATGAGATCGGCGTTGATCCCGGCGCCGGCCATGACACCCTCAGCCGCCGCGGTGATCACCTGAGCCATCAGATTGGACACATTGCCCGCCGCATACACGCCGCGGACGGCCGTCGCACCCATCGCGTCTGTCTCAATATACCGACCTGCGCCCGACGGGTGCAGCTGGGAACTCAGCCCGAGGGATTCCAGAAGCGCGGACCGAGCCTCCATCCGTGTTCCCACCGCCAGGGCCTGGACGTCGAACGATGAGCCCAGGCGCAGCGTAACCCCCGTGAGGACGCGGTCGGCAGCGTCAACAGAAGCCACGGCGCCGTCAATGACCGTTACGGACCGGGCGGCCAGCTTGTCCCACTCCTCGTCGGTGGGTTCCACGGCGTCGTTGAGGAAAAGAGTGATTTCCGGGGACCACTGCCGGAACAACAGCGCCTGATGGACGGACAGCGGGCCCGTGCCCAGCACGCCAATCCGTTGCCCGCGGATTTCCCAACCATGGCAGTAGGGGCAGTGCACCACGCCTTTTCCCCATTGTTCCCGCAACCCATCGACCGGAGGCAGTTCGTCCGTCAGGCCGGTGGTGACCAGGAGGCGCCGGCCGCAGAACCGGCGGCCATCTCCGAGAATCACTTCGAACCCATCGGGGGTTCGCCGGGCCGAGACGGCTTCGCCTTCGATCACGGTTGCCCTGTAGGAGAGTACTTCGCTGCGTCCGATGGACAGGAGCTCCCGGGGGTTCACACCGTCTCTGGAAAGAAATCCGTGCACACCGGCCGCGGGAGCGTTGCGCGGAGTGCCGGAATCGATGATCAACACCGAGCGCAGCGCCCGGCTCAATGTCGTGGCCGCGCTGAGCCCCGCCGCGCCGCCACCAACAATCACAACGTCATACCGCGTGGTGTCCATACTGAGCTGTCCTTCGTCGCATCCTGAGAGTTCGCCGCCAACGTCCCCTGGCGGTTACTCCAGCTTGTATCGCATGATCAAGTTTTGACAAACATGATTGCTGTTATGGCAAACTGAGTGCATGGAAACTGATCTTGACGATGTTCTCGGGGCCGTCGGACCCCGGCTCCGGGCGCTCCGTACGGAACGGAACCTCACCCTGGGAGATGTGTCTTCCGCCTCCGGAGTGTCGGTCAGCACCCTGTCGCGACTGGAATCCGGCCAGCGCAGGCCTAACCTCGAAATCCTGCTGCCCCTCGCGAGGCTCTACGGGGTTCCCCTCGATGACCTGGTCGGCGCGCCGCCCACCGGGGATCCGAGAATCCATTTACAGCCCATCACGCATGCCGGCATGACGGCCCTTCCGCTCACGCGCCGGCCCGGCGGCCTGCAGGCCTTCAAGATGGTGCTCGACGGCGATGCGCGCGGGGCGGAGCCCGACCCGCGTGTTCACGAAGGCTACGAATGGCTCTACATCCTCAACGGACGGCTACGTCTGGTGCTGGGCGACAAGGACTTTGAACTCCGCCCTGGCGAAGCCGCGGAATTCGACACCCGCACCCCGCACTGGTTCGCCAGCGCTGACGGCAGACCCGTCGAGTTCATCAGTCTCTTTGGACAGCAGGGCGAGCGGATGCACGTGCGGGCGCGGCCCAAGACGACATAGCGGCAGAGGCCCGACGGGTGTGGCTCCTGACAGGGCGCTGAAGCAAGGCCGCGCCCGAGGTGCCTAGGGCTCGACGAGCATCAGCATTGTTTCCGGACGGACGCCGTCGAACTTCATCGCCTCGGCTGCCTCTGGCGACTCCATAATTCGCTGGAACGTGTCCACATAAACCGTCGAGGCTCCAGTCCGAGTGTCGGCGCCGGTGCCTTCCAGGATCCTGTCGTTAAGTGTGCCCCGCCAGAGCGGGTTGAGATCCAGGCCGCTGGTATCTGCGGTGATCTCGATCTGGTCCAGGAGATACCGGGCGGCGAGCTCCTCTGCCACGCAACTGGGACAGAAATCTGACAAAAAAGGCTTGACACATGGAATCTAGAATCTAGACTCTAGGGAAGCGCCCAATGGAGGTCGCTGCAGAGAGGATTTCGATGTCACTTGCACTTGCCGCGCTGTCACATGCTCCGTCGTTTGGAAACGTTGACCCGGGCGGGACGATTTTTGCCGAGATCAACGAAGCGATTGCCGATGTACGGTCCTTCGTCGAGGACTTCAACCCGGACGTCACCGTTATCTTCGGCCCCGATCACTTCAACGGCGTCTTGTACTCGATGATGCCTCCGTTCGCTATCGGTGCGCAGGCGGTCGGCGTGGGGGACTACGGGACGTCGGAAGGTCCGCTCCCGGTCGACTCGGAAGTGGCACGTGAACTGCATGCGCTGACCATCGCGCAGGGGATCGACATCGCCCGTTCGGAACGGTTGGAGGTCGATCACGGCGTGATGCAGCCGCTGGAGTTCCTCTTCGGTGCGGGATTCACCCGTCCGTTCGTGCCTATTTTCGTAAATGCGCTTGGCAAGCCCCTCACTCCCATGTCTCGTATTCGGATGATGGGTGAAGCCATAGGCCGGGCGGCCCAGCAGCTGGACAAGCGCGTGCTCCTGGTGGCTTCCGGAGGTTTGTCGCATAACCCCCCGATCCCCGTGTATGACGGTTCGCCTGAGCCGATTCAGCAGCGCCTTGTTTCCTATTCGCCGTCGAAGGCGGACCGGGCGGCCCGCGAGGGCAAGATCATTGAGGGCATCCAAGCCATTGCCGATGGCCGCGCCTCGAGTGCGCCCCTTAACACTGAATGGGACCAGAAGCTGCTTGACGTGTTCCGTTCGGGGTCCCTGACCGAAGTCGACAGCTGGGACAACGACGAGTTCATCGCCGAAGGTGGCAGTGCCGCTCACGAGATGCGTTCCTGGATTGCAGCCTTCAGCGCCCTGTCCACCGTGGGCGACTACAACATGGTGGTCGACCGATACTGGCCCGTCCGGACCTGGGGCGCCGGGTTCGGCATCACAGCGGCCATCCCCAACGCAGTATGAGCCAGAAGACAATGTGGGAGCAGATCGCGGATCTGCCCCACACCCTTGAATATGTGCAGGTGGGGGAGTGGAACACGCGCGTCCTGTCCGTCGGTGCGGGGGAGGAGACGCTGGTCCTCCTCAACGGCACCAGCGGCCACATCGAAGCGTGGACCCACAACATACGGGTACTGGCCCAAAAGTACCGGGTCATCGGATACGACTATCCGGGGCACGGCTATTCGACGCTTGCCGAGGCCGACCTGGAAATCCCGGACTACGAGGCACACTTGCTCGAACTCCTCGACGTGCTCGGACTGGATCGGGTGCACCTCATCGGGGAGTCCCTGGGCGGGTGGATAGCGATCAAGTTCGCTGCGCACCACCCCGAGAGGCTGCGCAGCGTTGTCCTCAGTGCACCCGGCGGCCGAATGATCAGCAATAGCTCGATGGCCCGGGTAAGTCCGGTGAGCCGGAAGGCTGTCGAGGAGCCGACGTACGGGAACGTCAAGGCCCGACTCCAAGTGGTCATTCACGATCCTGAGCAGATCACCGATGAGCTCGTCGAGGTCCGTCGGTCCATTTATGGGCGCCCCGGCTTCATCAAGTCAATGGAGCACATCATGGCGCTCCAAGTGCCCGATATCCGTGCGCGAAACCAGGTCACCAAGGAAGATTATGCGGCCATCCCCGTGCCGGCATTGCTCGTGTGGACCGACCACGAGCCAACTGGTGGCGTAGCGACGGGCGAGACTCTGGCGGCAGCAATACCGGACGGTGAATTCGTGTTGATTCGCAACGCCGCCCATTGGCCGCAGTGGGAGGACCCCACCACCTTTAACGACAAGACACTCGACTTCCTCCGCAGAAAGGCCTGAAGCAGATGTCGGACATCCTCAGGGAGATCGCTGGAGATCTCTACAACGCGCGCACACTGCGCACCCCAATCGAGTTCGTGCGCCATCGCCTGCCGGACAACGACAAGGATGCGGCCTACCGCATTTCCGAGCTCGTGACGCAGCGGCGGGAAGTCGCAGAAGGCCGCTATCGCGTCGGCCGCAAGGTGGGCCTGACCAACCCGATCGTTCAGGAGCGCGCCGGGGTGGACGAGCCCGACTACGGAATCATCCTCGACGACATGACGTTTGAGTCGCCGATTGAGCGGCCGGCGTCAGCGTACTTCCACCCGAAGATCGAAGCCGAGATTGCCTTCGTCCTGAAGTCCGACATCCTGGATTCGGACTTGGCCTCGGTCGAAGCCGCCATCGATTACGTCACGACGGCCATGGAACTGGTGGATAACCGCTACTTCAGCTACAAGATGGGCATCGTTGACACGATCGCCGACAACGCAGCCTGCGAGGGCATTGTCACCGGACAGGTTCGCGTCCCCTACGGCGAAATCGACCTCAAACAGGTCGAAATGGTCTTGTACCGGGGAGAGGAAGAACTGACGCGCGGCATCGGGGCGAACGTCATGGGCGATCCCATCAACGCGATCCAGTGGCTGGCCGAAACCTCCCTGAGGATCGGCAAGCCCCTCCGGGCGGGTGAGATCCTGCTCTCCGGGTCCATTGGGCTGATCGTTGACTGGCATCCCAACGTTACGTACACCGCCAAATATTCGCACGGGCTGGGAAGCGTCGTTGCATATCTGACGGAGGCCGTCGATGCGTGAGATCACCGTCGAAACGCGCGTGGCCATCGAGCAGCTCATCTCGGAACTGTTGTGGAGGCTCGACCACGGCAAAGCTGACACGACGTGGGAGCTGTACACGCAAGACGCAGTCTCAACCGGACCACTCGGGAACATGGATGGCCGGGACGCAATCAAAGCCTGGGGCGAACGTCGCGCCAAGATTACGGGCGTCGTTGGACGACACATCATTGGTGGCATTCGGCTGGAGTGGGTGGGTGAAGAGCTCCACGGTTGGACGCAGTACATGACGTTCCGGGATTCGTCGGAGAACCCGTTGATGCCCGCCAGCGTAGGTGAATTCCGCGAGGTCTACCGGCAAGTCGACGGGGACTGGAAGATCGCACGGCGCGAGATCGCGCCCATCTTCGGTGGGCTGAATGCCGCCGCACATGCGAAGCGGCTCGCAGAAAGCACAGCCGAATGAAGTGGGACAGCCGCGGCGGGCAGCCGCCCGCGCTCTTGCACCAGGCGCTTCCGTCCCTGTCGGTGACGGAGTGGGCTCTGGCTGCAGGCTACGACGGCGTCGTCGTGGACCTCCAGCATGGCGAGGTCGGATTGGAGGCGGCGTGCACAATGTTGCGCGCTGCGCCCCGGGATTCGGCGTACACCTATGCCAGGGTGGGAGGCTTGGATCCGGCCCCCATCCTGCGGCTGCTCGACAGCGGCGCACGCGGGATCATCGCCCCGACCATCGAGTCCAGGGAACAAGCGCGCATGCTCGTAGAAGCAACCAAGTATCCGGGTGTGGGGAACCGGAGCCTCGGCCCGAGCCGCCCCAACCTGTACCCAGGCCAGCCCTACACCGAGGCGGGAAACCGCGCGGTGTCCACGATCGCCCAGATCGAAACGGTTGCGGGCGTCGAACACGCGGAAAGTATCATCACCACTCCCGGGCTCGACTCGATCTATATCGGAACGGACTTCCGGGGAGGGGGGACTGGGAAGACGGTCCAGTGCGCGACGCCATCGTGCACTTGTCCAAGTTGACCAGGGCGCACGGCGTCACGCTGGGCATCTACTCGGGCTCGAGCGCCTACGCAGCTGACCTATTGGACCGGGAGCTCGTCGATTACCTCGGCCTCGGCATCGACCTTATCTTCCTGGGCCGCGCGGCCCAGGACTCCATCAAGACCCTGAGGGGTACAAAATGAGCGACCGCAAGGACGTTATTATCATCGGAGCGGGCCCGGTCGGATTGACCCTCGCCAACCTCCTTGGACAGTTCGGCGTGAGCACAGTGGTCTTGGAAGGCCGTGACGAACTTATCGACTACCCCCGCGCCGTGGGCATCGATGACGAGGCACTGCGGACCATGCAGACCATCGGACTGGTGGACAAGGTGCTTCCGCACACCGTCCCGGATCAGAAGATCCGAATCGTCAACGGCGACCGCAAAATACTTGCGGAGATCAATCCCACAACCCGCGAGTTTGGCTGGCCCCGCAGAAATGGCTTTATCCAGCCCCTTGTCGATAAAGCACTCCTGGAAGGTCTCGCCCGCTACCCGCACGTCGAAGTGCGTTTCGGCAGCCAAGTGAGCGCCTTTGCCTCAGATTCCGACGGTGTGACGGCTACATTCATCACTGCGTCGGGCGAAGGACAGGTGACCGGCAGCTACGTCGTCGGCTGCGACGGCGGGCGGTCCTTGACCAGGCAACACCTTGGGCTGGCATTCGAAGGCGAAACGCGGTCGACCCGCGGACTGGTCATCGACGTCGCCAATGACCCCATCGGCACCCCGCATGCGGTCTTTGGCGGGGATCCAAAGCGTGGGTACGCGACACTTAGCCTGCCGCACGGAATCCGCCGCTGGGAATTCACGCTATTCGAAGGTGAATCTGAAGAACTCGCCGAGGACGATGCGTTCGTCTTCTCCCTCCTTGCCCCGCACGTGCCCGATCCCGCTGGCTTGAACATCATCCGCCGTCGGGTTTACGCCCATCACGCCCGTGTGGCCGAGAAGTTCCGCGTAGGACGATTCCTGCTGGCCGGCGATGCTGCCCACGTCATGCCGGTGGTTGCTGGCCAGGGTTGGAACTCCGGCATCCGGGACGCGCTGAACCTGGGGTGGAAACTAGCTGCCGTGGTTCAGGGGAAGGCCAGCGCCAAGCTGCTCGATTCCTATGAAGGTGAGCGGCGTGAACACGTCAAGGCCATGGTGGCGTTGTCGTTGAATATGGCGAACCTCGTCACAGACCACAACAGGCTGCGCACGGCGGTACGTGACATGGCAGCGGCAGTTGTAGACAAGCTGCCGAAGGCCCGTGCCCGGCTCAACAGCCAGGGCTACAAACCGATGCCCAAATACGACCACGGCATCGTGGTTCCGTCCGAGCTCCCCACGTGGAAGGCGTTGCCTGATCGGGCGGATGCCCCGCGCGCAGTGGGCACGTTGTTCCCGCAGCCCACGGTGCGGAATGAGGAGGGCTGTTCGGTCCTCTTGGACGACGCCACCGGCCAGGGATGGCGGGTCATCGTATGGAACAACGATCCACGGGCCTTCGTCGGCGACGCTGAGGCTGAGACGTTGGCAGGGCTCGGCGGAACCCTTGTACACGCCGTGCCGGCCACGCAGTTGGCGTGGGCGAAGGCTGCGGCAGCGCCTGGGGTTCGAGTGGTTGGCGACGAAAGCGGACTCTTGAAGGCTTGGTTTGACGAGAGGCCCTTCTCCGCGATCGTTGTGCGACCCGATCACGTGGTTGCCGCCGAGTGCATCGCCCAGGAACTGAACGGTGTTCTAAAGAAAGTATTCAGCGTGGCCGACGTCACATTGGCTTTTCAAAACGCATAATAAGGCCACGAACGCATAATTGATTGACAAGCGCATAATCAATAAATACTGTTGCTGCAACTCGTCTGTACAGGCGGTAGGCGGGAAGGCCCGCGCAGCGTTCACTCAAGGGAGAGCGAATCTCATGAACATCAAGAAAACCCGTGCAGCGGCCGTTGGTGCCGTGGCTCTAGCACTGACACTTAGTGGTTGTGCGTCCGGATCTGTTGACGGAAGCGGCTCCACGGCGGCCGCCAGTGGCTCCGCCGGGCTCACCAAAGTCACCTACGGACTGTTTCCGTCCAGCACCGTCGCGGCACTACAAGTTGCCATCGACAAGGGCTACTTCAAGAAGCAGGGCATCGATCTCAAATTGGTCGTGGGTGCGGGCAGCAGTGCGGCACAGTTGCCCGCGCTCGCAACCGGGGAGCTCGACTTCATGCTGGCCAGCCCGGTCACAGCCCTGACGGCAACCACGCAGGGCCTCGATGTCCGCATCGTTGATGGTGTTACCCAGAACGATCCCAAGACCGTGGAAGACTCGACCGCCGTCGTTGTCGGTGCCTCATCGAGCATCAAGAGCGCCCGCGATCTCGAAGGCAAGAAGGTCTCGGTCAACGCACTGGGCAGCATTGGCGAAATCGGCATCCGTGAAGCCGTGGCCAAGGATGGAGGGGATCCGAAGAAGGTGACGTTCGTCCAGTTGTCATTCCCCGAGGTTGCAGCCCAGATCGAAGCTGGCCAGATTGACGCAGGGATGGCGGGTTCGCCCTTCATGCAGCAGGTAGTGGCCAAGGGCGGCCGGGTGGTCAGCGACTTCATCCATGACACAGGCCTGGGCGCGAATGAACTCGTGACGATCTCCAGTGGCAAACTCGTCGACAGCGACGCTGCCATGGTCAAGCGGTTCACTGCGGCCATGAAAGACGCTTTGCCGTTCCTGACTGAGAATAATGATCTGGTCCGCGCGGCAATGCCTGCTTCGCTCGGCACCGATCCGGCCGCAGCGGCGAAAGTAAAACTCTCCATCTACAACGCGGACGTTTCGAAAGAGACCATCCAGTTGTTCGCGGATTTGCTCGTCAAATACGGCGTCGTGAGCACCAAGCCAGACGTTGACAAGGTGATCTGGAAGCCGTAACCCCGCGGTCGGGGCCGCTCGTCGGCCCCGACCCCATATCGATCGCAACAACTGAGAGCAGAAAAAAACCGTGGAAACGCAAACTCCAACCCTGAGCAGCGTGGCTGTGAGCACCCTGCCTACGCGGGAGCACAGAGTGCGTCGTGCTGCCCGGTGGACTGCTGTCGGGCCCTACGTCCTGGGTGTCGCCGGCATCCTCGCCGCACTCATCGTCTGGGAACTCTACTCAGTCTTTGGCCCGGTCAGTCAGCACCACCTGCCACCGCCGTCGGTGGTGCTTCCAACATTCTTTACCAACCTGACCTTCACCCAATTTTGGATGACCATGGGGCAGACGATGTGGGCCTGGTTCCTTGGGCTCGGCATCGCCACACTCGGTGGTGTCGCAGTTGGCCTGCTCATCGGATCCAGCGAGTTCCTGCGGTCTGCGACGCACACTTCTATCGAGTTCCTCCGCCCCATCCCGGCCGTGGGAATGATCCCATTGGCTGCACTGCTGTTCGGACCGAGGATCGGCGCCGAGCTCATGATCGTCGTTTACGGTTGCTTCTGGATCATCATGATCCAGGTCCTGTACGGCATTACCGATATCGACAAGGTGGCAAATGACACAGTTCACACCATGCGGATGACGTGGCTGCAGCGGGTCCGCCACCTCGTATTACCCACGCTTTTGCCATATCTGATGACCGGTATTCGGATCGCGGCCACAGTCGCCCTTATCCTCGCGATCAGTTCCGAGCTCATCGTCGGCACCCCGGGTATCGGCCGGGCAGTCGCACAGGCCCAACTCAACGACAACCCGCCAGCCATGATTGCCCTTATCCTTACATCCGGAGTGCTCGGCATACTGGTCAACCTGATATTCCGCTTCATTGAGCGCAAAGTGCTTTTCTGGCACACCTCAGTCCGTTCGGAGGTGGCGGCATGATCGTCCTCAAACGCATAGGTATGTGGTTCGGCCTGCCGGCCATCCTCATCGCCATCTGGTGGGCGACCACAGCCCAGGGAGTGAACTTCTTCGTCCCCAAACCGGACAAGATGGCCAGCACTTTTGCCAAAGTCTGGTACAGCGAAAAGTTCTTCACGGACGTTCTCCCCAGTATTGGGCGACTGTCCATCAGCCTCCTGATCTCACTGGTGCTCGGGGTGGTCCTCGGAATTGCGATTGGGCTGTCACGCAATTTGCGCTGGCTTCTCGAGCCACTGCTCGAATTCGTCAGGGCGGTACCCTCAACGATCCTCATTCCGGTTCTGCTGCTGCTGATCGGTATCAATGACACGATGAAGGTCGCCGTCATCGTCCTCGGCTGCCTCTGGCCCATCCTGTTGAATACTGTGGAAGGCGTGCGGTCCCTTGATGAAGTCCTGAAGAATACCGCCCGCGTCTACGGCCTTCGTGGGTTCGACCGCATCCGCTACCTCGTTCTGCCAGGCGCCTCACCGCTCATCATGGCCGGCATCCGGCACAGCCTCGCGGTCGGCCTCATCCTCTTGGTTGTCTCGGAGATGTTCGCCTCGACCGACGGCATTGGCTATTCGATTATTAACTTTCAAAACCGCGTCGCGATCCCGGAAATGTGGAGCGGTATCGTTCTCCTGGGAATCATCGGAGTGCTGCTGTCGGTAGCTTTCCAAGCGATCCAGAAGCGCGTTTTGGGATGGTACTACGGTCTAAAGGAGGCCTCGAATGACGGCTAACAAGTCGGATGTCCGACTCAGTGTCCAGCAGCTGCGCAAGGTCTATGGTGTAGGCAGCCGCAACGAAGTGGAGGCCGTGCGGTCCCTCACGTTCGATCTGCATGCCGGCGAGTTCGCCTGCTTGGTGGGGCCGTCCGGTTCGGGGAAAACGACGCTGCTGAAATGCATCGCCGGACTCCTGGAGCCGACATCCGGCGAGGTGGTGCTCGACGGCCGGCGGGTTGCCGGCCCTGCCGAGGGCATGGCAGTGGTCTTTCAGGAGTACAGCCGCAGCCTGTTTCCTTGGCTGAGCGTTGAAGACAACGTCGAGCTGCCGCTGAAGACCTCCGGCGTGCCCAAGGCTGAACGCAAGGAGCGCGTCAGTGAGGCCCTCGAGGCCGTCAGTCTCTCCCACGCAACCAAGAGCTACCCGTGGCAGCTCTCCGGTGGCATGCAGCAGCGCGTGGCAATTGCCCGTGCTGTCGCCTCCAACCCCAGCGTGCTTCTCATGGATGAGCCCTTCGCAGCAGTCGACGCGCAAACCCGCGGAGAGCTCGAAGACCTCGTCCGCGACGTCTGGAAGCGCCTCAATATGACAATTCTCTTTGTGACCCACGATATCGACGAGTCCGTCTACCTGGCGGAGCGAGTGCTGGTGCTCTCGAGTTCGCCGACCATCATCCAGGCCGACCTGCACATCGATCTTCCGGACGTACGCAGCCAAGCTGACACCAGGTCGCTGCACCGCTTCGGCGAACTGCGCCATCAGGTCTACGAGGAAGTTCAGTTCGCCAAGATCAACCCGGGTGGCGAGCGGACGGCAGCCCGCGAGGAGCTGCGCTCATGAGCCCCCGGGCAGGCGCTGACGCCAGCACTAATGGAGCCGTCAAGCCGGAAACGGGCAAACGTCGCCGCGTCCACCATTCCACCCCGGAAAATGAACGCGCCATCCTTGAGGCGGTGCTGCAGCTCGCTGTCACCGAGGGCTATGAAGGTACAACGATGGCTGAGGTCGCCCGGGTAGCCCATCTGCCGATCGGATCCGTCTACTGGCACTTTGAAAACAAAGAAGGCTTGTTCGCCGCGCTGATCGACTACTGCTTCGAAAACTGGAAGACGCGTCACCGGGGGCCGGAAAACAGGGTCATTCTCCGCACGAGCATCGCCGGATCCGCGGCTAATTCCGCCGACCCGGCGAACGCGCAGGAAGCATTCTGGATCATTGGACTGCTCTTTGCGCTGGAGAAGCGACTGGCGGGGAACGCCGCACGCCAAAAATACCTGGAAGTGCGCGAGGAGATGTACGAACTCATGGTCGAGGCTGTCACTCCGGGTATCCCCGCCGCAGCCTTACGCGTGAAACCAGACCTCGCCCGAAAAGTCGTCATGCTTGGCCGCGCCCTGACGGACGGTTTTTACATATCGGCATCCGCGGGGGACAAGATCGACTTTGCCGAGGCGGCGGAGCTGTCTGCGCTGGCCATGGATAAGCTCGTCCAGCACTACGCCAGCCTTGGGGCCGCGGAGGATCAACCATGAGCGGTTCGGACCGGGTAGCCCTGGTGGTTGGCGGCGGCCGCGGCATTGGCGCCGCCGCTGTCCGCGCACTGGCCGGCGATGGGTACCGTATTGCCGCGCTTTCGCCTTCCGGGAGCGCAATGGACCTTGCCCGCAGCCTGGGCGGGGTTGGAACCAAGGGTTCCAACCGGTCCGTGGCGGACCTGGAAGCAGTCACGGACTTGGCGCTGACCACATACGGACGCATCGACGTCGTGGTTAACAGTTCCGGACATGCTGCCAGGAAGCCTGTGCTGGAGATCACCGACGACGAGTGGGCAGAGGGCTACGAGATGTACCTTCTCAACGTCATCCGAATGAGCCGGATCGTGACCCCTCACATGGTTGCCGCAGGAGGTGGGGCGATCGTCAACGTCTCCACGAGTTCCCCCTTCGAGCCAAACCCGAACTACCCGGTCTCAGGCACGTTCCGTGCGGCGCTGGGTACTTTCACCAAGTTGTACTCCGACGAGTATGGGCCCTCCGGGATCCGGATGAACAACGTTCTTCCGGGCTTCACCAAAGAGGATCCGGGCACTGTACCGGCGGAATGGACCACCCGAATACCTCTGCGCAGGCCTGCCAGCACGAAAGAAGTGGCCCGCGTCATTCGGTTTCTCGCCAGCGAAGAAGCCAGCTACATCACAGGCCAGAACATCCGAGTGGATGGCGGCGCGTCCCGCTCCGTTTAGGGGCCGACGCTGAAAGAAAGGTTTTAGCTATGTCACTTGGTGTGATTACCGAAATGGGTTATCTCGCAATGCGGACCCGTGACTACGATGAGTCGCTCGAGTTGGCGACTGACGTCCTCGGTCTGCGCATGACACACAACGACGACGACAGGGCCTATTTGTCCGCTGCGGACCGTCACCACGAGCTCGTCTACGTGAAAGGCGAGGAGAATGGCATCGACCATATTGGCCTTGTCGCGGACAGCCCGGAGGGTTTGGAGATCATCCGCAAGCGCCTCGAGGCCGGAGGATTTCCCATCCTCACGCGCAGTCCCCTGGAACGCGAGATCGGGGAGGGCTTCGCCGTCATGGGCCCGGAGGGATACGTCTATCACATTTATGTCGGCATGAAGTCGTTCCGGCATGGTCCAGCGTCCTTCGGGCCGGACCGGTACGGCCATATCAACATCCACCCCCAGCATCCGACGGCGATGAAGGACTTTCTGGTGGAGTTCTTCGGATTCAAGGTCTCGGACGTCATCGGCAAGGACTTCGGCTATTTCCTGCGCTGCAATCCGGACCACCATGGCATCGCGCTCATCAAGGGACGCGGCACATTGCACCACCATGCATGGCAGACGCAGTCCG
This sequence comes from Arthrobacter sp., assembly GCA_026393275.1. GTDB lineage: Bacteria > Actinomycetota > Actinomycetes > Actinomycetales > Micrococcaceae > Arthrobacter. The sequence continues at coordinate 59,016 of JAPLAM010000010.1, forward strand.
TGGCCGACCTTGGACGTCTAGGGGACCGGTTGTTTGCCCGTGGCCGTCGTCTGATCTGGGGCCCGGTCCGTCATGGCGCGGGCCACAATATCGCGGCATATTACGTGGAGCCCAACGGCACCGTGGTTGAGCTCTACACGGACCTTGAGCAGATCCATGAAATTGATCGTCCCCCCATCGAGTGGAGCCAGGACGACCGGACGTGGTTCAACCGGTGGGGCGTCTACAACGGCGAGGATTTCCGCTCACACGGTGTCTTCCCGGTCTCGCTGGGCTGAGCGGCTGCCGTGCCGTCCCTACTCCTGGGATGGCGCGGCCTCTGCGGCGGCACGGAATTCAGCGTCTTCAATGATGTCGATGGTCCGCATGTAGTGCTCACGCAGTAGTTTGGTGGCCGTCGGCGCATCCCGCACCATGGTCGCCTCGAGGATCGCGCGGTGCTCGGCCTCGATGTCCCGTGATTGCGCGCGCTGATCCGGGGCGGTCCACAGCCGGTAAAGGGCGGTGGCTTCACCCAGAGTTGCAGCGAAGTCCTGCAACAGTGGGACAGGGCAGGGCTCAAGCAATTTTGCATGGAACGCCTGGTGGGCGAGGAACCATTCGGACGTGATGTGGTTAGGATCTTCAGTCCCTCGGCGTGGGGTCCGTTCCAGCCGATGATGGACAGCGAGGAGGTCGGACTCCCACATGACGTCGCCTCGCTCGATGGCCAGTGTCAGACCGTATTCTTCCACCCGACAGCGGAGCTCGCCCAGGCCACGCAACTCTTCCAGGGTGTATTCCGCGATGAAAAAGCCGCGGTTGGGGCGGAACTGAAGGAGTTTTTCGCCGGCCAATCGCACCATGGCCTCGCGGACCACTGTGGAGCTCGCGCTGTATCGCTTGGTCAGTTCGCCAATCTGCAAGTTGGTACCGGGGGCCCATTGTGCAGCGAAGATATCGGCCCGCAGCATGTCGCGGACCCCCACGCTAATCGTCTCTGCATTCGCTTGTCGTGCCATGGATTAAGACTACACATACGCACTGACCATTCGAAAGTGCGTTATTGACTCCGGAATGCATTCTGCATACAGTTCAAGCAACACCAAGATTCCCCGACGGCGGATGTCGTCGGCACCAGAAAGGATTTACATGCGCTACGCGAGTTACCTCACCCCGGCAGGACAGCCCACCTGGGGGCTGGAGATCGACGGCCAGCTGTTCGATCTGGGTCCCAGCGGCGTCAATGTATCTCCTTCGCTTCAGTCCGCGATTGTGGACGGCCTGCTTGCCGCGGCACCGGAATCCGACGGTGCGCCGGTTCAGCCTGTGAAAGGAACCCAGTTCCTCCCTCTCCTGGCTGCGCCCGGCAAGGTGATCTGCATCGGTGTCAACTACCGCAGCCACCGTGAAGAGACGGGGCGGGCAGACGTTGGAAAGCCGACGGTGTTCGCACGTTTCTCCGACACGCTTGCCGCGCATGGAGCCGACTTGCCGATTCCCAGCGAGAGCGACATGTATGACTACGAGGGCGAGGTCGCATTAGTCGTGGGAGCTCCCGCGGATCACGTCCGCCCGGAGGATGCGCTCAAGGTCGTCGCCGGCTACGCCGCTTTTAATGATTTCAGTGCCCGTGACTGGCAGCGCCACACCGGACAGTGGACTCCCGGGAAGAACTTTCCGCTGAGCGGCGCCTTCGGCCCCTACTTCATGACCGCTGAGGAAGTCGGTGATGTCACCGAACTCGTCGTTGAGACGAGGGTCAATGGAGAAGTCCGGCAGCGCGCGGCGGTTGCGGACCTCATCTTCGACATCCCCGCGATCCTCGAATATGTGACGGCATTCACCCCGCTGTCCCCTGGTGACGTCATTGTGACCGGCACCCCCGGAGGCGTGGGGCTGTTCATGGAGCCGCCGACGTTCCTCGCCCCCGGCGACGTCGTCGAGGTTGAGGTCGGCAAGCTCGGTACTCTGCGCAACGTTCTCGTCGCCTAAAGATGCGCAAAGGTAATGCCATGGATCACTTCGATGTCGCGGTTGTCGGCGCCGGTCCGGTGGGACTGACTGCGGCGCTGCTGCTCGCCGACGGCGGCGCCCGTGTCGCGCTGCTCGACGCCGCCAACGCGCCGATGGACCTGCCACGGGCCATCAGCATCGCCGACGAAACCTTTCGGACCATGGACCGTTTGGGCCTTGCCGATGCGCTGAAGGAGGAGTCATTGCTCGGCACCGGGAGCCGTTACTTCGGACTGAATGACAGGCCACTTGCCTCGTCGAAACCGGCTCCTTCCCGCATCGGACACCCGGCCAAGTCACAGTTCGACCAGCCCGTGCTGGAAGACCTCCTCTGGACAAAAGCAAGCAATGACGAGCGCATCGCATTTCTCACAGGTGCTCAAGTCAACGCGATCGCCCAGGATAAAGACGGGGTCACCGTCGGTTTTCAATCCGGCGACGGCGGCGGCGCCGTGGCTGCCTCATGGCTTATCGGTGCTGACGGCGGCCGCAGTTTCGTTCGTGAAGCCCTGGGCATTGACCTGGTGGGGTCAACCCAGGAGGAACGCTGGGTAGTCATCGACCTGCTCAATGTGCCTGAGGCCCGCGAGCCCTACGCCGAGTTCCACGGCAACGGGACGCGTCCCTACGTTCTGGTCCCCGGGATCAAAGGGCGTCTGCGCCTGGAGTTCATGCTTTTCGACCACGAAAGCGCGGACGAGATGACGGCACCGGCGCAAATTCTTGAGCTGTCCCGACCTTTCCATCCGCGAATCGGGACAGAGGATGTCAGGCGCGCCGTCGTCTACGTCGCCCACCAGCGCATCGCACGTACCTACCGCTCCGGCCGCTCCTTCCTGATCGGTGACGCCGCGCACCTCATGCCGCCCTTCTCAGGGCAGGGGCTGAACGCCGGGCTGCGCGACGCACTCAATCTCAGCTGGAAGCTGTTGGAAGTGCTCCGCGGCGCAGGCACGGACCGACTCCTGTCCACCTACGAATCCGAACGCCGCACCCATGCAGCGAAAATGGTGAAGGTGTCACGCCGGACCGGGGCCGTTGTCATGGCTGTGGGCGCACTGAAGACCAACGTCCGGGACATCGCCTTCCGCACGGTCAGCCTCATTCCCGCGGTTCACCGGTATCTGGGATCCATGCGTTTCATCTCACCACCCGATTACCGCAACGGCGTGGCCATCAAGGCGGGACGGGATATCGACCGCCGGTTGGCGGCATCGGTGGGTTTCGCACTGAGCCAGCCGTCGGTGACCGGCCCGGACGGCGGGACGACGCCGCTCGATACTCATCTCGGCGACGGCTGGTCCCTCTTGACCCTGGAAGCAGAAAGCGCGTCGTCGCAGAGGCCGGATCCATTCTGGGCCTTGCTCGGCGCCCGACGGCTTGTATTGGCAGGCACACCCGTTTCGCCGGCTGAGCAATACAGTTTTCCGCTGCTCCTCGACGCTGGGCGGTTGCTCGCAGTCCCACGCCTGACGAAACCTCACACCCTGGTGGTTCGTCCGGATCGCTACGTCGCAGCAGTGTTCACCGACGACAGCGAACAGTCAGTCATCCAAAGTCTGCGCTCGTACGTCGATCCACGCTCGCGGCGATAACAATTTCAAGGAGTACGGAATGCCCAGCATGCAGGAATCGCGGTCCGAAACCGCACGGTTCGATGACCTCTATTGGGAACCTGGCGCGGAGCCCATTGTCGAGGACGATGCCTTTCTGGCGGAGATCATCGCGCAATCGGAACTTCCCGTGCTGCTCGTCGCGATCGCGGCGGCGCTCGGCGATACGTCGTCACTGAGCAGCGACCTACAACCTCCGCTGAGCCCGGTGGACACCCAACCCCATCCGCACGGTGGCATGTCCGCCGATCAGCAAGAAGGCGCAAAGGCAGTGGCGTTGGCCGGGTTGCGCGAGCTCCGGGACAATGGGATCACGGCGGTTGATCTACTCCCGGATGAGACCGTCACTGATCTCCTGCGTTTCCTCACCGCGGGGCGTGAGCATTGGTACGATTCGCTGAAGCATGAGCTTGACCTCGCAGCGGACAAAGGTGGGGCCCCTCAATGGCATTTCGAGGACGTCGCTGATGGTCGCGAGTTCCCCGTGCTCATCGTCGGGGCAGGGATCGCCGGGATCGCTGCGGCACACAGGTATAAGCAAGCCGGGGTGCCCTTTATCGTCGTCGAAGACGCTCCAATGCTGGGTGGGACGTGGGCCAAGAACTCTTATCCTGGTGTCCGGCTCGACACCCCGACTTTCGGGTATTCGTACTCGTTCGCGCAGCGAGGCGACTGGCCCCACCAGTTCGCGAAGGGAGGGGACGTTCTCGACTACGTCCGCGACGTCGCCGAGCGCGCGGGAATCGTTGAGAATATCGAGTTCTCCACCCGGCTGAACCGGCTGCGCTGGGACGAGGGGGCCCGCAGGTGGGAGGCCACCACCCGGGATGCCGCCGGGAAGGAGCAGACCCGGAGCTTTGCGGCTGTCGTGAGCGCTCTCGGTCAGTTGGACCGCCCCAACATCCCTCATTTCGAGGGCATCGACCAGTACCGCGGTGTGACCATGCACTCGCAGGAGTGGTCACACGAGGCGGACTATGCAGGAAAGCGCGTAGCCGTTATCGGCACAGGTGCCAGCGCTTACCAGATTGTGCCGGCACTGGCAGCCGACGTTGAGAAACTGGTGCTGTTCCAGCGCACCGCACCCTGGATGCTGCCGGCACCGAACTATCACGACCGCGTCACCGACGCCTTCACCTGGCTGCGACGCAAGGTCCCGCACTATGCACAGTGGAACCGCCTGTGGGCGACGGTTCAGGGCATCCCCGGCCGCTTGCACACCGTGACGGCAGAGGAAGGCTGGGAGGGAGCACCACTGAGCGTCTCCCGCAAGAACCAAGAGGTCCGCGACGTGCTGACCGGGCTCCTCGCAACTCAATTCGCGGAACGCCCGGACCTACTGGCTCATGCCGTTCCCAACTACCCTCCGGGCGCAAAGCGGATGCTCCGTGACAACGGGGTGTGGGCCGCCGCCCTCAAATCCTCGCACACGACAGTTGTGACAGCGGGTATCGATCGATTCACCGAGCGCGGCATAGTCGACGGTCATGGCGTTGAGCATGAAGTCGACATTGTCGTCTTCGCGACCGGCTTCAAGCCGTCGGATTACCTCGATGAGGTGGAGGTCATCGGTCGCGACGGTGTGGAGATCCACGACTTCTGGAAGGGTGACGCGCGCGCATACAACGGCATCACGGTGCCCGGCTTCCCCAACTTCTTCCTCATCTACGGCCCTAACGTCGGAGGTGTCGTCGCCGGGAGCCTGCACTTCATGATTGAACGTGCCGTCGAGTTCTCCCTCAAGTCTGTTTACGAGATCCTGCACAGGGGTGCCGCCGCCATCGACGTGAGGCCCGCGGCCCTGGACCGCTTTGTTGACTGGATCGACGCTGGCAACCGCCGGATGGCATGGGGGCAGCCGTATGTGCACACGTGGTATCAGAACGCGCACGGCCGTGTTTCGCAAGTCTGGCCCTATACGAACGTGGAGTACTGGCAGATTACCGATGCGGTCAGCGAGGGCGATCACGAGTTTATTCCGTGAACACCATGCTCGTGATTCCTACCCCGCGGTGGGCCGTGCGCGCCCATCTTCACGCAGGAGTGATCGACGCGCGGGGAGTGCGCTACGGGACTCCGCGGACTGATCCCCGGTTCGGTGAGATCGACGCGATTTCGTCAGGCGAAGTACAGACGCCGCCGATAGCCTTCCCACAGACGCCGGGTGTGCTCGACAACCTGCTGGGCCCCGCCCTCAGTGAGCTTGTGCAGCAGGAAGATGCGTTCACGCTTCGGGTCCAGGCGCCGACGGGTGCCGACGGACTTCCCGTCGTGTTCTTCATTCCCGGCGGCGGCTTCACGACCGGCTCGGGCGAAAGCCGGTGGTACGAGTCGACAACCTTCGTGCGTGACGCGCGCATCGTCCTCGTCACGGTGAACTACCGGCTCGGTGTGTCGGGGCACTTCGGTCCGATCGGGGACCCGGCAGAGTCGACCAAGCCGGTCCGCGATCTCCAGGCCGCTTTGGAGTGGGTGCGGGAGAACATCAGCGCCTTTGGCGGGGATCCCGGGAGCATAACGATCGCGGGAGATTCTGCGGGGGCGTGGTACGCCTACGCGCTCAGTACCGACCCCCGCGTGCGCGGTTTGGCCGCGCGGACGCTGCTGATCAGCATGCCTCGGTTGGCGCCGCTGCCCGTGGACATCTGGCTTCGGCATCGGGCGGCGATCATCGACGCCGTGGGCTCAGAGACGGCTCTGCTGACCGCGCCGGTCGGGGCGCTACTTGTCGCGCAGGGACGCGCCCGGGCCGGCCTCCAGGCTTTTCCCTACATGCCCGCTGAATCACAGGAAACGCCGAGCGACCTGGCACGTTACGCTTCCTCCGCCCGGAGAATCCATACCGACGCTGTCCTTCTCATCACGACAGCCGAGGAGTCTGCCGGCTTCCTTCGTAGCCAGCCGCGCGCGGATTACTCGAAGGCAGACGTGGACCGGTTTATCGATCGGACCTTTACCGATCCCGCAGCAGCGGCGGCCCATCTCGAAAGCTGTGGCGATGATCCCGACGCCTACTTACGAATAGTGCGCGCGGCCACGTTGGCGCACTTCCGCATACCCGCACTTGAGATCGCAGCCCACGCACCCGTCCCCGCGCAAGTCGTCCGGCTGGATCACCGCAGCAAGCTCGAGGCAGCCTACGCGCCACACTGCTTCGTTTTGCCGTTCATCTTCGGCGACACCGCCCAATGGCACGATGCCCCAATGCTCGACGGCGCTTCGATGCCAGAATCGGCGCGGGTAACCGTCGCCATGCGAAAGCTGGTCACTGACTTCGTGCACAGGGGAGTGGCGAAGCCCGACCGATTCGACTGTCTTGCTCCACAGACACTCAGCCTTGACGCGGAAGGTATTCGCCTAGAGCCAGCGCTCGAAGCCGGGTTGAGCGTGCGAGGCTGACAGCAAATAGGCCCATCGGTGGGAGCGCGGTCCTGGAATCGTAAAGCTTTGCCGATCAACCATAACGGACAGCCGACAAGGCAGGGCGGTGAAAGCCGCAACGAGATTGAGGATCCCTAAATATGCATGCAGAGACAGATTGTCTCGTCGTTACCATTCACGCTCGAAGAGAATTGGATGCCGCCTTGGACAGGGCTGTCGATCTCTTGAAGCCCGCAGCCATCCTCAGGCAGGCCGGTATCTCGGTCACGCGGCTGGCCCCTGGCCGCTACGAGGTGTGTCTCACGGGCGACGTCCCGCCGGGCGTAACGATAGAAAGCTGGGGCACATTCCCAAGACAGACCGACATACGATCAGGCCACGCACGCTACTAGGAGGACGAGCAAAATGACACGAATTGGGATCGTGGCCGAATTGGGCCACGAAACAAGGGTGGCGGCGACGCCCACGACTGTGAAGCAATTGTTGGGGTTGGGCTACGAGGTTGTGGTTGAGAAGGGTGCGGGCGAGTCTGCGTCGTTTCGTGATGAGGCGTATGCCGAGGCGGGTGCCGTTATTGTTGGGGCCGATGATGCGTGGGGCAGTGAGGTGGTGCTGCGGATTAACCAGCCCACGGAGGAGGAGATTGGACGTCTGGCTGACGGGGCGACGCTGATCGGGTCGTTGAGTCCGGGGCTGCGTCCGGAGCTGGTGGAGGCGCTGGCTGCGCGTCCGATCACCGCCCTTGCCCTGGATGCGGTGCCGCGCATTTCGCGGGCGCAGTCGATGGATGTGCTCAGCTCGATGGCGAACATTGCCGGCTACCGGGCCGTGATTGAGGCTGCGCATGAATTCGGCAGGTTTTTCACGGGCCAGGTGACTGCCGCGGGCAAGGTCCCGCCGGCGAAGGTCCTGGTCGCCGGTGCCGGCGTGGCGGGTCTGGCGGCGATCGGGGCGGCAAGCAGCCTCGGCGCGATCGTGCGTGCCACGGACCCGCGGCCCGAGGTGGCCGACCAGGTGAAGTCCATCGGCGGGACCTACCTCAAGGTTGAGGTCGCCGAGCAGATGCAGTCCTCGGACGGCTACGCGAAGGCCACGTCCGAGGCATACAACGCTCGGGCGGCGGAAATCTACACGGAGCAGGCTCGGGACGTGGACATCATCATCACCACCGCCCTGATCCCGGGGCGTCCGGCGCCGAAGCTGCTCACGGCCGAGGACGTGGCAGGTATGAGGGCCGGCAGCGTGATCGTTGACATGGCCGCAGGGCAGGGCGGGAACGTGGAAGGCTCGGTCGCCGGGCAACGCGTGGTGACCGATAACGGTGTGGTGATCCTGGGTTACACGGACCTTCCGGCCCGGTTGCCGGCCCAGGCTTCCCAGCTGTACGGGACGAATATGCTGAACCTGCTCAAGCTCCTGACCAAGGACAAGGACGGGGTCCTGCGGATCGACTTTGATGACGTGGTGCAGCGCTCGGTGACGGTGGTCCGGGACGGAGAGAAGACCTGGCCGCCACCCCCGGTCCAGGTCTCCGCTGCGCCGGTAGGGAAGACGGAAACCGGGACGGCAGTCGAAAGCACTGCGCCGAAGAAGAAGCAAGGCCTCAGCGCCGCCGTTAAGGCCGGGATCTTCGCCACGGGCATCGCAGTCTTGTTCTGGATCAACGCGGTGGCCCCGGCGCCGCTGCCGCAGCACTTCACGGTGCTGATGCTCTCGATCGTGGTCGGTTTCTACGTCATCGGCAAAGTCCACCACGCCCTCCACACCCCGCTGATGTCTGTCACCAACGCCATCTCCGGGATCATCGTCGTCGGTGCGCTGCTGCAAGTCACTTCCGAGAACCCCGTGATGCAGGTCCTGGCCGCGGTCTCGGTGCTGCTGGCAAGCATTAACATCTTCGGCGGGTTCGCTGTGACCCGGCGGATGCTCGCGATGTTCTCCCGCGGAGAGAAGACACGTTCATGAGCGAGGTACCCGAAGCAGCAGCCCGAATCGTATCGAGGAGCTTTACCGTGTCTGAAAACGTCTCCGGTCCGTTGACCGCAGAATCCATCGCGGGGGCGGCGTACATCGTCGCGGCCCTGCTGTTCATCCTCAGCCTTGCCGGTTTGAGCAGGCATGAGAAAGCCCGGTCCGGGGTCATCTACGGCATCACCGGCATGGTCATCGCCCTCGCCGCGACCACCTGGCTGACCCTGCAGGGCGCCTGGGGCACCGGCCACGGCCTGACCGGGCTGGCCCTGCTCGCAGGTGCGGTCCTGGTCGGCGGAGCCATCGGGCTCTGGCGTGCCCGCGTCGTGGAAATGACCGGCATGCCGGAGCTGATTGCGCTGCTGCACAGCTTCGTTGGCCTCGCCGCGGTGCTGGTGGGCTGGAACGGGCACCTCGAGGTCCCGGCCCTGTCCGCTGACCTGATGGCCGTCCACCACGCCGAGGTCTTCATCGGCGTGTTCATCGGTGCGGTGACCTTCACCGGCTCGATCGTGGCATTCCTGAAACTCTCGGCCCGGATGAAGTCCTCACCCCTGACGCTGCCGGGCAAGAACGCGATCAACCTCGGCGCCCTTGCGGCATTCATTGCCCTGACCGTCTGGTACGTCAACGATTCCCAGCTGTGGCTGCTCATCATTGTCACAGTCCTCGCCCTCGGGCTGGGCTGGCACCTGGTGGCCTCCATCGGAGGCGGCGACATGCCCGTGGTCGTGTCCATGCTCAACAGCTACTCCGGCTGGGCCGCCGCCGCCGCGGGGTTCCTGCTGAACAACGATCTATTGATCATCACCGGCGCACTGGTGGGCTCCTCGGGTGCCTACCTGTCCTACATCATGTGCAAGGCCATGAACCGGTCCTTCATCTCCGTGATCGCCGGAGGGTTCGGCATCGCAGCACCCTCCGGGGCGGACACCGAGTACGGCGAGCACCGCGAAATCACCGCCCAGGCCACCGCGGAAATGCTGTCCAACGCGACCAGCGTTGTCATCACCCCCGGCTACGGCATGGCCGTGGCCCAGGCCCAGTATCCCGTCGCTGAACTGGTGCACCAGCTCCGCGAACGCGGCGTGAATGTCCGGTTCGGCATCCACCCCGTCGCCGGCAGGTTGCCCGGTCACATGAACGTGCTGCTCGCCGAAGCCAAAGTCCCCTACGACATTGTCCTGGAAATGGACGAAATCAATGAGGACCTCGATGGCACCTCCGTGGTCCTGGTCATCGGGGCCAACGACACCGTGAACCCCTCAGCCGCAGAGGACCCGTCCAGCCCCATCGCCGGCATGCCCGTCCTCCGGGTCTGGGAAGCGGACAACGTGGTGGTGTTCAAGCGCTCCATGGCCGCCGGCTACGCCGGAGTGCAAAACCCTTTGTTCTTCCGGGAGAACTCCCAAATGCTTTTCGGCGACGCCAAACAACGCGTCGAAGACATCCTCCGCGCCTTTTAACGACTAAATGCCCTGGAGAGGGGCGGAGCCTGAAGCACCGATGAACGGCACTGAATCAATGCCGCTCATCGGTGCTTTTTGGCTTTCTCGGCCGACCCATCGGGGCCTTACTGGCCGGTGAAAACCTTTCTGGTGGAAGGCCGCATAGTCCTCATAGGCGAGCAGGTCATAGAGCCTGTCTCTGGTTTGCATGGAGGGGATGTTGGAGTTATCTACTAGGGCTCGACGAGCATCAGCATTGTTTCCGGACGGACGCCGTCGAACTTCATCGCCTCGGCTGCCTCTGGCGACTCCATAATTCGCTGGAACGTGTCCATGTCGGGGACTTGGACAATCAAGCCCACCCGGTTGCTCTTTGCCGGGTCGGAGAAGGGTCGAACCGTGATGCCCAGAGGCCCGAAGACTTCTTCTCGTTTGGGTGAACTGAGCCAGTGTTCGACGTCGTTGACTTCATGGAAGATCAATAGTGTTGGCATCGCTTGCCTCTGCTTTCTGGGGCTGTGCCAGGAGCCGGGCTGGTCAAGGGGCCGCGTCGGGACATCCTGATCACGCTGAACGTACCACGGCCCCGGAGGCGGCGATAGGAGGGAAAACCGACCTGCCGGGCGAGGCTACTCAGGACACGGCGAAAAGAGCCAGCGCAAGGCCTGCGGCGACAAGGGCTTCACGGCCGCCGTTCAAGACAGACACGGCCTTCTGGCCCGATTTGGCGCGGAGAGTGAAGGTGGCTAGCAGCCACCCGACCATGGCGAAGACCATCGCAACGACGGCCAAAAGGTCAACCAGCAGCACACCGAGTTCATGGCCGGGTACGCCCGTCGCCGAGCCCGCGTTGCGGGCGGCTTCGAACACGACCCAGCCCCCAATGACGGCAAGGACGGCGTGATACGCGGAAATACCGGGACCACCGACGACGGCGGGCGTCGACGTCGTCAGTTGGAACACCGTACGCCCTGCAAACCAGAGGAACACCGCTCCGAGGACCATCGTCAACGGCAACTGCCAGGCGGGTGCCCAGCCCAGTTCCGCCGCCATGACCGTCCCGGTTATCAGGACAGCTCCGGCAGCACCCGCGCTGCCGGCGACTGTTTTGGTCCGGATTACCGATACAAGGCTGAGGACGGCAACGGCGGCGAAAATCAGCACAAGCGCGGTCACTACAAAGGTGCTGCGGAACATCAGGAAATACCTCTCGGAAAGCAACGTTCCCACCAACGGTAGGCCGGGTTATCGCCGCGGACGTGGCGTTCGCGCCGGCCCGTGTCCGGGCCGAGTCGTCACCGCACCGGACACGAGGGTACACAACCAAAGTGAGTGCTTCCCGGGGACCCCCTGTGCGCCCGCCGTAAAGCGCTCCCGCGAGTATTGATAAGCCCGCCTCCGGGCTGCCGGGTGACGTGGCCTACCGGCTGCTCACCGGGCCGAACAGCTTGGCGACGGGCGCGAGCACGAGCGGGCGGGCGGCGTACCACCCGGCCACCGTGACGGCGATGGCGGCCGCGAAGAGCCAGAACCCCACCCAGTTGACCACGTCGGTGCCGCCGAACATGTGGTTCAAGTTGCGCAACGCGCCGGTCGCGAACACCAGGAACACGTGGACCAGGATGAACAGCACGAAGAACAGCATGGTGGGGAAGTGAACGGCGCGCGCAGCCTCCACCGGGTAGGCCTTGTTCAGCGTCTTCGCGTTCTTCGGCCAGAATTCGCTCATGCGCGCACCCGTGATCGCCGCGACGGGGGCCGCGATGAACACCACCAGGAAGTACATGAGCTGCTGCAGGCTGTTGTAGTTCACCCAGCCGGTCTCCAAGGGCCAGTCGAGTGTCATGTACTGCAGCAGCGCGGAGAGCGCGTTCGGGAACAATTCCCAGCTGGTCGGGACGATCCGCACCCAGCGGCCGGAGGCAAACAGCAGCACCGCAAAGATGAGGCCGTTGGCCAGCCACAAGATGTCGAGCGACTGGTGCAACCACAGGTTGATGCTGATCTTCTTGCCACCGCGCTTCGGCGTCCAGAACGCCGGCGGCTTCTGCTGGGTCCGCACCTGGTAGCCGGAGCGGATGATGAGCACCATCAGGAAGATGTTGAAGAAGTGCGCCCATTGCGCCCACCACGGGAAGCCGGCCTCGGCCGTGTCGGGCAGGCTGTATTCGCCGGGGTATCGCTTGAGGAACTCCGGCACGCCCGGCAGCGTCGTCACACCGCGCGCGGCGAGCACCAGAATCCCGGCGGCGGCCACGGCGCCGACCGCCAGGAGCAGCACGAGCTTGATCCACTGGCCAAGGGTGCGCGAACCGTAGAGCTTCGCCTCAGCTGCGGCCTTCGCCGGCTTATCAGGCACGGCCGTCTTTGCGACAGGCGCTGCCGGAGGCACGACGGCGGCAGGCGCCGCGGGAGCCTCCCTCACCACGACGGCGGCAGGCGCCGCGGGAGCCTCCCTCACCACGGCCGGTGCTTCAGGGGCGGCAACAGCGGGAGCCGCACGTTCGGCAGTCACCGCAGCCGGTGCCTCAGGGACAGCTGCTGTGGCTGCCGGGGCGACAGCCATCGCAGCAACTGCAGGCGCGAATCCTTCGGGCGGCCACGGTTCACCTCCGGGGACGCGGGGAAGTCCACGACGAAGCGCGGTGGTTCCCGTCGCCGTAGCCGGTGCGGTGACTGGAGCAGCAGCGGCAGGTGGCGGCGCTGCCTGGGCAGCAACAGCAGGGACTGCTGCGGCCGGCACGGGCGCGACGGGAGCTACGGGAGCCGTAACCGAGACCGAAGGCTCGCCCGCCGGAGGCCAAGGCTCGCCGCCCGGAACACGCGGCAGGCCACGGCGAAGCTGCCGCGACACCCCGGCGTCGGACCTAACGGCAGGGACCGGAGCGGACGCCGCCGTCGTATCCGACACCGTTTCCTGAATGGCAGCCGCTGCCGCCGCAACCGGAACAATGTGCGCGGGTGCCTGGCCTGCCGGAGGCCAGGGGTCACCGCCTTCGACGCGCGGCAGGCCCCGCCGGATGGACCCAGACTGAGTTGCCATCGCTACTTCTTCCGGGCCTCAAGGGCGCTGATCAGCTGCGGTACAACCTTGAAGAGGTCGCCCACCACGCCAAAGTCGGCGATCTCGAAGATCGGCGCGTCGCCATCCTTGTTGATGGCGACGATTGTCTTGGCGGTCTGCATGCCCGCCCGGTGCTGAATCGCGCCGGAGATGCCCAGCGCGATATAGAGCTGGGATGACACGGAGACCCCGGTCTGGCCCACCTGGGCCGTCTGCGGGATGTAGCCGGCATCCACCGCGGCACGCGATGCGCCGACGGCGGCACCGAGGGTGTCGGCGAGCTGCCCGACGAGGGCAAACTGTTCCTCCGAGCCCAGGCCGCGGCCGCCCGCCACCACCTTCGCGGCACCGCGCAGCTCCGGCCTGGTGGTGGCCACCACCGACTCGTCGAACGAGTCGATCCGCGCGGCCGGCTTCCCGGAGGGCATCACTGCCAGGGTCTCCGACGCCGGCGGCTGGGCCGCGGCACGCGCCTCGATGGAGCCCTGGCGGACCGTAATCACCGGCGCCCCGAACGTTGCCGTTGACGTCACGTCGTAGGCGCCGCCGTAGACCGAGTGGTGCGCGACGACGCCCTCGTCATCGCGGGACACGCCGACGGCGTCGGCGGAAACCGCGGCCCGCGTCCGGGCGGCGTAGCGGCCGGCGAGGTCCCGCCCGTTCAGCGAATGCGAGATCAGGATGGCGTCCGGCTGCACCTGATCCACGGCCGCGGCCAGTGCGTCAACGCTCGGCACGCCGAGCGCGGCGGGATCCGGGGTCTCCGCGAGCAGGACGCGCGCGGCACCGAGGGCCGCGGCCTGCGCGCCGGCGGCGCTGCCGGTGCCGGGTGCGGCGAGTACCAAGGCGATCGGCGTGCCGACCGCTGCGGCGGCGCCGAGGAGTCCGGCCGCCGCCTTCTCGAGTTCACCGGAGGCCAGGCTTTCCACGACGACGAGGATGGCGTTAGGAGGGAAATCAGTCATGTGGTTTTTCCTTACGCCAGTCGGTTTTCGATCAGGAACTCGGCGAGCTTCTCGCCGGCATCACCCTCGTCAATGATTTTGACGCCCGCCGCGCGCGGGGGCTTCTCGGCCACGGCCAGCATGATCGAACGTGCCGCGTCCGGGCTGTCGGCGGTCACCCCGAGGTCCGCGAGGGTCAGCACCTCCAGCGGCTTCTTCTTCGCGGCCATGATTCCCTTGAAGTTCGGGAAGCGTGGCCCGGGAAGCGCCTCGGTAATGGAAATCACCGCGGGCAAAGTCGCTGAGACCTGCTGCACGCCGGCGTCAACGGGCCGCGTGCCGGACACCGCGCCGTCGCTGATCTCCACGGCGCTGAGGCCGGTGGCCAGGGGCACGTCAAGTAGTTCTGCAAGCATCGCGGGGAGCATGCCGCCGGACCCGTCCGTGGAGACGTTGCCGGTGATCACCAGGTCGAACCCGATGCGGCGGATCGCGGCTGCGAGGGTTTCGGCGGTCAGTCCAAGATCCGCACCCCGGAGCGCTTCGTCGGAGATGTGGGTGGCGCTTCCCGCGCCCATCGCGAGCCCCTTGCGGATGGTCGCCGTCGCACTCTCGGGAGCGAGGGAGAGGACCGCGACGTCGGTGCCCTCGTTTTTGTCGGCGTAGCTCAGGGCCAGTTCCAAGGCCCGCTCGCCGATCTCATCAATGACTGTCTCGCTGGCTTCCCGGTCGGCGAGGCCTGTTTCGAGGTTCAGTTTTCGGTCCCCATAGGTGTCGGGGACTTCCTTGACTAGGACGATAATCTTCATCGATGGCTCTTCCTGTGGCGGGCGTGTCTCACTCGAGGAGACATGCCGAATCTCCATAGAGTCTACGAAAGTGCGGCGCCGCTTGGGGGACAGGGCCCGTGTCGTGCAATGGGGAGCCCTGTCCGGCGCGCGTTCGACGGCGGTTGGCCGGCGGCCGCACCGCCTACCTAGGGCAGCCGCGACGGGCGCAGCAGGACGGCGTCGCCGGCGCGTTCGGGGTCGAGTGGCACCGGGCTGATCAGGGCCGCCGGCCCGCGGTGCAGGACGCCGTCGGAAAGCACCCGGCAGCGCACGCCGCCGCGCCCGCGCATGGCCTTATGGGCGCCCGGGGCGAGCATCTCATCCATCCAGGCACAGGGATGGGCGGGCCGCCCGGCCTTGAGGTGTACCAGCTCGCCACGGGATTCCAGCGCGAAGTCGTGGCCCAGCAGGGGCGCCAGCTGGGCTCCCCGGATCACGACGTTGCGCCGCGTCAGGAGCGGGTCAAGCGGTGCCGTCCCCAGCTCGGCGGCGATGGCTTCCAGGGCCTCGACCGCAAACACGGTGACGGCGGCGTCCATGTGGGCGGCCTTGCCGAAGAACCGGTCGCCGACGATGCCCTTGCCGGCAACCAGCTCCGCCTGCTCCGCATCAGTGGTGGGAACGTCGGCCGCACCCTCGCGCGCCCTGCCGAAGTAGGCGTGGGCCGGCGACACGAGGAGGTGCAGGATCTCGACGTCGTACCTGTAACTAGCCGTCATGCTTCAACGCTAGCCTGCGCCGAGACCCGAATACATCGTCCGTGCATCGGAACCCGTGCGGCCCGCTCGGCGGCCGTCAGGTGGTGAGTGCTACCTTGCCGCGCACCTGGCCGCCCTCCAGGAAACGGAATGCGTCTTCCGCCTCAGCCAGCGTGAAGGACCGGTGCAGGGCCGGGACTATTGTGCCGGACTCGAGTAGCGGGGCAAGGTCCTGCAGATCCGCGGCATGAACGAGGCCGAGGAACATGGTCAGCCGCTGGCTGATGAACGGTGACAGCGCCATGGCACCCAGCTGCCGGTGCAGGCCCCCCGTCAGCTTCCCGCCATCCTCACCGCCGGTGATGACGGCAGTTCCTGCAGGGGTCAGGGCGCGGCGCAGGCGTGAGATCCGCGGGTTTCCCGCAATGTCCAGGATGAGGTCGAAAGGGCCAGCGGCTGCGAAATCCTCGCGCGTGTAGTCGATGACGTGGTCCGCGCCGAGGGCGCGGACAAACTCGACCTTGTCCGTACTGCAAACCCCGGTGACCTGCGCGCCATAGCCTTTGGCCAGCTGGACAGCGTAGCTTCCGACGCCGCCGGCAGCACCGGTGACCAGCACCTTCTGTCCCTCCCGAATCTTCCCGGCGCGTAGTCCCTGAAGAGCGGTCACCGCGGACACCGGCACCACCGCGGCCTGCTCGAAGGAGAGCGCCTGGGGTTTAGGCGCCAGTTTGGCCTCGGATGCAAGGGCGTATTCGGCGTAGGAACCGCGGCCGCTGCCGTACACCGCGTCACCAACGGCGAACCGCGTGACTTCGGGACCTACGGCCTCCACGGTCCCCGCGAGATCCATGCCAAGTACCGCGCTCCTTGGTTTCCGCAAACCGAAGGCAACGCGGCCCAGGTACGGCAGGCCGGTCATCATGTGCCAGGCGCCGCGGTCCACACCGGCTGCCCGGACACGGACGAGCACATCGTCGCCTTTGACTTCGGGACGCGGCACCTGCTCCAGGCGCAGTACCTCCGGCCCTCCATAGCTTTCCCGAACAACTGCGCGCATGTGGTCCATGGTCCTGATGTCGGCTACTTCAGGGCTTTCCTGGGTTGTCATATCGTTCTCCTTCCGGAAGTGAAGACAGTTTTAGTACGGTGTACGAATACGGTATCGTACGATGTACGAAACTGGAAGAGCTGGGAGGAACGCCATGAACGACGCAGGCGCGGTCGAAAGGGAGCGGTCGAGGCTGACCCGCGAGAAGGTTCTGCACGCGGCCTTGGCGTTGGCAGACCGGGACGGCATCGCGGCCCTGTCGATACGTTCCCTCGCCGTGAGCATGGGCACGAAGCCGATGTCCCTCTACTACTACGTGGCCAACAAGGACGAGATCCTTGACGGCCTCATCGACCTCGTGTTCGCCGAGATCGAGACCCCGCAGGCTGCAGGGGCCTGGCAGGAACAAATGCGCCGCCGCGCCCACTCGGTGCGCAAGGTGCTGCGCCGTCATCCCTGGGCGATCGGACTGCTGGAATCCCGGAAGGCTCCAGGCCCGGCGACCCTGAAACACCATGAGGCGACTCTCGCGACGCTGCGCGCCGCGGGGTTTACGGTCGAACAGACGGCCCGGGCCTATTCGCTCCTGGACAGCTACATCTACGGGTTCGCCCTCCAAGAGGCCGCGCTGCCGATAGCAGGCAATGGACCTATGGCGGAGGTGGCCGCTCCCATCATGGAACGCTTCGCCACCGGAGAATACCCGCACATGGTCGAGATCGCCACGCAAGTGGTCATGCAGCCCGGCTATGACTACGGGAACGAATTCGCCTACGGGCTCGAATTGATTCTCAGCGCTTTGCGGCCGGCGCCGGCCGACTAGCTGCGAATCAGGCCGACAGCTCCCGCCTCTTGAACTCGGCTGCCGTCTCCAGCAACTGTGCGGACAGCCGTTTGGCGTCCTGCCGGGCGAAACGGGCGATGGGCATGGCAATGCTCAAGGCGGCATGCTGGCCATCGACCAGGCCCAGGGATACGGCCATGGCCGCCACGCCGTCCTCGCTCTCCTCGAAGTTGATGCCGATCTCCTGCCGGCGCGCCTGATCCACATCCCGGTACAGCTTGGGGAGATCAATCCCGGCGTTGACCGTGGCGGCCGTGTCGTCCAGGACCCGGTAGCGACGCTCGATGTCCTCCCGCGGCAGGTCCGCCAGGATGGCCTTGCCGGACGAGCACACATGGGCCGGCAGGACCACCCCGGTGCGGAGGCCGAAGCGCAGGGCGTGGGCGGTGGCCTCGATGCCGTCCAGGTGATGGATCTCCGTGCCGATCAGCACCGCCAGGTGGGTCGTTTCGCCCACGCGGGTGAACAGCCGCTCCAGATAGGGGCGCACGCGTACCGGCAGCGCGGGCGGCGCGTTGTCGATGACCGCCCGCCGGTACTCGGGGCCTGGAACGTAGCGCCGCTGGGCGGCCTGTTGCGCAAAGCCGTCTCCTACCAGAGTGACCAACAGCCGTTGCGCTGTGGACGGGTTGACGTCGAGGAGCGTGGCGGCCTCCGTCACGCTGAGCGACCCTAGCTGCGCCATCTGCTTGAGCAGCACCAGCGCCCGGTGGACGGACTCAACCCGGGGCGCTTCATCTTTGCGTATCACGCAATAAAAAATAACAGAGATTGCGTCACACGCCTAGCGGTGACTAGCCTCACATCCGAAGTTCATGTTGAATCCCCAAGCTAATGGCGCCCAACGCCGCCATGCTCACCTGACAAAGGAGTCCTGATGAGTCTTATCCAGCCTTCACGAACCAAGCGCTCCCTTAAACCGACAACCCCTGCTTCAGCGCAGGCCAAGCGCGCCGTCCTCAGCGGTACCTTCGGCTCCGCCCTGGAATGGTTCGACTTCGCCGTCTACGGCGCCATGGCCGCCACCGTGTTCCCCAAGTTGTTCTTCAACGACATGAGTCCCGCGATTGCCCTGCTCGCATCCTTCGCCACCTTCGGCGTCGGATTCGTGGCCCGCCCGCTCGGCGGCATCGTGTTCGGGCACCTCGGCGACCGCCTGGGACGCCGCAAAATCCTGCTCACAACATTCATCACCATGGGCGTCGCGTCGATGGTCATCGGACTGCTCCCGCCGCACTCGGCGATCGGCATCGCCGCCCCGATCCTGCTCGTTCTCATGCGCTTCATCCAGGGCATCGCCTTGGGCGGCGAGGCCACGGGAGCCCAGCTCATGACCATGGAGCACGCCCCCGCAGACCGCCGTTCCTTCTATGGCGCGCTCATGGCCATGGGCTCGCCCATCAGCCAAGTGGCCGCGAACCTGATGCTGGCCGTCCTCTCCGGCGTGCTGAGCCCGGCGGACTTCCTCTCCTGGGGCTGGCGTGTGCCGTTCCTGCTGAGCATCCTGCTGGTGGCCGTGGGTATCTACATCCGGCTCAAGGTTGAAGAGACCCCGGTGTTCAAGGAAGGCATGCAGGAAATCGCCCGGGAATCCAGCAACCCGGCCACCGTGATCAAGACCCACGGTGTCACCATCCTGCGCCTCATCCTGGCCTTCGCCCCGATCGTTGTGACCTTCTACATCGTGTCCGTGTTCGGCATCAGCTACCTCACCACCCACGGCTTCTCGCAGAGCGAGACGTTCACGATCATCATGATCTCCAACTTCCTCTCCGTGATCGCGATCTGGTGGGGCGGACGGCTCGCGGACATCTACGGCCGTCGCTGGATCCTGACGATCGGATCGGCGGGGACCCTGCTCGCCGCCGTCCTGTTCTTCCCCGTCGTGAACCTGGGCAGCTTCCCGCTGACGCTGGGCATGGTGGCGTTCTCCCTGGTGACAGCCCAGTTCGGAAACGCCGGCCAGGGCGCACTCTTCGCCGAGGCGTTCCCCACCCATATCCGGTACACGGGATCGGCACTCGCGCTTACCGGTTCCAACCTGATCTTCGCCGCTCCCGCACCCTTCCTGGCCTCCTGGCTGATGAGCATCAGCGGCGGCAGCACCGTCTCCATCACCGTTGCCTGGATCGTGATCATCGTCGCCGCGCTGATCAACCTGGTGCTGATGGGCGACGGCAAGACCCTCGAAGGCGGCAAACACCGCTTCGGCCGCTACGTCCAGATTGAGGAAGCCACGACGACGGCGGCGCCCGCCGCCAGCGGCCTGGTGGGCTCCGCTCCTTCCGGAGAGGCACTGTGACCCCGTGATCGTCGAACAGCGGACCTACGTCCTGAACACCGGCGCCCGGCTTGCCGAATACCTCGAAGCCTACGAAAACATCGGCCTGCCCGCGCAGAAGCCCATCCTGGGCGGCTTCCTGGGCTACTTCGTCACCGAATTCGGCCGCCAGAATGAGCTCAACCACTTCTGGGCCTATTCGGACCTGGAGGACCGCCGGACCCGCCGCGCCGAGCTCGCCAAGAACGCGAAGTGGCAGGAATGCCTGGCCATCATCCGGCCGATGATCATGACGATGGAGAACCGGATCATGTACCCGACCTCCTTCTCGCCGATCCGTACGCTGCCGATTGAGATCACCGACCCCCACACGGCATTCAGCCGCAACCAGGAGCCCGACAATGACCAGTAATCCCACGGCAACGCTCGAGGCCGCAGCAATCCAGCGGCCGGTCCTGCTGCAGACGGCGATCGTCACCGGCGGCGCCGGCGGCATCGGCCAGGTCATCAGCCGCCGCCTCGCCGCTGAGGGCTACGCCGTCGTCGTCGCCGACCTCGACCAGGCCGCGGCGGACCGGACGGCCGCATCACTTCCCGGCGTGGGCTGGGCCGAACACCGCGGCTTCGCCGGCAACCTGGCCGAGGGGGCCGCCAACAAGGAACTGGCCGCCTTTGCGGCCGAGGCGGGACCGGTGGGCGTGGTGGTGAACGCCGTCGGCATTTCCCCTAAGCGCAACGGCCAGAAGATCCGCTTCTTCGAACTCAGCGACGAGGACTGGCACAACGTGATGGCCGTCAACGTGGCGGCGCCGTTCTTCCTGATCCGCGAGGTGTACCGGCACATGCCAACGGACGGTTCGGCAAGCATCGTGAACCTGCTGTCCATCACCGCCAAGGCAGGCACCGGCGGCGGCCCGGACGCGGAGTTCGCCCCGTTCCTGCCCAGCTCGGTGGCCTACGGGGCGTCGAAGGCTGCGCTGCAGAACTTGACGGCCAGCCTGGCCCACGAACTGGCCGACCTGAAGATCCGCGTCAACGGCGTGGCGCCGGGATTCGTGCAGACGCCGATGATGGGCGACGTCCCCCAGGACGCCAAGCTCCTGGGACAGGTCCCGATGAAGCGCTTCGCCCGGCCGGAAGAGATCGCCGACGCGGTGGCCTTCCTCACCGGAAACCAGTCCACCTACATCACCGGGATCAGCCTGGACGTGAACGGCGGCTGGCTGACCTGCTGATACTCCCGGCAGCCACGCACCCGGCCACAAAGGGTGCAAGAACCAAAGACAGCAAGACACCTGAAAGGGACAGCACCATGACCATGACCATGCCCGAATACGACTACGATCTGGTGGTCCTCGGATCCGGCATCGCGGGACAGTCCGCCGCCACCAGTGCCGCGCAAGCAGGCCTCAAGGTGGTGCTCCTGGAGAAGACCGGCAAACTCGGCGGTTCCTCGGCCATGAGCGGCGGCTTCTTTGCCTTCTCCGGGACAGCCGAGCAGGCCGCCGAAGGCGTGGAGGACTCGGCTGAACTGTTCCTGCAGGACATGCTCTCCACCGGCGGCGGCGTCAATGACCGCGCACTGCTGGACGCCTACCTGGACCGCCAGGACGAGACCTACCACTGGCTCAAAGAGCAGGGCGCGAACTTCCGGGCCCTGGAGATCAGCTCCGGACAGTCCGCACCGCGCAGCCACAACACGGTGATCGCCGAACTGCTCGCCCAGCTGCACCAGACCTTCACTGACAACGGCGGCGACACCCGGCTGGGCCACCGCGCGGTCCGGCTGGTGCGCGGCACCGAAGGCTCGGTGACCGGCGTCGTCGTCGAATCCGCGGGCACAGAGTCCCTGTTCACCGCACGTGCGGGCGTGATCCTGGCAACCGGCGGCTTCAGCCGCAGCACGGAACTGCTGCGCACGTTTGCACCGGAACAGCTCGCGGCCATCCCCTACGGCGGGGTGGGCAATACCGGTGACGGCCTCAAGATGGCCTGGAAACTCGGCGCAGGCGTGGCGGACATGGCCTACATCACCGCCACCTACGGCTCCCACCCGGAAACCGGCGAGGAGTTCCACGAACTGCTCACCGCGTACTACATGGGTGCGATCATCGTGAACACGGCCGGCCGGCGCTTCGTTGACGAGTCCAAGTCCTACAAGACCCTGGGCCGCGAGGTGCTGAAGCAACCCCAGGGACTGGGCTTCGAGATCTTCGATGCCAAGGTCCGGGCCAAATCGCACCCCGGCATTCCGCTCAATGACATCGGCATGATCGAGGACCTGGGCCACCTCTTCAAGGCCGACACCCTGGCTGAACTGGCCGAGGCAGCCGGGATCGACGCGGCCGAACTGGAAGCCACTGTGGCCCGTTACAACGACTCGGTCGCCGGCAAAGCCGAAGACGAGATGGGCCGCACCAACCTGTGCAACGGCGTCGGCGAACTCCTGCCCCTGGACCAGGGCCCCTTCTACGCCTACCCGGCCAAATCCCTGATGACCACCACCTACTGTGGCCTCACCATCAGCCCCAACGCCGAGGTGGTGGACGTCGACGGCGACGTGATCACCGGCCTGTACGCCATCGGCGAGCTCACCGGGGGATTCCACGGCGCCGCCTACATGACGGGCACCTCGCTGGGCAAGGGCGCGGTCTTCGGCCGCATCGCCGCGGAACACGCCGCCGCCAAGCTGCCCTCGGGCGTGGCGCGATGACCGTCGGAATGAAGCTGACCGAGCGCTTGGTGCCGGCGTCGCGCGCAAGAGAGGTACCTGTCGTGGCGGCTGCGCAGGACGTGGATGAGGTCCGCCGGGTGGACGTGGTGGTTGTGGGATCCGGCGTCAGCGGTTCCGCCGCCGCCATGACGGCTGCCCGCCGCGGTGCCAAGGTGGCGCTGCTGGAGAAACAGGCCGCGTTCGGCGGGTCGGCCGCCCTCTCGGCGGGCATGTTCTGGACAGCACCCAGCGTCGACGCCTACCGGAAGCGGATTCCGCTAGGCAACGTGGATCTCGGAAGCCGCCTGGTGGGCGACTACGAGGAGGCGCTCGCGGAGCTGCGGGCCGCCGGCGTCCACGTGGCAGCGGAGCCGAAGCGGGGCATCATGACCTTCGGCATCGGCTACTCCACGGACATCCACGGCATCCTGGCCTGGTGCCGCG
Organism: Arthrobacter sp.; assembly: GCA_026393275.1. Lineage (GTDB taxonomy): Bacteria > Actinomycetota > Actinomycetes > Actinomycetales > Micrococcaceae > Arthrobacter. Next base: position 82,293 of record JAPLAM010000010.1, read on the forward strand.
ATCAGGTTCTCGGGGCCGGGGGAGAGGCCACCGCGGGCGTCGTTGTCACGGAGTTGCTGCGTGAGGACCACGCCGTTACGGGCGTTCTGGTGCGCACCGCGGACGGGCGCCGCGTCCAGTACGAGGCCAGCGCCGTCGTACTGGCCGGCGGCGGATTCCAGGGCGACCGCGCCGAACTGACGCGCTCAATCGGCCCCAACGCGGACCGGCTGGTGCTGCGTTCCAACCCCGGCAGCGTCGGCGACGGGCTGCGCCTGGCGCGGTCCGCCGGCGCGGGCGGGACGACGGCGATGAGCACCTTCTACGGGCACCTGCTGCCGTATCCGCTCCGCAGCTTCGACACCGAAAACTACCTGCCCTATTCGCAGTACTACTCCGGCTCCACGGTGCTGGTGAACCTCGAGGGCAAGCGCTTTGCGGACGAGACCGACGGCGACGAACTGCTCAACCAGGCCGTCACCTTCCAGTCGGAAGCCCGCGGAATCCTGATCTTCGACGAGTTCGTCCGCAGCACCGAAGTACTCGAAGAACCGTTCCCCGGCCTGGGCAGCATCGACCGCCTCGGCGTTGCCATCGACGCCGGCGCCCTGCACGCCAGCGCACCGAGCCTCCCTGAACTCGTCGACATCATCTCCGGCTGGGGCGTGGACCGCGATCACCTCACCCGCACCCTGGACCGCTACGCAGAAGTGGCCGGCGCCGGTGGCGGCACCGCCGACGGCATCGCGGTGGCCGCCACAGCGCGGGCGCCGCAAAGCGGCCCCTTCTACGCGGTCATGGTCCAGCCGTCCATCACCTTCACCTTCGGCGGCATCCGCACCAACGCCCGCGGCGAGGCCCTGGACCACGACGGCGGTGCGGTGCCCGGGCTGTTCGCCGCCGGCGCCGATATTGGCGGGCTGTCCAACTACGGCTATGCCGGCGGCCTGGCCCCCGGCTATATCACCGGCCGCTGGGCCGGGACCTCGGCGGCCGAGCGGGCGGCCTCCTTCGTACCGAACACACGCAACGCCGTCGGCGGTCGCGGCAGTGAAAGGAATGCACAGTGAGAACAACGACAGTGACTTCAACGGCAGACGTCCTGGTGATCGGCGGCGGCGGGTCCGGCATGAGCGCCGCGATCTCCGCAGCCACCAGCGGAGCCACGGTGATTGTGCTGGAAAAATGCCCCAAGGTGGGCGGAAGCACCGCGATGTCCGTGGGCTCCTTCACCGCAGCCAACACCGCCTACCAGTACCGCGCCGGCGTCAATGACAGCATCGACCTGTTCGTCGAGGACATGAAGGTGGCCAACGGCGAATTCGAGGAGCGTGAAAACAAGGAACTCCGCAGGATCCTCGCCGAAAACGCCGGCTCCACAGTGGAATGGCTCGGCAGCATCGGTGTGCAGTTCCTGGGCCCCACCCCTGAACCGCCGTATGAGAAGCCGCGCATGCACAACGTCCTGCCGAACTCCGGCGCCTATGCCGAGGCGCTGTTGCGTGAGTGCAGGAAGCGCGGCGTGGTCATCCACACCTCCATGCGCGTCGAGGAATTGCTGCGCAACGCCGACGGCGAGATCATCGGAGCGCGGGCCAGCGGCAGGGACTACTTTGGCCGCAAGGGTGTCATCCTGGCCACCGGCGACTACTCGGCATCCACCGAAATGAAGGCCAAGTACGTGGGGGAGGACGCGGCCAAGATTCCTCCGGTCAACCCCAACAACACCGGCGACGGCTTTGTCCTCGGAACCGAGGCCGGCGGGGTCATGATCCAGATGGACCGCCTTTACGAAGGACTGCGCTTTGCGCCCTCCAAGCGGGTGGACCCGATCAAGATGCTTCCGTCCCATCCGCTCGTTTCCAAGGCCATGCGCTTGGTGGTGGAGCGCCTGCCCCGGAAGGTCCTGGCCTACGTTATCCGAGGCGCGCTGACCAGCTGGGTTGGCCCCAACAACACCATGTACCGCGCCGGGGCCATCCTGGTGGGGCACGGCGGGAAACGCATTGCCAACGAGGATTCGGACAAGGGCATGGCCCGCGCCGCGGCGGCCGATGCGAAGAACACCGCGTACATGATCTTCGACGAGCGGGTCGCCAGGAAGTTCTCAGCCTGGCCCAATCCGGTGTCCACGTTCCCCGGCGTGGCCTACGCGTATGTTGATGACTACAAGCGGTACCGACCGGACGTCTACCACCGGGCGGACACGATCGAGGAACTGGCCGCCAGTACCGGATTGGATCCTGCGGTACTCGCGGCGAGCGTGGCGGATTGGAATGCCACGGTGAAGGCCGGAACCGACGGCGACTTTGGCCGCCAACACCTCGGCCAGGGCGTCACCGAAGGGCCGTTTTACGCGCTCGGCCCTATGAACGCCTTCATCACCCTGGCCGACGGCGGCTTGGCCGTGGATACCGGACTTCGGGTGACCACCCCCGCCGGGGAGCCCATCCCCGGCCTGTGGGCCGCCGGATCAACCGGTCAGGGCGGGTTGCAGTTGCTCAACCACGGGCTGCACATCGGCTGGGCGATGGTTTCCGGACGCATCGCCGGGCGCAACGTAGCGCAGGCTCCGAGCCGGCAGGACCTTGCGGTCGCGGAGGGCGTTCCGGTCGGCTGACTGTGGCCCGCCGCCGTTAGTCAGCGAGGATGTGGTAGAGCGCGCGGCGGGTTTCATCGATCTTTTCCATCGCGGCCGTGCGTTGTTCCTCCGTTGCTGAGAAGCGGAACTGGTGGATGACACCCATCAGTTTGCCCACGCTCTGATGAAACGCCGGGCCGGATCCTTGGGGGTCCGTGTTCCAGGCGTTTTCCAGCTCTTCGGCGTGCTCGGTCACGTAGGCCTTGCCCGCGTCGGTGAGCGTGAACTCCGTGCGGCGGCCGTCGCCGGCAGGCGCGATGAGTTCCTCATCAACGAGCTGCTGGAGCGTGGGGTACACGGAGCCCGGGCTCGGCCGCCAGGCACCGGACGTCCTTTCGGCGATGGTCTTGATCAGGCCGTAGCCGTTGGAGGGTGCTTCGGCCAGGAGGGAAAGAATCGCCGAGCGGACGTCGCCCCTGTTGGCCCGGCGTGGGCCGCCGGGTCCAAACCCTGGACCGAAGCCCGGGCCGAAACCTGGCCCAAATCCGCGGCCTCCGCCGAACCCGCCGTGTCCGTGGGGTCCGCGGCGACCCCGGCCGCGACCAAATCGTCCCAGGGCGGGTCCGCCCTCTGTGAATTTATCGTCTTGAATGCCTTTCATAACGGCATCGTCCTTCCGGATTGATTGTGTTGCTCTGATGATCACCGATCCTTCGGCGATACTTAACGATATATCGGTGAATATCGACGGCCAAGGGTTTTGTGAACCCGCCTGTGCGACGCCAGGGCGCGGGGATGCGATCGGTCCCTGGCGTGGACGGTCCGCCGCACGGCGTGGTCCTGCCGCCGTGCGGCCAAAGTAATAGCCAATTTTCCGAACCGCGGCCGAATTTAAAACCACCCCTCCGAGTTCTGTGCACCGGAAGTTCTGCAGCGCGCGCAATTGTCGACTTGGCGTGAGGCTTGGAGGGCAAAGTCGGGCGCTGGGATCAACAAATTAATTTTGTTCCCGTAAATCCCGAGGTAACTAATGCCGGCTCTCTTCGTTACATTATTGGCGGCGGCGTGAAACTCTTCCGATTTGGGCCTTCGCGCGAACCGCGCCCGGACGCAACCGCTGTGATCCGGGCCATGAGCCGCCAAGAAGCGGGGCTGAGACCCGACGCGGCGCGGGCACCGCTGCGGCATCGTGCACTTCTCGCGCCTTTATGGCGGTCTTTTTCGGAAACTGGCATAAAAAATATAAGTGTGTATGGTATTGGGTACACGCAAGCACAGAAAGGTGTGATTCTGTTGTCCGGTAAATCGCCTAAGAGCGGCAGTGCCAAAAAAACGGGAAAAACGATTCTCGAAAAGCGCGCCGAAAAAAAGGCTAGAAGCGAATCCAGCGACAGCCTGTTCGCAAAGCCGCGCAAAAACCAGCGCTAAACAAGCCGCGGGCGGCCAGATGCGAGACTCCTAGCCCCGTCGGCCGCCCGCACCACTCCTTCCGCACCACTCCTGACGTGCACCCCTGGAACCGCGAGCCCTTCGTTTCAGTCACAAGGATAAGAACCATGAACACCAGCTACAACGCCTTGATCGTTCCGGCCCAACTCACTCAACCCGTGCGCATCGAATGCGTGGACACCGCGGTGCTCAGCCTGCAGGAACTGGTGGCAGGGAACATCGAGTCCATCTCCGGCAGGAACTGGCACGCCTATCTGAACGACGAGGGATACCGTCTGCCGCAGAATGACCGGGCCGAGGTCCTTCTGCGTGAGGCAGGCGTCGCTCTGGATGACACCGTCAACGGCACGGCGGTGTTCCTTGGCCATGGACCACAGGGGGAAGAAGCCCACGCTCCCGTCCACCTCATCCGGCTGGCCGAACAGCTTTTCGATCTGCCGCTGGCAGCCTAGTCCCGGGACCGTCGCCGGGCCTCTCCGAATCCGCCCGGTGACCTGCGGTGATGCCTGCCCGGCCGGAGCTCCCCGCCGGGCTACGATGGAGCCAACCAGTCGAATCTCGTCGCCGCCGTCGGGCGCTATCGGCGGTTTTTCGAACGGCTGGGTTAAAAGGATTGGTTGGCAGATGGGCACTGGGGCAGCAGCGCGGAACAACGTCCAGGTGTTCGGGCCGGAAGACGGACCTGTCCTGGTATTCGCCCACGGCTTCGGCACCGATCAGAGCATGTGGGGCCGTCTCCTGCCCTGGTTCACCGACCGCTACCGGGTGGTCCTGCTGGATCATGTGGGCTCCGGCGGGTCAGACCAGTCAGCCTATGATTCGGCCGCCTACTCCAGCCTGGACACCTACGTAGATGACCTGATGGACGTCTGCGCAGAGCTCGGCCTGGAAGACGCCACCCTCATCGGCCACAGCGTCGGAGCCATGATGGCCGTCAGCGCCGCCGTCCGGGATGACGGCCGCCGCTTCGGCCGCCTGATCCTGCTGACCGCGTCCCCCAGCTACCTGGACCACCCCGAGGACGGCTATGTTGGCGGGTTTACGCGGCAGGACCTCGACGACGTCTTCGAGTCCCTGGACGCCAATTACGTCGTCTGGGCCGAATCGATGGCCTCGGTCTACATGAATACGCCGCACGCGCCCGAACTCGAGCACGAAATTCAAGGCAGCTTCGGCCGGATCAGCCCCCGTATTGCCCGCGACTTCGCCCGGGTGGCCTTCCTGTCCGACGTGCGGCACCTGCTCGCCGACGTCACCCTCCCCGTGCTGGTCCTGCAAAGCACCGACGACGTCGTCACGCCGGACCATGTGGGCACCTACCTGCACGAGGAGCTCCCGGCCGGCACTCTGGTCCGGCTCGCGGCCACCGGCCACTTCCCGCAGAGCAGCGCGCCGGAGGAAACGGCCACCGCCATCCTCGAATTCCTCAAGCAGCCGTGAGCCAGGCGGCCACCGAAGCCCTCGACTACGGACAACTCTTCCACCAGGCGCCGGCTGGCTACGTCGTGGCCGGCACCGACGGCACCATCCTGGCCGCGAACGCCACGATTTGCGCCTGGACCGGCGCCGACGCCGGGGCCCTCGACGGCACGCGCGTGCTGGACCTCATGCCAGCCGGCGACCGGCTGATGTTCCGCACACACGCCGGGCCGAAGCTGGAACGCGACGGCCACCTAGCCGAACTGTCGCTCGAGCTGCTGGGGCCGGACGGCCAGCGGCAGCCGGTGCTGCTCTCGATCACCCGCACCCTGGACGGGCCGGAGCCGCGGGACCTGATGATCTTCTTCGCCGCCCCGGAGCGGCGGCGCTACGAGCGCGAACTGGCCGGCGCCTACCGGAAGCTCGAGGACGCCGAGGCGGAGCGCACGGTGCTGCTGCAGGAAGCGCGCCACCGGGCACTGCATGACCCGTTGACCGGACTGCCGAACCGGCGGCAGCTGCAAGCGAGCCTGCTGGCCGCGCTCGCCCGCGCCGCTGGACAGCGGCACCGGGTGGGCCTGCTGTTCTGCGACGTCAATAACTTCAAGCAGGTGAACGACACCCTGGGCCACGCGGCCGGGGACGAAGTCCTGGAGCACGTAGCGCGGATGCTGGCCGCGGCGGTGCGCGGCGACGACCTGGTGGCGCGGTACAGCGGGGACGAGTTCGTGGTCCTGATCCCATGGCTGGCGCACTCGGAGGAGCTGGCGGCGGTGGCCGGCCGGGTTCGGGACTGCCTTGCCGGTGCCTTCACCGTCGCCGGGGCCGAACTGCGGCTGGGCATGTCCGTGGGCCTGGCGGAGACGGCCGTGCCGGCGGATGCCGAGGCGGCCGACTATCCGGAACTGGCCAAGGCCCTGTTGTTTGCCGCCGACCAGGACATGTACCGGGTGAAGTCCGAAATGCACGGCGCCCCGTTGGCCAGCCTGCGCTGACCCGCTTCGGCTGACCCGCTTCGGCTGAGCCACCGCCGACTTGCGGAAACGCGACGACGACGGCGGGAAGCTCCCGCCGTCGTCGTGGTGTAGCTGGTGCAGGTGCTGCTAGGCGGAGGCCGAATCCAGGTTGGCCGCGCCGTGGTTCAGGCTGAGCGTGAAGGTGTTGGGGCCGCTGGCGTGGACCGAGATGTTGGATTTCGGGGTGTTGTGCCGGACCGAGAGGTCGTGGACCAGGGCGTCGAGCTCGTGGTGCATCGTGGAGCGGTCCCAGAGCTTGTGGGTGACAGTGTGGGCAGATTCAAACGTCATTGTTTAGTGTTCCTTCGTCATTCCGGGTGTCCGGCAGGGGGCGTCGGTGCCCTTTCCTGCCTTTTTATGATGCACAGCGCCTGGTGAGTCGCTCAAGCCAGATGGCGAATATTGCGGGTGAGACTCATCACAGCCGCACCCGGCGGGCGAGGGATTCAGACGTCGATGGTGACGACGGCGCGTCCTCCCGCAGGGTCCTTCCGCGCCCCGGTCCCGGAGCTGACGGCCCGGGAGACGCAGCAGCACATCTTCGCCGCGGCGTGCTGCTGGCGTTCGCTGTAGAACACGTCGCGGTGGTCAACCGCGCCCTCGAGACCCAGCAGCCGCACTTCACAAAGACCGCATTCGCCCTTGCGGCAGTCGAACATCATGTCGACTCCCGCGCCCTCCAGGGCTTCCAGCATGGACTCGCCGGATCCAACGGTGGTCTCCACGCCCAGACGCGGGACGCGGACGACAAATTCCTCCGGGTCAAACCAGCCGCTGTTGCCGAACGTCTCGTACCGCAGGTTGGGGACGCTCAACCCGCGTGCGTCCCAGCCGCGCTTCACCGCATCCATCAGCCGGATCGGCCCGCACATGTAGAGCTCCGTGTCCGCGTCCACCCCGGCCAGCAACGCGTCGACCTTGAGCGCCGTGCCTTCGTCATCGACGTGCACGTGGAGCGCGTCACCGTGGAGCGCTTCAAGCTGCGGCAGGTAGGCCATGGCGGCACGGCTGCGTCCGGCGTAAACGAGGGTGTAGTCCGCCTTGATGTTGCGCAGCACGCGGGCCATGTTGAGCATTGCGGTGATGCCGATGCCGCCGGCCAGCAGCACGTAGCGCGGGGCGCCCACCCGGAGCGGAAAGTTCTGCAGCGGCTGGGTGATCTCCAGCTGGTCCCCGACGTTCAGGCCCTGCATGAAGACGGAACCGCCCCGGGACTGCGGTGCCCGGAAGACGCTGATGGCCACGCGCAGGCCGTCCTCGCTGGAATCCACCACGGAGTAAGAGCGCCGTTGGCGTTCCCCGTTGATCGTGACCATGACGTCGATGTGCGAGCCGGGCTCCGCCTTCTTCGGTTGCGACTGGGACAGGACCAGCCGCCGGGTTTCGGCGGTGACGGCTTCCGTCTCGACCACGGTTCCGGTCTGCCAGACCTCTATGTTGCTTGCTGCCATGACAATTCTTCTAACTTCTCGCGGGCTGGGCTGGGTGGTTTGGGGCGGTCAGACGGTGGGGATGAGCCGGCCCTCGGCGGTGAGTTGGCGCTCGATCAGCCTCCGGACCCACATGCCGCCGGCGTCGATGTTGAGGTTGTAGAACTCATAGTCCGGGTTGGCGTCGATGGCCTCCTGCTGTGCCTTGAGCATGGCCTCGTCCTCGCCGAAGACGCCGTGGACGCCCTTGCGGAGCTGGGTGGTGATCAGCTGGCTGTCCAGCCGGTAGTTGCGCATGAAGGCCCAGAAGTAGTGGCAGGTCTTGGCGCTCTCGGGGGAGATGGTGTTCATGACGAAGCCGTTGACACCCTGGCTGCGGTCGCCTTCCGGCGCTCCCGTGCCCGCCTTCGCGACGCCGACGTCAATGTTGATGGTCGACGGCGACTGGAAGGTGATGATCTGCCAGCGGTCCACCTTGCCCTCGAAACCCGGGAACTTGTCGCGCATGTTCTTGAGCCAGAACGGCGGCGCATCGATATCGAGCATCCAGCGGGACACCGTGACCGTGTTGCCGTCCTGGGTCACCTTGAAATCGGACTCACTGAGTTCGTCCTGCCCGATGGAGGACGAGTGCACGAACTCCTCGTGGGTGAGGTCCATCAGGTTGTCCAGGACCAGTTGGTAGTTGCACGGCGCAAAGATGGTCTCGCCGTCGCCCGCCCATTCCTCCGAGCTCATCTGGTGCATGTCCGGAATCAGGGTGGGGTCGGCCTGGGTCGCATCGCCCAGCCAGACCCAGACGTACCGGTACCTTTCGACCACGGGGAAGGACGGCACCGTGGCGCTCGGGTTGATGGTTTCCTGCGCAGGCATGGAGACGCAACGGCCGGCAGAGTTGTAGACAATGCCGTGATACGGGCACTGGATCTCATCCTTGCCAAGCGTCTTGCCCATGGACAGCGGAGCCAGCCGGTGCCAGCACGCATCCGCCAGCGCTACCGCCTTCCCGTCCTCCGTGCGGTACAGGGCGAGCGGACGGTCCGCGATCCGACGGGACATCGGCTTCCGGGTGACCTCGTGGTCCCAGGCGGCCACGTACCAGGCATTGAGCGGATATCCGAGCACCTTGTTGGTGGTCGAACTGACGGACTGCATCATCGCGGTCATGGCATTCCTTTGCTGTATCTATCTACATAGGTAGTGGTCTGGATCACAGCCTAGCTATGTTGATAGATAGTGGCAAGGGGTCAGGACTCCAGTCTGTCGATCAGCTCCAAGCCGCGCTTGGCCCACTGGACCTCCGCGTTGGCGCGCTCGATCATGCCCTCGTAGGTGAAAACCTTGTAGCCGGCAATCTTCGCCCAATCCGCCTCCGGCGCCCCCTCGAGGCGGGTCGCCAGGATGGGGTTGCTCCGGTCCGCCAGGGCTTCAATCATCTCCCGCCATTGCTGGGCGCGGGAGGAGTGGTAGGCGATATGGGCCTGCATCTGGGCCCGCGCGGCGTCCGGTTCGGCCCACTCCAGGTACGCCGCCTTGAGGTGGATGGGGTCCCGCTCGCGGGAATAGTCCAGGGTGGTGTTCATCCAGCCCCGAAATGCTGCGACCCCCTCGGGGGTGATGTGGTAGCGCTTCTTCTTGCCCTTCTTCCCCCAGGCCTCCTCGACGCCCCGCAGGAGGCCATCTTTTTCCATCCGCCGGAGTTCGGGGTAGATCTGCGAGTCCGGGGCGTGCCAGACGTAGCCCACGGATTGTTCGAAGTGTTTGAACACGTCGTAGCCCGTCAGGGGCTCGGATGTCAGCAATGCAAGCAGGGCGTAGCGCAGGCTCACTCGCCACCGGTCCTCTCCATGGGGTTTCCCGTTCGTCCGCGCATCGCGACAAACACGCCCCAAGTTCATCAGCACTCTTGTCAACTAACTATGTTCATAGTTAGGCTGTGTCTCACGCCACATAGCTATCAGTATAGGTAGTTGCCCGGCTGCCGGGCCCGGCTCGGTTCAGGCCGGCGGGCGGAAGCGGGCCTGGATGGGGCCGTACCGTGCCCGCAACGGGACTGCTGCTTCGATCAGGATTCCGCGCAGCCAGTCCTTGAACGGGTCCTCGGCGAGCCACGGGTTCCAGACCATGTCGATGCCGAGGGTCTGGATCGGGAAGGGAAACTCTTCCATCCGCAGGTCGAAGCGGCCTTCGAAGGCCAGGCCCACCTGGTACCGGTGCACCGCCACGCCGCCGGCCTGGGCGATCAGGTGGGGGATGAACAGGTAGTCGGACACGCGCTGCCGGATGATGTATGGGACCTTGCGTTCGTCGAGGATTTCGTAGGGCCGCATGCGTTCCGGGGTCGCGTCCAGGACCACGTGGGGAACGGTCTCCAACAGCTCCAGCGCGGTGGCCTCCTGAGGCGAATCCCATGAGGTGACCACCACCCAGCGGTCGTCGTACAGGCGTTCCCGTGGGTGGGGCGTCGCGAACGTCTCGGGGAGCAGGATGACGTCCGCCGCGTCCTCCGCGAACCCCGAAATGGTCGCGGTGGACGTGGTGCGCAGGCGTAGGACCGTGTTGGGCGCGCGCTCCGCCAGCAGCCGGGTGAGCGTGCTGCCGATGACGAACGCGGTGCTGTTGGTCATCGCCACGGTAATCAGGCGGCCGTCGCTGGCCGGATCAAAGGGTGCGGCGTTGACCAGCCGGGCGGCCTGCGTGAGGGTCTGCCGCAGGGCCGGCAGCAGCTCGGCCGCCCGCGGCGTCAACACCATTCCGCGGCCCTGCCGCACTAAGAGTTCGTCGCCGAGCATGCGCCGCATCCGGGTCAGCGCGTGGCTCATGGCCGGCTGTGACAGCCCGATCTTGCCCGCCGCGTTCGTCACCGACTGCTCTTCCAGAAGCGCCAGCAGCGGCACCAGCAGGTTCAGATCCACCGAAGCCAGCCGGGCCAGCTCCCCGTCCGTCCCGGACCTTCCCGTGCCGCTGGTTCCCGGGGTGCTAGGCATCGCTCGCCGGGAAAATGACGTGGAGCGGACTCAGCGGCTGGCCGACCGGGTACTGCCCGCCCAGGAGGAGGTGGCCCTGTCCGGTCAGGGACGCGGTCAGCTCCAGGTGGGTGGAGCCGTCAGCGTCTTCCGCCCGCTGCGAGGCTTCGAGCGTGGCAAAGGGCAGGGACTTGAGGGGATCCCGGCCGCCGCGCTCGCGGACCAGCAGGGTCCCGCGGCCGCCGAGGAGCTCGATCCGCGGGTCCCGCAATTCGACGTCGAGGGCGCCCCAGTGGCCGGCGAACCGGACGGCGCCGAGGAATTGCAGCGCGGTGTCGGGGCCGGCGGTGTCGGGGGCGGCGTCCTGGCCGGCGGCGTCCGTCGCCGGATCCAGGGGGAAGAAGAAGCCCGTCTCCGCCCGGGATGCGGGGGCGAGCGCCTCCGCGGCGCCGTCGTCGAGGGCCTCCACGTACGAAACAAAGCTGTCCTTCACGTTCCAGGTCAGTCCCGGCGTCATTGCCACTGCGCACCTCGCTCGTCGTTCGCCGACCATCCGGCGCTGGGCCCATCCTACCCACTCATTCACGCGGCGCACGCCAACGATGAGAAGTATTCATTTGTCGACTGTGTCGGCGGCTGGGAGACTCGACATACCGCAGGTTGTGACCCGCACCACTGTTTTCAAAGGAGAAAGCCATGAAGATCGTCCTCGACCGACCGCGCTGCGAAGGCCACGGCCTGTGCGAGGAAGCCGCCCCGCAGCTGATGCACCTGGACGACGACGGCGAACTGGTGCTGGACATCGAAACGGTGGACGACGTCCTCCTTGAACCGGCCAAAGCCGCGGTCCGCGTCTGCCCCGTTGCAGCGCTGCGGCTGGCGTGAGCATGGGACCGAAACGCATCGTCGTCGTTGGCAACGGCATCGCCGGACTTACCGCGAGTGACTCGCTGCGGGCGGCCGGCTTCGACGGAGAACTGACCATCGTGGGCGACGAGCACCACGCGCCGTACAGCCGCCCGGCCCTCTCGAAGGCCGCCCTGCTGGACTCCGAGGACATGACCTCCCATCAGCTGCCTGCCGCGACCCACGAGGCCCACGAGATCCTGGGCGTGGGTGCGGCGCGGCTCGATGCCGGGAAGAAAGTGCTGCACCTCGACGACGGCACCGGCCTTCCGTTCGACGGCCTGGTCATCGCCACCGGCTCCCGGGCACGCCGCCTCGGCGCCGCCGGAAACCCGGGGAACTACGACGGCGAGCTGACCCTGCGCACCCTCGAGGATGCGCTGGCGCTGCGCCGCCGGCTCGCGGGCCAGCCGTCCGTCGTCGTCATCGGCGGGGGAGCGCTGGGGATGGAGATCGCCTCCGGCTGCCTCGCCGTGGGCTGCGAGGTGACCCTCGTCTCGCAGGAGCTCCCGCTGACCAACCAGCTGGGTCCTTACCTGTCCGGGGTCTTCCTGGCCGCGGCCGTCCGGCACGGGCTCAAGCTCGCGCCGTCCTCCGCGGCCCAGCTGCGCAGTACCGGCGGCGGCCCGGCCGGTGGGCGGACGGTGGTGACGCTGGCCGATGGGTCCAGCCTCGAGGCCGAACTCGTGGTCAGCGCCGTCGGGGATGTGCCCAATACCGAGTGGCTCGCCTCCAGCGGTCTCCTGACCGGCGGCCGGCTCGAAGTCGACACCCGCGGGCGCGTCCGGCCGGACATCATCGCCGCCGGAGACGTGGCCGCGTTCCCCACCGCGCGCGGCATCCAGCGCGTTCCGCTGTGGACCAGCGCCATCGAGCAGAGCAAGGCCGCGGCGCTGGCCCTCCTTGGCGGTGATGGCGCCCCGGCGCTCGACTTCAAGCCCTACTTCTGGACCGAGCAGTTTGGCCTCAGCCTGAAGGCGAGCGGATTCCTGCCCCTGGCCGGCGCCCCCGACTACCTCGACGGCGATCCCCACGACGGCCCGTCCCTCATGCGCTGGTCCCACCGGGAGGGCTCGGGTACCGCCGTCGCCATCAACAAACGGATCCCCATTCCCAAACTGCGGCGCCTGAGCGAGGCCGCTCCGGAGGTCGCCTCGCCCGCCGCCTGAGAACTCCGCCGGCGGGCGGCGGTCAGGTCAGGCGCTGCGTCCGCCCAGCCGGCTCACCATGGCGGGGTCGCGGTGGTCGAAGAAGACGCTGGCGCCCGTGTCCAGGGCGGCGATCCGGTCCATCTGCTCGTCGGTGAGGGTGAAATCGAAGACGGCCAGGTTCTCCGCCATCCGCTCCGGACGAACGGATTTGGGGATGACGACGACCTCGCGCTGGATGAGCCAGCGGAGCACCACCTGCGCCACCGACTTGCCATGGGCTTCGGCAATGGCGCTGAGGACCGGATCGGTGAACAGGTTGTTCCTGCCTTCCGCGAGCGGGCCCCAGGACTCGATCTGCACGCCGCGTTCGCGCATCAGCGCCTGATCGGCGGCCCGCTGGAAAAAGGGATGGGTCTCGATCTGGTTCACGGCCGGGACGATCTCGTTGTGGTCGATGAGGTCCACCAGCCGGTCCGGGTAGAAGTTGGACACGCCGATGGCACGGGCCAGGCCCTCCTTGTTGATCTCCTGCATGGCCCGCCACTCGCTGTAGTAGTCGCCGAGCGGCTGGTGGATCAGGTACAGGTCGACGTGGTCCAGGCCGAGCCGGCGGAGCGAGCCGTCGAAGGCACGCTTGGTGTCGTCCTGGACACTGCCCGCCGGGGCGTGCTGGATCCACAGCTTGGTCGTGATGAAGAGCTCCCCGCGTGCGATTCCGCTGGACTTGATCGCGGCACCCACGGCCTCCTCGTTGCCATAAGCGGCCGCCGTGTCCAGGTGGCGGTAACCGGTGGCAAGGGCCGCTTCCGCGGCGGCCTGGGTTTCCTCGGCGGGGATCTGATAGACGCCGAAGCCAAGGATCGGCATCTGGACGCCGTTGTTGAGGGTCACGTTATGCATGGGATTCCTTCCGACGAAGCTTTAGTTTCCGATTGCCGTGCTGAGGCTGAGCTCCCGCCACCGGTCCAGGTCCGCGCGTTCGGCCTGGGCGACGGCGCCGAAGGCATTGAAGGCGTCCTCACCGAGGACCAGCAGGGCCGGCGGGTCCGCACTTTCGGCGACCGCCAGGATGGCCTCCGCGGCTTTGGCCGGATCGCCTTGCTGCGTGCCGTGGACGGTGTCATTCTCCTTGCGGCGTTTCCCGGCCGTCTCCGCATAGTCCCCGATCGCCGTCGCCGACTGGGTCAGTGAGCGGCCGGCGAAGTCCGTCCGGAACCCGCCGGGCTCAATGACGGTGACGTGGATACCCAGCGGCTGCAGTTCGTTTCGGAGGGACCCGGAGATGCCTTCCAAGGCAGCCTTGGTTGCCGAGTAGTAGCCGGAACCAGCCGGTTTGATGCGCGCACCGATGGAGGAGACGTTCAGGATGGACCCCGCCTTCCTGGCGCGCATGTCCGGGAGGACTGCCTTGATCATGTCGACTGCGCCGAAAACGTTGGTGTCGAACAACCGTCGAATATCGGCGTCGTCCGCTTCCTCTACCGCGGCGCGGTAGCCGTAACCGGCGTTGTTCACCAGAACGTCGACGCCGCCGAAACGGATCCGGGCCTGCTCCACCGCCGAGCTGATCTGGTCCCGGTCGGTGACGTCGAGGGGGAGGGCCAGCGCGGTATCGGGGAAGGCCGCCGCGATGTCCTGCAGCGTGCTGACATTCCGTGCCGTGACAACGGCGTTGTGGCCGCGCGCCAGCACTGCCTGGGCGAGCGCCCGGCCGAGTCCGGTGGAGCATCCAGTGATGAGCCATGTTGCCATGAGGGCTTCCTTTCGGGGGCGATACCCGTGCTGGGCTTGTTACCCATCCAACACGAGAAGATCCCCGCCCGGGAGGGCCTGTCAGTACCGGGTTCGAGGGCCCCTCCCGGCCCCGTCAGGTCACAGAAACGCGCCGGTCGTCACCGGAACGCGTGCGGCCCTGTCCGCGGTTGCTGGCCTACGTAGGTAAGAATTAGGACCTCACGCCAGCGAAATTAGGAGACGCCATGGAGCAACTGGACGAGCTGGACCGGCAGATCCTTGCCGCATTGGTCCGCAACGGACGGGCTTCATGGCGTCTCATTGCTGATGTCCTGGGCCAACAGGAACGGACCGTCGCCCGGCGCGGCAACCGTCTGCTGGACACCGGGGTGGTCCGCATCAACGCTTTCCTGAACCCCACGGCGTTCAGCGGCGTTGCGGCGATCATGCTGCGGGCGGTGAGTCCGCCGGACCAGGTCCGGAAGACCTCCCGCTGGCTAGCCCTCCAGCCCGAGGTGAGTTGGGTCAGTGCACTGGCCGGCAGCAACGAATGCGTAGCCGAGATGTTCCTTCCACTGGAGGAGCTGGGCGCGTTTCTCTACCAGCGGATGGCCGCGGCCACGAACGTTGATTCGTTTACCTCCTCGCCGAACTTCGACTACTTCCGGACTCCCGCCGGCTGGAAACCGGACGTGCTGGGCCAGGAGCAGTACCTGGCCCTGCACGCCGGCGAGGACGCGGGGAAGGCCGGCGTGCTGGCGTCCGAACACCGCCTTGCCCTGGACCAGGACAACCAGGAAATTGTGGCGCTGCTCCGCGGAAACGGCCGGGCCACGGTGGAAGAAGTCGCCTCCTCGGTGCAGCTTTCCAAGGCCACCGTCCGCCGCCGCATCGAGTCCATGATCGACGGCGGCGCACTGTTCATTCGGGCGGTCCTGGACCCGGCCGCCTTGGGGCTCCCCGTGGAGGCCTTCCTGACCATCAGTTGTGAATGCAGCCGGCGGGCAGACGCCGGCCGCCAGCTGGCCGGGCTGCCTGTCACCAGGTGGGCGGCCGCCGGCGAGACGCACCTGCTGGCACAGATTGCCGTGGCCAGCCTGGCCGAGCTCTCCCGAACGATCGACACCGTCCACGGCCTGCCGGGAGTCACCGACGTGCAGAGTTCCCTGATGGCGGAGATCTTCAAACGCAGCACCGTCATCTACCGCGACGGTACGCCCGATTGGGATGCCACTCCTGAGGAGAACGACGCCGCGTAAGCCGGGAGCCTGCGCCTTACCCCTCTCCGGCCGTCTACTAGGCTGGCATCATGACCAGCCCCGGTGACCTTGCCGCCACCCTGATAGGCGTGGGGCTGCTGGTGGTACTGACTATCGGGGTGCTGGCGCTGTACCGCGTGCCCCGGAGGTTCTCGCCCGCATGGGCCATCCTCCGCGGAACTGTGCAACTGGCGGCCATCAGCCTGATCCTCAGCGGCATCATCACCAACCCGCTGTGGGTTGCCGTCGCGTTGCTGGTGATGTTCACCGTTGCCGCGGCCACAGCCAGCCGGCGCCTGGGCAAGGACTGGCGGAGCTTTGTACATGTCAGTACGGCCATGGCCGCCGGCGTGCTCGTGACACTGGCGATCGTTTTTGCCACCGGGGCCGTGGAACTGACTCCCCGCTACGCCCTGGCACTCGGCGGAATCGTCATTGGCAACGCCATGAGCATTGCCACCCTCGCCGGCCGTCACTTCAACGAAACGGCCAATTCCCGGTGGGATGAGGTGGAGGGATGGCTGGCGCTGGGGGCGACTCCCCGGCAGTCCACCACCGAACTGGCGCGCTCCGCCGTTCGTTCCGCGCTGATTCCCTCCACGGACCAGACCAGGACGACCGGACTGGTCACCCTGCCGGGCGCCTTCGTGGGTGCTATTTTCGGCGGGATTTCGCCGATCGCCGCCGGAATGTTCCAGATTGTGGTGCTGGCGTCCATCATGGCGGCCGGCTCAATCACCGCCGTCGTGGTGGTCAGATTCCTGGCACCGGTGCGCACCCGGCCGGTTCCGCTGAGTTAGCGCGGCTCCGTAAGAGTCAAATATCCAGTAGAGGGACGACGGCGGGACGTGGCCGGCGATGCGCCCCTCACTTATCTTGCCCGCTGATGCCAGCGGCCTCAGTCTGATGCGGTTGGCTTGTGATGTTGGACCTCCCTTGCTTTCTTACTTTATTCACCGTATAAAGTAAGAATGTTATCTGAATCACAGCCGACCGCCCCGACCGGGCGTGATGCGCTGCGCAGAATCCGGGCCGGCGCAATCTTCGGCACGCTGCTCGCCGCCGGGCCCATGGCACGGACCGATCTGGCTCAGCGGACGGGCTACAGCCCTTCCACGGTTACCGGCATCGTGCAGGACCTAAGCGATGCGGGATACCTGCGGGTCGTGGGCCAGCAAGCATCGACGGGCGGCCGGCGGCGGACTTTGATAGAGCTAAATCGGTCCTCGGTGACCGTCGCCGTCGTCGGGCTCCGTGGTACCCGCATCTGGTGCGCCTTGGTCGACCTAGAGGGCAAGAGGCTCGACACCGCAGAACACGAGTTTGACGTGCAGGATCCCGTAGGCAGCGCCGCAGGGATAGTCATGACGCTACACAGTCGGGCGGATACTCCTCCCGTGCACGTTGTAGTGGCGCTGCCCGGTGTCGTAGCCTCCGACGGCTCGCTCGCACTGGCCCCGGCGTTCGGCCCGATGACGCACCTCCGCCTGGCGGACGAGATGGAAGCCACAACGGGCCTCCGGACCACGGTGGAAAACGACGTCAATCTCATCGCCCTGGGCGAGCGGATCGATGGCGCAGGCAATGGGCTCGACGACCTGGTGCTGATCCATATCGCCGAAGGAATCGGCGCCACCATCATTGCCAATGGCGAAGTCCTGGACGGTGCGTCCCGAGCCGCCGGCGAGATCGGATTTCTCCCGCAAGGACTGGAGGCCAGCCCGCGGGGAGAGCGCGGAGAATTCGAAAGGCGCTGGACCGTCGCCGGCATCAAGGAATCGGCCGCACGTCTTGGCCTGGTGCTGCCGGAGGAGACCGTAGTTGACGCGCTCTGTCGTGCGGAGTCCAGCGCGGGCCGCCAACTGCTTGCCGACGTCGTCCGAGCTTGGGCCTTTGCCGCCATTGTTTGCGTCTGCGTCGTGAATCCTGCGCGGGTGATCTTCTCCGGCGACGCCGTCGCGCTGGATGAGGAAGCACGACGGCGGCTTCGCGACGGGGTTCAGCGCGCTTCCCCGTCGTTTACGGACGTCGTGTTCGCCGAACTCGGAAATGCGGCCATCCTCCACGGCGCGATCGCAAAGGTTATGCAGTCGCCAACCACGCTCTTTACCGCGGCAGCCGGATGACCTGCCCAACATTTTGCCCCCACCACCAGCCCAGAAAAATCAATAGGAGAAATCAATGACGTCACGACCGTTGCGATTCGCGCTGCTAGCCGGCGGTCTCGCGCTCACCCTTGGAATGACGGCCTGCGGGCTGGACGCGCCCAAGGACTCAGGTTCTTCGGCAGGCGCTGCCGGTTCCGGAACCCTCACCATCTACACGGCGCGGGATAAGGGCCTTGCAACGGACGTCGTCGCCGACTTCGAAAAGGCCAATCCGGCGTACGCTGGCAAGGTTCAGGTGCTAACTCTCGGCGCGCAGGAAGCGCTGGAACGCATCAAGGCCGAGAAGGCGAACCCCCAGGGTGACATCTGGTGGGGCGGTACGCAGCAGCAGATGCAGCAGGCCGCGTCCGAACAGGTCCTGGCGGCCGCGCCGAAGTCCGTCATTGACGCCGTCCCAGCCGCCCAGCGCGACCCGGAGGGCCTCTGGGTGGGTGAAATGAAACTGGCCGAGGTCATTTTCTACAACAAGGACATGCTCTCCGCTGACCAGGCTCCCAAAGACTGGGACGACCTGATTGACCCGGCTCTGAAGGGCAAGATCGCCATCCGCGACGTCCTGGCGTCGGGAACCATGCGGAGCATCTTCGCCTCCATGATCGACCGCAAGTTCGACGCGGCCGGCAGCCCGGACGCCGGCTACGAGTGGCTCAAGAAGCTGGATGCAAACACCAAGGTCTACGCCGCCAACCCCACGGATCTGTACCTGCGCATCACCCGCCAGGAAGCTGCCGTCACCGCTTGGAACCTGCAGGACGTCATGCTTCAGATCCAGAACCAGAAGGCGCCCTACACTCCTGTGGTCCCCGCCTCCGGCGCACCCATGCTGATCGACGGCGTCGCTAAAATCAAGAACGGCCCGTCCTCGGCCGGAGCGGATGCGTTCCTTTCCTTCCTCTTGGGCCAGGACGAGCAGACGAAGCTCGCCGAGAAGTACTTCCAGATCCCCACCGTCACCCTGGCCAAGGAACCGGCCTGGCTGGCGGACCTGAACCTGAAGGAAATGAAGGTCAACTGGGCTCGCGTCAACAAGAGCGAGCCCGAGTGGAGCAAGTACTGGGCCGCAAACATCAAGGGCCAGAACAAGAGCTAGTGCCGGCGCCGGCGGGGCGGGCTATTGCTGCCCCGTCGGCTCCCGCGCATTCGCCGGTCAGCACCTAACAACACCTCTGTGGAGTATCCATGACAAGCGTCTTCCTCAACGGGATCAGCAAGCAGTATCCAGGGGCCAAGCCCTCGGTTTCCAACCTCACCGTCACCATCGAGGACGGCGAGTTCTTCACCCTGCTGGGACCTTCGGGCTGCGGCAAGTCGACCACGCTACGGATGGTGGCGGGTTTCATCCAGCCCACCAGCGGCAGCATCCACTTTGGGGACAGGGACGTGACCAACACGGCGCCGAACAAGCGCGATACCGGCATGGTCTTCCAGAACTATGCCCTGTTCCCGCACATGAGCGTCCGCGGAAACGTGGCCTACGGGATGGACGTCCGCGGCATCGCCAAGCAGGAAAAGGCCAAGCGGATCGACGAGGCCCTGGCCCAGGTTGGCTTGGAAGAGTTCGGCGACCGCCGCATAGACATGCTCTCCGGCGGCCAGCAGCAACGCGTGGCGCTGGCCCGCGCGCTGGTGATCCGGCCGGCCGCGCTCCTGCTGGACGAACCGCTCTCCAACCTTGATGCCAAGTTGCGGGAGGAAACCCGGACCGAGATCAGGTCAACCCAGAAGGCAGCCGGGACCACCTGCCTCTACGTCACCCATGACCAGGCCGAAGCAATGGCCATGAGCGACCGGGTGGCGGTGCTCAACGCGGGGGAACTCCACCAGGTTGCCTCACCCCGGGACGTCTACAACCGGCCTGCCACCGCGTTCGTAGCCAGGTTCATCGGCCGCTCCAACGTGCTGCCGTGCACCGTCCTGGGCGTCGACGGCGGCTCGGTCTCCGTCCGGGTTGCCGACGGGACCGTGCTCAGGGCGCCCCGCGTCGAGGAAACTATCTCCGCCCGAGTCTCGGCCGGGGACCAGGCCGCCGTGTCGCTGCGCCCGGAGTCGATTGTCCTGACCATCAACCCGGGACCCGCGACCGCCGGGCAACTGACCGGCCGCGTGCTGACCGCCGAGTTCACCGGCGCGGTCAACATCTACGAAGTCGAGTGGCAGGGGCAAAAAATCGTCGTATCCGCCCCGGACAGCTTTGACCGGGCCGAACCGGGCGATCTGGTGGCCATGGCCCCGCACCAGGACCGGGTGTGGATGGTGGAACCGTGAGCGTAGCCGCAGCCAAGGTCCGCAAACGCTCCGCGCTCACGTCCTCAGACCGGTTCGTCTACCTGCTGGCGGGCCCGCTGGTGCTGGTGCTGCTGGTCTACCTCGTCGTGCCGATGCTGGCCACGGCCACCACCAGCGCGCAGGGCGGCGGCAGCGCCTACAAGGGATTCTTTAATGGAAGCTCAGCGACGGCACTGGGGCTGTCGGTCGGAATCTCGCTGGCCTCAGTTCTGACCACCGGTGTCCTCGGCACGGCCCTCGCCGTCCTGCTGTCCCGGTTCGATTTCCCCGGCCGAAAGGTCCTCCGGCTCTTTGCCTTGCTCCCGATGGCATTGCCGCCCCTGATCGGCGCGGTCTCCTTCTACTTCCTGTACGCCGAGAGCGGGATCCTTCCCCGTTTCCTGGCCCAGTATCTGGGCGCCGACGCCGCGGCGGTATCCGCGAACGGCGTCTGGGGTGTCCTTCTGGTCCACACCATGACGATGTACCCCTACTTCTACCTCGCCGTCACTGCTGCCCTGGCCGGATCGGATGCATCCATGGAAGAGGCCGCGCTCAATCTGGGCGCCAGCCGGTTCCGGATGTGGCGCAACGTGTTGCTGCCGATGCTGACGCCGGCGCTCGTCTCCGGGACGCTGCTGACGTTTATGGTCTCGATGGCGTCCTTCACGGCTCCGCAGTTCTACAACGTCCAGACCCTGACGATGCAGATTGTGGCGTCCAGGACCAGCGGCGCCTACGACGTGGCGGCCGCCCAGGCAGTGGTGCTGTCCGTCGTCTCCATCTGCTTCCTGCTTGCCATGCGCTGGTATGAAAACCGGCGCATCCACAGGGGCTCGTCGAAGGGAACCCCGCAGTCCGTCAAGGTTCTGCACGGTGCCCTGCCCCGGACGGCTGCCGGGCTCGGTTCCCTCCTGCTCGTCCTCTTCCTGATGGCGCCGCCGGCCACCATCGCCCTGTTGTCCTTCACGGTTGACGGCTCCTGGACCACTCAGATCCTGCCGCCGGAATACACCGTCGAGAACTTCGCCCGGATCTTCACGGACCCGGTCACCCTGCGGCCGATCCTGGTTAGTGCCCAGATGGCGTTCGTGGCGATGATCGGCTGCGTGCTGGTCGGTGTCCTCGCTGCCTGGGTGGTCACCCGCTGGAAAGGCCCGGGCAAGGCTCTGCTCGATGTGATGGTCATGCTGCCGTGGGCCCTGCCGGGGACGGTGATCGGCGTCAACATCGTTACGGCCTTCGCCAGCCCCACCCCCTTCAACCTGGGCCAGGTGCTCATTGGCTCGCTGTGGATCCTCCCGGTGGCCTACTTCGTCCGGTTCCTGCCGCTCGTCTTCCGTTCCGCCAACGCGTCGCTGGCGCAGATCGACCCCAGCGTCGAGGAAGCCGCGCGGAGCCTGGGCGCCGGACCATGGCGGGCGCTACGGACCGTCACGGTGCCGCTGATGTCGCGCGGCATCATCGCCGGGGCGCTCATGGCCTTTATCCAGGGCTTCGGCGAATATGTTGCGTCCGTGGTGGTTTACCCGGCCCGCTACGCCCCGCTATCCGTGGAGATCTACAACCGCATCTACTCCAATGAGTTCGGCACGGCGGCCGCCTACGGCACGCTCCAGATGGTGCTGATCCTCCTCGTGCTGGCACTCTCGCAACGGCTCGAAACCCCGCGCCGGGCCAAGAAACCGCGTGATGACACGCGAGGTGATTCCGCCGTCGCACTCACTCCCGTGCTGGCCCCCACGCTCAACCCGATCCACGAAACCGGTGATAAGAATGAACACGCCAACGAACCCGTCAATGCCGCGCCCCGCCCTTAGGGACCGCGAAGACCTGTCCGTCTACTGGGACAACCACCTGCAGACTGCCTTCGATGAAGCCGCGCCGCACATCTACCCGGCCATGGTCGAGGCCAGCCTGGCGCACGTCCTGATGCTGACCCGGCAGGGCATCCTGCCCCGCACCCGCGGGGAGCTCCTGCTAAAGGGACTATTGGCGTTGTGGGCCAGGACCGAGTCGGGGGAGCAGCGCTACGTCTTCGACGGAAGTGTCGAGGATCCGTACTACTTCCTCGAGCAGCAGTTGGCCGCCGAGTGCGGCATCCCGACCTCAGAGCTGGACGTCCAGCTGGCCCGGAGCCGGAACGACCTCGACGCCGGCGTATTCCGGATGGTGCTGCGGCGCCAACTGCTTGAGCAGACGGCCCTCGTGGTCCAGGCCGCTACGGACGCAGCCGCCCAGGCCGCGGCCAACGCCGAAAGCCTCATCATCGGCTTTACTCACCGCCGCCCGGCACAGCCGACGACAATCGGCCACGTCCTTGCAGGGCTTGCCGAAGCATTCTTGAGCCAGGGCAGGGAAATGCTCAGCATCTACGAGGAGCTGAACGTTTCGCCGCTCGGATCGGCGGCATTCACGGGTACGGATCTGCCTATCGACTCCTCGATGGTCGGCGAACTGACCGGCTTCGATGCCAGCTTCACCTCCAGTTACGAGGCGGTGGCCGGCGCGGAACACTTCATGCGGCTGGCCGCGGTCCAGGCCAGGATCACGGCCACCGGTGCCCGGTTCTCCCGTGTGCTGCTGGAATGGATGACGTTCAAATGGGTCGAAACTCCCACCGCCTACACCCAGGGCTCATCGATCATGCCGCAGAAGAAGAACCCGGTGGTCCTGGAACACATGGTGTCCATGGCGGGCGTGACTGCGGCGGACATGGCCGCCACCTATGCCAACATCGGCTCGGCCTGGTACGAGGACTCCAATAACGCCACCACCGACGTTCAGAAACACCTGTGGCGCGCCGGGGAACGCGTGGTCCGCTTCATGCGCATGATGGACGGGCTCCTGCTGGACCTCCGCGTGCTTCAGCTGCCCGACCACGCCGAAATCGTCGCCTCCGGGGCCACCACCACGGCCGTCGCGGAGGCACTGGCCGCCCTCGGCATCCCCTGGCGCGGCGCCCACGATATTGTCGGGCGCCTGGTCCGCGCCAACGCCCCCGCAGACTGGACCGCCGACGGCGTCGCGAAGGCCTTTGCCGACGCCGGACTGGAGGCGACGGAGAAGGTGGTGGCTACGACACTCAACGCCGGACAGCAGCCGGCCCTAATCCTGGCCCGCACCCAGACCGGGAGCCCGGGCGCCGACGCCGTGCGGCACAACGCGGCCCTGTCGCAGGAGCGGGCCGAGGCCTTGGGCGTCGAACTCCAGCGCCGCCTGGGCCTGATCGACGCCACCAGGGAACGGCTCGTGGAGATCGCTGCGGACGCCGTCGAAAGGGGCCAGTGGTGAGCGGTGGAATCACCATCATCGGGAATACCAACCTCGACATCATGGTCGCGGACACGTGCGACCTCCCCGATCCGGGAACCGAGCGGGTGGTGTCCTCGATCTCCATCCGGCTCGGGGGCTCCGCAGGGAACTGGGCGGTCCGGTGCGCCGGGCTGAACTTCCCGACGACCCTTGTTAGCAGGGTCGGCGATGACGCCACGCTGCCGATCCTGGAGGCTGAACTGCAGTACCCGTCGTTGGAGGCGCGACTGGTTCGGACCGCGGGTGAGCCCAGCGGGATTTCAGTAGCTATTGAGGCCCCGGGCCGGGACCGCGCCTTTCTGTCGTCCCTCGGGGCCATGGCCCTGATGCAGCCGGTCGATATCACCGAGGAGATGCTCGCCGCAGAGTATGTTGCCCTGGCCGGCTACTTCCTGCTCCCCGGGATGCGGGGTCATGCGCTCGAGGAGCTGTTTGGCCGGGCCGGTCGTGCAGGGGCGCTAACCGTCCTGGACACCGGTTGGCCTCCGGAGGGGTGGACCAGGGCTACGCAGCAGGAAGTCCTGGCGGCCCTCGGATCCGTTGATATCTTCCTGCCAAACGACGACGAGCTACACGGCCTCATGGATGACCAGGACACCGAGCGGGCAGCACGTGAACTGGCGGTCCGTACGAACACGCTTGTTGCCGTGAAGATGGGCGCCCGCGGCGCGGGACTCGCCACTCCGGACGGTGGGTGGACCGCTGCCAATGCGGCCGCCGTCCGCATTGTCGATTCCACTGGCGCCGGAGACGGATTTAACGCCGCGTTTCTGGTGTCGGCGGCAAGCGGGTCCACATGGTCCGCGGCACTGGGGATCGCCGTCAGTTACGCCACGCAAATGGTGGCCACCGCGCCCGATCGGCGCTCCGAGGTGGGCCTTCCCCTGGCGCCCAGGACATCGGCGTTGGAAAAGAGAGAAAGTATTGCATAACTACCTCATCGAGGGCCGTCCCACCGTCCAGGGCCTGTCAATCATCGATTTTCACCTGCATTTCCGGATGCCCCACGACCCGTTGACACGCTCCCTGAGCGGCGGACAGTTCGGGTCATCGGGCCCGGCCGTACGGAGCGGCTGCGAGGAGTTCGACGCCGGTCAAGCGGCCCGATCTGCCGCCGTCGCCCGGACGTCGGCGCAGTGGCGGAAGAGCTGGGACTTCTCCGACCCCGAACCGGCGTCGGCGGATGCCGCCTGGGAGGCAGAGGCAGACCGGTGGGTCACGGAGCTGGACGATCACGGGATCGAACATGCTGCATTTGTTACCGCCGGCGGAAACGACGCCATGACGGCCTTGGTCGGCCGCGGGGCGGGGCGGTTCCTGGGGATGGCCGCCATGGCAGATCCCTTTGCCCCCGGGGCGGCACAGGACTTCGAAGCGGCCCTCGACAGGGGAGGACTCCGCGGGCTGAAACTCTTTGCGCCGCTGGCCTCCAGCAGGATGGACGACCCGGCGGCCGACCCTATCTGGGACGTCGCTTCCCGGCACAATGTCCCGGTCCTAATTCACTTTGGACACTGCGGATCAGCGGGCGGTATTGCACAAAACGCATACAGCAACCCGGCCAGCCTTGAACGCGTGGCAAAAATGTATCCCGAAGTCACCTTTGTCATCCCGCACTTCGGTATACAGCACGTACAGGAGGTGCTTTTCCTGATGTGGGCGTGCCCCAACGTGGTGGTGGATACTTCAGGTTCCAACCAGTGGGTCAGGTACATGGCGCAACGGCTCACCCTCGAGGACCTCTTCCGCAGGTTCTACGAGACGATGGGGCCGGAGCGGATCGTATTTGGCTCAGACTCGTCCTGGTTTCCCCGCGGCTTTGCTAGGAGATACCTGGCGGACCAGCTAAGGATCTGCTGGGAAATGGGCATGCCGGCTGCCGAGCTTCAACAGATCTTCGGGGGAAATGCTGCGCGGCTGCTAAAGCTGGACGGCTGGCGGCCTGCTTCCGCTGACGCTGCTACCCCCGGCAACCGTGGAGGGATGGGCGACCGATGAGCCAAGCAAAGGGGCAAACGCTAACAGTTAGCGTCCACGCATGCGCCGACAATGTCGGAGAAGCTGCGGCCGAACGGGTCGCCGGGCTCGTGCGCGGTAACCCCACAGCAGTTCTGGGCCTCGCCACCGGCTCCTCACCGGTGCCGCTGTATGAAGCACTTGCCTTGACGGATGTTGACCTTTCAGCGGTTGCCGCATTCGCACTGGACGAATACATTGGGTTGCCGGCGGGGCACCCGCAAAGCTATGCCACCGTTGTTCGATCCCAGATTGTTGAGCTGCTGGGACTGAGCCCCGGACGGGTCCATGTCCCCGACGGCGAGCCGGCGGATGAGGTCCGCGCCGGCTCGGCCTACGAATCGGAAATCCGGGCGGCGGGCGGGGTTGACCTGCAGATCCTGGGCATTGGATCTAACGGCCACATAGGCTTCAACGAGCCGGGCTCATCCTTCTCGTCCCGGACCCGGGTGGTCGCCCTGGCCGACCGGACGCGGCGGGACAACGCGCGGTTCTTCGAGACTCTTCAAGCTGTCCCAACGCATGCGATGACCCAAGGGTTGGCTACGATCTTCGAAGCGCGGCATTTGCTCCTCATCGCCCATGGTCCGAGCAAGGCCCGGGCTATACAACGGGCACTGAGCGGGCCCGTGACGGAAGATTTTCCGGCCTCGCTTCTACAGCGACACCCCGGCGTAACGGTGTTCCTGGACGAAGCGGCTGCGGCCTTACTGTAGGTGCCCTTCACGACCGACCCGCCGGGGGTTAGCCGGCCTCCACGGAGGCGGTTCCGCTGAGTTAGCGCGGCCGTCCAGTTCCTCTGCCGGCAGCGGACGCGAGATGAGGTAGCCCTGGGCGGTGTCACAGCCCAGGTCACGCAGAATAGCCAGCTGGGTTTCCCGTTCGACCCCTTCGGCGGTCGTCCTGAGGCCGATGGCCTTGGCCGGGGCGATGACGCCGGCCACGAGGATCGCCGACGCGGGGTCGGTATCAATCGTGTCGATGAAGGACTTGTCGAGCTTCAGCCCGGTGAGCGGGAGGTCGCGCAGCATGGCGAGCGAGGAATAAGCGGTGCCGTAATCATCCAGGAACACCGACATGCCCGCATCAATCAAGGTGCGCAGCTGCTCAGCGGCGGATTGGAGGTTGACGACGGCGGCGGTTTCGGTGATCTCGATGTTGAGCAACGACGTCGGCACGCCGTGCCGCAGGAGCGCGGACTGGAGATCCTGGACCAGGCTTCCTGCCGCCAGCTGGAGGGGCGAAATGTTGACGGATATGGCCCTCGGCGTACCTGCGTCCGCCCACAGCCGGGCCTGGGCGCAGGCTTGGTCCATGACCCATCGTCCGATCGCGTGGATGTCGCCCGATTGTTCGGCGAGGTGGATGAATTCGTCGGGGGATACCTTGCCGAGTTCTGCATCTTCCCACCGCAACAGGGCCTCCACCCCGGGGCACGCGCCGGTGGCGATGTCCATCAGGGGTTGGTAGTGCAGGCTGAAGCCAGCGCTGGAAAGGGCATGGGGGAGTCGACGGCGGATGAGGGCCTGGCGGGCAAACCGGGTGACGGGCCGGAAGGGGTCAATGCGGCCCAGGCGGCCCTTACCCTCGAGCTTGGCTTGGAGCATGGCGGCGTCGGCGTGGCGGAGCAGGTATTCCAGTGGTGCAGCCGTCTCGTCGGCGGCGACGTCGGTTGACATGGCCAGGCCGAGGGTCGCCGCGAGCCGGAACTCGTGCCCTTCATGGATGAACGGATCCTCGAGCGCCCGCAGGACCCGGAAGGCAACCGAGCGGGCCATTGGTTCATCGACGTCCAGCAGCAACAGCGCGAATTCGTCCCCGCCAAGCCGGGCGACCAGATCGGACTCCCTAGTGCAGGCCTGGAGCCGGACGGAAAAGGAGCGCAGCGCGGCATCGCCGGCCCGGTGTCCGAAGGTGTCGTTGGCGACCTTGAAATCATCCAGATCCACGTACAGGATGGCGGCCGCAGCTGAGCCGTGGCCGGCCATCAGCGACGGACCGCGCTCTTCGAGGTGCCTCCTGTTCGCCAGCCCGGTCAGTGGGTCGTGCAGCGCGGCTTGGCGGAAAACATCGGACAATCCCTCAAAGACCTCGGACACGGGAACGATGCGCGGGCCGTCCGCGGCGAGCACCAGAAGATCCTGGTAGCGGTTCGCCTCGGGCAGGCCCAGCACCGCGGCCGCGGCGGCCTGAAGGTCCAGTGAGGGCGGAAGTGCGGATCCGGTCTGCGGCAGCAAGGCGGCCGCGTCACCTCGGGCGTTGAGCGCCCTGCCGTAGCCCAGGCGTCCCGTCATCTCGTGATCCAGCTGGTCCCGGGTCAGCAGGGATAGCGATCCGGCAACGTCAACAACGACGGCCCGCAGCGTGCGGTCTTCACGAAAGAGTGTCTCGATCTCACGCGAAGGTGTCTTGCCGGACACAACGAGTGCGCTTTGACCTAGGTCGCCGAGGGTTGGCGCCGAGGGGCGCGGGGGCCGGCGGGGTTTGCCGGGATCAGTGCTCACCGCTTCTGAATACCCGAGAAAGGTGAACAGGCCGTGAATTCGGGGCCATTGTTGCGCCCGACCAACCCCGGGGCTACGTGTGGGGCAGCGGGACGAGTTTTTCGCCGCGGTCCCTCAGGGCGGCCAGCGCACGCACAAGGCCCGGCGTTGTGCCGCCGGACGGGTGGTTTCCGTGGACGATGACGATGTCTCCCGCCCGGGCCCGGGAGATCTCTTGGGTGACCGTGGCTGCCGGGAAGGTAGCTCCGCCGTCGCCGTTGATGCTGAATCCGACCGGAACCAGCCCCAAAGCGCGGACAATCTCGGCCGAGACCTCATCCAGGTGGGCGGTGCCGGGCCTGAAGAAACCGGCTCGCTGGCCGGTCAGTTCGCTGAGGCGGGCGTCGTTGGTCATGATCTCGTCGAACACCTCACCGGGGCTTTTGGTACCCGCAATGCCATAAGCGCCCTTGCCGCTGACCGAAAGCGGGGCGTGGGAGGTGCCGTGGTTGGCGAGTTCGAAGAGCGGCTCGCCGGCCAACTCCTTGGCCAAGGCCTGGTTGGCCGCGATCCATCTCGAATTCAAGAACAAGGTGGCGGGGAGGTGCTGCTGCCGCAGGAGGGTCAGGAGCGCCAGATCCACGGAATTTCCACTGGGGCCGCCGCAGAAATCAATAGTCAACGCCACTCCGGCTGCCGCTGCCGGAAGCCGGGTCAGCACGCCGGGGGCTTCGACGCCCCAGTATTTGGCGGTGCGCCCGGCATACGTCTTAGTTATGTCGTTCCGGGTCGGCGCGGCCGGTGGTTGCGCGGCCGGTGGTTGCGCGGCCGGTGGTTGCGCGGCGTGGCCCGCTGGGAGCACGACGGGAGGCTCGGGGACGACTCCGGCATCCGCTGGTGAGGCCGTTCCGTGCTGGTCCGGCGCACAGCCTGCCAGTGCCGCCACGGCCGCAGCCAAGAGGAACGATCGCCGGTCCGGGGTCCAAGCCACAGCAAAGTTTCCGATCTTTCCGGGTTGCCGTGGATCCGGCCCGGCGGGCCGAATGCCCTGCCGTTATTACGCAGACCATTGTATGAGACTGCACCGGATTTTAAATGGCGCCTGGGGATTTGCGCCAAACATTTCACCGACGCTTTGCCCGACGTTCGCGCCGTCTTGGCTGAGGTCAGGGCGCTATGCCCGGGGCTGCATACGCCTAGCCGGACAGGCGCGCCTTGGCGGCATGCTCAACGAGAATTGGAACGAAGTCGCGGATCCGGCCACCGTCCAACGACTCGTGCTCCTCCCGCACCGCAGCCTCAATGCTCGAGCGCGGGACCTCCGGAAATCGTTCCGCCAGCCGCTCGACCACTGTCCCGATGGCCTTCAACTCATCGTCCCTGTTCACCCCTCCAGTGTTGCGCCCGTCGCAGCGGCCGGTCAAGGTCCCGCGATCGCCCGGCACCCGACGGCGGTGCATGGAAACGCCACCCGGCGGCTGGCCGGGTGGCGTTTCTGGGAATGCTGCTGTGCTCGGACACAGACCGGTGTGCGGCGGGTGTCTAATTCCCGGAGTTGCTGCCGGGGTTTCCTTCATGGGTATCGGACTTGCTGTTGCCGTCCTGGCTATCCCGGCCATTGGTGATGGAGGCAACGGCGCCGGTCTGTTCGTTGAGCAGGACCTTGTCGGTGCGCTGCTTGTTGAAGTTGAACATGGCGTTCACCGAGCCCGCGGTGGCGTCGGCGGATGCATCTCCAATCTGGCCGGTGTGCCAGTTGTCTTCGATGAAGCGCAGGATCGACGCCTGGTCGGTCTGGGTGTGGTCCACGTAGTTCTTCTTCGCGTACGGGGAGATAACCACCAGCGGCTGACGGGGGCCGGGGCCGCACCGGTCCGCGTAGCCGCCGGACATCGGCATGCCGCTGGCCGCGGCGGTCTGGCACCATGCTGCGTCGTCGGCGCTGTTGGAGGAGTTCTTCACCTTGGCGGCGGCGTGGTCGTACCAGCCGTCGGAGTCGTCGTAGGCGAGCACTACGGCGGTGTTCTCCCAGTTCTTGGACTTCTGGATCTCGTTCACGGTGTTGGTGATGAACTTCTGCTCATCGACCGGATCGGAGTAGCCGGCGTGGCCGTCCTGGGACATGCCCGCCTTCAGGAAGGACACGGCCGGCATGTTGTCCGTGTTGACGACCTTGTTGAACGAGGAGAGGTCGTACTGGTGGTTGGCCTGGCCGTTGTGGCCGATTTCGGCGTCGGACGCCGGTGCCAGGTGGTGGGGGTTGGCGGTGGAGGCGTAGTACTGGAACGGCTGGTGGTGCGGGGAGTAGTCAACGACGCTCGCGCCGGCGGCGTTTGTGTGGGTGGACAGGCACGACGCCGGGGCAGTCGCCGTCGCGGCGGTCGTCGGGGCGAAGCCGCCCTGGAACCAGCCCCAGGAGGTGCCCTTTGCGTTGAGCAGGTCGCCGATGTTCTTGCCGGCCATCCCGGCGAGGTTGCCGGGCTTGGGGTTGGTGTGGCTGCTGTTC
The DNA here is from genome assembly GCA_026393275.1 of Arthrobacter sp. Taxonomy (GTDB): domain Bacteria; phylum Actinomycetota; class Actinomycetes; order Actinomycetales; family Micrococcaceae; genus Arthrobacter. The sequence continues at coordinate 112,936 of JAPLAM010000010.1, forward strand.
GAGCAGTCATCGTGGACCGGGTCCGGGTCGTTGATGACGGTCCCGACGCCGTTTGCATCGGGCTGGCGGACAGCGCTGGAGCCGCCTGCCGGGGTGGCGACCGGCTGCCCGGCCGGGGTGTATTCGGTGGCCCCGTGGGTCTGGCCGGAGACCAGGTTGAGGGCGCCCGGGGTGGAGGGACCGAAGACGGTGCTGAAGTGGTTATCGCTCATCGAGTAGTTCTGGGCGTAGTTCCAGATCCCGGTGACGGTGTTGCCGTCGTAGTAGTCCATGGTCAGGCCGGGGCGGCCGTATTGGTTGGTGCCGCAGGCGTCCCGACTGGTGAACTGGACGAACTTATCCATCGCGCCACCGTTGTACGCCTTCTGCTCGGCGGTGTACCCGTGGTCCTGGTCGCAGGTGACGGCCTGCATCGGGGAGAGCCGGGCCGGCTGCGCCATGTTCGGGTTGTTCGGTGCCAGCAGCCCCGCCGTGGCGAGGGTGTTGATGTCCTTGGGTGTGTTCTTCGCCGCGGTGAACGCTGCCGCCTTGGTGCCGGTGCCTTGCTGGGTTTCTCCGGGGGTGTTGGCGGCCTTGGGGTAGGTCGCGAAGTAGTGGTCGAAGGAGACGTTTTCCTGGAAGATCACCACCACGTGTTTGATCGGCGTCGCGGTGCCGTCGTGGTTTTCGCCGGCGGTGGCGGGGGTTGCGCCGAAGCCGACAAGGCCGGCTGTCAGCGCCGATGCCGCCAGGGCGGTGGCGCTCGCGGCAGCGGCGACGCGCTTTCGGGTGCAGAGCTGTGCTGGATGAGGCATGGGGTATCCAATCGTTCCTGTTTGGAGGTGACGGGGAAGGCAGGCCAATTACTGGGCGGGGGTGACGGTGGCTTCGTAGGTCAGGATTTCGGTGCCGTTGCCTTCGTCGCCGTTGTCGGGGGCGACCTTCATGGTGAGGTGGTTACCGGCGGCGGTCATTTTGAAGGGGTTGCGGGTGGCCACGTGCCCGGCCGTGGACCACTGCTGGAACGGCGCATCGCGGATGACGCTGTGGGCTTTGAGGTCGATCATCGACATGCCGCCGAGTTCATAGGTGGTACCGGCGCCGCCTGCCGCCGGGGTCTGCGGAAGGTTGGTGATCCCTCCGCAGAGCATCTTGGAGTCGGGCACGTACTGGCAGTCCTGGTAGTCGATGAAGTAGTTCGGGTTTTCCCAGGTGGAGAGCTGGGCGCCCCGCAGGTCCCATTCGGCGAAGCGGCGCGAGCCCCAGGTATTGCCGACGAGGTGGCCGGTCTGCTTGTCCATCACGATGCCACCGAAGTGGTCTTTCACCTCGAACTGCTTGTGCACGTCCAGGGTGCTCGCGTCCACCCGGTAGATGATGGCGCTGCTGTTGGGCCGGTACTGGGCAACCGGGACCCAGACGTTGGTGCCGTCGAAGTCAATCCCGCCCGGGTGGTACATGTCGCCCTCACCCAGGAGGATGTCTTTTTGCAGGTTGCCGGCCTTGTCCATGACGAAGAGGTGGCCGACGCCCTTACCGGGCGTGCGGTCGAACCCGTTCTGCGGCGTGGGGAACTTCGTGGTCGGTTCGGTGATCTGGACGGCCGAGAGGAAAATGTGGTCCCGGCTGTAGGCGATTCCCTCCGTGTGGTAGGTCGGGAAGTTCAGCTTCAGCTTCGAGGTTTGCTGCCAGTTCGTGTTCCGGTCAACGCGGCTGAATGCGTCCGCCAGGGCGGTGTCCGTGTCGCGGTGGTTACCGGAACCGGAGTGGGAGTCCTGGTGCTGGTCGTTGCTGTTGGCGGCCTGCGCGGCCGCAGTTCCGCCGATCACGGAGGCGGCCAGGACGATGGCTGTCACGGCCGTGATGATGCCTTGGGTGCGAGTAGCGCTCATGGGGGGAGCCTCTCAAAGGTTGGATCTCTTCAGGACTCCCCTAAGTTACTCATTGGTAATTAACCGTTCATGGCGGCCTGATGAACAGCAGGCTTATTAACAGCACGCTGATCAACGGCAAGCCAATGAGCAGGTGAGGCGACCGGTTCTCGGGCCGCCCCACCCGGGTCGGCTCCCTGCGCCTACTTAGCCGCCGGCGTCTGCAGCTGCGCCGCGGTGAGTTTCAGCCACGGCGAGTCCGGGGCGCCGTCGAGGGACGCCTGCGGGCTGTTGGACTGCGTCCACCACTTGGCTTCGAAGGCGTAGCCGTCGAACAGGATCCGGGAGCCGCGCTGGTACGTCGCGGTCGGAGACCAGTCCGGGTAGGTGCCTGCGGCGATGGTGGCCTGGGGGCTGGGCCGGTCTCCGGGCAGCACGGGGCCGATGAGCTTCCACGGGACGGTGGCTCCCTGATCCACGGGGTTGTCCGGGCTGTCGCCCTGCGTCCACCACTTGGCCTCGTAGACGTTGCTGTGCCACACAGTCCGGTCGCCCGCGACGTAACGGGCCGTTGTCTTCCACACCGGGTAGGGGCTGGTGGCCGGATCGTCGGTTGCAGTGGGGGCGGCGGTGGCGGAGGAGGCCGGGGCCGGCGCTTGTGCTGCCCTCGTGGGTATGACGTCGGCGCCCAGGACGGTGGAGAAGAGGGCGTCGCCCTGCTGGACGCCGCTGCAGCTGTCCGAGACCTTGGCGACGTCCGGGTAGTTGCTGCCGCAGGTCCGGTCCCGGTTGAGGGACCACATGGAGACCCGGCCCACGCCCTTGGACTTGGCATATCCGTTGAGGGACGCGGCGTCGTCGAGCGTGAAGATCTCGCCGGCAATGTCGTTCTGCCCGATCATCGGGGTAATGCCGAGTTTGCGCCAGGCGGTGTCGGACCCGAGGTCCTGGCCGTTCTCACGGTAGATCGATTGCAGCTGCGTGTGCGTTGCATCGGCCGCCGAGGCAGAGGCCTGGTACATGGACTGGGTGGCCGGTTTACTGCCGCCAAAGTCCATGGTCATGATGTTCACGCCGGCCAGCTCGAGGCCGGAGCGCAGCGTCCGCAGGACCAGATCCCGTCCGGCCTGCGTTAGCCCTGCCGGATCCGCCGGCAGAGTCAGCCACACGTCGAGGTTCTTGCCGCTGCTCTTGCGATCCTGCTGGAGGGCGGCCAGGGCGCCGGCGCGCCGGTCGATCGACGCGGTGTCGGTGAGGGCGGTTCCCTCGATATCAAGGTCGATCGAGCGGAGGTCGTAGCGGTCAACTACTTCCCGGTAAGCGCCGGTGAGCTTGGACTGGTCGGTGCACCCCACGGCCAGCTCGCTGTTGATCAGGCCGCCGAAGGAGACGGATACGGTCCCGCCGACCTGGCGCAGTCTTGCGATCCGCCGATCCAAATCCAAAGCCGACTCGGCCTCGGCAAGGCCATATGCTGCGCCCCAGGAGGGCGTGCAGGGGTTTTTGAGGTCGGAAACAATGAAGGACAGGACGGTTCCTTTAGCCTCCGTACTGCTCGGGGATTCGAAAGCGAAGCGGGGCGTGGCGGTCACGTCTACATAACCGGAAAAGACCGACGGGATCGACGAAGCCGCGTTGGCATCCTGAAATGAGCGCAGCCCCAAATACGACCCACCGGTCAAACCGAGGAGAACAATTACCAGAATTCCGAGCCGCAATTTAGAGAGGCGGCGCCCGGGAAAGCGGTTCGACACAGATGTACCCCAATACTTGTCAGAAGAAGTGCTCCAACCCCTCCACGCGGATTCGCAGCCAAATAAATTGCCCTCCGTCTTTACCAATGAGCCGGAGGACAACTTTTTGGGGTCGTGCGCCTATTATAGGGGCAGACCGCGTCCCGGCTGTACGGGAGGGGGGCCTGCCGTGTGTCCGCTGGGGGTACACAGGATGTAGATGGGGATATATGTCTGACCTCTTGGTCGTTCCGCGGCCTGAAGACACTACTGCCGATGACCAGGCGACGAAGAGCCGGAGACGCCAGTGGGGTGCGGAGCGCCGCTCGGAACCCTTGGCCATTGTGCACCCGGAACCGTCGCGCCGGAAAATAATTCTCGGCCGGGTCGGAATTGTCGTCACGGTGCTGGCCTGGCTTGCCTACGTGGTGACCACAGTGGTCCGGACGCTGGTCGATGATCCCACCGCAGGGTTCAGGTTCCGGGCCGAGGCAGTGTCCTACGTCGTCGTCGTCACGTTCCTGACTTTTTCGGCCCTGATGTATCTGCTGGCCAGGCAGGGCGCCCTCATCCGGTTCCGAGACCACCGCCGGGTTCCCCGCGGAGAACTGGACCGCCACTTCACCGACTACCCGCACGCGGTAACCGTACTGGTCCCCTCCTATGCCGAAGAGCCGCAGGTGGTGCGGGCCACGCTCTGGTCCGCAGCACTGCAGGAATTCCCTGATCTTTCCGTCGTTCTCCTGGTCGACGATCCCCCCTTCCCGGGAGACCCAGAAGACCAGCGCCGGTTGCAGGCAACACGGGACCTCGCAGTAAGTATCATCGCGACCCTCGAAGAGCCGGCCGCCCGCCTGAACGCCGCAAGCGACGCCTTCAACCGGCGCGTCGGCGAAGGGCGCGCCGGCGCTGAGCTGGCCGCGCTGATCGAGGAATACGAATTCGCCGCCGGCTGGCTTGAGGCCATGGCGGAGACCGAGCGGGTCGACGACCACGTGGACGAATTCTTCGTGGACCTGGTGCTCATGGGCCTGGCCCGCGAGTTGCGGCTGGTCCTGACCGCCCTGTACGCGGCGAAGGCCCAGGGGGCCGAGCCGGAGCAGCCCCGCATGCGGGAGCTGTACGCCCGCCTGACCTGGATCTTCAACGCCCGGGTGTCCACCTTCGAACGCAAAAAGTATGTGAGCCTCTCGCACGAAGCGAACAAGGCCATGAACCTGAATGCCTACCTGAGCCTGATGGGGCATCGCTGGCGGCGGGAGCAGACCTCCGACGGAACCGTGCTCCGCCCCGCCGTCGAGCCGTCCGCGGACGACCTCGTCATCGAAGACAGCACATACGTCCTGACCCTCGACGCCGATTCCCTGCTGCTGAGGGATTACTGCCTCCGCCTGGTCCACTTCCTGGAGTCCCCGGGCAACGAACGGGTTGCGGTCACCCAGACGCCGTATTCATCCTTCCGCGGCGCACCCACACGGATCGAACGCGTCGCCGGAGCCACCACCGACCTCCAGCACATCCAGCACCAGGGCATGACCCGGTACGGGTCGACCTTCTGGGTGGGCGCCAACGCCGTGATCCGCAAGGTTGCGCTCGATGACATCGTGGAAGTCTCCTCCGAGGGCGGCTTTGAGGTGCGGACCTACATCCAGGACCGGACCGTCATTGAAGACACCGAATCCAGCGTCGACCTGGGCCGCGAAGGATGGGACCTGGTCAACTATCCAGAACGGTTGAGCTACAGCGCGACGCCGCCCGACTTCGGTTCCCTGGTAGTGCAGCGCCGGCGGTGGGCCAACGGCGGGCTGTTGATCCTGCCAAAGCTGTGGGAAACCATCCGGAAACGCCGCGGCAGCGAGAAGGCCATGCGGAAGCGCGAAATCATGCTGCGCGTCAACTACATGGCCTCCATCACCTGGGCCAGCTTCGGCCTGCTCTTCCTCCTGGCCTACCCCTACGACAGCAGGCTCCTCAGCCCGCTGGTGTTCGCCGCCGCACTCCCCTACTTCCTGGCCATGGGCAGCGACCTGCGGGATTCCGGCCACCGCTTCAGCGACATCTTCCGGATCTACGGGTTCAACCTGGTGCTGATGCCGGTGAACCTGGCCGGCGTCGTAAAGTCCCTGCAGCAGGCGCTCACCGGCGACAAGATACCGTTCGCGCGTACCCCGAAAGTCAAGGACCGGACCGCCGCCCCGGCGATTTACGTCCTGGCGCCGTACGCGATCGTGGTGTTCTCCCTGTTCACGGTCTGGCGTGATCTGATGCAGCAGAACTGGACCAACGCGGCCTTCGCGGCTTTCAACGCGGTCATGGCAGCGTACGCCATCCGCGCATACATCGGGCTGAGGAACTCGATCGTCGACATCTTCCTGGGGGTGCTGAACTGGCTCTACGTCAAGCCCAAACAAGCCGCGCCGGAGCGTCCGCAGATCATTCCGAAGTCACCGGAAGAGGTCGACTGGGAGTCGATCCTCTACCACGGTGACCGCCGCCTCAACCGTGACCTCCGCGGCGACACGGACCGGCGCAAGAGGGCCGGTGTCCGTTGACGACAGGGGCCGCGCCGGAGCCGATCCTTGCCGCGAACGGGAAGAACTCCCTGAGCATTCGTGACGGCGTCATCGAGTCTGTCTGGATCCCCGGTTCGTTTGTTGACGTCGGCGAGGCCCGGGACGCCATGCGGGCCGCCGAACTGGTCATCCAGGGCCGGCCAATGCCGATGCTCTCCGTCATGACCGATGTGGTGATCAGTGCCGCGGCCCGCTACGAGTTCGCCAATTCGGCCGACGTCACCGCGATAGCCGTTCTGGGGTCCAGCCCGGTGGACCGAGTTGTGGCTGCGGCCACCGGCAGGGATACCCGGTACCCGCACGAGTTCTTCACGTCCCGGGCGGACGCGCTCGCCTGGCTGAACGGCTTTATCAGCCGGCCCGCGGACCGTGAGGCGGATGCGTTGGAAGCCTCCGCCCTCAACTCCTAGGCTGACCCGCACCGGACTGCTACTGTCCCGGTAGAGGGCAAAGCACAGCTTCGGGAGCGGGAGCGGGGGCATCAGCATGGCGGTGGCCGAAATCCAGGTGGACCAGCGCGTGATCGGGATCGACTCGCGGCGCTTCGCCTCGGTGGAGAAGGCATTGGTGGAGCTGATCACCAACAGCGACGACAGCTACGCCCGCCGCCAAAAAGCCGACGCCGAAAGATCCGAAGCCGAAGGATCCGACGCCGAAGGGGGCGGCCGGATCCAGGTGCGGTACGAGCGGCACCACGCCGGTGCGGTGCTGATGGTCAGCGACCAGGCGGAGGGCATGTCCTTCGAGCAGGCCGGCCGGATCCTCAGCTACGGAGGCGCGCACAGCCCGCTCGCGCGTGGCGTTGGCGACGGGCGTGGCTACTTCGGCCGAGGCCTCAAGCAGGCCATCTTCGGCCTGGGTCACGGCTGGATCGAGACCATCCAAGACGGCCGCTTCACCCGGATCGACGTGTTCCGCGGCGAGAACGGCGGCTATCTCTACGACGACGGCGGGGAGGACCGCCGCGCGTTCCCGGCCGACTACGCCCGGCTCGGCGTCGATGAAGCGCCGGCGGCCAGCGGCACCAGGGTGACGGTCGTCGTCGACAACCACCGCGTGCGGATCAGCCAGCACAGCACCCTGCTGCAGTCCCTGTCCAACAATTTTTACCTTCGTGCGGTGTTGGGCCGACGGAGCGTGGAGCTGGAGCACGGAGGGCCCGGATCGGGCGAGTACCGCAGCGAGCCGGTCCGCTTCCTTGAACCCGCGGCGCAGTTGTTGCTCGGGCCGGACCAGCCGGGAAGCGTCAGCTTTGAAGACCGGACGTATCCGTTCACCCTCACGCTGAAACGCGCAACGGGCACCGAGTTGACCCTCAAGGGAGACGAACGCACCAACGGCCTCCTCGTCCTCTCCGGGAAGGCCGCGCTCGATTGCCAGCTGTTCGAATTCGAAAACCAGGTGGGCACTGAATACCTCTTCGGCGCCGTCCACTGTGACGCCCTGACCGAAATGCTCGGACGCGGCCGTGCGATCATCAGTGACGAGCGCGAGGGCCTGAACCCTCGGGACCCCTTCGTGGCGGCGTTTTCCCAGGCCGTCAGCCAGCTCATCGCCGGTTCCGTGCAGAACGAGAAGGAGAAACTCACTCATCTGGAACGCGCCACCACTTCCGGCCGCACCGCTGAAATGATCGAGCATCTGCTGCAGCATATGAGTGAGGCGGCCGTCGTCGACCTGGGGCTGGAAACGGCGCCGCCGCCCCGGACCGGGGACGGCTCCCCGGACGTTGGCGGGCAACCCGCGGCGCTGCGCTTCAGCACCCCCTTCTATTACCGTCCTCCGGATCATCCTTTCCACATCGCCCTGCTGCTGGATCCGGCGCAGTTGCCCGACGGCGGGATGCTCACCTTTGAGGTGGAGCTGGCCGGCGCCTTGCGGATCGACCCGGAACCGGGCCCGATCTCCGTCGCCGCGCTGGGGCAGACACGACGGCTCGAATGGACCGTGCGGGGCGAACGGGACGGTGACCGGGGCGAGCTCACCGTCCGGGACGGCGACTACTGGGCGTTGTGCGAAATCGTCATCGCCGACCAGGCCTCGCACCACACCGGCGACCAGCCGCCGCACCATGCGCTAGCCGCGGAAGCGGCCGCGCTGCAGCCGGCGCCGCACCGGGAAGGCCACCGCCCCAGCCGCGACCACGGCATCGACCTCTTCACCGGCTACGACTTCCGCAGCCTGCATAACAGCGCCGACCGCGCCGTATACAGCGCGGAGGAACGCAAGGTCATCATCAACACCGCCGCCCCCACCGTCCAGCTCTACATCGACGGGCGCGGGCGATTCCGTGATTCGGCGCGGCTGCTGCTGGCCGAACTCTTCCTGGACGTGATCGCGGACGAACTCGCCCGGCGCCGCACGGAACAGCACGGCCACGGCGGGGACCTGGAGGCCTTCAAGAGTGCCAAACGGGACATCATCCGCCGCTACGGCAGCGACGTGCACCGGACGTTTCTGGCGTGAGGGCCCCGGGCCCGGGCCGTGGGAAGGGCATTATGGGCCCTAGTCGTCGTCATGCTCAGCCTGTACAGTCGCCCGTGTCGGCCCTCGGGGCCGGGGCGCCCCGCCCGTCGCAGAAGGAGTGCTCATGCCGCTGCCAGCCACAGACAAACGCGGCCTGCCGGCGCCCGTCATAGCGGCCGCCGGCCCGGCAGGTGCCGTGCGGGGCAGGTCCGCCGCCGGGTTGTTGGTTGGAGTCGCCGTCCTGACGGTGCTTTTTTTGGTGCGGTTCCTAGTTCCGACGCCCGCGGACGGGGCGGGGATGGCCAACGCCGCGCGGGACTTTGCCACGTTGTCGATCAGCGTCGTCATTGAATCCCTGCCGTTCGTTTTCCTCGGGATCGTACTCTCGATCGCCGTGCAGATCTGGCTTCCCGAGGGGCTGCTGCTGCGCCGGTTGCCGAGGACCCCTTTTCTGCGGCGGATAGTCCTGTCTCTGCTGGGCATGCTGCTTCCTGTGTGTGAATGTGGCAACGTCCCCCTCGCCCGCGGGCTCATGGTCAATGGCCTGACGGTGGCCGAGTCCATGACGTTCCTGTTTGCCGCGCCGATCCTGAACCCCATCACCATCATCACCACGCAGCAGGCCTTCGGCTGGGACAACAACATCCTGGTCGCCCGCATTCTTGGCGGCTTCCTCATCGCGAACCTCGTGGGCTGGATCTACAGCCGGCATCCACGCCCGGCGGACCTGCTGACGCCCCGGTTCCAGGCGGCCTGCGCCGTGGACGACCACCACGGTGGCCAACAAGGCAAGTCGGCACGTAGCGTGCGGATGTTCGTCCAGGAAACCGGCGCCATGATGCCGGCCCTCTTCATCGGCGCCGCCCTGGCCGGAATCATCCAGGTCGCCGTTTCCCGGGAGGTGCTCGTCACGCTCGGGAGCAACCCGGTCTGGTCCGTGGTGGCCCTGATGCTCTTGGCCTTCGTTGTTGCCATCTGCTCCAACGTTGACGCCTTCTTCATTCTGTCCTTCGGCGCAACGTTCATGCCGGGGGCCATCGTGGCGTTCCTCGTGTTCGGGCCGATGATCGACGTAAAGATGCTCGCCCTGTTACGGACCACGTTCACCTCCAAAACCCTCGTTCAGTTGAGCGTGCTGGTGGCGTTGTGCGCCGCCGTGCTCGGATTGGCGGTCAACTATGTTCACTAGAAGGATCATTCGCCGCTGGCAGGGTGTGGCCCTGAGCCTCATCGGCATCGTCGCTACGCTGTGGCTCGGCCTGACTGGCCAGCTCGCCCTCTACATCCATCCGCGATACTTCGTGTTCACCATGGTCATGGCCGTGATTGCCGCCGTGCTGGCCCTGGCGGCGTTTGCCCTGGCACCCGCCGCTACTGACGAGCACCACCACGAAAAGGCTGAAACCCGGGCTACCCGGTGGGGATGGCTTTGGCCCGCCGGCAGCATCCTGACCATCGCCGCTGCGGTGGTGGGCCTGCTGGTCCTGCCACCGTCAACGCTCACGACGGCGACGGTCTCCCAGCGGGGCCTCAACGGCTCCGCCTCGGCGCTCGTCCAAAACGACGCCGGCAAGCTCGCGGGGGGAGACTACTCGTCGTTCACCGTCAGGGACTGGGCCTCGCTGCTCCGCTCGGGCGCAGGCGCGGATTTCTTCGCCGGCAAGACCGCCACCGTGACCGGGTTTGTCACTCCGGACAAGAGCGATCCGGCCAACGTGTTCTTCGTGACGCGCTTCGTGGTGACCTGCTGCGCCGTCGACGCCCAACCTATCGGCGTGCCCGTCTACCACCCCGGCTGGCAGAACGAATACAAGAATGACAGCTGGGTGACCCTCACCAGCGGGTTCCGCCCGAACCCCAATTCCACCAGCCGCGAATCGGTGGTGCTCATCCCCGACACGATCACTCCCGTCGCACAGCCGGCGCAGCCCTATGTCTACTAAGCCAACCACCAAGCCGACGGCCAGGCCGAACGCGAAGGCGACTGCCAAGCCGGCGGCCAGGCCGGCGGCCAAACCATCCACCAAGCCGACTGCCAAGGAGACGGCGAAACAGAAAGCCGCGGCGCGCCGCGCGAGGCGTGGTTTTGTTCGCTCGCTCTACGGCACCATCGCAATTCTTGCCATCCTCGCAGGCGCCCTGACGGCCGGAAACCTGGCGGAGCTGCAGCATCCGAACTCCGTCTCCGCGTTGGACCGCGCCTCCGGCACCGCCTCTTTTGAGATCTACACGCTGGAACGGAATGCCGGCTTCGACGGTGCAGGGAAGAAGATCCCCGACGCCATCCGGGGGGCCAACCTCTCCGGCGGTGGGAAGACCACGGTACTTGCCAGTGCCCCGCGGATCCAGGAATTTGCCGCCCTTCCCACGGCCTTGGCCCTTGCGACGCTCAACGAGGACAACACCAGTGCTCTCGAGATCGTGCCGCTCGACGGCGGGTCCCCGCGGATCGTGCCACTGCCCAAGGCCGGGAAAGTGGAGAACTTGCGGGCGGCCGCGTCGGGCCACCTGGTTGGCTACACCTTCACCAGCTCGTCGTCCACGGACCAGCCCAGTAAGAAACTTTTCGTCTACGACGTCGAGGACCCTTCCGCCTCCCCGAAGCAGGTCGAGGGGATCAACGGCCAGATCTCCGCGGCGGACTGGAAATTTGTCCCGGGGTCAACCACGCTCGTGGTACAGAACGACGGCCTGTCGATGTTCGTCCTTGATCCCTTGAGCCCAGGCAAAGTCACCCCGCTGGGCACGCACGGCGGATTGCTCGGCTTCGTCCCCGGCACCGGCGACCTCGTCGTCGCCGACCGGGCACTCCGCCAAGGCATAGACCCGGAGCGCTACTCGACCATCAACCTCGCCACCGGGACCGTTACGCAACTGAGCGTCGCTGAGGGTGCCGGGCTGAAAAGCAGTCCGGACGGGGTGACGGCTACGGCCGGGCCTCCGCTCCTTCTGAACAGCGGCGGCCTCTACGCGCAGGTGACCAGCACCTTTGACGCAGGAAATGAGCGCTCCGTGGTCAACGTCACCGACCGGAACGGCCCAAAGATGCTCTACCGGCCGGAGCCCGGCCGGTCCCGCATAGCCAACGTCTGCCTCTCGCCAACGGGCGAGCACCTCGCCATTGAAACGGCCGCGCCCGGCTATGTCGGGGATCAGTACCCGAACCGCCCGGCGCCGACCGCCATGGAGACCGCCGTCGTTGACGTCAAAACCGGAGCCTTGGTGCTCACTGTCCCCGGCTTCCTGCCGAACTGGTGCGAGTAGACGCGCCCTCAACGGCCTCCGCCAACCTCCGTTCGAAAAGGCGCGAACCTGCCACAGATGCGACTCGGGACTTTTCCGGACCCATTGACACCCCGGAAGCCCCGGGCTATTCTACAACCAAATGGTTGTAGATCAGTTGAGTGATGAGGCAGTGGATCGTCTATTCCAGGCATTCGCCGATGCGACCCGCCGCGACATTGTGCGGCGCGTAACGACGGGGGAGTACTCGGTCTCCGGTCTCGCCGCGCTCTATACCATGAGTTTCGCCGCCGTCCAGAAGCATGTGGCGGTGCTGGAACGCGCCTCCCTGGTGACCAAGGAGAAGCGCGGAAGGGAGCAGATTGTGCGGGCCAACCACGACGGGCTGCAAAAGGCCCGCCGGCTGCTCGATGAGTACGAGGTCATATGGCGGCAGCGGAGCGAACGGATCGCGGACCTGCTCGCTGAGACGGGACCACCGACAACCCCATGACCAGCAGGCAAGACAAAACTACCGAAGCTGAAGGATAAGAAGGGTTCGACATGACAGTCATCAGTTCAGTCAAGAATCTTGAGGCGCTGAGCCTAAGCGTCGTCGCGGAGTTTGACGCCGGCGTCGAACGCGTCTGGCAGATCTGGGAAGATCCGCGCCAGCTCGAGCGCTGGTGGGGTCCGCCCACCTGGCCGGCCACCTTCGAAAAGCACGATTTCGTCCCGGGCGGCGAGGTTACCTACTACATGACGGGACCCAACGGCGAGAAGGCCCGCGGCTGGTGGCGCTTTGTCGCCATTGAGGCCCCGCACCGCCTGGAGTTCGACGACGGGTTCTCGGACGATAACGGCGATCCGGTGGCGGACATGGGCGCAGTCCGCGGCGTGGTGACGCTGGAACCGATCGGAGACCGCACCCGGATGACCGTGCACTCCACCTTCGAAGCGGAGGAGCAGATGGAGGAGATTGTGGCCATGGGCATGGAGGAAGGCATGAAGCAGGCCTTGGGCCAGGTGGACGCGATCCTCGCCGAGCACGCCAACGCCTGACCCGGGATAAGCGGCGCAAAGACCACCGGGGGCGACGACCGCGGGACATCCCGCCGTCGTCGTCCCCTATCCGCCGGCCGGGAGCCTAGGGTTTGGCCGGCGTCGAGGACCAGTGCTGCCGATGCAGGCGTTCGAAGCCTGCCAGGAGCAGATCGAGGGCGAACTCGAACTCGAACTGGTCATCGCAGCCCTGACCCGCCACCGAGTCCTCGTGCGCCGAGACGGTCGCGACCTTCAGGATGTTCGGATACCGCTCGGCCATCTCGCGGAACACGGCGGCCCGCGCCTCGGGCCCAAGGTCCGCAGGTCCCGCCGCGGCCCCTCCGCCGGAGTCCTGGAACAGCTCCTGGGTAAACCCCCACATGCGGCTGCCCAGCGCATGCATGACGTGGTGGGTGAGGTCGATGGAGAAGCCTCCGGCCAGGAACATCCCGATGAACGAGTCCATGTAGCCAAGAACCGCAGGTGACTTGTTATTGCGCGATTCCAGAACCTGCCGCGCCCACGAGTGACGCAGGAGTGCATTCCGGGCCGAGAGCACCCGCAGGCGGACGGCGTCATTCCAGGCGGCACCGCGGACGGGCGGGTCGATCTCGCTGACCAGGACGTCCACCATGCCGTCGAGGAGCTCCTCCTTGTTGGCCACGTGCTTGTACAGCGCCATCGGCACGACGCCGAGCCGCTGGGCGAGTCGGCGCATGCTCAGCGCCTCGATCCCCGCCTCGTCGGCCAGTGCGACGGCGGCGGTCAGCACGCGGTCCCGGCTCAACGGAATCCGGCGCGTCCGCTCCGCTTGCTGGGTCATCCGGCCACCCTTCCCTAACGGTTTCCTATTGACAAGTATACGGCGTACACCTAGCGTTGATGGCACGCAGTGTACGCCGTACACCGCAAAGTGTGGGCCACCCCAGCCAAGGACCTCGCCATGACAACACCCGTCCTCAATGCCGCCGTCCGCCGCGTCCGCCGTCGCCCCCAGTGGCCGGTGCCCGTCGGCTTGCTCCTACTCAGCCTCATCCCGGTACTTGCGGGTGCCGCCCGGCTGACGGAACTGACGGGCGGGGCCGCCGTTACGCCGCAGAACGCCCGGTTCTTCGCCTCGCCTATCCCGGTGGTGACGCATATAGTGAGCGTCACCACCTACAGCATGCTGGGGGCGTTCCAGTTCCTGCCCTCACTGCGCGGCCGCCGCGGCTGGCACCGCATCGCCGGCCGTATCCTGGCGCCGGCGGGTTTGTTGGCCGCCCTGTCCGGACTGTGGATGACCTGCTTCTATCCGCTGCCGCCCGGCGACGGCCCTGCCCTCTTCGTCCTGCGGCTCGTCTTCGGCTCGGCCATGGCAATGAGCATCGTCCTGGGCGTCGCCGCGATTCTGCGGCGGGACTTTGTGCGGCACGGCACGTGGATGACCCGCGGCTACGCGATCGGAGTGGCCGCCGGAACGCAGGCGCTGGTGGGCCTGCCGTGGATGCTGCTGTTCGGGCAGCCAGACGAAGCGACCCGGGCCGTGCTTCTGGGGTCGGCCTGGGTGATCAACCTTGCGGCGGCCGAGTACGTCGTTCGCCGGCGCGCGTCGGCGGGCAGATCGCGGTAGCGGGGCGGACGGCGGCGGGACATCCCGGCTCGCCCTTCCTCTTCCCTATTCCGACTGGGCTCAGCCGCGCGGAATCTGCAGGACGTCCATGGCTGCCATGAGGTACGGCACCGGGTCCGGGTCGCCGCCGGCGGCCCACTGCAGCCACGCCTCGAAGGTGGCGCCGAGATGGGCGGCGCACAGATAGCGGGCCGCCTGTTCGGTGACGCCCCGATCCACCAGAAAGGCCCGGGTGCGCTCCCGCTGGGGCGCC
>JAPLAM010000056.1 GCA_026393275.1 Arthrobacter sp.
CATCGCCGCGGCGGCAAACCATGCGTAGGTGTATTGGCCGGTGGCATCACGGACGGCGCCGGCGGCCAACGCCGCCGCGGCGGCGCCGAGCTGGTGTGCGGCGAAAACCCAGCCGAAGACTACGCTGCCGTCAGCACCAAACACCTGGCGGCAGATCGCGGCCGTCGGCGGGACGGTGGCCACCCAGTCCAGGCCGTAGATGACCACGAACACGAGCATGCTGGGCTGGACCTCGGCGCTGAGCAGCAGCGGCAGGACGAGCAGCCCGATGCCGCGGAACTGGTAGTAGACCGCGAGCAGGATCCGCGGGTTGAACCGGTCCGTGAGCCAGCCGGACGCGATGGTGCCGACGATGTCGAAGATCCCGACGACGGCGAGCAGTCCGGCTGCGGTGGTTTCGGGCATGCCGTGGTCGTGCGCGGAGGGGATGAAGTGGGTGCCGATCAGGCCGTTGGTGGTGGCCCCGCAGATCGCGAAGCCCGCCACAAGCGCCCAGAAGGTCCGGACCCTACTGGCCCGCTTGAGCACCTGGAGCGCCCGGACGGCGGCGTTCCGGCGGGGTTCGGCTGCACCGGCCGGGCCTCCCGGCTCCGCGGCCCCGCCCCCGGCGGCGCTGTCGGCTGCGCTACTGGCTGCGCTACTGGCAGGTTCGGGCTCCGCCGCCGTTTCGGCGCCGTACGGCAGTGCTCCGACGTCGGCCGGTGAGTTCTTCAAGAACTTCAGTACCAGCGGCACCACGGCGAACGCGCCGGCGGCGATCAGCAGCGAGGCCTGCCGCCAGCCCGGGTTCTGGGCGAGGGCGGCGATGAAGGGCAGGAACACCAGTTGCCCGGCGGCGCTGCCCGCGGTGAGGATTCCGACCACGAGTCCACGGCTCTTGGCGAACCAGGTGTTGGCGATCGTGGCGGCGAAGACCAGCGCCATGGATCCGGTGCCGAGACCGATCAGCAGCCCCCAGGTCAGCAGGATCTGCCAGGACTGGTTCACGAGCACGGTCAGGGCGCTGCCGGCCCCGATCAGCACCAGCGCCACCGAGGTCACGGCGCGGATCCCGAAGCGTTCCATCAGGGCCGCGGCAAACGGTGCCGTCAGGCCGAAGAGCACCAGGTTGATGCTCACGGCGGCCGAGAGGACCGTGGTGGACCAGCCGAACTCGGTCTGCAGCGGCACCATCAGCACGCCGGGGGCGGCCCGGAAGCCGGCGGCGCCGACCAGGGCCAGGAACGCGACGGCGGCGACCGTCCAGGCCGGATGGATGCGGCGCCGAGTGGAGGGGCGGCGGGTGGTCCGGGGCTCACTCATGCTGCGGTTCCGTTCGTCTGTGTCGTCTCCTGTGTCGCCGGGGCGGTGGCGAGGGATACCGGGGTGGCGGTCCGGGTGAGGCTGTGCCAGCTGGTGTTTTCGGCCGTGAGCCGTTTGCCGCAGGCCGTGCAGCTGTCCGCCGAGGTGGTGCGCTGCCCGCAGCCACTGTGGACCACGAACATGTGCGCCTGTTCGGACGGCGCGGACAGGTGCTTTTCGGACCAGATCACGACGGCGTTGAGTACCGGCAGCACATCCTCGCCCTTGGCGGTGAGCACGTACTCCTGACGGGGCCTGCCGCCGTCGTCATAGGGCCGGCGGGTGAGCAGACCGGCCTCGACGAGGGCAGCCAGGCGCCGAGTGAGGACCGAGTCAGAGGCCCCCAGCCGGGCCTTGATGGCGTCGAAGCGCCCGTTGCCGAAAAAGACTTCCCGGAGGACGAGCATGCCCCACGGATCGCCGAGGATATCCAGGCCGCGGGCCATGCTGCAGGTGCGCCGGGACCAATCGGATCGAAGTGCCATACCGGCACCCTAGCTGGCTATCTTCAAGAAAGCTAGCCCCTGAACGGAAACTAAGGCGCCACCCTCAGCGCGGCACGGGAGGGCCGGTAGGCCAGTGCCCAGTACACCAGCATCGCCATCCCGCAGACCACGCCCAGGCTCGCGACAATGAGCTGCCATTGCGTTTGCGGGTCCTTGCCCCATTCCTGGGCCCCGGCCATGACTGCCAGGTACTTGGGCGTCAGGTAGAACGCGACCGCGGAGGCGGCCACGATGATCCAGCCGGCCAGCCGCATCCTGCCGTTGCGCGAGGGCACCCGGTGGATCGCGAAACCCATGCACGGCAGCGCGACGGCCATCCAGACCCAGTGGTGGGACCAGGACACCGGGCTGATCAGTAGCATCAGCAGGGCGGTGGCGGACACGGCGACGAAGTTCTCCTCCGCCTCGACCGCCCACTTGATCACGAGTGCGGCCACGGCGGCGAGCGCGAGGGAGAGCACCAGCCACACCAGGGTTGTCAGGGAGGAGTCCGGCAGGCCCAGGTGCAGCAGCAGGCCCTTGACGGAGAGGTTGTCCACGTACGCGGGACCTCCGATCCGTCCCGTGTCCGGCAGGATCTTGGTCCAGAACGTCACCGAGGCCGTGGGCAGCATGGCCCAGCCCAGCGCGATCGAGCCGAAAAATCCGACGGCCATCCAGCCGAGGGCCTTGAAGTCGCGGCGGACCAGGAAGTACAGGCCGAAGGCGAGCGGGGTCAGCTTGATACCGGCCGCGATCCCGATCAGCAGGCCCGCCGGCCAGCGGAACTCGCCTGCCCGCGATTTTCCGTAGAGCGCGAAGTCGGCCAGGATCAGGCCCATCAGGATGATGTTGATCTGGCCGAAGTCGAAGGTGTCCCGCCACGGCCCCATCAGCAGGATCGCCGCGGTGCCGGCGAGCGCCAAGGCCCGGAACCGCCAGTCCGCGACGGCTTCCCGCCAGCGGCCCAGCCCGAAGTAGTGCCGGGCCAACCAGGCGGACACGACGGCGGCGCCGAGCAGCGCCGTGGCAATGAAGATGAGGCTGCCGGCGCTTTGGCCCAGCGTGGCGAGGGCGGCGAAGATCAGCGCGGCGAAGGGCGGGTAGGTGAAGGGCAGCCCGTCGCGGGGGGCGTAGAGCTCGTTCACGCCGGCCTCGCCCGTCTGCAGTACGCGGTTTCCGCCGTAGAAGTAGACCTCAAAGTCGTTCATCAGCGGGATGTACGCGGAGTACAGCACCACGAGCGCGGCGACGACGGCGGCCGCGCCGGCCGCCGTCGCTATCCAGCCGCGGGTGGTGCTGCGGGCTGCCTTGGAAACAACGGTCACCGGAGGCTAGCTGCCCGTCTCAAGGCGTGCGAACGCCTGCTCGAGGTCCGCGATCAGGTCCTCGACGTCCTCGATGCCGCAGGACAACCGGATCAGGTTCACGGGGACGGCCAGTTCGGTGCCCCTGACCGAGGCGTGCGTCATCTCCGAGGGGTAGTTCATCAGGGATTCGATGCCGCCCAGGGACTCCGCCAGGGTGAACACGGAGGTGGACTCGGCCACGGTGCGCGCCGCCGCCTCGCCGCCCTTGAACTGCACCGAGATCATCCCGCCGAACTTCTTCATCTGCTTCTTCGCCAGCTCGTGGCCGGGGTGCGAGGGAAGGCCCGGGTACAGCACGGCCTCCACCTCCGGGCGCTCGAGCAGCCATTCGGCGACAGCCTGGGCGTTGTCGCTGTGCCGGTCCATGCGCACGCCCAGGGTCTTCAGCCCCCGGGTGGTGAGGAACGCGTCCATCGGCCCGGACACGGCGCCGACGGCGAACTGCACGAACCCGATCTTCTCGGCCAGCGTTGCGTCGTTGACGATGATCGCGCCGCCGACGACGTCGGAGTGGCCGCCGATGTACTTGGTGGTGGAGTGCACCACGACGTCGGCGCCGAGCGCCAGCGGGTTCTGCAGGTAGGGCGAAGCAAAGGTGTTGTCCACCACCAGGAGGGCTCCGGCGAAGTGCGCCACCTCGGCCAGCGCCGCAATGTCGGTGATCTTCATCATCGGGTTCGACGGCGTCTCGACCCAGACCAGGCGGGTTTTGCCGCCGCCGGAAGCCGAGCCGCCTGCCGCAACGGCCTTCGCGACGGCATCGAGATCGGACATGTCCACCGGGGTGTTGCCGATCCCCCACTCGCCCAGGACGCGGCTGATCAGCCGGTACGTGCCACCGTAGGCGTCATTGCCGAGCACAATATGGTCCCCGGGCCGGGTCAGGGCACGGATCATCGAGTCTTCGGCGGCCAGGCCCGAGCTGAACGAGAAGGCAGCGGTACCGCCCTCCAGCGCGGCGAGCTGTTCCTGCAGCGCGTCGCGGGTGGGGTTGGTGCCGCGGCCGTACTCGTAGCCGGCCCGGAGGCCGCCGATCCCGTCCTGGGCGTAGGTGGACGAGAAGTGCACCGGGGGCACCACCGCGCCGGTACGCGGCTCGAAGGCCTGGCCGGCGTGCACGGCGCGGGTGTTGAACCCGGCGTTGGTCGCGGAAGAGCTTTCTGGCTGGGACATGGGACTCCTTGAACTGGTCAGTTGCTGAGGTAGGCGAGGAGGTCGTGGCGGGTCAGGATCCCCACCGGAGCGCCGACGAACGTCACCATCAGGGTGTCGGTGTCGGAGAGGAGTTCGCGGGCCGTCGAGATCGATTCGAGCGAACCGATCACGGGAAGCCTGGCCTCCATGTGGTCGGAAATGTTGTCGGTGAGGTTGGCCTCGCCGCGGAAGAGCTTGGCCGTCAGGGTGCGTTCGTCCACCGCGCCGAGGACCTCGCCCATCACCACCGGCGGCTCCGCGGACAGCACCGGGATGTGCGAGACGCCGTACTCGTTCATGATGTTGATGACGTCCCGGACGCTCTCGTTGGGGTGGATGTGCACCAGGTCCGGAAGTTCGCCGGTCTTGGCCTTGAGCACCTCCTCCACCGAGGCTTCGTCGCCGCCGGACAGGAAGCCGTAGGAGCGCATCCACTGGTCGTTGAAGATCTTCGCGAGGTAGCCGCGTCCGGAGTCGGGCAGGATCACGACGACGACCGCGTCGGCGGGCAGGTCCTTGGCGGCCTGCAACGCGGCGACGACGGCCATACCGGAGGAGCCGCCCACCAGCAGGCCCTCCTCCCGGGCCAGCCGGCGGGTCATGGCGAAGGAGTCGGCGTCGCTGACGGCGATGACGTCGTCCGGAACGGCCTTGTCGTAGTTGACCGGCCACATGTCCTCGCCGACGCCTTCGACGAAGTACGGCCGGCCGGTGCCGCCGGAGTAGACCGAACCGGCAGGGTCGGCCGCGATGATCTTGACCACGCCGCCGTCGGCCTCGGGCCGGTCCGCGGAGATTTCCTTGAGGTAGCGGCCCGTGCCGGTGATGGTGCCGCCGGTGCCCGCGCCGATCACGCAGTGCGTGATCTTGCCGTCTGTGTCGTGCCAGATCTCCGGGCCAGTGGACTCGTAGTGGCTGGCCGGTGCGGCCGGGTTGGAGAACTGGTCCGGCTTGTACGCGCCGGGGATTTCGGTGACCAGTCGGTCCGAGACGCCGTAGTAACTTTGCGGGCTGTCCGGGGCGACGGCGGTGGGCGTCACCACGACTTCCGCGCCGTAGGCTTGGAGGACGGCGCGCTTGTCCTCGCCGACCTTGTCCGGGACCACGAAGATGCAGCGGTAGCCCTTCTGCTGCGCCACCAGGGCCAGGCCGACGCCGGTGTTGCCCGACGTGGGCTCCACGATGGTCCCGCCGGGCAGGAGCTTGCCGCTGCGCTCCGCCTCGTCGATCATCTTGGCGGCGATGCGATCCTTGATGGACCCGCCGGGGTTCAGGTATTCGAGCTTCACCAGCACCGTGGCGGCGATGCCGTCGGTCACGTGGTTGAGTTTGACGAGCGGCGTGTTGCCGATGAGGTCCAAGATGGACTGGGCGTACTTCATAGGTACAAAGTTACCGTCTCCGCGGCCGCGGGCTGGTCCGGTCGCGCGCGCAGCACCTCGGGTGCGAGGATTGGGCCGTGAAGCCAAGGACACGGTTGAGAGCGCTGCGGAGTTACGTGGTTCCCGTCGGCATGCTCCTGGCCGGGGCCGCGGCGCTGGCCACCGGGCTGCTCCCCTGGCCCGCCTTCGAGGAGCTCACGGACCGCACGGTGCCGGTGCTGGGCTTCGTGGTGGCCATGTCCCTCGTGACGGAATTGGTCGACGACGCCGGACTGTTCCGGGCGGTCACCGACCGCCTGGCCGCCCTCGGCCGCGGACGAGTCCGGCTGCTGTGGCTCCTGGTGATCGCCCTGGCAACGGTCTCCACAGTGTTTTTGTCGCTGGACACGACGGCGGTGCTGGTGACCCCCGTCGTGGTGCTGCTGGCCGTCCACGCGCGGATCCCGCCGCTGCCCTTCGCCCTGACCACCATCTGGCTCGCGAACACCGCCTCGCTGCTGCTGCCCGTGTCCAACCTGACTAATCTGCTCGCCCAAGGCCGGCTGGGCCTCAGTCCGGCCGGGTTCGCCGCGTTGGTCTGGGCGCCGGCGCTGGCAGGGGTCCTGCTCCCCCTGGCGCTGCTGTGGCTGGCCTTCCGAAAGGAGTTGCGCGGCCGCTACAGCCCGCAGCCTGCTCACCGGGTGCGGGACCAGGTGCTTCTCTATGCCTCGGCTGGCCTGATGCTGCTCCTGCTGCCGGCCCTGGTGTCCGGGATCCCGGTGTACATCCCGGCCGCTGCTGCGGCCGGGGTCCTGTTGGCGCTGTTCCTGTGGCGCCGCCGCTCGACCCTGCGCTGGTCGATGGTCCCCTGGCGGCCCCTCATGCTCACCGTCGGCCTATTCATGGTGGTGGAGACGCTGCACGCCAACGGGCTGGCGAAGGCGCTGGCCGGCGTTGCCGGGTCCGGGGACAGCCTGCCGGCGCTGCTCCAACTGGCGGGCCTTGGGGCCGGCGCGGCCAACGCGGTCAACAACCTGCCCGCCTACCTGGCGCTGGAACCGGTCGGCGGCTCGCCGTTGCGGCTCGCGGCGCTGCTGATCGGCGTGAACTTCGGCCCGCTCGTGACCCCTGGGCGTCGCTGGCGACACTGCTCTGGCACGAACGCCTGCGCGCGCTCAACGTCGAGATCCGCTGGGGCGGCTTCGCGCTGGCCGGACTGGTCGCCGTCGTCCTCACCGTCCCGCTGGCAATCGCGGCGCTGTGGCTGGTCAACGGCATGCCCTGAAACGCTGCGACCGGACCACTGCGACGTCAGGCGCCAAGGTCGTCTGCAGCCGAGCCCGCGCCTCCGGCACGCGGGGCGTTCTGCCAGAGCCCCACGATATTACCTTCGGTGTCCCGGAAGTAGGCGGCCCAGCCCATACTGCCGACTTCCTGCCTGGGGGTAACGGTGCTGCCGCCCAGGGAATTGATCTGCTCCAACGCCGCATCAATGTCATCAACGTCCACCGTGATAACCGGGGACCTGAGATCACCTTCACGGTGGAACATGCCGCCGTTGATAGAACCCGTAACGGAGGGCATGCCCGCCGCATCCGTCGGCGTGGTCTTGATCATGGCATAGCCCATCTCCGGCACGGAGCTGAATTCCCATCCGAACACCGAAGTGTAGAACTTCCCCGCACGGTTCTCGTCCTCCGCGGGGATTTCGAAATGCACCACTCCACCAGCCATCACATACTCCTGACGATCAAGCGATCCGTTACCGGGGCGAGCACGGAGTATCCGCGCCACAGCCGGATTCTAATTCGTCGGGCGGCCGCGGAACAGGGCCGTTGGGTCCGCGGAGCTCGGCCGCGGAAGCACCACGGCAGGGACACCGCGGGGACGCCCCCGATACCTCCGCCGTCGCCCCGCCGTGGGAACATATTCGGGTGACCATCGCAGAACTCCCCGTCGGCGCTGCCGCCCCGGACGCGGCGCTGCGGTGGCATCCGGGCGGCCCGTACGATCTGTTCCAGACCCTTGGCACGCTCCGGCGCGGCCACGGCGATCCCTCGGTCCGGGTTACCCCGGATGGGCTGTGGATGGCGTTCACCACCGCGTCCGGCCCGGCCACCCTGCGCCTGGCCGCCACCGGTCCGGCGGCCGCACCCTGCATCGAAGCGCGCGCCTGGGGCCCGGGAGCCGCCAGCGCGGTCGAGGCCGTTCCCCGATTGCTGGGCCGCGACGACGACTGGACAGGCTTCGACGAACCGGCGTTCCTCGCCACCCTCCCCCGGATGGTGGCCGAAGCCCGGCGCCGGAACCGTGCCCTCCGGCTGCCCGCCACCGGCCGGATTATCGATTCGCTGGTGCCCACGGTCCTGGAGCAGAAGGTCACGGTGATCGAGGCCCGCCGCGCCTACCGCTACCTGATGTACCGCTTCGGGACCGCGGCGCCCGGTGCCGGCGCCGCGGCCCCCGCCAACCTCATGGTCCAGCCCACGCCCGAGCAGTGGCTGCGCATCCCGTCGTGGGAATGGCACAAGGCCGGGGTTGGGCCGCAGCGCGCGGCGACCGTCATGCGGGCGTTGCGCTCCGCCGCCGCGCTGGAACGCCTGGCGGCGCTGCCGGCGGCCGAGGCGGCGGCGAAGCTGCAGGTCATCCCAGGGATCGGCGTCTGGACGGCGGCCGAGGTGGTGCAGCGCACGCACGGCTGTCCGGATTCGATCGCGGTGGGCGACTATCATCTGGCCGCCTACGTCGGTGCGGCCCTGACCGGCCGCAGGACGGACGACGCCGGCATGCTGCGGTTGCTGGCGCCCTGGGCCGGCCACCGGCAGCGCGTGGTCCGCGTGATCGGGCTCAGCGGCTTCCGGAAACCGGTCTTCGGCCCGCGGATGACCATCCAGGACCACCGCGGACACTGACGCGAGCCTCAAGCGGGGCCCGCAGCACGCCGGTTGCGGTCAGAGATGCAGCCGGGCCACGGCCTCCTGGCGCATGTCCACCTTGCGGATCTTGCCGGAAACGGTCATCGGGAAGCTGTCCCTGACGTCCACGTAGCGCGGAATCTTGTAGTGCGCCAGCTTGCCGCGGCAGAATTCCGCGAGGCCCGCGGCGTCCAGCGTCGCGGCTCCGGGCTTGAGGATCACGCAGGCCATCAGTTCCTCGCCGTACGCGGCGTCCGGCACCCCGATCACCTGGACGTCCTGGATGTCCGGGTGGGTGTAGAGGAACTCCTCAATCTCGCGCGGATAGACGTTTTCGCCGCCGCGGATCACCATGTCCTTGATCCGGCCCTCAATCACGAGGTAGCCGTCCTGGTCCATCCGGGCGAGGTCCCCCGTGTGCATCCAGCCCTCGGCGTCGATCGCCTCCGCGGTCTTGTCCGGCTGGTTCCAGTAGCCCTGCATCACGGAGTAGCCGCGGGTACACAGCTCGCCGATCTCGCCGCGCTGCAACACCGCCCCGGTGCCCGGGTCCACCACCCGGCTCTCCAGCTGCGGCATGGTCCGGCCCACGGTCTGCGTTCGCTGCGCCAGGGTGTCCACGCCGCGGGTCATGGTGGAGACCGGCGAAGTCTCCGTCATGCCGTAGCAGATGGCCACGTCGCGCATGTTCATTTCCGCGATCACCCGCTTCATCACCTCGATGGGGCACAGCGAGCCCGCCATCACGCCGGTGCGCAGCGTCGAGAGGTCATAAGAAGCAAAGTCCGGCAGCGCGAGTTCGGCGATGAACATGGTCGGCACGCCGTAGAGCGACGTTCCACCGAAATCCTGCACAGCCTCCAATGCGGCCGCCGGGGAGAACCCGCGGCCCGGAATGATGGTGGCAGAGCCGTGGCTGAAGGCCGCCAGGTTGCCGATCACCATGCCGAAGCAGTGGTAGAACGGCACCGGCAGCACCACCCTGTCGTGCTCCGTGTAGTCGAGCAATTCCCCGATGGAGTAGCCGTTGTTGAGCAGGTTGTGGTGAGTGAGGGTGGCACCCTTCGGGAAGCCGGTGGTGCCGGAGGTGTACTGCAGGTTGACCGCGTCGTAGGGGTCCAGCTCGGCCATCCGCGCCTTCAGGCCGGCATGTGCGACGTCGTCGGCCCGCTTCAGCAGCTCAGCGTACGTCCGCTCTGCCTCGCTTTCAGGGTCCCCGGCGGTGAGGCCCGGCAGGCCCGCGTCGGGCAGGAACACGAGTTCGAGCAATTCGGGGCATTCGGCCAGGGCCCGCCGGGCCATGCCGGTGTAGTCGCTGTTCCTGTCCGACGGCGCCGTTACCAGCATCCGCATGCCGTTCTGTTTGACCACGAACTCAAGTTCGTGGCTGCGGTAGGCCGGATTGACGTTGACCAGGATGGCGCCGATCTTCGCCGTGGCGTACTGCAGGATAGTCCATTCGGCGCAGTTGGGGCTCCAGATCCCGACCCGGTCCCCCTTCGCGACGCCGAGGGCCAGCAGCGCGCGGGCCAGCCGGTCGACGTCGTCATTCATCTTGGTATAACTCCACCGCCGGGCCTCCCCACCCGGGACCGCCGCGGCCTCGATCAGCGCATCGTGGTACGGGAACCGGGCGACGATCCGCTCGAAATTGTCGCCGATGGTTTCCTCGATCAGCGGGACGTCAGTGTCCCCGGCTGTATACGCAAGCATGGTGTGACGCTACCAACAGCGCGGCGGCATGAGAAGGGTAAAGCGTGGAAGTCCTAGGAAATTTTCAGGACATCGTCCGACGTCGGCGTGGCCGCCCGGTAGTCTAAAAGCCATGAGCGCACCCATTGACCTGCGGGCCACTTTCATTCCCAACGACGGCGAATTCTTCCGTGTGAAGCTTGCCCTGGAAATCGCGATTGACGAGGTGGTCAACGAACCGGGCTGCATCCGCTACGAACTGACCGAGGCGGGCGAGGACAAACTGGTGCTGACCGAGCAGTGGGCCTCGCAGGAGGACCTGGACAAGCACGCCAAGGGCACGGCCCTTCAGGACCTGAACGAATCCCTGAGCGCACTGCTGGCCGAGCCCGTCAAGCTGGAAAAGCTCTCAGCCGTTTAAGTTGCTGGAGCCGACTCAGAGGTCAGGGATCTGGGTGCCGTCCTGCGGGGCGGCAGCGGCCTCGGCCTGCGAGCGGGCCACGTGCGCGTGGACTTCCTCCATGTCGAGGGCCTTGACGGCGTCGACCACCTGCTCCAGCTGCTGGGCGTTCAGCGCGCCGGGCTGGGAAAACACCAGCACCTTTTCGCGGAAGGCCATCAGCGTGGGGATCGAGGTGATGCCGGCCTCGGCCGCAAGCTGCTGCTCCGCCTCGGTATCCACCTTGGAGAACACCACGTCGGGGTGCTTCTCCGAGACAGCGGAATACGTGGGGCCAAACTGCTTGCACGGGCCGCACCATTCGGCCCAGAAATCTACGAGGACAATGTCGTTGTCCTCGACGGTCGATGCGAACTGTTCACCTGTAATGTCTACGGTTGCCATGGTTCAACGGTACGCGAGCCGCCGCGAAAGTCCCCGGCGTTTCGCTCTTGGCACATCCTGCGGGCTTAGGCCCAGACGTGCGGGGCCGCACGGCGGGCACCCGGCAGCGCGTTGGTTTCGCGCCAGTCGTGGATCCACTCCGGCAGCTCAAGATCCGCCGGAGGCGCCCCGAATTCGCGGATGATCTCGTCCTGGCTGACGGGCTTGCCCTTGCTGACCAGCCGGGTGGCAATATGGGCCCGCGCGTAGATTTCGCCGTCCACCACCATGCGCTGCTCAAAGTAGATGGCCTTCTCGTCAAGGCCGATGACCTTGGTCTCGATCGTGTACTGCTGCCACAGCTGCAGGGAGCGGCGGAAGGCGATGGTCTCCCCCGCCACCACCGGCGTCCAGCCGCGCCGGCGGATGGCCTTCCAAGTGCCGCTGCGCGCCATCAGGTCGAACCGGCCGAGGTCCATCAGCGAGAAATACATGCCGTTGTTGACATGCATCGCGATGTCGATGTCCGTCGGCAGGACCCGGAGCGGCAGCGAAGACGTGCCCCAGATGCTCAGCGGCGAGCGGCGGGCCGACGTAATCAGCAGGAACAGGGTGCGGAGCAACAGATGCATGCGCACTATGTTACCCACGAGTAACAAGGGCGCCAAGGCGGACACCTATTCGGTGTGTGCGGAGGACGGCGACGCCGGCCATGGCTCCGGTGCCGCAAATTGCCCGGGACCGCCCGCGTGCGGATATTTTTCCGGGAACAGCTCGGTCCAGCCGTTGGCGGGAGCCTCCGCAACCATTTTGTCCACTTGCTGCCGGGTCCCGGCGTGGAACGCGAGGTGGTTCAACCCGGGCGCGGTTCGGTGGTGGGTCCGGCCAGTCAGGTCCGGCGATTCCTCGACGACGATGTAGGTGGGTCCGCGCCGCCAGCTCCGCCCCCGGGGCCAGTCCTGGTATTCGTCGTAACCAAGCCCGGTCAGCAGCCAGCCCCATTGCTTCCTGGCCCGGCCCAGTTCCGGCACCCAGAGTTCCACGTGGTGCAAGGAACCGAAGGATTCGTCAGTCATTGCCGTCCCAGTACTTCCGGATTTCCCCGCCCGCAGCCGTAAGCGCCGTGCCACTGATCAGGACCGAGGATTCGTCCATGCCCCGGTCCGGCCACTGCGCCACGACCCGGAGGTCGCCGTCCGAGGGCAGCGGCCACAGCCACCATTTGCCGGAGGAGCTCAGCTCCTCGTCGCTGCCCGACCCGCCTCCGCCGCCGGCCGGCATCAGCACCGGCACCTCGGGCGCGGTCTCCTCGGGCCCCCAGGGGCGCATGCCATCCAACGTGGCCTTCCGGCCGTCCGCGTAGCCGACGCCGAAGCGGAGCCCGCCGTCGCCGTCGTCCTTGGCGCCGCGGCGGAAGGAGGGCCGGTTGAAGCACTGCTCCGTCACCGCGGCCCATTGCGCGTCGGTCTCGCCGCCGCGGCGCACCGTCCAGACCACCTCGATCAGGCATCCGGTGGTGAAGACCTCGACACTCTTCACCGCCATCACCAGCCGCGGGGTGCGCTGAAGGAAACGGCCCACGGAGACGACGGCGGGCAGCTCGTCCGACGGCGGTGCGGCCCAGACGGGAGGGACATGCCTGGGCATCCGGGGCCGCTGCGGCGGGGCGGGCACATCGTCGAAGAAGGACATGCCCTCATCCTTGCATCTCGGTCAACCCCGCCGGCGGCGGCGCCCGTAGGCGTCAACGGCCAGTACTCCTTCCGGCTGGTGCCGCGGCTGAGCCCGCCTAGTTCCCGGCCTCAGCCAGGCCCCCTGGACCTGCCTGCTCCCCGGCCCCGGCAAGGGCAATGACCATGCGCTCCATCCGGGCGACGCCGGCGAAACGGCCCGCGTTGTCCGTCACCAGGAGTGAATCAAACCGTTGGTCTTTGGTCCTGGTCATGGCACGGGCCAGGGCCTGGCTCAACGGGGTATCGAGGTTCACCCGCATTCCCTGGCTCACCACTCCCAGCGCGGACGCCCCGGCGTCGAGCACCGCGACCGGCCGCAGGTGCTCGCCGAGCAGGACGATGTCCTCCAGCGCCGGGGTGGCGGCGAAAGCTTCGGCCGCCTGCGTGACACTCACCGCCGTCCTCGCCGGTTCGACGACGTCACGGATGACCGTCTTGTGGGCCGCCGGAGGAGTGCTGGCCAGCCGGTGCGCCAGGTCGAGGTCGATGCCGGCCCACGGCGGAGCCGGCCGGGCGAGGCAGTAGCCCTGCACGAGCGGGACGCCCAGCGACACCAGCGCGTCCAGCTCCTCGACCCGTTCCACGCCCTCGGCCAGGATCCACGCATCGACTCGGCTCGCAAACGCACCGAGCATCCCGATGAGGGCACGCTTCGCTTCATCCCGGTCGACGTCCTGGATCAGGGCCCGGTCGATCTTGATCATGGAGGGCCGGAGGGCCAGCAGGTGCCGCAGCCCCGCGTAGCCGGCGCCGGCGTCGTCGACGGCGATCAGCGCCCCGGCGGCGCGCAGCTGGTTCAAGTCAGGTTCCAGCTCCACGTACGACTCGATGGGGGTCTGCTCGGTCAGTTCGACAATGAGGCCACCCAGTTTGCCCTGCTCGCGCCAGACGCTGCGGATGCTCTCCGACGTCAGCAATTCCGGTGAGACGTTGAGGGTCAGGAAGCAGTTGGCCGGCAGTGTATCCCGTGCCTCAAGTGCCCTACGAAGCGCCGCCGCCTCAAGTTCGGCGGCTTTTCCGTGCTCACGAGCGGCCGAGAACCAGATTTCGGGGTTCTTTTCGGCGTAACCGGGAAACCGCGCCAGGGCTTCGTAGCCCACCACCGTGCCCCGGGAGGTGTCAACGATGGGCTGGTAGGCCGCCGCCAGCCCCTCGCCGCCGCAGGCCGACGCCAGCAGGCGTTCCCAGTCCGGCGCCGCCGACTCCGCGGCTTCGGGCTGTGGGGCGTCCGCCGCCGGAATCAACTAACCGGGTGGATCGCTTTGCGGACCGACCCGACGAGTTCAGCGGGCAGTTCGGTCAGGCCGTGCACGGCTGCGGCATGGGCGCCGACTTTGACCAAGATTTCATCCTCCGTGCTGCAGACCCAACGGGCTTCACAACCGGGAACAACGTCACCACATGCAAACGATTTCACTACCACTCCTCAGGCTCAACGATCGACGCGCTTTACCCTACTCTGCAGTAATGCTGCAGCAGGCGATTCTGCGTCCGGTCCTCGGGGTGTCGTCTCCTCAGGGGAGTCGTCGGGAACGGCGGAACCGCGTAGGGTGCCGCCATGGACATTATTCTGGTTCCCGGATTCTGGTTGGATGCGTCATCCTGGTCGGAAGTCACGCCCCCGCTGCTCGCCGCGGGCCATCGGGTCCACCCGCTCACCCTGCCCGGGCTGGAATCGGTTGACGCTCCGCGTGCCGGCATCGGCCTGCGCACCCACATCGACGCCGTCGTAGCCGCCGTGGACAGCTTCGACAGCCCGGTGGTCCTGGTCGGCCACTCCGGCGGCGGCGCCATCATCCATGGCGCCGTGGACGCGCGTCCGGACCGCGTGGCCCGGGCCATTTACGTGGACAGCGGGCCGCTGGGGGAAGGCGGCGTCGTCAATGACCAACTGCCGGCCGACGGCGATGAGGTGCCGTTGCCGCCGTGGGAATTCTTCGAGGACCAGGATCTCGTCGACCTGGACGAGGAGCTCCGGGCCGCGTTCCGGGCGCGTGCCATTCCTGAACCCAGGGGCGTCGCCTGCGACCAGCAGCGGCTCGGCGATGAACGCCGCTACGACGTCCCGGCCACCGTCATTGCCTGCGAATTTCCGTCGGCCGCGTTGCGTGAATGGATTGCGGCCGGCCACCCGCTCGTGGCCGAACTGGCGCGGGTCCGCGACGTCGAATACGTAGACCTGCCCACCGGGCACTGGCCGCAGTTCACCAGGCCCGCAGACCTCGGCGCGGCCATCCTCGCCGCCGTCGACCGAACGCCGATTGCTCCCTGACCGCCGAATTTCACGCCGGAAGGTCGCTTACGGAGCCGTGCGGGTTATGGGCGCTGCACCCGGAAAATGCCCCCCAGAGCGTGTCCAGCCTGGGCCGTTGGTCGGGCCCGTCTTCCGGTGCGCAGCTGCCCGGCGACGGCCTGCCGGGCGCCACCCTGGCGGCCAGCCGGGCGCCACCCTGGCGGCCATTCGCCGAAATTGGCCGCTATCGGAGACACTTAGCGGCCATTTGTGGCAAATGGCCTGATAGCACCGGTGGAACACAACCCGCAGCGGCGCGGCGGACAAACAAAAAGCCTCCGGAACCTGGTGGTTCCGGAGGCTTTTCGAGGGTGGCAGATGAGGGATTCGAACCCCCGTAGGCGTTGCCAGCTGATTTACAGTCAGCCCCCTTTGGCCGCTCGGGTAATCTGCCGAACTTCAAAAGAAGATCACTCGTGGCTTCCGTGTTCGGAACGCCTGTTTCCAGTCCGTTCCGCTTCCAGCAACCGCGGGCAAGACAACTTTACAGAACTTCGGCCGAAGAATCGAATCGGCGCCATATGGCCCCGTGAGGCCCGGAAAATCAGGCTTCTCCGCGGATCCGGTCCGCGAGTTTCGCCTCGAACTTCGCCGCCTGCTCCGGTGTGACCTGGTTCAGCTGCACCGCCCGGGCCAGGTCCGCCTGCACCCCGTCGAGGCGGACCGAGGCCTGGGCGGCCGGACTCAGGATGATGGAGGCCGCCAGGGCCGCCGCCGCCACTGTGGTCGCGGCCGTTGTGAAGGAGCCCGCGGCCGCGGCGGTGGAGCTGGTGACGTAACGGATGGCCTTGCGGTTCATGTGCCTTGCCTTTCAAGCGACTCTTCCAACGGCTACAACTCTGCCGGAGCAAGCTTCGTTCCGCCCGGGGTTCAGCTTTGAGCCGACTGTGAGCACCGGCCGCCGGGGGCACCTCCACAACGGGAGCATCCGTACTAGGCTGGAATGCAGAAAACAGCGCCCTGCAGGAGGGCGTCCGGACAACATCAGGAGGACAGTCATGGCAGGCGAATCCACATTCGACGTCGTCAGCAAGGTCGACAAGCAGGAGGTCGCGAACGCGCTGAACCAGGCCCAGAAGGAACTGGCGCAGCGTTACGACTTCAAGGGCGTCGGTGCGGAGGTCGACTTCAGCGGTGAGAAGATCCTGATGAAGGCCAACTCCGAGGAGCGGGTACTGGCAGTTCTGGACGTGCTCCAGTCCAAACTGATCCGCCGCGGCATCTCGCTGAAGTCCCTCGACACGGGCGAACCCTACGCCTCCGGCAAGGAATACCGCCTCGAGGCAACCATCAAGGAGGGCATCGCGCAGGACCTCGCGAAGAAGATCAACAAGCTGATCCGCGACGAGGGTCCGAAGTCCGTCAAGTCCCAGATCCAGGGCGACGAACTGCGCGTGACGTCCAAGTCCCGCGACGACCTCCAGGAAACCATGAACCTGCTGAAGGGCTTCGACGAGGCCGACCTGCAGTTCGTGAACTTCCGCAGCTAGGAACGCGCCCTAGCCCAGCGGGCGCCCGGCCATCCGCTCCAGCCGGCCGATCCGCTCGCTCATCGGCGGGTGCGTGGAGAACATCCTCGCCACGCCCCCGCCGCTACGGAACGGGTTGGCGATCATCAGGTGCGAGGTGTTCACCAGCCGTTGGTCCTGCGGCAGCGGCGCGAGCTGCACACCCTGCTCGATCTTGCGCAGGGCGGAGGCGAGCGCCAGCGGATCGCCGGTGAGGACCGAACCGTCCTCGTCGGCATCGTACTCCCGTGTCCGGGAGATCGCCATCTGGATCAGCGAGGCGGCAAACGGCGCCAGCAGGGCCGTCGCGATCAGGGCCAGCGGGTTGGCATTGCGGCGGTCACCGCCGCCGAAGAACAGCAGCATCTGTCCCACCGAGGTGATCACGCCGGCGACGGCGGCAGCCACCGAGGAGGTCAGGATGTCCCGGTTATACACGTGCATCAGCTCATGGCCCAGCACGCCGCGCAGCTCGCGGGCGTCAAGCAGTTGCAGGATGCCCTGCGTGCAGCACACCGCCGCGTTCTGCGGATTCCGGCCGGTTGCGAAGGCATTCGGCGCCATGGTCGGCGAAACGTAGATCCGCGGCATCGGCTGGTTCGCCCGGACCGACAGTTCGCGGACGATCTGGTACAGCTGGGGAGCTTCGGCCTCCGTCACGGGATAGGCCTGCATGGACCGGATCGCGATCTTGTCGCTGTTCCAGTACCCGTACGCGGTGGTGCCGACGCCGATCAGCGCCATGATCCAGATGGGCGCCGAGCTGCGCATCCCGGTTGCAATCAGCGCACCCAGGCCGAGCAACACCGCCCAGAGCACGCCGAACAGGGCCGCAGTCTTCAGGCCGTTGTGATGGTTGTGCACTGATCCTCCCGAGCCATGCCGTTGGATGTCCTTAAGGATCACCCACCTGAGAAACGAACCGCTAGGGGACCGGGTTCCGCGCGTCGTACTTCAGGAAGCCGGATTGCCAGCGGGCCACGAGCCACGCCACCGCCGCGCAGAGCACACCGCCCGCGAGCAGGACCCAGCCCTCATTGAGCAGTTTGGTCGCGCCGCCCGCCAACATGTCGCCGACCCGGGGCCCGCCTGCCACGACGACCACAAAGACACCCTGCAGCCTGCCGCGCAGGTGATCCGGAGTGGCGGACTGCAGGATGGTGGTGCGGAAGACGGCGCTGACGGAGTCGGCGATGCCGGCGAGCGCGCAGCACAGGGCGGCCGGCACCAGCCACAGGGTCACGCCGCCGGCACCGGAACGGCCGGCGAGCACAACGACGAGGCCCAGCCCGGCGATCGAGGCGCCCCAGCCCATCACCGACCACACCACCGCCGTGCCCTGGGCCCGGACGGCCCCCAGCGGGCCCGAAAAGAGCCCGGCCAGGAAGGCGCCGACGGCGGTCGAGGCGAGCAGCAGGCCCACGGTGGCGTCACCGCCGCCGATCATCAGCGCGGCGATGGCCGGCAGCAGCGCCCGCGGCTGGGCCAGGATCATGGCCACGAGGTCGATCACGAACGTCATCCTCAGGTTGGGCCGGGTGCCGAGGAAGCGGAAACCCTCCACGACGGAGCGCAGCCCCGCCCGGTGCGATACCTGCCCCGGCGGCATCGGCGGCAACCTCAGCAGGGCCCAGAGGACGAACGCGAAGCTGGCCACGTCGATCGTGTAGGTCCAGGCGAAGCCGACCGCGGCGACCAGCACGCCGGCCAGCAGCGGCCCGGCCGTCATGGTCAGGCCGAAGATCATCATGCTCAGGGCATTGGCGGCAGGCAGGAGCTCCTTGCGCACCAGCATCGGGATAATGGCGCTCCGGGCCGGCTGGTTGATGGCCTGCGCGCCGCTCTGCACGGCAACCAGGACG
Source organism: Arthrobacter sp. (assembly GCA_026393275.1). GTDB lineage: Bacteria > Actinomycetota > Actinomycetes > Actinomycetales > Micrococcaceae > Arthrobacter. Next base: position 18,578 of record JAPLAM010000056.1, read on the forward strand.
TACAGCAGCCACACGTTCCCCAGCTGCAGCCAGGCCTGCAGCGCCAGGCCGCCGGTGGTCAGCCAGAGCACCGCGGAGGCGAGCAGCGCGACGGTGCGTCGGTCGTGGGCATCGGCGATGGATCCCCCGAGGAGGCCGCCGACCACCAGCGGGACCAGGGCGAAAATGCTCAGCAGACCCACGTACAGACTGTCCTGGGTGAGCCGGTAGACCTCGAGGCTTACGGCCACCAGGGTGAGCTGGCTGCCCAGCGCCGAAGCGGCGGATCCCAACCACAGGCGGCGGAACGCCGGGCTCTCGCGTAACGGCGTGATGTCCGCCAGGAATTTCCCCACCGGGCAACTCTAGTGGCGCGGAGCTCAGCGCCTCGTCCCGCCCTCCTGTGTCGCTCTCATCACACCTGATCTCGAGAGCGTCAACGCCAGAATTCGGTGAGCTGCCCGGCAAGGGCTCCGCCTTGGTCGTAACCGGCCCGAGCGGCGGGCGGACGCAGCGACAGATCCATCGCATTGGCGCCGAACATGTGCTCGGAGTTGCCATCCGGGAAGATCGTTTCGACGCTGCTGCCGCGTGCGCGCAGCTCGTCGACCTGTGCAGCAAGATGCATGCCCCACTCCAACGGCGTCCGTGTCCTGCCGCCGAATGGCGACAGCACCAGCACCCGCCCGCATCCGGCTGCCAGATCGGCATTCTCGTTGCGTCGGTAGCCGCCGTCGATATATCGGTTGTCCCCGATCCGGTAGGCGAAGCCACTGGCGCAGCTGGCCGCGACTGCGTCCACCAGGTCGACTCCGCCGTGGCGGTCGAACACGACCGGTTCCCCGGTTTGGGCATCGACCGCCGTGACGAGCACCGTTCGTTGCGGCCATTGCTGACTTGGCAGCCGGGCGGCGACGGTCGCGCGCCACCGCGTTTGCCCGGACCCGTCCGACGCCGCATCCATGTCGAGTGCCGCCGCGCCCATACGGCGTCGCATGTCAGCCGCATCCTCGGCGGCGGCGATGATCTTGCTTGTTCTCTCCAGGTGGTTCATTACCGGCCTCGTCGGAGCGCGTCCACCGTCGGATCCGGCCGGACCGGGCCGTTTCTGGGGTGCCGCGGCAAGGATGGAGGCAAGCAGTTCGGTCGGGGTCGCGCCGGCCAGCTGGGCCGCGGCCGTCGATCCGGCCGACGTCCCGATGACCAAATCGGCCTCGGTCACATCCAGCCCGGCATCGAACAGGCCGGCGATGACGCCGATCAGCCACGCGTTGCCAGTCGAGCCGCCGCCACCGAGGACCAAAGCCCGCTCGTGCGGAGTTGAAAAAGTAGGTGTTGTGTTCATGGGAGTCGCCTTTCGCGAATTGCCTGGCGGGCGCTCCCCGTTACGACTACCTCAGTCGCGCGAACGCGGACTGCAGGGGAGCACCCGTTGTGGATACTGCGTACATGGGTCTCACCTCCTGCCGGTGGTTCACAATTACGGGAATGATGGCACATCGGCGACACGGTGCGCAATGGGCATCCAGCGGAACGAACAGCGAAAATAAGCCGCGCCTTATTATGAACCGCTAAAAATAAGTGCTTGAATGGGGGCATGACGGATCACCTGGGCAGCAGCGAGGCATGGGCCGCGGCGCTGCGTGCCCACGGCCGCCGGGTGACCAAACAGCGGCTGGCCGTGCTGACCGCCGTCGAACGGCACCCACATTCGCCGGCGGAAGGCATCCTCGCCGCCGCCCGCGAGGAACTTCCCGAGCTCACGGCGCAGTCCGTCTACGTGGTCCTGGGCGACCTGACCGAACTGCAAATGCTCCGCCGCTTCGAGCCGCCGCATTCGCCAGCACTGTATGAAACCCGCGTGGGCGACAACCACCACCACGCCGTCTGCATCAGTTGCGGCCGCGTCGAGGACGTCGAATGCGCCGTCGGCCATGCACCGTGCCTCACCCCGCACTGGGACGCGGGCGCCCGCCCCATGACCATCCAGATTGCAGACGTCCTGTACCAGGGCATCTGCGAGGACTGCCAGCAGTCCCAACAACTTCCCTCCACATCTGAAAAGTAAGTAACCACAAAGGAGAATGATGACTGCGAACCTTTCCGCGCCCATCTCGCATACCGCGACCACGAGCCAGACCGGCGCCCCCGTCGCTTCCGACGAGCACTCGCTGACCGTCGGTGCCGACGGCGCCGCAGTGCTGCACGACCGGTACCTGGTCGAGAAACTCGCGCAGTTCAACCGCGAGCGGATCCCGGAGCGCATCGTGCACGCCAAGGGCGGCGGCGCGTTCGGCACCTTCACGGTAACCGGCGACGTTTCCAAGTTCACCCGCGTGGCTGCCTTCCAGCCGGGCGCCCAGGTGGGCACGGCCATCCGTTTCTCCTCCGTGGCCGGCGAGCAGGGCTCCCCCGACACCTGGCGCGACGTCCGCGGTTTCGCGACCCGCTTCTACACCCCTGAGGGCAACCTGGACATCGTGGGCAACAACACCCCCGTGTTCTTCATCAAGGACGGCATTAAGTTCCCGGACTTCATCCACTCGCAGAAGCGCCTGCCGGGCTCCGGCCTGCGGGACGCCGACATGCAGTGGGACTTCTGGACCCTCTCCCCCGAGTCGGCCCACCAGGTCACCTACCTCATGGGCGACCGCGGCCTGCCACGCTCCTGGCGCGAGATGCACGGCTTCTCCTCGCACACCTACCTGTGGACGAACGCCGAGGGCGCGCGCTTCTGGGTCAAGTACCACTTCCGCTCCAACCAGGGCGAGCACAACATCAGCGGCGAACAGGCCGAGCAGCTGGCCGGCGCCGACGCCGACTACTACCGCCGCGACCTCTACGAGGCCATCGCCGAAGGCAACTTCCCGAGCTGGGACCTGCACGTCCAGATCATGCCGTACGAGGACGCCAAGACCTACCGCTTCAACCCGTTCGACCTGACCAAGGTCTGGCCGCACGCGGACTACCCGCTGGTCGAGGTGGGCCGCTTCGAGCTGAACCGCAACCCGGAGAACTTCTACGGCGAGATCGAGCAGATCGCCCTGTCCCCCGCGAACGTCGTTCCGGGCCACGACATCTCCCCGGACAAGATGCTGACCGCACGGGTGTTCTCCTACCCGGACGCACAGCGCTACCGCGTCGGCACCAACTACAACGAGCTGCCGGTCAACCGTCCGATCTCGCCGGTGAACAACTACTCGCAGGACGGCTCGCTGCGCCACGGCTACAAGCCGGCAACCGCTCCCGTCTACGCGCCGAATTCCTTCGGCGGCCCGGTGGCCGACCCGGCCCGCGCAGCTGAGGGTTCCTGGGAGTTCGACGGCGCGCTGGTGCGCTCCGCCGCGACCCTGCACTCCGAGGACAGCGACTTCGGCCAGGCCGGCACGCTGTACCGCGAAGTCTTTAGTGACGCGGCCAAGGCCCGCTTCCTCGACACCATCACCGGTGCCGTGAGCGGCGTGCAGAGCCCCGCCATCAAGGAACGCGCCATCCAGTACTGGACCAACGTCGACGCCGAGCTCGGCGCCAAGCTGCGGGCCAACCTGGGTGCTGCCGGTGTCGGTACCTCCGACGCCGAGGCCGCCAACAAGCTGTAGCCTCCGCCGGAGGCCCTGGGCCCTCGGCCCAGGGCCTCAACGAAACACCCCGCCACGGACTTTCCGTGGCGGGGTGTTTCGTTTACTCCCGGGGAGGCTGCGCGGGCGTCGCCCTAGCCGGCGGCAGAGCCGGCCGTTGAGTCTGCGGGTGAGCCGGCCGCCGCCGGGCGGTGGCCCTTCTTGGCGAGCTGGATCTGCTCGTAGACGTGGTGGCGGAGTTCCGTGAAGCGCGGAAGGGACCGGGTCTCCAACTGGTCGCGGTCCACCGGAAGGTCGATCACGATGTCCTCCTGGACGACGGTCGGGGAGCTGGACAGGATGATGACCCGCTCGCCGAGGTAGACAGATTCGTCGATGTCGTGGGTGACGAACAGAACCGTTACCCCGAACTTCTTCCAGATCGTGCGGATCAGGTCCTCCAGGTCCGCGCGGGTCTGTGCGTCCACCGCGGCGAAGGGCTCGTCCATCAGGAGGACCTCGGGCTGGTACGCGATGGCGCGGGCAATCGCCACGCGCTGCTGCATGCCGCCGGAGAGCTGCCAGGGGTAGGAGCGCGGGACGTGGGCCAGGCCCACGGCCTCCAGGGCCTCATCGACCAGCTTGTCCCGCTCGGCCTTGGGCACGCCCTGGTTCTTCAGCGGCAGTTCAACGTTGTCCCGGACGCGCATCCAGGGGAAGAGGGACCGGCCGTATTCCTGGAAGACGACTGCCATCTTCTTCGGCGGTCCGGACACACGCTTGCCGTCCAGCAGGACTTCCCCCTCGGTGGGGGCCATCAGCCCGGAGATGCACTTCAGGAGCGTGGTCTTGCCGGAGCCGGAGGGGCCCACGAGGCAGACCAATTCGCCGGCGCGCAGATCGAAGGTGAGGTTGCGGACCGCCTCGATGTCGCCGCCGTCGGTCTGGTAGACCTTCTTCAAGCCGCGGACGGAGAGCATCGCCTCCGGGGTGGGGTCAGGCTGCATTTTCTACCTCTTTCTGGCCGTTGTACCAGCGCAGGATGTTCCGCTCGGCCCACTGGAAGATGAATGACATCGACACGCCCAGCAGGCCGAGCACCACGATGCCGGACCACATTTCCGGGATGGCGAAGGAGCGCTGGAACTGGACGATGGTGAAGCCCAGCCCCGAGGACGAGGCGAACATTTCGGAAATGACCATCAGGATCAGCCCGAGGGAGAGCGACTGGCGCACGCCCGCCAGGATCTGCGGGCTGGCCGACGGCAGCACGAGGTATCGGACCCGGGCCCAGCCGTCGATGCCGTAGGTGTGCGCTGAATCAGAGAGGACGCCGTCGACCGCGCGGACCCCTTCGATGGTGTTCAGCAGGACCGGCCAGACACAGCCGGAGATGATGACCGCGATCTTCATGGTGTCGGTGATGCCCATCAGCAGGATCAGCACCGGGACCAGGACGGGCGGCGGGATGGCGCGGAAGAATTCCAGCACCGGTTCCAGCAGGGCACGGAGCCAGCGGACCGAGCCGATGAGTACGCCGCCCACGACGCCGATCACGATCGCCGCGACGACGCCGACCAGGAGCCGGCCGACACTGGGCAGTACATCGGACAGGAAGCGGGGGCCGAACCAGACCTGGCCAAACTTGCCGACCAGGCTGGCCGGGGTGGGGACGAAGAAGTTGACTGCCCCGAGGGTTGAGACCCACCAGAGCAGGATCAGCAGGACCGGCAGCGCCAGCACGTAGCCAAGGGTCTTCAGGGCTTTCATACGATTACCTCGGAACGGACGGAGGAGTGCCAGGAGAGGGTTTTCTTCTCGATCAAGCGCATCAGGGCGTTGATCAGCACGCCGATCAGGCCGGTGGCGAGCACCAGGGCGTACATGCCCGAGATGGCACCCCCGGATTGCGCCAGGGCGATCTCGCGGCCCAGGCCGGGCGAGCCGATCACCAGTTCCGCCGTGATCGCCAGCACCAGTGCCACCGTGGCGGCGAGCCGGACGCCGGTCATCAGATACGGCAGAGCAGTGGGGAACACGACGTAGCGAATCCGCGCCATCCGGCCCAGACCGTACGTCTTCGCAGTGTTGTTGGCGACCATGTCGACGTCGGCTACCCCGTAAAGGACCTGGATCAGGACCTGCCAGAAAGCAGCGTACGTGATCAGCATCAGGGACGACTCAATCTTCACGCCGAACAGCAGCACGGCCAGCGGGATCAGGGCTACTGACGGGATGGGGCGCAGGAACTCAACGGTGGAGTTGGTCGCCCTCCGCAGGAAATCACTGGAGCCGATGATGAATCCCAGCAGCACGGCCAGTGCCACGGCGATGATGAGGCCCAGGAACCAGGCCACCATGGTCTCACCGACCGAGAGCCAGAACGCTGTCAGGCCGAAGTCCCGCCCGAGAGCCAGAATGACTTCGCTGGCGGGGGGCAGGAATCGTTCATCGATGAGGCCGAGCCGGGGGATGAGTTCCCAGGTTGCCAGGAATCCTACGATCCCGGCCAGGCCGAGCAGCTGTTTTGCCGGTAGTTTGCGGCCGGGCCGGCGGTCCCGTCCCACGCTGGGGACGGGACCACCGGAAGCCAGAGTGTTGGAACTCACGGGAGCAGATCGCCGGCGTTCGGAGCCTTGGACAGGGTGCCGTACTTGGCGGCGGCGTCGCCGAGGGTCTTGAACGCGTCCTTATTGAAGTCGACGGTCCAGTGCGTCAGCACAATCTTGGACCGCGCGGCCTCGTCGATCTTGGTGTAGGTGCCCACGATGTCGCGGACTTCCTGCGGGTGGGCCTGGGCGTACTCGAGGGACTTGTTCATGGCCCGGGTAAACTTCTGGGTCAGTTCGGGCTTGTTCTTGACCGTGTCCGACTTGGTGAAGTAGCCGGCAATGTCCAGTTTCGGGCTCATGTCCGCGAAGTTCCAGGAGACGACGGTTCCGCCGTCGGCCACGGCCTTGGAAAGGAACGGCTCCAGGATCCAGGCGGCGTCCACCTGCTTGTTGGTCAGGGCCGCGGGCGCATCGGGGAAGGCCACCTCGACAAACTTCACGGTGGAGGGGTCGCCGCCGTCCTTTTCGATGGCGGACTTGATGGTGGTGTCCCCGATGTTGGAGAGGTTGTTCACCGAGACCGTCTTACCGGCAAGATCCTTCGCGGACTTGATGCTCGACCCGGCCGGAACGACGACGCCGCCGACGTCCTTGCCCTTCTCGCCGGTGGTGGACGCGCCGTTGGCGACGAACTTCAGGTCGAGGCCCTTGTCCTTCGCAACCATCACGGAGATCAGGTTGGAGAAGGCGAAGTCGAAGCTGCCGCTGACGACGCCGGGGACGATTGCGGCGCCGCCGGTGGCCGTCTGGATATCCAACTGAAGCCCTTCGTCCTTGAAGAAGCCCTGCTTGTTGCCCAGGTAGATGGGGGCGCAGTCCACAATCGGGATGACGCCGACGCTGACCTTGGTCAGATCGCCGCCGCCCGCGGCGCCGCCGGATGCGGTGCCGCCGCCCGTGGAACTGGGCGATCCGCTGCCGCAGGCCGAGAGGGCCAGGACCGAGGCGGCCGCCAGCACCGTGCTAATACGACGTTTCATGTTCACTCCTATGTGCGCATTGGCGTGGGAGCGTTAGGCCCCCCAGGCCTTGATTGTTCGCTTACCGAACAGACGTTCAAATTCAAGTCTGAGTCAAGGCTACTGTGAGGTCAACCACAAACGGCGCATTGTTACGGCTCCGAGACGCGGACGGCGGCAGGCGCGTGTCCGGGGCCGTGTCCGGGCCGGCACAAGAGAAACGCGGGGTCGCTTGCGGTCCATCCGGAAGTGTCGGACGGGCTGCAAGCGACCCCGCGTTGAACTGCGATGTTCCCGTCAGGAGCGGGTAAGCGACTCCGCGTCGTCCTTTTTGGCCGACGTGGCGGGCGTGCCGTTGACGGCGGCCCTGGCCTCGGCGAACTTTTCGTTGAGGCGGGAGTGGCGCTGGCCGTAGGCGAAATAGATGGCGATGCCGATGACTAGCCAGATGGCAAAGAAGATCCAGGTCTCCACGGCCAGGTTGGTCATCAGGTAGAGGCAAAGCACGGCCGACACGACCGGGAGCACCTTGCCGAACGGCACGCGGAACGCCGGCTTCAGGTCCGGGCGCTTCTTCCGCAGCACCAGGATGCCGAGGCTGACCATCACGAACGCGGACAGCGTTCCGATGTTGATCATTTCCTCGAGCAGGTCGACGTTGGTCAGCCCCGCCACCACGGCCACGGCCGTACCGCAGATGATTTGCAGGCGTGCCGGGGTGGCCCGGATGGTGGAGGTCTTGGACAACGAGCGGGGCAGCAAGCCGTCGCGGCTCATCGCCAGGACCACGCGGGAAAGGCCCATCAGCAGCACCATGATCACCGTGGTCAGGCCCACGAGGGAGCCGAAGGCGATGACCTTGGCGGCGTCGGTGTTGCCCACTGCTTCGAAGGCGGTGGTCAGGGTCGGGTTCTTCGCCTCGGCCAGCTTGGTATAGGAGACCATGCCGGTGAGCGCGAGCGAGACCAGGATGTAGAGCACGGTGACGATCGCCAGACCGCCGAAGATGCCGCGGGGCAGCGTCTTCTGCGGGTTCTTGACCTCCTCCGCGGAGGTGGCGACGACGTCGAAGCCGATGAACGCGAAGAACACGAGGGCCGCGCCGGCGAAAATACCTAACGTGCCATACTGCGCGGGGGCAGCGCCCGTGAGGAAGCCGAAGAAGGACTGCTTCAGCACGTCCGTGGCGCCCGTGCCGCCGGTCGGCTCGGAGGCCGGGACGAACGGTGCGTAGTTCTCGAACTTCACATAGCTGAAGCCGACCACAATCACGAAGATCACGACGGCGATCTTGATCAGCGTGAAGACGTTGCCGACGCGAGCGGACAGCTTCGTCCCCAGCACCAGCAGCACGGTAAACACGGCGACGATCAGGAACGCGCCCCAGTAGAGATCGACGCCGGCTACGGAGACCGACGGCGGAACGTCCAGGCCCGTCAGCGCGAAGACCTTGCTGAGGTAGATGCCCCAGTACTTCGCGATCACGGCGGCGGCGGTGAAGAGTTCGAGGATGAGGTTCCAGCCGATGATCCAGGCGAGTACCTCGCCCATGGTGGCGTAGGTGAAGACGTAGGCGGAGCCGGCCACCGGAATTGCGGTGGCGAACTCGGCGTAGCACATAATGGCGAGCGCGCAGGTAACCGCGGCGATCGCGAAGGAGACGGTCACTGCCGGGCCGGAGAAATTCGCGGCGGCCTTGGCGCCGACCGAGAAGATCCCGGCTCCGACGGCGACGGCGACGCCCATGATCATCAGGTCCCAGGTGCTGAGCGAGCGTTTCAGCTTGCGCCCAGGCTCATCGGCGTCGGCAATCGACTGCTCAATGGATTTGGTCCGGAGAAGGTTCATAGCTAGGTCCAAAATCTCGATAGCTGGGTGGAAACGGACCTATTAAGAGTAGTGTCCATCCACTGGACGGCCGTATTTATCTCACATTATGAGACGCCGAGGTGGACGGCGCGCTACAGCCGGGGCGGTTCAGACGGGCCAGTCCATCAGCGTCGAGCGGATCAGGAAGCGCTTCCCTTCGGGCGCCTCGACTGAGAACCCGCTCCCGCGGCCCGGTACGACGTCGACCGTCAGGTGCGTGTGACTCCAGTAGTTGAACTGTTCTTTGGACATCCAGAACTCCAGCGGCTGCGGCTGCAGTCCGTCCGAGATGTCGAACAGGCCCAGTAAGACGTCCGAGTCGCCGGTGAGGAACTCCCCTGCCGGGTAGCACATGGGCGAGGAACCGTCGCAGCAGCCGCCGGACTGATGGAACATGAGCGGACCGTGCTGCAGCCACAGCTTGCGGAGCAACTGCACGGCCTCGGGCGTTAGCGCCACCCGGGAAAAGTCCTCGCCGGCCAGTGTCACGGCGGCGTCAAGCCTGGTCTGGGTCATGGGCTTCTCCTGGGGACGGTAGTAACGGAAGGGCGGGGCGGACCCGGATGGTCCGCCCCGCCCGAGTCGGCCTAGAAGAAGCCGAGCTTGTTCTCGTTGTAGCTGACCAGCAGGTTCTTGGTCTGCTGGTAGTGGTCCAGCATCATGGCGTGGTTCTCGCGGCCGATGCCGGAGGACTTGTACCCGCCGAACGCGGCCCCGGCCGGGTACGCGTGGTAGTTGTTGACCCACACCCGGCCCGCCTGGATCTCGCGGCCGGCGCGGTAGGCGACGTTGCCGTTGCGGGACCAGACGCCGGCACCCAGGCCGTAGAGGGTGTCGTTGGCGATGCCCATGGCGTCGTTGTAGTCGCTGAAGCGGGTCACGGAGACCACCGGGCCGAACCTGCTTGCCGATGTCGATGTAGGAGAGGATCTTCTCGAGCTGGTCGTTGGAGGCCTGGGCGCCGGGCTGGGGGTCGGTGTCCAGCGGGTTGCCCTGGATGATCTTCTGGGTGCGGGCCAGCGCGTCGGCCATGAAGGAGTCGTAGATGCCTTCTTGGACCAGGGCACGGGACGGGCAGGTGCAGACTTCGCCCTGGTTGAAAGCAAACAGCGTGAAGCCCTCGAGTGCCTTGTCGTAGAAGGCGTCGTTGTTGTCCGCGACGTCGTTGAAGAAGATGTTGGGGCTCTTGCCGCCCAGTTCCAGGGTGACCGGAATCAGGTTCTGAGACGCGTACTGGCTGATCAGGCGGCCGGTGGTGGTCTCGCCGGTGAAGGCGATCTTGCGGATCCGAGGACTGGAGGCGAGCGGCTTGCCGGCTTCGACGCCGAACCCGTTGACGACGTTGACGACGCCGGCGGGCAGCAGGTCGCTGATGAGTTCCATCAGCACCAGGATCGAGGTCGGAGTCTGCTCGGCCGGCTTGAGGACGACGGCGTTGCCGGCGGCGAGCGCGGGGGCCAGCTTCCAGACGGCCATCAGGATGGGGAAGTTCCACGGGATGATCTGGCCGACGACGCCCAGCGGCTCGTGGTAGTGGTAGGCGGTGGTGTCGTCGTCGAGCTGGGACAGCCTGCCCTCCTGGGCGCGGACGGCGGAGGCGAAGTAGCGGAAGTGGTCCGCGGCGAGCGGAATGTCCGCGTTGAGGGTTTCGCGGATCGGCTTGCCGTTGTCCCAGGATTCGGCGACGGCCAGCAGTTCGGTGTTCTCGTCGATCCGGTCGGCGATCTTGTTCAGGACGGCGGCGCGCTCGGCGACTGAGGTTTTGCCCCAGGACGGCGCGACCTTGTGCGCGGCGTCCAGTGCCAGCTCGATGTCCTCGGCGGTGCCGCGGGCGACCTCGCAGAAAGCCTTGCCCGTCACTGGGGTGATGTTTTCGAAGTACTGACCCTTGACCGGGGCAACCCACTCGCCCCCGATCCAGTTCTCGTAGCGGTCCTTGAAGGTGACCTTCGAGCCCTCGGTGCCGGGCTGTGCGTAGACAGTCATTGCTAGCTCCTTTGCTGTGCAAGATTGGTATGCAGATTTGGTGGCGAGAGCGGCCGCCGTGATTCCGGCGACCGCCGCTGGCCCCAGCCTAGGAGCGGGGAGGTTGCAAGCAGGTTGCAACCTCCCCGCCTGCCCCCTAACCTCGCAAGCTCGGCCAGGGAACCCGGCAGACGTGGGCCCAAATCCGCCGCGGCGGACTCAGGCGCTGAGCTCCGCTTCCAGCCGTTCGAGGTCCGCGACGAGGGCGGCCCGCTTGGGCGAGCGCGGCGGCAGCAGCTTCAAGGCGGCGGTGCGGACGCCGACGTCGTCCCGTGCTTCCGGCAGCTCCGCGTATCTCAGCAGCGACTCGGCACTGCCGTCGGTCAGGACCGCCTCACGCAGCAGCGCGGAGAGGCGGCGGCGGAGCTCGGCGATGCCGGGCGCCTCGGAGCGCGGCAGGAGCGCGCCGCGGTAGATTTCCAGCGCGATCCGGTGGGCGCCGCGCTGCAGGCAACTGAGCACCTGGCCGGAGTCCGGGGCCAGGTCCACGGGCAGCCGGTAGGGCCGGGACGCCGGGACGGCGCTCGGATTGAGCTGCTGCAGGACCTTCCGCAGGCGCACCATCTCGGCGCGCAGCGTCATGGTGGAGCCGTCCCGCGGGTAGAGCAGCGCGCTGAGCTCCTCGGCGTTGAGCCCTTCCGGATGCGCACTGAGCAGGGCCAGGATTTCGCTGTGCCGGGCGGAAAGGGCGACGGTGCGGCCGTCGAGGCTCAGCACCGCCTGGTCGCGGCCGAGCAGTTGCAGGCTGTTGCGGTAGAGGCTGCCGGTCGTCCCGGCGCGCGGACCGGCGGACCCCGCACCACTGAGGGGCGCAGCCACGCCGGCGGCGGCGGCTGCCCGGCGTCGGACCGGCGTCGCCTGCCTTGCGGCGGCATGCTGGAGCCGCTCCACCCGCAGGTGTGCCTGGGCGGCGGCGACGGTCGCCTCGACGAGGGACAAAGTGTGGGGCGCGACGGCGGATTCGGTGCCGGTGATGTCCACGACTCCCAGCAGGGCGCCGGCATCAGGATCATGGAACGGCACCGCGGTGCAGCTCCACGGGTGCACCGAGCGCTTGTAGTGTTCGGCGCCGGCGATCTGGATGCCGCGGCCCAGGGCCAGCGCGGTGCCGGGGGCGCTCGTGCCCACGGTGGCCTCGGACCAGTCGGCGCCCGGGACAAACATCATCCCTTCGGCGCGGCGCTGCATGGCGGGGTCCCCCTCGACCCACAACAGCCGACCCACCTCGTCTCCGACGGCCACCAGCATGCCACTGTCGTAACTGGGCAGGACCAGGAGTTTGTGGATCACGGGCATGATCGCGGCCAGCGGGTGCTGCCGGCGGTATTCCTCGATTTCCTCGCGGTCCATGGCAAGCGGGGCCTCGGGGTTGTCCGGGTTGGCGTGCAGTTGCTCGGAACGCTGCCAGGATTCCCGGATCAGGCTGCGCAGCCCGGGCAGTTGGTCCCCGTCCAGGCCGGGGCCGCCGAGCTGCTCATGCCCCGCCCGGGCATACCGCTGGCGCAGCTCCGCGCTCATGCCGCGGCCGGAGCCGCGCGGGGCATCCTGCTCGACCGGATTCCTCATTGAATCTCCCACCTGACGGGCGCCCTCTTCGGTGCGCCGGGCTGCCGGAGGCAGCGTCGTCCGGCCAGTCTAGTGGGCCGTTCGCGGCGGCCGCCAGCGCTCGAGCCCCGGCCGTCCGCGGCCGTTCAGTCCCGTGAAATCCGGATCATTTCTTCCCGCGGGACGACTTTGATGCGTTCGCGCACGACGCCGTCCGCCCCGGCGTCCGTCCCGCCGCCGGCGGACCACGCAGCGCCGAGGGCCAGTTCGTGCGCATCCAGCTTGTTCCAGCCCTCCCAGGTGGTGTATTCGACGCCGCGTTGTTCGAGCAGCTCGATGATGGCCTGCGGGTCCGGGTTCCGTGCGGGCGGAAGGGTCAGCCGGTCCTCGAGCAGGAAGCCGATGGTTTCCAGGGCGTCGCCCTTGGTGTGGCCGATCAGGCCGACCGGGCCGCGCTTGATCCAGCCGGTGGCGTAGATCCCGGGCACCGGGTTGCCCTCGGCGTCGAGCACGCGGCCGCCCTCGTTGGGGATGATGCCGCGCCGGGCGTCGTACTCCAGTTCGTCCAGCGGGGAGCCGTGGTACCCGATGGCGCGGTACACGGCCTGGACCGGGTAGTCGACGAACTCGCCGGTGCCCTTGACGTTACCCGTGCCGTCCAGCCGCATCCGCTCGAACTTGATGCCCGTCACCTTGCCGGGCTGGGCCGCGTCGCCGTAAATCTCGACCGGGCTGTGCAGGAAGTGCAGGTGCAACCGGCGCGAGGACGGTTGCTCAGCCTCGGTGTGCTCCTCGACGAGCCAGTTGCCCAGCGTGTTCACCATGGTCTTGATCTGGTTGTTCGTGCGGATGGCCTCGTCGGAGGCGTCGTCGAACTCGAAGTCCTCCGGGTAGAGGACGATGTCCACATCCTTCGCGTGGCTGAGCTCGCGCAGCTCCAGCGGGGTGAACTTCACCTGCGCCGGGCCGCGGCGGCCGAAGACATGCACGTCCGTGACCGGCGAGTTCTTGAGTGCCTGATAGACGTTGTCCGGGATTTCCGTGACGAGCAGTTCGTCCGCGTGCTTGACCAGCATCCGGGCCACATCCAGGGCCACGTTGCCGTTGCCGATCACGGCGATTTCCCTGGCTTCCAGCGGCCAGTCGCGCGGCACATCGGGGTGGCCGTCATACCAGGAAACGAAATCGGCGCCCCCGAACGAGCCCTCGAGCTCAATACCGGGGATGTCCAGGTCCGCGTCCTTGATGGCTCCGGTGGCGAAGATGACGGCGTCGTAGAAGGCTCGGAAATCGTGCAGGGTCAAGTCCCGGCCGTAGCTGACATTGCCGAGGAAGCGGATGTCGCCGCGGTCCAGGACCTTGTGCAGCGCGTTGACAATCCCCTTGATGCGCGGGTGATCCGGGGCCACGCCGTAACGGATCAAGCCGTAGGGGGCCGGGTAGGCCTCGAACAGGTCGATGCTGACCTCGAAGTCGCCGTCCTTGACCTCGTTGGACTTGGTCAGGATGTCCGCGGCGTACACGCCGGCCGGTCCGGCGCCGACGATCGCGACGCGGAGGGGACGTTTGGACGTTCTTTTAGGCGACGTTTCGGCCGAGGTGGACACCGGGAGCCCTTCTGAGTCTTGGCGGGTGCGCCGGTGAATACAGCGCACAGTCCCCCATTCTAAATGTCCCCCGCCCCGGAGGCGGAAATGTTCAACTACCGTCCTCGCGTCCTTAACCTGCGCTGCTCCCACCCGTCACTATTCGGCCGGAGCCTGATCTCGACCGCTCGGGGCGAGGCGGCTTCCACTCAGCAGAACCCGGTGAGCACCATTTCCAATGAACGCATTTCCTTCACATCCCTTGTAAGCCAGGCACTTCCCGCGGCAATCCGCTGGAAGGAGCGGGAGTCAGCCGTCTTCGGCGCCACGGTGCAGCAGGGGCACGCTTCGGCACTGCCGTCTCTCAACACCCGGCACCAGCCGGCCGAGATTCTCCTCCCAGTGTCCCGTCCGCCAGCAGTCCAGCCGCTGGTCCGCCGGATGGATCACTTCAATCAGCCGCTCGTTGTTTGGCGCCTGATTTCGGGCAATCATCGGGAACTCGGGCGTGGGGTTGGCCTCTTCCCGAACTACCAGGCAGCCGCCGCGAATGCGACCCTGGCACGGGACGGCGCCGGTGAACTCGCCATCACCTTCGTGTACCGCAGGCCGACCCGGGAATTCGGGTGGTACGCCAGCCTGTGGGATCGCCCGGTGCTCATGGCAAGCGTTTGGTACCCCACCATCCGGGACCGGGACCGCAGCGCCCTGGCCGCCCTGGACCTGTTCGGCGGCGCACGCCTGCTCAGTACCGTGATCCGCCACGGGCACCGGCACCTTGGGGTTGAACTGCCCGCTGCCCCGGCCCCGGCTGACAGCGGCGAACAGCCTCCTGCCGAGCGGCTGGCCACCCTTTCACCTTAAATTCACCTGAATCCGGGTTCTTCTTAGCCAAGCGATTCGAGCCGCCGGGGACCGCCGTCGCAGACTCATAGCGGCCGGCGCCGTCCCAACCGCTCCGGCGGCCGCGGTGTCACCGCGGCAGTGCCACGCTGTCCCGCGCCCAGCGGCAACGGCTCATCCACTCGGAACCTCAGATGGGGAAAACTAGACATGAAATTGAAGTCTTTCCAGGCAATTGGCGCCGTCTGCGCCTCCGCCCTGGCACTCGGCCTGATCAGCTCGGCGGTCGCGACCGCGGAACCCAGCACGCCTGATCGAGCCTTTGCGGCCGTCGGCTCCGACACCATTCAGGACGTCTGGAACGGGCTGACCAACAATGGTCCGGTCAAGTCCGTGGCCTCCTACGACGCCTTCGGCACGCCGGCGCAGATCGTCACCAAGACCGGCGTCACTGCGTTCACTCGGCCCAACGGTTCCGGGGCCGGCGTCAAAGCGCTCAGCGCCAGCCTTAACCCGGGAAACCACGTCTACAAGGACTCGGCCGGCACCTCCTTCACGCTGAAGAAGAACGACGTCGACATTGCCCGGTCGTCGTCCTCGCCGTCCGTCGCGGGCACCGACCTGACGTTTTTGCCCTTCGCGCGCGACGCCGTGACGGTGGCCTACAAGGACGCCGCCGGCTCGCCCGGCGCGCCACTGAACCTGAGCACCCAGCAGATCGCCAACATCTTCAGCTGCACCGCCGGCGACGGCGTCACCATTGACGGGGCCACCGGAAAGCCCGTGCTGGGCACCATGACGTTCACTCCGAAGCTGCCCCAGGCCGCGTCCGGCACCCGCGGCTTCTTCCTCAAGGCCATCGGCGTTACCCCGAATACCTCCTGCATTCCGGATGCCGAGCAGACCTACGCGGAGAACAACGGCGCGGCACTCGTCAGCGATGGCGACATCGTCCCCTTCTCCGCCGCGCAATGGATCGCGCAGAAGAACGGCGCCATGACGGACAGCACCGCCACCGGCCAGTGGCTGGCGGACATCGACGGCCTGCACGCGGTTGATCCCGCCACCTCCGCCCCGGCGCTCGCTCCGGGAACCCTGTATGGCGATGCGGCCGTTGCCCCCGCCGGCAGCAAGGGCACCTTTGCCCGGGACACGTACAACGTGGTGGCGAGCACCACCCAGACCAGCAAGCTGACCTACAACGTGATGCTGAACAACGCCGTCTCAACCAACCTGAAGACCACCGGCAGCACGCTCACCATCAACAAATTCGGCTTCAAGACGCTTTCCTATGTCGGCGACTGGACGATGGGCAAGAAATCCGGCTACACGAACTAGCTGCCCCCAGGGCTGGAAATGCATTCACCGCAAATTCGCCCGGAGTACCTGTTTCCTTTGCCGTCCGACAGCCACATAACTCGGCGGCGGAGTCAGGATATTGAGAAATCACTGCCGCCGGAATCAGAATCCCGGCCGCCCACCAACAACGCATGAATCATGAAAAGGAAAAGCGCCATGGCTATCGCCACACTGAAGAAATCCCGCTGGGGCAGGACCACTGTCGCGGCCGTCGCGGGCAGCGCCCTGCTGCTGGGTGGGGGCATGACTGTTGCCCAGGCCGCACTGCCGGCAGGCTCAGCAGGAACCGTCACTGCCAACCCGACCACCGGCGACTGGAAGGCGACATCTCTTTCGGTCTTCAAGCTGCACAGCAATATGGTCTGCCCGACCGTCGGCGGCATGAACGCTGGCGCACTGATCTTCCTGTCCGAACTCGGTCAGGAGATCCAGCCGGCGCCGAGCACGGTTGAAGCGCAGACGGTCTACCCGTTTACGCAGGACCCTCAGTACCAGATGTCGTTGAATCCGGACGGCACCATCGCGGACGACAACACCCTGGAATCGGGCTTCGTGGACGCCAGCAAGGCACCCATTGCCGACATGTCAACAGCGGTCCAGGCCAGCCACACCTACAGCATCGGCTACGTCTGCACTACCCTGACGGACGACTTGCGGACCGCCAAGATCAACCCGGTCAGCGGCAAGTCCGTCGCCTCCTGGGCCACGCTGACCACGGACGCCGCCAAGAACTGGACCATCAGCCAGCCCGTCGTCGAAACCCCGTCCCCGAGCGCCTCCCCGACGGCCACCGAAACCGAGTCACCCTCGCCGAGCGCCTCCCCGACGGCCACCGAAACCGAGACACCCACGCCGAGCGCCTCCCCGACGGCCACGCAAAGACTGAGCCGAGCGCGGCCGCACAGCCGCTGACGGCAGGCGCGCAGCTGGTGTCCGGCCAGAAGCACCTGGTCGACGCTCCGGCTGGCACGTTTGCGGCCGGTGAAAAGGTTTCCGGAGAGATCCACTCGGACCCGGTTGTCCTGGCCGAAACCGCCGTCGCAAACGCCGACGGTTCGGTCAGCTTCACCTTCACGGTGCCGGCCGGCCTGCCTGCCGGCACCCACACCCTGATCCTGACCGGAGCGTCCGGCGCGACGTTCCAGGTGACGGGCCTGAGCGTGGCAGCCCAGTCCAACGCTCCCTTCGCCGCCGATACCAACTGGATGAGCACCGTTACCGCCACGCCTGCCGGTACCGCCGGGCTGGCCGCCATGGTCGTGGGCGGCCTGACGCTCATGGGCGTGGGCGGCGGGATCTACCTGTCCCGGCGCCGCAAGGCCAGCCAGGCCTGACGTACCGCGAATTGCCCGGATCCCCAGGGGGTCCGGGCAATTCCTTTTCCAGCGGCGACACCCTTTGTTCATGTCAAAGAAACCCTTCCTTTGTCAGGTCACAACGGCTTCGGGAGGCTTTCACGAAACAATAATCCAGCGGCTTCCGCAGACCGCCGGCGACAAATGCCGCTGATCGGTCCGCAATAACTGGCCCATCAGAATAGGCGGCCGGCCTGGAATATTGGAAAGAAAGAATTTATGCCGACTTCATGGAATATCCAATGGGCCCCGCGCGCCCGTCAGCTGCGCGCCGCGCTATGGGCTCCCGGCGTAGCGGCCACGGCCGCGGCCGCGGCGCTGCTGTTGGGGTCCCTGACTCCGGTTGCCGCCGCGCCTCCGGTTCCGGGATCCGACTGGGGATCCCAGGGGTCCATGGTCAGCGACAGCTCGGCAACTGTCACCTGGGACAACACCAGCAACGCGCCGGACAGCCGGGTGCCGCGCGGAGGCACGCAGACCCTGCGGCATACCGCCGGGAAGACGTACGACGACGTCGATCAGCGGCTGCGTGACGCCGCCAGCCGTGCCTTCGGGTCCGGCAACGGCCGCGGCGGACTGTCCCTGACCGTCTCCCAGACCAAAAACCTCCAGAACCAGTCAGTGACAGTCAGCTTCACCGGCGCAGACCCGCAGGCCGGCAGCAACGGCGCCAGCACCTCCTACCTGCAGGTGTTCCAGTGCTGGGGAAAGCCGGGAGCGGACAAAAAGCCGGATCCTGCAGCCACCGAACCTGACCCGTCCACGTGCCAGTTCGGGGCCACTGGCCTGGACGGTGACATCTCCAACACAGCGCACCAGCGTTCCCTGCTGAACGATCCGCTGGTTCGCGGCGGGGACTGGGAAGCGGCCGATCCGGCCTCTCCCGCGATGAACCTTCCGGCACCGTTCGCCCCCGTCAGCGGCGATGAAACCCGGATCACGGATGGCTTCAACCTCAGCGAATACCGCAACCCGTACTTCAGCCGGACCAGTACCAACGAGTTCTCCCGCTTCCTGTCCTCCGAACAGGGCGCCGGGTCCCGCACCTTCGAGGTGCAGAGCGGCGCAGAAGCCTCGGGACTGGGCTGCGGCTACCGCCCAGACGCCCCCAGCGTGGCCAAGTGCTGGCTGGTTGCCGTGCCCCGCACGGCCGCCATCGACGCCATCCTGCCGGCCGGGCCGCTGGCGCCCAGCCTGTGGGCGATGCGTGTGCAGGTCCCGCTCAATTTCCAGGACGTCGCGGCCGTATGCCCCTCGGACCAGGCGGCCACCCTGAGCGTAGGCTCCGAGGCCCTGACAGTGGCCATGAAATCATGGATCCCGGCGGTCTGCGAGACCAAGAAGTTCACGCTGGGCTTCTCCCCCTTGGCGGATCTGCAGGCCCGCACCCAGTTGCAGCAACCGGGCAGCCTCGCCTTCACGACGCAGCCGGCATCGGCTGGCATCGGCGCCCTCTACGTGCCCACGGCCCTGGCCGGCGTCGTCATCGCCATGACGATCGACAATGCCTGCACCGCAGCGTTTACGCCGTATACCCTCGCCGATTGCGGTTATCAGGACAAGGCGGACTGGGAGGCAGACAAGGCGCGCAGCGCAGGACAGGTGCGCGACCTGAAACTCAACGCCCGGCTCCTGGCCAAGTTGCTGACGCAGAGCTACGTGCAGCACACCGCGCCAGCCTCCGCCCTGGATGCCCCCTTCACCAAGCCCGGCAACACGGCCTACGGGCAGCCGATGACATATTCGATCCAGAATGACCCCGAGTTCAGGAAGCTGAACCCCAAGGGCCTCGGCTCGTCGGGCAACCTCAACCCTCCCGTGGTGGAAGGCCTGCGCTCGGATGCCGCCGCCGCCGTCTGGGATTGGCTGCTCAACGACAAGGATGCCAGGGCCTTCCTGAATGGCTGCCCCGATTCTTCCGGCATGAGCATCAATCCCTTCTACTCCACCCGGACCTACACCGAATGCCAGGACCAGGCCGCCGAACTGGACAAGTTGGCCGCTCAAAAGATCTCCGGGACGACGATGCCGGACGGCTTCACCTACGCCCGCCAGTCCTACCCTTCCGAGGGAGCGTCCTATCCCCAGGTCTACTGGGCCCAGCGGGCGGCCACTCGCAACAGCGATGGTTCCGTCGACCAGCCGGCCCTGACCGTGGGCGATCAGTACGCCCGGGTTCAGGACATGGCCGCCGCGGCCCAAAACACCGTCCGCGCCCAGCCGGCATCCACCACGTCCTGGTGTGCCGACTGCAGCCCGCCCGCCTACAAAGCGGTGCCGCGCCAGGGCTACGGCAGCCGCAACATCTTGTCCATCACTGACGCCGCCTCGGCAGCGAAGTTCCAGTTGCCCACCGCCCAGCTGTGCAACGGCGACGGCTCCCTCTGTGTTGGGGCCAACAGCAAGAGCCTGCAGGCCGCCGCGGCGCAGTTCGAAGCCACCGGAATCCCGGGAGTGTTGCGAGCCGCTACCGTTCCGGATTACGCCACTGCCTATCCCCTCGCCCTGCCCGTCTACGGCGCGGTGAACCTGGCTTCGATCAGCCAGTCCCAGGCCGCCACCTACGCCCAGCTGTTCTCCTACGTCAGTACCGAGGGCCAGAAAACCGGGTTCAGCAGCGGGATGCTGCCCCCCGGCTACGCGCCCCTGACGGAGCCCCTGCTGCAGCTGGCCGCGGCGGGCATCCAGACGCTGCAGGGAGTACCCGGGCCACGGCAGCCCGAGGCCGCCACCACGGCGCTGCTGCCGATGGAATCGGTCTCAAGCGGGAATCCGCCCGCCGTCGCTCCGCTGGCGCAGGCAGTCCCGGCGGCTGCAGCAGTCGTCCCGGCAGCGCCTCCCGCGGCCGCCCCTGTCGCCGCAGCAGCCCCGATGCCCGGCCGGACAGCGGCGACCCGCAGCGCCTGGCCGCAGTACACGCTGGTGATCGGACTGGCCGCGGCACTGGCCAGCGCCGCCGCGGCGCCGTTGCTGGCACGAGGGCGGCGCAAATGAGCACAGTACTGCCCGGAACCCGCGCCGCCGAGGCGCAGGACGTCCCCCGCCCCCTGCAGCAATTGTTGGAACAACAGGACTATCTCTTCCGTGCCGTCACGCGGGTCGGCGGCGGCATCGTCCTGGCGGTCATGGCATTAGTGGGCCTGTTCCTGGCCGGCAACGGCATCGGCGCCATCGGTGAAGTGGGGCTGGGCACCTTCCTCACCACCCAGAACTGGGCACCGGAAACCAACGACTTCGGCATCGCCGCCGTCTTGTGGGGCACGGTGCAGATCGCCGCGGTGGCCTTGGCCGTCGCGATGCCGCTGGCCCTCGGGACGGCGCTGTTCATCACCGAAGTCGCCACCGGATGGCTGCAGAAGTCACTGACCAGCCTGATTGACCTTCTGGCCGCCGTGCCGTCGGTGGTCTTCGGGCTGTGGGGGGCCTACATGTTGCAGCCCAATGTGGTGGACTTCAGCAAATGGCTCTCCACCTGGTTCGGCTGGATACCCTTCCTGCAGGTCGACGGCGTGGACCCCGGCAGCCCCCTGCGGGACACGGTGCCGTACACGGCGTCCGCCTTCATCGCCGGGTTGGTGGTAGCCATGATGATTGTTCCGATCCAGACCTCGATCATGACCGAGTCATTTCGGCGCGCACCCACTGGTGAGCGCGAAGGCGCCTACGCCCTGGGAGCCACACGCCTGGGCATGATCGGGACGGTGGTGTTGCCCTTCGGCCGCGGCGGGATCATCGGCGGCACCATGCTCGGGCTCGGCCGGGCGCTGGGCGAGACCATCGCGATCTACCTCATCATCAGCCCCGTTTACGCGATCAACTTCCACGTGCTGGAAAAGGGCGCCAATTCGATCGCCGCCATGATTGCGCTGAAGTACTCGGAGTCCAACGAATCCGCCATGGGCGCGCTCATGGCCGCCGGGTTGACGCTCTTCGTGATCACCATGCTGGTCAACATCACGGCCTCAGCCATCATGGCGAGGTCCCGGTCCGGTGCAGAAAGCGAGGGCTGACCATGACTGCAACAACCGACGACGCGCCCGTCACACTCCAGACGACCAGGCTAACGCCGGCAGCCGAGCCCCTGGGGCCGGCCACCGAGCTTCCGCTGCTGGCCAAACAGTCCGGCGCCCCGGAAGAAGTCCGGGTCCGGTTGGGAGCGGGCCGGCACCACGTCTTTTCGCTGGCTGGCGCCGCCGCGGGCGGATTGGGGATGGGCCTCCTGCTGACCGTGGCACTCGGCCTGATCCCCCTAGGCTGGCTGTTCATCGTTTCCTATCTATGGTTCCTGCTGCTGTACACCGCGCTAGTGCACCTGCGGCAACGGGCTCCGGCGGTACGCAACAGCCTGATGACGGTGCTGCTGAGCTCGGCCGGCGCCGCCGTCGCCGGCACGCTCGGCCTGGTGGTCATGTTCACTTTCGCCCGAGGCCAGGACGCGTTGTTCCACCTCACCTTCTTCACCACGGACATGACGGGAGTCGGCCCCCTGTCCGGCCTGGACCAGGGCGGCGTCCTGCATGCCCTGGTGGGGACCCTGGAACAAATCGCCATCGCCCTCACCATCACCATTCCGCTGGGACTAACGACGGCGGTCTTCCTCAACGAGGTGGGCGGACGGCAGGCGCGCGTCGTGCGCACGGTCGTGGAGGCCATGACGGCGCTGCCCTCCGTCGTCGCCGGCTTGTTCATCTACGCCGCCGTGGTGATGTCCATCACCCACCAGACCAACGGATTTGCAGCTTCGCTGGCTATCACCGTCCTGATGCTGCCCATCATGATCCGCTCGGCCGACGTCGTGCTCCGCCTGGTGCCCGGCAACCTGCGGGAGGCCGGCCTGGCTCTGGGCGCTGGCCAGTGGCGCGTGGTGTGGCACATCGTGTTGCCCACGGTCCGCTCCGGCCTGACCACCGGGGTCATCCTGGCCACGGCCCACGGCATCGGCGAGACCGCTCCCGTCATGCTGACCTCGGGCTTCACCGGAGTCATGAACGTCAATCCGTTCGCCGGGCCGCAGACACCGCTGCCTTTGGCGGCCCTCGATTACGTGCGGTCCCCGGTGCCGGAGATGGTTGCCCGCGGGTTCGCCACGGCCGCGTTCCTGCTGTCCGTGGTGCTGGTGCTGTTCATCCTGGCCCGAAGCATCGGCGGCCAGGACGCCGGCAAACAGACACAGAGCCAGTCCCGACGCATGGCCGCCAGGTCCCGCCGTGATCTACCGCGCATCCAACGCAACCACGCCCGGCTTCTGGCGCGCCGGGCGGCGAATCCTTCCGACAACCTGCAGGAGAACCAATGATCCGCCCCCTGTCCAAGCGCCGGACCGTACCGGCGGTCCTGGGAATCCTGCTCTCGGTGGGCATGGTGTTTGCTGGCCTTGCGCCCGCCCAGGCGGCCAACTACCTGCGCATCGGTGGTTCCGGCTCCTCGTGGGCGGGCAACGCCCTGCAGGACTGGATCGCGCGGGTCGGCGCCCAGGGCGTGACCGTGGACTACGAGAACAAGGGCTCGTCCACCGGCCGCAAGGAATTCGCGGACCAGATGAAGCAGTTCGCCGTTTCGGAAATCCCTTACACCGGGGACACCGCCGATCCGCGCGACAACAGCATGCCGGGGTTCTCCTACGGCATGCTGCCCGTGGTGGCGGGCGGCACGGCCTTCATGTACAACCTGAAGACCGGCAGTTCCCGGATGACCAGCCTCAAACTTTCCCAGCCGGCCATCGCCAAGATCTTCACAGGCCAGGCCACCCGCTGGAACGATCCCATCATCACCGCCGACAACCCGGGGGTGGCGTTGCCCGACGCCACCATCAACGTCGTCGTCCGCTCGGACGGGTCCGGCGCAACGGCCCAGTTCACGCTCTGGCTGCTGCGCCAGTTCCCGGCGGACTACGCAAAGCTCTGCGCCGTCACCGGCTGCGATCCACAACACGCCACGTCCTTCTTCCCCACCAACCCGGGCCTGAAGAACTTCGTAGCTCAGAACGGATCCCAGGGCGTCACCACTTACACGGCGAACAACCAGTACACGATCAACTACGACGAGTACTCCTACGCCCAGGGCATCGGCTTCCCGGCGGCGCAGGTCAAGAACGCAGCAGGCTTCTACACGCTGCCCACCGAGCATGCCGTGGCCGTGGCCCTGACGAAGGCGAACATCAACCAGGACAAGGGCTCGCCGAATTACCTGTCGCAGGATCTCTCCGCGGTGTACGGCTACAAGGACCCCCGCAGCTATCCGATGTCTGCGTATTCGTACATGATCATTCCCACGCAGACCACCAACGCCATGAACGCGGCTCAGGGAGCGACCCTAGGGTTCTTCGCAAACTACGCCCTGTGCGAGGGGCAGCGTCCGATGGGCCAGCTCGGCTATTCCCCGCTGCCCATGAACCTGGTTCTGGCCGGGATGGAACAGATCCGCAAGATACCGGGCGTGGACCAGGAGACCGTGCGCAAGATGGACCAGACCCGGGACAGCGTCTCCGGCGGCTCAGCGCCCGCCTGCAACAACCCCACGTTCAAGCCCGGCGACTCGCCGTCGGCCAACCAACTGGTGCGGACGGCGCCGTTCGACAAAGCTTGCGACGCTGCCTGCCAGGTGCCGTGGCGGGGGGCCGAGGCGGCCCTCAACCAGGGACCGGCAGGGGCCACGACGTCCGCCGGGCCCGAGGCGGCCACCACTACGGCCGAGGCCGCGGACCAGACCCCCGGAGCCGCCGCCCAGGCAGATGCCGCCGCCGGACCGGCGTCGTGTGACGCGGACAGCGGCGCCTGCACCGCGGCCGGAGCGGGAGCCGCCAATGCCGCGGGTGCCGCCCAGCAGTTGACGCCGGTCACCACCACACTGGTGTCCAGCCGCGGCTGGGGACAACCGCAGAACCTCCTGTTGATCATCGGAGGCCTGGTTGGCCTCCTGGTGCTCGTTCCGCCGCTTGCCGCCGGTGCCCTGTCACGGCGTGCACGCAGCAAGGGCGGCACGAAGGCATGACGGCCACACTGACCAGCCGCCGCCAAAGCGGTACCCGCTCCCCGCGCCGCGGCGTGCTCGCCGGGCTGCGGAGTGCCGCCCGGAACAGGCGCCGGGCGGCCCCAGTGCGGCTGCCGCCGTCGGCCGCCCACAAGGCCTTCTCACTGGGATTGGCCATGGTGTCGGTGATCCTTTTCGGACAGATCACCAACATTGTGATCATCTCGCAGGTGCAGCATGCCACAGCTCAAACCCGGCTTTTTGAAGATTTGCGGACGGCCCTGGCGGAAGGCTCGGCCCCCCTCGGACAGACTAACCACGACGGGACGCTGGTGGCCCCCGGGACGGCGCTGGCCCTGCTCTCGATTCCCGCCCTGAACCTTCAGGAAACGGTGGTGGAGGGGACGTCATCCCGGGAGCTGATGGACGGCGTCGGCCACCGCCGCGACACCCCCCTGCCGGGGCAACCCGGCACCAGCGTCCTGATGGGCAGGGCTGCCGCATACGGCGGCGTCTTCGGCCGGCTGGCCGGCCTGGAACCGGGAGAACGGTTCACCGTCACCACCGGATTGGGAGTGGCCGAGTTTGAGGTGACCGGCCAGCGCCGCGCCGGTGACCCCGGCCCCTCGATACCGACCGGCGACGAGGGGCGTCTGACGCTGACCACGGCGACCGGCCCGGTATTCCTGCCCGACGGCGTCCTGCGGGTGGACGCCAAGCTGCTCTCCAAGCCTGCAGCCAAGGCTGCGCCGGTCCTTTATCCCGCGTCCCTGAATGCCGCCGAGCTGCCCATGGGCTCCGATACCTCGGACCTGGTCGGGCTCCTGGTGTGCCTGGAATTGCTGGTCCTGGCCGCCCTGGCCGCCGTCTGGTCCTGGTACCGCTGGGGTCAACGGGAAACCTGGCTGGTCTTCCTGCCGACCCTCGGCGCGCTGTCCGTGCTGACCGGCACCCAAGTCAGTCTCCTGTTGCCCAACCTCCTATAACTTAGACGCTTAAGGAACAACCTTCATGACGATGCAATCAGCTTCCGGCCACGCCCTGGCAGTGTTCGATCCGCCCGACGGCGAAGCCCTCCCGGACCCGCTGGCCGGCAGCGACGCGGCCGAACTCGACGCCCGCGCCGTCAGCGCCTGGTTCGGCGAGCGCAAGGTCCTTGACCGGGTCTCGCTGACCATGGCCGCAGGGCAGGTGACCGCGTTGATCGGCCCGTCGGGCTGTGGCAAGTCGACCTTCCTCCGGATCCTCAACCGGATGCACGAAATGGTGCCCACCGCCTCCCTGGCCGGGCAAGTGCTGCTCGATGGCTCCGACATCTACGATCCCGGCCGACGGGTGACCCTGGCCCGCCGCCATATTGGCATGGTCTTCCAAAAAGCCAACCCGTTCCCCGCCATGTCCATCTACGAGAACACCATCGCAGGGCTCAAGCTCGCCGGCATCAAGGCCAGCCGGGTCGAAAAGGACTTCCTGGTGGAAGATTCGCTGCGCAAGGCCTCCCTGTGGGACGAGGTCAAGGACCGGCTTCACCAGCCCGGCGGCGGACTCTCCGGCGGCCAGCAGCAACGGCTGTGCATCGCCCGGTCCCTCGCGGTCTCCCCGCGCGTCCTGCTGATGGATGAGCCGTGCTCGGCGCTGGACCCCACCTCCACCCGGCGCGTCGAGGAAACCATCGCATCGCTGCGGGACCAGGTCACCGTCGTCATTGTCACCCACAACATGCAGCAGGCCGCCCGCATCTCGGACACTTGCGCCTTCTTCCTGGCCGCGCAGAACGACCCCGGAGCGATCGTTGAGCACGGGCCCACCGAAGCCATGTTCAATTACCCCCAGGACGAGCGCACCAGCGACTACGTCAACGGACGCTTCGGGTAAATGCGACGGCCCAACCGCTCCCCCGCGCGCAGGCGCCGCCGTACCCGGGACCTTGCCGCGTTCGGCGTGGCCATGCTCGGCCTGGCCCTGGTGCTGCTGTACGGAATCCCACTGCTGACCGGGGCCCAGCCACTGCTGGCCGTCCCCGGACAGACGGCCGAACCGGCGCCGGAGCCATCCCAGCCTGCAACAGCGGGCGCGGCGTCCCCGCTGCTGGTCAACACGCCGGAGGAGGCGGAGGTGCTCGCCACCCGGGAACTCGTGCGCGCTCCGGCTGTCTCCGGCCAGCCGGTGCGGGTCCAGTTGCCGCGGCTTGGCATGGACATTCCGGTGCTGCCGATGTCCCTGCCGGCGGACCGCCGAGTGAACCCGCCGTCGAACGGGTTCGCCTACTGGATCAGCGACTACGGACCGTCCGGCGCCGGGGCCACCAACACCACCTATCTGGCCGCCCATTCCTGGAACCTCGGCTACGCGGCGTTTAACGGCCTGATGGACATCCAGGCCGGGACAGGCCGGGTGCAGCAGGGCGACGCCATTTTGGTCACCACACCGGAGCGCACCACCAGCTACCGGGTCACCGCGACGGCGGGCTACGTAAAGTCCACGCTCAAGAAACACGATGACCTCTGGGCCGCCGTACCGGGGCGGCTGGTGCTGGTGACGTGCTTCCAACTCAACGATGCCGGCGCCACCCAGAACTACGTCGTGTATGCCGAGCGCGAAGGCTGAGCCGCAGCCGGGATTCGCCGCGGACTGTCTACTGAGATAGGCGGCTCGAACACGCGGCTGGAATAGGCGTCACGGGCGTGGTGTTATGGGCTACGTGCCTATTCCCACTGGACCCGCCTCCCCGCCGAACGCCACCGCTGCGGTGACTAAGCCCGGGCCTGCGGGAACGCCCGGGGCAGGCAATGTCCCCGGACTCAAGGCGGTGGACAAGGAGACGACGGCGGGCGTCCTGTTCGGCGTCGGCGCCTACGGCCTGTGGGGCCTGCTCCCGTTGTACTTCTTCGTGCTGGCCCCGGCCGGCGCCGTCGAAATTGTGGCCAACCGCGTGGTCTGGTCCCTGCTGTTCTGCACTCTGCTGATCACCGTCACCCGTTCCTGGCGGGTGCTGGGCGCCGCGTTCCGGAACCGCAGCGTGATCGGCCCGCTCGCCATCGCCGCCGGGCTGATCGCCGTCAACTGGCTGACCTACACGTACGGCGTGACGACGGGCCAGGCCGTGGAAACGTCGCTGGGCTACTTCATCAACCCGCTGGTGTCCGTCCTCCTGGGGGTCTTTGTCCTGAAGGAGAAACTGCGGCCGCTGCAGTGGGCCGCCGTCGGGATCGGTTTTGTGGCAGTGGGCGTGCTGTCCTTCTCCTACGGCAAGCTGCCGTGGATCGCGCTGACCCTGGCGTTCAGTTTCGGCCTCTACGGCTTCTTCAAAAAGCGTGTGGGGCCCCGGGCGGACGCGCTCACCAGCCTGACGGTGGAGACCGTCGTGCTCGCACCGATCGCCGGGACCACCATGATCGTCCTGGCCCTGACCGGGGCCGCCTCGCTGACCACGAACGGCGCCGGGCACTTCTGGCTGCTCCTCGCGTCCGGCATCATCACGGCCATCCCGCTGCTGTTCTTCGGCGCCTCTGCCCGCCGGCTGCCGATGATGACAATCGGCCTGCTGCAGTATTTCGCCCCCGTGCTGCAGTTCATCGTGGCGCTGACCGTGTTCAAGGAGGCCATGACCACCGAGCGCTGGATCGGCTTCGGCGTCGTCTGGCTTGCCCTCGTGGTGCTGACCGCTGACATGCTGTACACCGCGCGGAAGAATTCCGCCACCCGCAAGCTGGCCCGGGCCGCCGCCTAAGCCGCGGCCCGGCTGCCTGTCAGTCGGCCCGGCTGCCAAGCGGCGGGCGCGCTCAGTCCTCCGGGTCGCTGTCGATGCGCACGTAGTCCCGCGGCACCACCACCATGGGAACCGGCAGGGCGCGGAGCACCTTGTTGGCCGTACTCCCGATGAAGAGCTTGTTCTTTTCCGCCAGCCGGGACGAGCCGACGATCATGACTTCCCCGTCGTTCCACTCGAGGTCATCGATGGCCTCCTCGATGGTCCGGCCGTGTGCGACCTCGACGCTGACGTGATGCCCTTCGGGCAGGCGGTCGGCCGCGGCCTTGAGGACGGTGTTTGCGTGGATGTGGGCGGCGTTGATGTTTTCGCCGCTGGAGCCCTCGGCATCCAGCTCGACCAGAGACACCAGCCGCAGCGGCACGCCGCGGCGCCCCGCGGCCCCGATCGCGACGTCGATCGCTGCTTCCGCTCCGGTGCGCTGGCCGACGGCGAGGGTCAACCCGCTGACCGGTTCGGTCCGCCGGTAGCCGCGCGGTGCCAGGGCCACCGGCACCGGGGAGGCGTGCAGCAGGGCGTTGGCCACGCTGCCGACGCTGTAGCGCTTGAACAGGCCGTTGCGCGCCGCGCCCACCACGATCAGCCCGGCGCGGTATTCCTTCGCGGCATCAATCAGGCCCGCGGCGAAGGAGTCGGCCTGGCGCACGTGGAACCTGGCTACCAGGCCCTCGGGAACCAGGGCGAGACCCTGCCGTTCCGCGGTCAGCACTGACTGCTCCGCCACGCTGACACGGTTTCCCTGCGGGTTGAGGGCGACATAAGGGGTGTTCCGGTCCACCACATGGACCAGGTCCAGGTGGGCGCCCTGGGCGCGGGCCAGGGCCGAAGCTAGGGCGACGGCGTCGGCGCCGCGGTCGTCGGGTGTGTAGCCAACTACGTATCGCATCGATGAACCCCTCATTGGGTCTGGGCAGAATCCAGCTTGGCTCCGGGGGCCCGGGCGACGTCGGCCGGCCTGCGTTCCTGCAGTGGTAGGAACGACTCTAGCCCAGCGGCCCCCGGAATAGCGCGGTTAGGCGTTGGCGCGGATCGCCGCGGCCAGGACCTCGAGGCCGTCCAGCAGCAGTTCGTCGCTGATGACCAGCGGCGGCAGCAGCCGGATCACGTTGCCGTAGGTGCCGCAGGTGAGGATGATGACACCCTCCTTGAGGCATGCTGCGGCAACGGCCTTGGTCAGCTCCGGGTTCGGTTCCTTGGAGCCGGCCTGCACCAGTTCGATGGCCAGCATGGCGCCGCGGCCCCGGACGTCACCGATGACGGGCTGTCCGGACGCGAGTTCGCGCAGCCTGCCGAGGGCGATCTCCTCGATGTGCTTTGCACGGGCGTTGAGGTCGTACTGCTCCATCGATCCGATCGCGGCCAGCGCCGCGGCGCACGCCACCGGGTTGCCGCCGTAGGTGCCGCCGAGGCCACCGGGGTGGACGGCGTCGAGGAGGTCGGCGCGGCCGGTGATCGCGGAGAGCGGCAAGCCGCCGGCGATTCCCTTGGCCATGGTGATGATGTCAGGGATGACGCCCTCGTGGTTGACGGCGAACCATTCGCCGGTGCGGCAGAAGCCGGACTGGACCTCATCGGCGATGAAGACGATGCCCTTCTCCTTCGCCCACGCGGCGAGGGCCGGCAAGAAACCCTCGGCGGGGACGATGAAGCCGCCCTCGCCCTGGATCGGCTCGATGATGATCGCGGCAACCTGCTCGCCGCCGATCTGCTTTTCGATCATGGTGATGGCGCGCTTGGCGGCCTCGGCACCGGTGATCTCCGGGTTTTCCTCGCGGTAGGGGTAGCTCATCGGCATCCGGTACACCTCGGGCGCGAACGGGCCGAAGT
This sequence comes from Arthrobacter sp., assembly GCA_026393275.1. Taxonomy (GTDB): domain Bacteria; phylum Actinomycetota; class Actinomycetes; order Actinomycetales; family Micrococcaceae; genus Arthrobacter. Next base: position 48,832 of record JAPLAM010000056.1, read on the forward strand.
TGGTCTTGTACGGCATCGCCTTGGCGGTCAGGGCCATGGTGAGGTTGGTGCGGCCGTGGTAGGCGTGGTCGAAGGCGACGACGGCGTCCCGGCCGGTGGCCAGGCGCGCCACCTTGACGGCGTTTTCCACGGCTTCGGCGCCGGAGTTGAACAACACGGTGCGCTTTTCGTGGTCGCCGGGGGTGAGGCGGTTCAGCTGCTCGGCGACGGCGACGTAGCCCTCGTACGGTGTGACCATGAAGCATGTGTGGGTGAAGTGCTCCGCGGCCTCCTTGACGGCGCCGACGACCGCGGGGTCCGAGGCGCCGACGCTCGTGACCGCGATGCCTGAGCCGAGGTCGATGAAGGAGTTGCCGTCGACGTCGTGGATGATGCCGCCGTCGGCGTCGGCGACGAACACCGGAACGCTGGACGCGACGCCTGCGGCGACCACGGCCTTGCGGCGTTCGGTCAGGGCGAGGGACTTGGGGCCCGGGAAGTCGGCCTGGACGCGTCGCTTCTGCTCCAGCCGGTAGGTGATGTCGTGTGCTGTGGTGGTCATGGAGTTTCCTTCTTAACTGATTGGGGCCACACCGTTTGGGCGCCGGCGGGGACTATGCGTCGGTGTTATGCGACGGCGTTATGCGTCGGCGTTATGCGTCGGCGTTATGCGTCGAGCGCACTCATGACGTGCTTGATGCGGGTGTAATCCTCGACGCCGTACATCGAGAGGTCCTTGCCGTAGCCGGACTGCTTGAAGCCGCCGTGCGGCATTTCGGCGGTGAGCAGGATGTGGGTGTTGATCCAGACCGCGCCGAAATCCAGGTCGCGGCTGACCCGCATGGCGGTGCCGTGGTCAGTGGTCCAGACGCTCGAAGCGAGGGCGTAGTCGACGTCGTTGGCCAACTCGATCGCCTCGGCCTCGGTGCTGAACTTCTGCACCGTGATGACGGGGCCGAACGTTTCCTTCTGGACGATGTCATCGGTCTGCTTGGCGCCGGTGACGATGGTGGGCTCGAAGAAGAAGCCCTTCTCCCCCGCGCGGTGGCCGCCGGTCTCGATCTTGCAGTTCGCCGGCAGGTGCTCAACGACGGAGGTGACCGCATTGAAGTGGTTGACGTTGTTCAGCGGGCCGAAGTAGTTGTCTTCATCGTTCTGCGAGCCCGTGTGCAGGGTCTGGGTGTGCTCCACCATGGCGGCGACGACGTCGTCGTGCACCGAATCCTGGACCAGGACGCGGGTGATCGCGGTGCAGTCCTGCCCGGCGTTAAAGAAGGCGAACTCGGCGATGGCCGCGGCGCTCTTCTTGATGTCGGCGTCCTTGAAGACGATCGCCGGGGCCTTGCCGCCGAGTTCGAGGTGGGCGCGCTTCAGGCCCTTGGCGGCACCGGAGGCGACGGCGATCCCGGCCCGGACGGACCCGGTGATGGAGACCAGGCCGGGGACCTTGTGCTCCACCATCAGGGCGCCGGTCTCGCCGGTGCCGAGGACGACGTTGAGCACGCCGGCCGGGAGGATCTCGCCGGCGAGGCGGGCCAGGACCAGCGTGGATTCCGGGGTGGTGTCGGAGGGCTTGAGCACCACGGTGTTGCCGGCCGCGAGGGCGGGGCCGATCTTCCAGATCGCCATCAGGAACGGGTAGTTCCACGGCGCCACCTGGGCGACGACGCCGATCGGTTCGCGGCGTACGTAGGAGGTGTGGCCCTCAAAGTACTCGCCGGCGGACTTGCCTTCCATGATGCGGGCGGCGCCGGCGAAGAAACGCAGCTGGTCTGCGCCCGCGGCCACTTCCTCGGACGCGATCAGGGACCGGACCTGGCCGGTGTTGCGGTGCTGGGCCTCGACGAGTTCGTCGCTGTTGGCCTCGACGGCGTCCGCCAGTTTGAGCAGCATGAGCTGGCGCTGGCCGGGCGTGACGTGTTTCCAGGCGGCGAAGGCGTCCTTCGCGGCCGTCATGGCGGCGTCGACATCGGCCCCGACCGAAATCGGCGACCTGGCCACCACCTCGCCGTTGGTCGGATTGACGATGTCCAGCAGGGCGGTGCCGGCGGGGGTGACGAACTCCCCGTTGATGAAGTTCTGCAAGGTTTGAACCACGGTGTACAACCTCTTTCGAGCTGGCCTGGTGAGGCAGGGACGAGGGATCTGCGACTGCTCCGAGCCTATGCCAGGGGCGCGACACTGGGAATAGGCAGCTGCACACCGTAAACGCGGTACTTTAGTGCGCTTGACCAGCGCACGGCTATCCTGATTTCATGGCAATTTCACTCGCGGCCCTGCTGGGTGTCCCGTCCCTGGGGCTGACGAAAACCGGCGTCGCGGAGACCACCTGGCACCATGACATCCGCTGGGTTGCGGTGACCGAGCAGGAGGACCCCCAGCGTTTCCTCAACGGCGGGGAACTGATCCTCACCACCGGAATGAGGCTGAAGACCGCCCCCGAGCAGCGCCGCTTCGTCCGCCAGGTGCAGCGTGCCGGAGCGGTGGGCATCGGTTTCGGGGTCGGACTCACGCACGACGCGGTGCCGCCGGCCCTGGTTGCCGAGGCCAACCGCTGGGGCCTGCCGGTGGTGGAGGTGCCCTACGAAACTCCCTTCATCGCGATCGGCAAGCTCGTGGCCGATGCCCAGTCCGCGGACCACTACGCCAAGCTGGAGCGCCTGATCGCCGGGCACCAGGTCCTGGCCCGCGCCCTGTTGACCGGCGGCGGCCTGGGCGAGCTGCTCAAGCACCTGGGCACCATGCTGCGCACCGAGATTATCCTGACGCAGTTCACCGCGCAGCTCTACAACAGCGCCGCCGGCAGCCCCTCCCCCACCACGGACGGCTGGGCCTCGTATCCGGTCCCCACCGGCCGCCGCGATGCCTGCACGCTGTGGGTCCGGCACCCGTTCGAAGACTCGGGGATCATCGGCTACGCGCAGAACCTGATCAGCGTCGAACTCAACAACATGGTCAAGCAGCGCCAGTCGCAGCGGGCCCTGGCCGGGCAGGTCCTCGAGGACGTCATCCATGGAACCCTGGAGCCCACCGAGGCCACCCGGCGGCTCGCCGGCATCGGCGTGAACAGCACGCGGAAGAATGTGGTCCTGCTGGCGGAATCGGCCGCCCACGCCGCCCAGTTGGCGAGTTCATCGCTGCCGCAGCCGCTGAGGACGGCGGTGACCGCCGTCGTCGGCCGGGACCTGGTGGCGGTGGTGCACGACGACGGCAGCGGTGCCGCCGCCCTCGCGCGGGGCCTCAGCGACCACCTGGCCGAGGCCGGAATCCATGCCACGATCGGCATCGGCGGGGCGTACACGAAGCCGAACGGGCTGCGCTGGAGCTACTTCGAGGCCCGCGACGCGGCGAGCCACGGGCTGCCGGTCAACGAGCCGGAGCGGCTGAGCCTAACCTCGCTGCTGCTGGCCAGCGAGGACGTTCCGCTGGCGGACATGGCGAACGAATCGCTGAACCCGCTGCGCCAGTTCGACGCGGCGCACGGCGCCGGCCTGATGGCCACCCTGGAGAGCTACCTCGGCAACAACGGCTCGGTCGCCGCCGTCGCCGAAGAGCTCACCCTGCACCGGAACACCGTCCGCTACCGGCTGGCGCAGATCACCGAGCTGACCGGGTACGACCCGGCGCAAACCGCGGACCGGGTGCAGCTGTGGCTGGCGCTGGCCGTGCAGCGGCTCGGCGCCCGCCACCCCCGCTGAGCCGGCATCCCGACGGCGCGTCCCTGGCACCGCGGGCGCTGTCACTTGCCGAGATATACGCCACTAAAGACGCGGCCTCAAACGTCAAACGTCTAACCTTTAGTCATGACACGCGCGCCGGCGGTTTCCGCCCACCCCGACACGGTAATCCAGTCCGGACCGCTGCGGACCCGCACCCGCACCGTTGCCGTCCTCGGAACGATTGCGATCGTGCTGATCGGCCTCAACCTGCGCGCCGGCATCAGCGGGGCCTCTGCGCTGTTCCACGACCTGCAGCAGGTTCTCGGTTACGGGGCCTTTGTCGCCGCCATCGTTCCATCGATTCCCACCCTCTGCTTCGCGGTTGCCGGGGCCGCCACCTCCTGGCTGACCAGGCTCCTCGGCGTGGAGAAGGCAATCCTGCTCTCCCTGGTCATGCTCGCCGGCGGCCTGCTGCTCCGCGGCGTGCCGTCGACCGGCATGCTGGTAGCGGGAACCGTGGTGGGGATGTCCGGGCTGGCCGTGTGCAACGTCGCCATGCCGTCCTTCATCCGCGAGTATTTCGCTGACCGGACTTCCCTGATGACGGGCCTGTACACGATGACGATGACCAGCGGAGCCACGATCATCTCCGTTCTGATTGTCCCGCTGGCGCAGCAGCTCGGCTCGCCCTCCGCCGGGCTGGGGTCGATCGGCATCCTGGCGCTCACCGCCTGCCTGGGCTTCCTGCCGATTGCGCTGCACGCGCACCGCCACGCGCCGGCGCGGAAGGCCACGCATGTCTCACCCTGGCCGTTGCTGAGGACCCGCACGGGGATCATGATCACCGCCGGCTTCACCCTCCAGGCCCTCCTCGCCTACTCCGTACTGAGCTGGTTTCCGTACATGCTGGCCACGGAGGGCGTCAGTGCCTCCCAAAGCGGGCTGATGTTCGGTCTTATGCAGCTCGTCTCGGTCCCGGCCGGAATGATGCTGATCGCGATCGGTGCACGCCCCCGGATGTTGCGCCCTGCTTTCTACCTGGCCTCCACGGCTACTCTCCTGGGCGTCGGCGGGATGCTGCTGCTGCCGGCCGGGATGGCACCCCTGACCGCGGTTCTCCTCGGCGTCGGGCTGGGCATCTTCCCGCTGATCATGGTGATGATCAGCCGCGCCGGCCGGAACACTGCCGAGACCACCGCCCTGTCCACTCTCGCCCAGTCGGTGGGATACCTGCTGGCGACCATCGGGCCGTTCGGCATGGGCCTGCTGCACGGCGCGACGGGCAGCTGGACCCTGCCGCTGGTCCTGCTGCTGGCCGTGGCCGTGGGCCAGGTTGTGGTGGGGCATCTGCTGACGGTTCGGATAGCCAAGCCGCCGGGCGCCGGCGGCCGGCTCGTAGGGCCGTCGCTGGGAGGGGTGCAGCGATGACCCTGACCCCTTCACACCGGCCACCCCTGGTGGAGGAAGTCACCGCCAAGCTGCGCGACTGCATCCACTCGGGCGAGTGGCAGCTGCAGCAGCGCATTCCCGCCGAACCGGAATTGATGGCAGCCCTGGGCGTCTCGCGGGGCACCCTGCGGGAAGCCATCAAGGCCCTGGCGCACAGCGGCATGCTGGAGGTCCGCCGCGGCGACGGGACCTACGTCCGCGCCACCAGCGAGATCTCAGGCGCGGCGCAGCGCATGTACCGGGACCACTCGCAGACGCACATTTTGGAGGTCCGCGTGGGGCTGGACACCCAGGCCGCCCGGCTTGCTGCCCGCCACGCCACGGATGAGGACATCGCGGCGATGCGGGACCTGCTGGAAATGCGCCGCAGCGCCTGGCACGCCGGGGACTTCGCAGGCTGGGCGCGGGCGGACTGGGACTTCCACGCCATGGTCGCGCGGGCCTCGGGAAATCCGCTGCTGCACGAGCTGTACGTCAGCTTCGGCGGAGTATTTCACAGCGACCTGCTCCGCCAGCAGCGTCGCGGCGGCTTCGACGGCCTTCCGCACCCGGGCCACGGCGAACTGGTGGACGCCCTCGCCGCCAGCGACGCGGCCGCAGCCGTCGAGAGCGTCCACCGCAACCTCAACTCCTGTGCGGAATGGATCGGGCGGGTCTAGCGGGCCAGGCCTTTGAAGACGTTCGTCGGCCGCTGCATTTCACCGTGCTTGGCGCCCAGGACGATCACCCAGCCGGCGAACACCGGGATGGCCCACTGCAGGATTTTCAGCTGCTGCTGGGCGGAACGGAGCTCCTGCGACGCGCCGTGGCGGGGCTCGGTGGCCCCTTCGGCACCCTCGCCGGCGAGCTTGTCCACCTTGGCACCCTGGAGTCCGGCATAAAGGGTCGCGGCCGCGCCGGCCAGGGTCACAACCGACTTGTAGATGCTCAGCCGCGCTACACCGTCCTGCTTGGCCATCCGGCCCTTGTTCTCCCAGATGATGGCCAGGCCGGAGAGGAGGTGCGCACCGAAGGCCGCCGTTTGGTAGGGGGCCCACCTCTTCCAGCCGAGGCTGGAGAGTCGGGTGCGTTCGGCGGGGTCTTTGGCCTCCGCCGTTGCGCCGTTCAATCCGATGGCGCCCATCAGTGAGCCGCCGAACCACGCGCCCGCGGTCAAGTCGTGGATGGATCGGGCAACAAGATTTCCTGCCATGGTGAGCTTCCTATCGAGTGTCTTCAAATCCGGAAAGGCACGGCCCTGTTATGCGCGGCCCGTACTCGAATATAGTAAGCACACTTACCAACAAGATGATAGTCGTGCTTTGCGGCGGCCTCCCAGAGGGACCGCCCCGGACGCGCGTACACTCGTGGGCATGGCAGGAGACGGTTGAGCGGGGATCTGTCCGGCAGGCCTCCGGGACCCGCCCGTGAGGCCGTCCTCTCCGAGGCCGCCGATGCCGCGGAAGCCGCCTCCAATAGCAGGGCGCTCGACGTCGTTGTGCGCTGGGGATTCGCCGTGATGGCCCTGCTCCACATCGTCATCGGGGCTATCGCCGTCGCGCTGGTGCTGGGCGCACCGGGCCGGGCCGAGCCCACCGGCGCGATCGGGCAGCTCGCGGCCAACCCCTGGGGACCGGCGGTGATGTGGTCGGGCTGTATCGGCTGCGCCGGGCTCGCCCTCTGGCAGCTGAGCGAGGCGACCCTGCGGGCCCGCCACCTGCCGCGCGGCGAACGGCTGGGCAAGCTGGCCTCCTCCGGCTTCCTGGCGGTTGCCTACGGCAGCGTCGGGTACACCTTCGGCAGCTTCGCCGTCGGCGTCCGCACCGACTCGGGCGCCTCCACCGCCGCGTTCAGCCGGGCACTGATGGACCGCCCGCTAGGCGCCCCGCTGCTGATCGGCCTGGGCCTGACGGTCGCCGGGATCGGCGTCTACTTCGTAGTGAAAGGCCTAGGCAAGAAGTTCAAAGAGGAGCTGCGGCGCTTCGAAGGAACCAACCGCGGCCACCTCGTCAGCGTCCTGGGCGTGGCCGGCCATGTAGCCAAGGGGCTCGCGCTGATCCTGACCGGCCTCCTGTTCGTGGTGGCGGCGGCCACGAACAACCCCGGCTCGTCCACCGGGCTGGACGGCAGCCTCAAGGCGCTGCAGCACCACCCCTTCGGTCCGTACCTGCTTCTGGCCATCGGCGCAGGCTTCATCGCGTACGGCGTGTTCGCCCTGATCCGCGCGCGGTTCGGGCGGATGTAGCGCCGCCTTCGGTCTTTGGCGTCGAGTCCTTGTTGTCCAACGGTCCGGGCGATATCGTGTGAGCTAGCTTCCGAACCGCGTTTCCTGCCCTTCAGGTTGGTCAGCTTCGACCCCCGGGCGGGTTCTTCAAGGTAAGGCCATGAGCTACGTCCCAGTCAGCAGGCGCACAGTCCGGCGCCATCGCGAATCCGAACGGGCCACCAGGCGCCTGGTGATCGGTCTCTGCGCCGCGGCAGCCGTGGCGTGGCTGCTCTCGGTCACGACGTCCACCTCGGTCCATGTCGGGGGCATCGCGTACAACATTGCGGTGGTCCTGCACGTCCTCTCCCTCGTCGCAGCGTTCGGCGCCATTATCCTGGTCGACTGGCACGGATTCCTGTGGCTCATCGGCCGCCGCAAACTGGCAGAAATCATCAGGCTCGACGGCGCCGCCACCCCGCTGATCTGGGGCGGCCTCGCCGGAATGCTGGCCACCGGGGCCTTCCTCAGCCCGCATTTGTCCAACCCGATGACTGACGTCAAGCTGGCCGCGGTCCTGGTGCTGAGCCTGAACGGCATCATGCTGATCCCGCTCATGCGCCGGCTTGCCCACCTGCCGCCGGATTCGCCGTTCGGGGCCCTCAGCGTCGGGCAGCGGATCCATCTGCTCTTGAGCCTGACCATCTCACAGGCGTGCTGGTGGACGGCGATCATCATCGGCTTCATCAACGCCGAGTTCTGAACGCTCCGCCTCCGGCCGCACCGGTTACCCCAGCGGGACCACCGCGCCTTCCTGGTACAGCAGTGCCCGGATCTCCGACTCGGCCGAGTCCAGCCGCCTCGGGTCGATGGTCTCCCCCGCCGCGAAGTGGTCCAGCAGCCGCGGGTCCACGTAGCTCTTCCGGGCGATCGACGGCGTGTTCCCCAACACGGACGCGGCATCAACCATCGCGCGGCTCACGGCGCGCTTCCGGGCCGAGACCTTCGGCTGCGGCCCGCTCCGGGCCAGGCTCGCGGCTGCCGCGACCGACCCGCGCAGGGTGCGGAAATCCTTGGCCGTGAAGTCCCCGCCGGTGCGCTCCTTGACGTAGTCGTTGATCTCGGCGCTCGTGACCGGGTGCCAGCTGCGGCCGTTCTTGTAGGCGAGCAGGCGGGCGTTCCCACCGCGGCGCTTGAGTGAGCGGACGACGGCGGCGAGGTCGGCGTCGTCGATCCGGGACTCCCAGGTCTTGCCGCTCTTGGCCGGGAAGCTGAGCCGGAGCTCGTCCTTGCGGACCTTCACATGGGCGCAGAGCAGGGTGGCCAGTCCGTGGCTGCCGTTCTCGTTGGTGTATCGCTCGGAGCCGACGCGCAGCGAACCGCTGTCCAGCATCCTGAAGGCGGCCGCCAGGACGCGCTCCCGGGTGAGACCTTCGCCGCGCAGGTCCATGGTCACGAGCCTGCGGGCCGAGGGCAGGGTCTCGGCGAGCTGGAGCGAACGGTCGAACTTCACCCGGTCCTTCCGCTCCCGCCAGCCCGGGTGGTAAATGTACTGGCGCCGGCCGACGGCGTCGAGCCCGGTCGCCTGGATGTGCCCGTTCTCGTAGGGAGCGATCCAGACGTCGGTCCACGCCGGCGGGATGCCGATGCCCTCCAGTCGGTCCCGGACCGGCCCGGGCGGCACGGTGGAACCGTCCAGGTCCTTGTAGCTGAACCCGGTCCCGGCGGCGACCCGCCGGTAGCCGCGGCCGGACGCGTTGCTGTGACGAAGCCTCATGACGGTAAGCCTACTGACTACCGCCCCGGATCAGCCACACATCAAGCAGCGCGGGTCTAGACCTCGACGGCGGCGCCGCGGGAAATTTCGACCATGTCCTCGCGCGGGACCACCTTGATGCGTTCGCGCTGGACGCTGCCCGCACCGGCGCTCGCCTTCTCGCCGAGGGACCGTTCGTGAGCGTCCAGGGCCAGCCAGCCTTCCCAGCTGGTGAACTTCACGCCGCGGTTCTCCAGCAGCTCGACGATGGCCTCCGGCGCGGGTGCGTCCGCCGGGGGCAGGGTTGCGCGGTCCTCGAGCAGGTAGGTCACGGTTTCCAAGGCGTCACCCTTGGTGTGGCCGATCAGGCCGACCGGTCCGCGCTTGATCCAGCCGGTCGCGTAGATCCCCGGGACGTGGGTGCCGGCGGCGTCCAGGACGCGGCCGCCGTCGTTCGGGACGACGCCCTTGCTGTGGTCGAACTCGACCTCCGGCAGGGCGGAGCCGAAGTAGCCGATGGCGCGGTAGACGGCCTGGACCGGGTAGTCGACGAACTCGCCGGTGCCCCGGGCGTTGCCGGTGCCGTCCAGTTCGGTGCGCTCGAACTTGATGCCGGCGACGCGGCCGGGGGTCCCGGCTTCGCCGGTATTGTCCCCGTACACCTCCACCGGGCTGTGCAGGAAGTGCAGGTGCAACCGGCGGGAGGCCGTGAGCTCGGAGAGGTCCTCGGGCTGCTCGGCGATCCAGTTGGTGAGCGTGCCCACCATGGTCTTGGTCTGGTTGTTGCTTTGGATCTGGCGGTCCGATTCGGCGTCGAACTCGAAATCCTCGGGGTAGAGGATGATATCCACATCCTTGGAGTGGCTGAGTTCGCGCAGTTCCAGGGGCGTGAACTTGACCTGGGCGGGGCCGCGGCGGCCGAAGACATGCACGTCCGTGACGGGCGAGGACTTCAGTCCGGCGTAAACGTTGTCCGGGATTTCGGAGACCAGGAGGTCGTCGGCATGCTTGGAGAGCATCCGGGCGACGTCCAGGGCCACGTTGCCGTTGCCGATCACGGCGACTTCCTTGGCGTCCACCGGCCAGTCGCGGGACACATCGGGGTGGCCGTCGTACCAGGAGACAAAGTCCGCGCCGCCGAAGGAGCCCTCGAGCTCGATGCCCGGGATGTTCAGGTCCGCGTCCTTGATGGCGCCGGTGGCGAAGATGACGGCGTCGTAGTGGGTGCGGAGGTCCGCGAGGGTGAGGTCGGTGCCGTAGTCCACGTTGCCGAAGAAGCGAATGTCGCCGCGGTCCAGGACCTTGTGCAGGGCGTTGACGATCCCCTTGATGCGCGGGTGGTCCGGAGCCACGCCGTAGCGGATCAGGCCATAGGGGGCCGGGTAGCGGTCGAAGAGGTCGATGCTGACGGTGAGTTCGTCGCCCTTGACGGCCTCGCTCTTGGTCAGGATGTCCGCGGCGTAGACCCCGGCGGGGCCGGATCCGACGACGGCGACGCGCAACGGGCGGGCAGCGGTTCCTACGGGGGTGTTCGTTGACACGGCTGTGTTCCTTTGGTTCGTTCCGTCCCAACTGACTCGCATTAGTTGTCGTTATGAGGGCTCAAAACGACAACAACTGCGAGCTAGTTGGGTAGTGCGGGTGGAGCTAGCGGGCGAGGACGCGCGGGGCGTTCGGGGACGTGGTGCCGTAGTCCGCGGTCTTGAAGTGCGACGGCGCGAACGGGCTGACGCGGACCACGTCGCCGATCACGATCACGGCAGGATTCGCGACGCCGGCAGCCTCCGCCTGGTCCGCGATGGTCCCGAGCGTACCGATGGTCACCCGCTGGTTGGGCAGGTATCCATTCTCTACGATGCCAACCGGCGTGCCCGCTGGCAAACCGGCGCACGCCAGGGAGGCCGCGGATTCGCGGAGCTGGCCCACGCCCATGAGCAGGATCACGGTGTGGTCGGCGCGGGCCGGCACTTCGGAAAGCTCCTCATGGCCGGTGACCACGCTAAAGCCCTTGGCCAGGCCCCGGTGCGTGACGGGGATTCCGGCGGCGGCCGGGACGGCGATCGCCGAGGTCACACCGGGGACCACCTCCACCTCGACGCCCTGTTGCCGGCAGAATTCGGCTTCCTCGCCGCCGCGGCCCAGAACGTAGGGGTCGCCACCCTTGAGCCGGACCACGCGGTGGCCGGCCAGGGCTTCGTCCACGAGTATCCGGTTGATGTCGGACTGCGGGACGGGGTGGTGGCCGGGGGTTTTGCCGACCTCGATCACGCGGACGTCGGGGGCCAGCTCAGTCAATAGTTCACGCGGGCCGAGGCGGTCGGCGACGACGACGTCGGCCTGGCCCAGGAGCCGGCGGCCGCGGACAGTGATGAGCCCGGTATCGCCCGGGCCGCCGCCCACGAGCGCCACCGTGCCGGTAGTTGCGCCTATGCCTGAGGCACGGTGCCGGCGCAGCGGCAAGTCGCCGGTTTCCAGGGCGGTGGCGACGGCGTCGCGCAGGGCCATGGCGCGGCGCGGGTCTCCCCCGGCGTTCACGGCGATCTTGATGTCGTCCACGACGGCGACGGCGGGCGTCCAGGCCGCGGAGGCTTCGTGGTCGGAGGCGTTGACGCACCAGACGCGCTGCGCCTCGGCGTCGGCCGCGACCTGCGCGTCAACGGCGGAATCGCCGGTGGCAGCCTGGACAAACCAGACGCCGTCGACGTCGGAGCTGCGGTACGGGCGGGGCTGCCAGTCCAGGAGCCCGGCGTTGGCCAGTGCGTTCAGGGCAGCGCAGGACAGGGGCGCCACGACGGTGACGCGGGCGCCGGCGTCGAGCAGTCCCCGGGCGCGGCGGGCGGCGACGGGTCCGCCACCGACCACCAGCACGGGGCGGCCGAGCAGGCGCAGCGCCGTGGGGTAAATGTCCTGAATTGCCATGCATCGACGATAGAGCGCGTCCGAAAGCGGAACAACGGCGCGGAAACACCGGTTCATGCAGGGTAACGGGACGTAACCTAGGGCTCTGCCGGCAGGCGGCCGCCGGGCTGGGCGGGGCTGGCTTCCGGCAGCCCATGGGACAGGGCCTGGCTGAGCAGGGCACCGGCGGACCACCGCATCGAAGCGACGGCGGCGTCCCGGCTCAGGCCTCCCACATCCGTCAGCCAGACCAGGGATTCTATGCCGATGGCGCTTCGGATCGCCAGTACCAGTTGATGAACCTCCGCGTCGGACAGCTGCTGCCGGAGCGGGGCCAGCGCCTCGGCGATCCAGGCGATGGCGCGGCCCTGGCGCAGCGGGAGGCTTCGCTCCTGACCGTCGGAAAGCTCCAGTGAGAGCCGCAACATGGTCCGCTGCTGCACTTCGGTTTCGACGATCATGCGGGTGAACTCGACCACGACGACATCAAGCCGTTCGGCCACATCGTCAGGAGGGTTATCCGGAAGCATTGACCTGCGCGCCGTTTCAGGGTGGGCCGCCGCCAGCAGCTCCCGCTGGCCGGGGAAGTACCGGTAGGCAGTGCTCCGGGCCACTCCGGCGGCGAGCGCGGCCTCGTCAACGGTGGGAGAAGTGCCGGACGCAACGAGTTGGCGGGCCGCGGCGACCAGGGCATCGAAGGTGCGGCGTTTCTGGCCTGTGCGGCCTGCGTCGACGTAAGGCCTTGACATGGGCTTCATGGTACATGAGTCTTGTTATGGGACACCAGTCCCATAACGGTTGAAGTAGATATCGAGGCGATCACCGTGGAGACAAAGCGTTCAGCATCCGCAATTATTCGGCAGCCCGGCGATGGGGACAAACGCTGGTTCTTCGGCGGTGGGGTGCAAACCTGGAAGGCGAGGGAGCAAGACACGGCCGGAGCCTTCCTCCTGTTCGAAGACGAAATGGACCTCGGCAAGGTGACTCCGCTGCACACGCATCCCGATTCCGACGAAACGCTGTACATCCTGGCCGGGGAAATCCTGCTGAACATGGACGGCGCCGAGTTCCGGGTTGCTGCCGGCGGAGTCGCCATCGCCCCGCGCGGCGTTCCGCACGCCTTCAAGGTGTTGCAGGAGGGGACCCGCATGCTCTGCCTGCACACGCCCGGCGGTGCGCAGGCCTTCTACTTCGGCGCCAGCCGGCCTCTTGGCGCCGAAGATAAAGGCGACCGGGTGGTGGACTTTGACCGGATCCGCGAATCCGCGCGCGCGAACGGTGGCATCGAAATCCTGGCACCGCCACCGTTCGACTAGTACCAGCCCTGGGTTGCCGGTGATCGGCGCCCCGGGGCAGTTCACGGCCCCGACGCCCTACTTCACCGCGATGACTTCCACCAGTTTGATGTCGGGGTCTTTGGCGAGCAGCGCCGGGCCGTGTTCGCCGAGAGCAGCGGGGATGGCGCCGTTGAGGTGGTCCTGGCGGTCTTCCTCGGTGTCGAAGGTGTCGAAAATCCCGAAGGTGTTCTCATTGACCCGGAAGGCATACCAGGTCCGGGTACCGGGTTCGTTGAGGACAATCTCGCGGCCGCCGTTCAGGAAATCCCAAACGTCCTGTTCTTTTCCCGCTTTGGCTTCCACCAGTGCCAGCACTCCAAATTTTGGTGCCACGTCTGTCTCCTTGGAATTGGGATGGATGGGCCGCCTACCGGCCCCTTGCCGTGAGTGTAGGCCCGTACCAGAACCCGGACAAGGAGCCGGGGTACTATCGGGTGCTGCCGGTGAGGAGGCCCCGGCGGCGGAGCAGGCGCTTTTCGATCGGGGCGAAAACGAGCAGTTCTACCAGGATGCCGACCGCGAGGATCAGCAGGATGGCGGCCAGCACGATCGTCATGTCGGCGAGGTCGCGGCCCTGGTTCAGCATGGATCCGAGGCCGAAGCCCATGCTGCCGCCCACGGTAATGATTTCCGCGGCCATGAGGGACCGCCAGGAAAACGCCCAGCCCTGTTTGAGGCCACTGAGGTAGCCCGGCAGCGCGGCCGGGAGGACGATCTGCAGGGCCAGTTGGAGGCGGGAGGCGCCCAGGACCGCGCCGACGCGGCGGTACTGCGGCGGGATCTGGTCGACTCCGGAGATCAGCCCGTTGATGATCGAGGGGATGGCGCCCATGAGCACGACGAAGTACACGGTGGCGTCGCTCAGGCCGAACCAGATGATGGCGGCCGGAACCCACGCCACCGACGGCAGGACCTGGAGCCCGGAAATCAGCGGGCCGAACGCGCGCCGGAGCGGGGCGACCTGGGCCAGCAGCAGGCCCACGGGCGTCGCGATGACCACGCTGACCACGAAGCCCGTGACGCCGCGCTGCAGCGAGGTCCAGACGGCCTCCTGCAGCTTGGCATCGCCCCAGAGGGCGCCGAGTTGGCCGATCACATCCAGCGGGCCGGGCACCAGGTCGCGGCGTTTGATACCGAGCCAGACATAGACCTGCCACGCGATGATGAGCACCGCGAGCGCGGCCACCGGCAGGAGGACCCGGCTCCAGTCGATTCGGGCCCCTCCGGCGGCGTCGGACTGGAGCGAATCGAGTCCGGCTTCCAGTTGCCGCAGGTCCTCGGCGCCGGTGGAGGACCTGGTCAGGGCGGCGTGCACTTTGCGGTTCCCGGCAGGCGCTTCCGCCACATGGAGTTGACTATTGGGCATGGCGGCGGATCTCCTCGCGTAGCCGGGCGGTAATGACGCCGGTCAGTTGTCCGGCCAGGCCGGCGTCGGTGCGGTGTTCCTCGGACACGTGCCATTCCTGCACCACGCGTCCGGGCCGGGAGGAGAGCAGCAGCACGCGCTGGCCCAGCCGGACGGCTTCCCGGACGTTGTGCGTGACAAAGACGATGGTGCGGCCGGTTTCCTTCCAGATGCGTTCCAGCTCGTCATGCAGCAGGTCACGGGTGATCGCATCCAGCGCCGCGAACGGCTCGTCCATCAGCAGCAACTGCCGGTCCTGGGCCAGCGACCGGGCCAGTGCCACCCGCTGGCGCATGCCGCCGGACAGTTCGTGCGGGCGTTTGTCCCCCGCCCCGCCCAGGTGCACGAGGTCCAGCAGCTCTTCGGCCTCCACCCGGCGTTGAGCCTTGCCCACGCCGCGCAGTTTGAGCGCCAGCTCGATGTTCTCCCGCGCGTTCAGCCAGGGGAACAGCGCCGCATCCTGGAACATGAAGGCGGCGCCGTCGCTGGGCACTTCCAGGGCGCCCGACGTCGGCACCTCCCGTCCGGCGATGATGTTCAGCAGGGTGGACTTGCCGCAGCCGGACGCACCGAGCAAGGCGACGAACTCGCCCTGCCCGATGCTGGCGTTGACGCCGTCCAGCACCGGGGCGCCGTCGCCGAAGCGCTTGCCCAGGTTTTCCAGTACGACTGGCATGGTCACGTCCTTATTGGTGGTGGCGGCAGGAACCGGCTAGTCCTTGCCCAGTCCCTGCGCGGAGGTCTTCGTCGGCGCCACCGAGTTCAGGGCGGACAAGTCGAAGATGCCGGTGATGTCCGCCTGTTTGGTCGTGCCGGCGTCGACGCCGTCCTGCAACAGTTTCTGGTAGGTTCCGGCGAACGGGTCGTCGGTGAAGACAATGTTCTTCAGTGAGCGTTCGACGACGTCGGCGGGGAGGGCGGCGCCGCCAGATTCCTTCAGCGCGGCATTGAGGACGGTGGCTTTCTCGGTTGCCGGGGCCGCGTTGAGCCAGTTCACGGATTCGACGTGGCCCTTTAGCAGCGCCTTGACCGTGTCAGGGTGCTCGGCGGCGAACTTCTTGTTGACGATCAGCACGGTGGTGACGAACTGGCCCTTGTCCCACAGGTCCTTTTCGTCGACCAGGACCTTCGCTCCGGCCTGGAGCACCAGGCGGGAAGCCCAGGGCTCCGGCAGCCAGGCGCCGTCGAGCTTGCCGTCTTGGAACAGCTTCAGGGTCTGGGCGTTCTCGGTGGGATTGATCGTGACGTCGCCGCCGCCGTCGGGGGACGTCTTGTAGCCCTGCTTGCCGAGCCAGGCGCGCAGGGCCACGTCCTGGGTGCCGCCAAGCTGGGGCGTCGCAAGCTTCTTGCCCTTGAGGTCCGCCGCCGAGGTGATATCTGGCCGGACGACGAGCTGCGCGCCGCCGGAGGCCGCCCCGGCGATGATGCTGATGGATTCGCCCTTGCTCTTGACATAGGAGTTGATCGCCGGATTGGGGCCGATGTAGGTGGCGTCGATGGCGCCGGCGTTGAGCGCCTCGATCGCCGCCGGGCCGGCGTTAAACACCTGGGTGGTGAGCTTGGTCTGGCCGAGTTCCTGGGCGATGAACCCCTTGTTGACGCCGACAAGGGCGGGGCCGTGGGTGATGTTCCCGAAATAGCCGAGCTTCAGCTCGGCAGCCGGGCCGGTGCCTGAGGCCGGCGCTGCCGCGGCGTCGTTGTTGCGGGACACCGTCGACGCGACGGCGGCACCGGCGCCGATCAGCAGGGCCAGACCGACGGCGACGCTGATTTCCCTGGTGCGCCTGCGCTTCGGTTTCGGCGGTCCGCCGGCAACGATCCGGGTGGTGCCGGGGGTGGGGTTTTCGGGGGTGGATGACATGGAGGGATCCTGTTCGTGGGCGGTGCGGGTGGCCGGGCGGGTGGTCAGCGCCGGCGACATCGCCCCTGGGGGGCCCTGCTGGAAGGCCTGGTGAACAGTTCCGGAGTAGTCATGGATTCACCCTAGGGAGGGTGGCTAACCCGGTTCAATGGTCCGGAAACCCGGGGTCACGCAAGTTCATGCAGCGTCATATGCGGGAGCTGCTCAGTCCTGCATGCGCTCCAGCCGGTACGTCAGCTTGGCTTCCCGTTTGGAGTCGTCGCCCAGGGACTTGGTGCGCGCAATATAGTCAACGCCCCACGTCTTCAGCAGGAAGTCGTCGGCGATCCGGACGTGCCCGGCAGGGAATTTGTAGTCCATTCTCTTGGCCACGCCGGACCAGTCGGCGGCGCCGAAGAGCTCCTCGGCGTCGGCCACGGTCCGCACGCCGTTGGCCGCCAGCACGTCCCCCAGCCAGCCGTACTGCCAGGCCTGGCTCCTGGGGTGTTCGGACAGCAGTCGCGCGAGCATGTCGTGGAGGATGTCCCCGGTGAGCTCGGTGGCCGGGCTCGCTGCGAACTCGGCCGTGCTTTCGGCCTGGCGGCGCTTGACGATGTCGTTGATCGTGGAGAACTGGGCGTCGGCGAGTTCAATCAGGGTGGACGCCATGGTGAACGCGCGGTCCACTTCCGC
The DNA here is from genome assembly GCA_026393275.1 of Arthrobacter sp. GTDB lineage: Bacteria > Actinomycetota > Actinomycetes > Actinomycetales > Micrococcaceae > Arthrobacter. The sequence goes on from JAPLAM010000056.1 coordinate 66,030, forward strand.
GTTGGTCTCGGCGAGGCCCTTGTAGCGGATGTCATGCTCGAAGGCAGCCCACGCGTGCTGCAGCACGGTCCGGATCTGGACTTCGAAGCGCTCTCCGATGAACGTCTGGCAGCCGACGGGAACGTTCTCGGCGGGGACCTCCAGGATGAGGTGTCGGCCGGCGTAGCCGATCTGGCCGTTCCGCCGTTGGGAGCTGGTCTTGTCGTCGTCCTCGCGGCATTTGAATTGGCCCTTCAGGGCCGTTGCAACGTCCGCTATGTCGGGTTCGAGGAACATGATGACCCGGACGCCGATGAGGTCATGGAGCTGCTCGAGGCCGCGCGCATATTTGAAGGTTCCGTCGGCGGTGAGCCGGTCCAGTTTTTCCTTGACCGAGTCGGGGTCCTTGACCCGGGCCTGCACGGTGTGGTGGTTGAGGCCGTCGTCGCGGAGCCGGGCGCGGATGGCGTCCCCGATGGCTTCCGAAGCAGCATTAAGCCGGGGTAGCAGTGCACGGTATTGCTCCAAGGAACTGACGACGACGGCATCATGATCTTCCAATCGGTCCCCCTTAGATCATCGCGCAGCACCTCTAGTCAGCAGAGTATCCAAAGCCGCCTGTTTGGGCTATTGCAAAGCCTAAAAAGGATGCGGCGCCAGGTCCGGATGAGGCAGGACCGGGCGCCGCACAGCCGCCGAGCGCCGGCGGGACCAACCGTTCCTCAGATCGAGTAGCGCTCGTCCTCGTGGTCGCCCGGGTGGTCCCTGACGAGCCCGGCGGCCAGCGTGTTGCCGTCCTGCGGGTCGATCACCAGGAACGCCCCGGTCCGCCGGTGGTGCAGGTAGTTTTCCAGCGGCAGCGGCGCTGCGAGCCGGAGTTGCGCGTGCCCGATGTCGTTGAGCCCCAGCGTGGATGCGGGCTCAAGCTGGAAACTGGCCAGATCCAGTTTGCCGGTCACGTTCCGGACCAGGGCCTGGACCGTCCGGGTGCCGTGCTTGACCAGGACCTTCGAGCCTTCCCGGAGCGGCTTCGGGGACAGCCAGCAAAGCTGGGCATACAGGTCGGCCGAGGCCTCCGGGAACGTTCCGGCCGCCGCAATGCTGTCTCCGCGGGCGACGTCGAACTCGTCCGCCAGACGCAGCGCGACCGACTGCGGGGCAACCGCTTCGGTGAGCTCGCGGCCGGCAAAGTCGATCCCGGTGACGGTGGTGCTGCGCGGGGCCTGGCCCGGGGTCAGGACGCTGACCTGGTCGCCGAGCCGCACGGCGCCTTCGGTGATCTGGCCGGCGTAGGCCCGGTAGTCGCGGTACGCCTCGGCATCCAGCCCGCCGGCGACGGCGTCGGGCGCGAGCGCGCCTTGCGGCCGGATGACCAGCTGGACCGGGAAACGGAAGCTCTCGAGGTGGCTTTCGATTTCGTCCGCGGCGGGCAGCGTTTCCAGGACCTCCAGCAGGGCCGGTCCCTGGTACCAGGGCAGGCGGGCCGAACGGTCCACCACGTTGTCGCCGTCGAGCGCGGAAACCGGGATGACCAGGAGGTCCGCGGCACCGTCCGCCCCCAGCTTGAGCTCCCGTGCAACCTGCTGGACGTCTGCCTCGATCTCCCGGAACACGGGCTCGCTGAAGTTCACCAGGTCGATCTTGTTCACGGCCACGATCACGTGCGGCACGCGCAACAGCTGCAGCACGGAAAGGTGCCGGCGGGTCTGTTCCAGGACACCCTTGCGGGCGTCGATGAGCACGACGACGGCGTCCGCGGTGGACGCGCCCGTGACCGTGTTCTTGGTGTACTGCACGTGTCCGGGGCAGTCCGCAAGGATGAAGCTGCGCCGATCCGTGGCGAAGTAGCGGTAGGCGACGTCGATGGTGATGCCCTGCTCCCGCTCGGCGCGCAGGCCGTCGGTCAGCAGGGCGAGGTCGATCCCGCCGGCCGAACCGCCGAAGCCGCGGTCGGCGGAGGTGCGGGCGACGGCGTCGAGCTGGTCGGCGAGGATCGCCTTCGAGTCGTGCAGGAGGCGGCCCACCAGGGTGGACTTGCCGTCGTCGACGGAGCCTGCGGTGGCGAAGCGGAACAGTGAGGCGGAAGAGAGCTTAAGGCTTGCTGCCGAGGCTTCAGGTAACGCTGTAGTGGTGCTCATTAGAAGTAGCCGTCCTTCTTGCGGTCTTCCATGGCGGCCTCGGAGATGCGGTCATCGGCCCGGGTGGCGCCACGTTCGGTGATGGTGGAGGCGGCAACTTCGATGACGACGTCGCGCACGGTGGAGGCGGCCGATTCCACGGCGCCGGTGCAGGACATGTCGCCGACGGTCCGGTAGCGGACTGTCTTGGTGATGACGTCCTCGTGGTCGCGCGGCCGGGACGCGTCGCCGACGGCCCGCCACATGCCGTCGCGGGCGAAGACTTCGCGGTCGTGGGCGTAGTACAGGCCCGGGAGCTCGATGTTCTCGCGCTCGATGTAGCGCCACACGTCCAGTTCGGTCCAGTTGCTGATCGGGAAGGCCCGGACGTGCTGGCCCACGGTGTGCCGGCCGTTGTAAAGGTTCCACAGTTCGGGGCGTTGGTTGCGCGGGTCCCACTGGCCGAACTCGTCACGCAGGCTCAGGATCCGTTCCTTGGCCCGGGCCTTGTCCTCGTCCCGGCGGCCGCCGCCGAACACGGCGTCGAACTTGTTGCGCTGGATCGCGTCCAGCAGCGGGACGGTCTGCAGCGGGTTGCGGGTGCCGTCGGCACGCTCGGCCAGCTCGCCGGAGTCAATGAACTCCTGCACCGAGCCGACAACCAGCTTCAGGCCCAGCCGCTCCACGGTCCGGTCGCGGAACTCAATGACCTCGGGAAAGTTGTGCCCGGTGTCCACATGCAGCACCGGAAACGGCACCTTCCCCGGCCAAAACGCCTTCGCGGCCAGGTGCAGCATCACCACAGAGTCCTTGCCGCCGGAAAACAGCAGCGCAGGCTTCTCAAACTCGGCAACCACCTCGCGAATGATATGAATCGCCTCGGACTCGAGCGTGTCCAGGCTGGAGAGGCGGGTCGGGGCTGCGACGCCGATTGCCGCCCCCGCCCCTGCGCCGCGCGGCTGATCTTCGATCAGCCCAGCGCGCGGCTCCGACAGGCCCGATGCCACTCCCGGGGCGGCAATCGGCGTCCCAGCTGCATCGTGGTCCAGCCCGGGCAGCTCCAGGTCCTCGTTGATGATCTTGATGCTCATACGTGTAGTCCGCATTCTGTCTTGTCGGTTCCTGCCCAGCGTCCGGCGCGGGGGTCATCGCCCGGCGCCACCTTGCGGGTGCAGGGCTGGCAGCCGATGGAGGGGTAGCCCTGGGAAAGCAGCGGGTTGACGGGCAGGAGGTTGTCCTCGGAGTACTGCACCAGCTGGTCGAAGCTCCAGGCCGCGACCGGGTTGACCTTGACCAGGCCGTTGGCCTCGTCCCAGGTGACCAGTGGGGTGTTCGTGCGGGTGGGGGCCTCGTCGCGGCGGACGCCGGTGAACCAGAGCTCGTAGCCGGCAAGGGTGCGGCGCAGCGGCTGGACTTTGCGCAATGCGCAGCACTGGGCGGCGTCGCGGGCGAAAAGGTCTTTGCCCAGGAGCCGGTCCTGCTGCTCGACGGTGTTCTCGGGGAGCACATCCACGATGTTTACGCGCAGGTTGGCGGCCACCTCGTCGCGGGTCGCGTACGTTTCCGGGAAGTGGTAGCCGGTTTCAAGGAACAGCACATCGACGCCGGGGAGCTGGTCCGCGACGAGCGCCGGCAGCACGGCGTCAGCCATGGAGCAGGCGACGGCGACGGCGGGCAGGTCGAAGCTGCGCGCCACCCAAGCGATCACATCGCTGGCGGGAGCGTCCCAGCCGAGCTCGGCGGCGCCGGCCTCGGCGAGCGCCTTGAGCTCGTCGTGGGAGCGGAGGGTGGTGCTCACTGGAGGTCCCCCTCATCCGCGGCGAAGGCCCATTCGGCGAACGTCTGGCCCTCGGAGCGGTCCGCGACGAACTTCCGGACGACGCGTTCCACGTAGTCGGGGAGGTCCTCAACATAGACCTTGAGGCCGCGGACGGTGCGGCCCAGGCCTGCCTCCTCGCGGCTGTCGGATGCCAGCCCGCCGCCGAGGTGGACCTGGAAGCCCGGGGTGGGGTCGCCGTCGGGCGTGGGAAGCATCATGCCCTTGAGGCCGATGTCCGCGGTCTGGATCCGGGCGCAGGAGTTGGGGCAGCCGTTGATGTGAAGGGACAGCGCCTGGGGCAGCTGCTTGCTCTCGGTGAGGTCGGCGAGGCGGCGTTCCAGTTCGGCCACCGCCGTCGCCGCCGTGACCTTCGTTTCCACGATGGCGAGTTTGCAGTATTCGATGCCGGTGCAGGCGATGGTGCCGCGGCGGAACACGGACGGGCGGGCGGAGAGGCCCAAGGCATCGAGCTCGGCCACGAGCGGTTCCACCTGCTCCTTGGGCACGTCGAGGACCACGAGCTTCTGGTGCGGGGTGGTGCGCAGCCGCTGCGAGCCGCGGGCTTCGAGGGTGTCCGCGAGCTGGACCAGCTGACCGCCGGAAAGCCGGCCGGCCAGCGGGGTGGCGCCGATGAAGAACTTGCCGTCCTTTTGTTCGTGCACGCCGATGTGGTCACCCGGGGTGGAGGGCTTGGGCGCGGCCGGGCCGTCGTCGAGCTTGTAGCCGAGGTATTCGTCCTCGAGGACCTGCCGGAACTTCACCGGTCCCCAGTCGGCCAGCAGGAACTTCAGGCGGGCCTTGGTTCGCATCCGCCGGTAGCCGTAGTCCCGGAAGATGCTGGTGACGCCGAGCCACACGTCGGCGGCCTGGTCCGGCCGGACGAACGCGCCGAGGCGCTTGCCCAGCATCGGGTTGGTGGAGAGCGCGCCGCCTACCCAGAGGTCGTAGCCGATGCCGAGGTCGGGGTGGACCAGGCCCACCAGGGCGACGTCGTTGATCTCGTGGACGACGTCCTGGCTGGGGTGGCCGGTGATGGCGGTCTTGAATTTGCGCGGCAGGTTGGCCAGTTCCGGGTCGCCGATGAAGCGCTCGGCGAGCTCGTGGATCAGCGGCGTGGGGTCGATGATCTCGTCCTTGGCGATGCCGGCGACCGGGGAGCCGAGGATAACGCGGGGTACGTCGCCGCAGGCTTCGGTGGTGGACAGGCCCACTGCTTCGAGCCGGCGCCAGATCTCCGGCACGTCTTCGACACGGATCCAGTGCAGCTGAATGTTCTGGCGGTCCGTGAGGTCGGCCGAGCCGCGGGCGAAGTCCACGGAAATCCGGCCGATGACGCGCAGCTGTTCGGTGGTGAGGGCGCCCCCGTCGATCCTGACACGGAGCATGAAGTACTTGTCTTCAAGCTCGTGCGGTTCGAGCGTGGCGGTCTTGCCGCCGTCGATCCCGGGCTTGCGCTGGGTGTACAGGCCCCACCAGCGGAAGCGGCCGTGCAGGTCGGTGCCGTCGATCGAGTCGAAGCCGTGCTTGGAATAGACCGACTCGATGCGCTCACGGACGTTGAGGCCGTTGTCCTCCTGCTTCCAGGTTTCGTTGGCGTTCAGCGGGGCGGTGCCGTCCACCTTCCACTGCCCGTGAGGCTTGGCCGCGGGACGGGCGGCTCGTTTGGCGCGGCCTGCGGCAGCCTGGTCCGGTGACGCGCCGGCTAGAGCTGTATCAGTCATGGATCGACTGTAGGGCCGCCGTATCGGCGTCACAAAGGGTCAGAAACGCGGGGTCACCTTGGGCAACATTTCGTCATGAACGGCCGACGGCGACTGCCGCGTCGTACCGCGCCAGTGCGATCTCGGCGAGCACCGGGGAGGGCAGCAGCGGCGCCGTGACCAGGTCCGCGCCGGCCTTGGCAAGCTGGTCGTGGAAGAAGCCCGGGGCCAGCAGGTAGGAGGCAATGACCACGCGGCCGCCCAGGTCCACCGCCCCCGCCGAACGCCCCGCGCCCGCACCGCCGGCGGCCTCATCGCGGAGCATGGCCACAGCCTCCGGCACCGAGGGCGTCGCCGAGGCCCCGTAAGCGGCCACGATCCGGCCGGGGCGGAGCGCGCGCAACTGAACCGCGAGCTCCTCGACGTTCTCTGCGGCCCCGGCGTCGGAGGACCCCGCGGCGGCGAGGATCACGGCGTCGTTGTCCGTCACCCCGGCTTCGCGCAGCCGCCGGTCCAGCAGCGCCGCGAGCCGCGGGTCCGGGCCCAGCGGCGCCGCGGCGAGGGTGCCCGGCCTGCTCTTCACGGCACGGGCGATGTCCACCTTGACGTGGTACCCCACGCTCAGCAGCAAGGGCACCACTACGGCGGTTTCCCCCGCCGGGAGTCCCGCCACGACGGCCGGGAGATCGGGGCCCTGCACGTCGACGTAGGCCTCGCGGACGTCGAGCCCGGGACGCAGGGCGGCGATCCCGGCACGCAGGGCATTGACCTCCGCCGCGCCGTGCGGGTTGGAGGTACCGTGGGCGCAGGCGATCAGGATGGGGCTGTTCATAGCCGTTAGCGTAACCTTGGAGCCGTCCTATCCGCCCTCCAGAAAATCGACCGGGAAACCCATGACCTTCTCATTCAGCGCCGTGCTGGTCTGGCTGGACTTGTCTGGCGTCTTTTTCTTCGCGGTCTCCGGTTCGCTGCTCGCGGCGCGGAAGCAATTCGACGTCGTCGGTTCGGTGCTGCTCGCGGCAATGGTCGGCCTGGGCGGTGGCATTATGCGCGACATCATCATTAACGCCGGTCCCCCCGCGGCGTTTACTGACCCCGCCTATCTGGTCCCACCGCTGCTGGCCGCCGTCCTGGTGTTCTTCCTGTTCTCCAGCGTCCAACGGTTCACGTCGTTGCTCTTCCTGTTCGACGCCGGCGGCCTGGCCCTCTTCTGCATCACGGGAAGCCTGAAGGCACTAGCGGCGGGCATGAACCCGGTGGCCGCGATCCTGCTCGGCGCCGGCACTGCGGTGGGCGGCGGCCTGCTGCGCGACATCACCGCCAACGAGGTCCCGCAACTTTTCGACCCCAAAGACCTCTATGCCGTGCCGGCCTTTGCCGGGGCCGCGGTGACGGTCGTGCTGTCCGTCACCGGCTCCTTCAACGCGCTAACGGGTGGCGCGGTGGCGGCTGCGGTCTTCGCGTTCCGGGTCACGTCCCGGCGGCGCCATTGGCACGTGCCGCTCGCGGTCCGCGGCTGGCATCGCCGGAGTCCGGATGCGGCCGAAAGCGGTCCCCAGAATTAGCTAGGATGTGAACCATGACTGACATGTTCCTCGAGAAGTTCCGCGCGCTTGTTCCGAAGTATCTCGAAGACGAATGGCAGGAAGAGGACGGTCTGCCGGCGGACGAGTTGGACGCGGCCCTCGCCGAGCATCAATTCCAGATCCCGCTGGTGCTGCGGGAGTTCTACCTGGCCCTCGGCGGCTGCGAGGACCTCATGGAGGCCTACCACTACTTCTGGGATCCCGAGGAACTCGAAGTCGACGACGAAGGCTTCCTGATGTTCCTCGAGGACGAGGAAGAGCAGTTCACCTGGGGCTTCCGCGTGGGCGACCTGGGCGTCCCGGACCCGATCGTGTACCGCCGCAACAACGCCCGCGCCCAGTGGAAGAGCGAGGAAGGCACCTTCTCCGAGTTCGTCTTCGACATGTTCGAGTGGGCCTTCAACGACGAGGACGAGGACTAGGCACCTCCAGCTTCCGCCAACCCGGCTGCCCGCCGCGGCGGTGCTCCGCCGCGGAATCTCCCCACCTTCGGCGGCGCCGGCCGGCGTTTCCGTGGGCCCGCGACACGTACCAGACCACACTTCGGCGGCCTGGAGGCACTTTGACACAGACACGCCGCCATCCGGGACGGAAACTGGCGGCCCGACACTCAAAGCCGCCCCCGACGGCGGCCGCCCGTTACAGTCGGAAGTCACCTCGACGCCACATCGCCAGCACGGCCTTCACCTCAGCCACCATCCGCTCCGGGTGATGGACGACGTCGTCGTAACCGTACCGAAGCACCAGGTAGCCGCCAACCATGGCCGCGTTGTTGCGCCGACGGTCCTTCGTGACCTGCCGCGGCTCCAGATGTGTGGCACCGTCGGTCTCCACCACGATGCAGTCCTCCACCAGGAAGTCCACTTCCCCAACGCCTGCGATCTCGACATGCCTGCGTAGCTGCAATCCGGCCCTGCGGAAAGCGACATTCGCTAGAACCTCGAGCACCGAATCCGCCCGCGGAATCAGTAGGTCAAGGATTCCTCTGGCCCGGCCGTTTCGGTTGCCGGCGAGAGCGCTTCGGAGGAAGTCCACGTTGATATCTCCCCTACCGACGGCGCACTGCAGCATCGCGATCGCCTCAAGTTCTGGCAGACAACGCGCGGCGTGGATCAGGACGTCGGCAAGACCGGCAACCGGCAGGAACGGATGGCGGGGATGCCTGCAGTACCCGTGTGCCACCGAACCGGGCGGCGGCGGGCGATGTCCGACACACAAATGGAGGCGCTGTGATGGGGCCAAAGTCCACAAGCCGTAACTCGGGGCGGCCGAGACGCAGGTCAGGAGTCCGCCTGCCTCCCGCGCTGCCCGGTAAAGGCTGGAATCCTCCGGAAGCACGTAAAGCCCTCGGCGGATCCTCACCACGCTGCCCACGGCCAAGGCCGCAGCTATTCGATGGCGGCTAAATCCGGCGCGGCCAAGGTCAAAGGCAGAGGCCGTTCCACCCCGACTGGCCAGGAAATCAAGAACAGTCATTTCGTCACTGTGCCTCGTCATCGATCCGCCGCGCCCACTCCCTCAGCGCCATGTGGACAACGCCGTCCGGGGGCACTATGGCGCGGACACGCCGCGGCGAAGCCTGTGGAGCAGCCCGACACAGCTCAAAACGCCCCCGTACCGCAGGAACAACCCGCGGGCGCACACTTGAATCCAGCCCGGCTCTCCTAGCGACCCGCGGCCAGCCCACCCAGGCGGCCGCACCCGCGCCGGCCAAACAACGCCGCCCGGGGGCACTATGGCACAGACACGCCGCGGCGAAGCCTGTGGAACAGCCCGACAAAGCTCAAAACGCCCCCTTACCGCACAAACACGCGCCCAGCCACTCCAGCGCCGAGTGCCAGACCGACCGGGCCGGGGTCGGTTCAATGCTGGGGAGACCCTGCCACGGACAAGCGCCACGCAGCCGTGACATCCAATTTACAAAATTGCTAGACAACATGACACAACTGTCATAGGCTTATTGCGGGTTCACTAAATGCCTCCGGTGAATCTGATGCGAACGGAGAAATGGCCCCGGTTCCGCACAACGGATGACTCGTACGTTGTGAAGACCGGGGCCATTCCGTTTAACTTCAGGCCGGATCAGCCAACAAGCCGCCGGATCAGAATCCGACGCCGGGGCCGAATCATCGGCCAGGTATCCCGGCGACAGATGCCCTAGCTGCTGCGGTCCACCACGGCGCGCGCGAAGCTGGTCAGCGAATCCTTGACGACGCCCTCGGGCAGCGGGGCGAGGGCCGCGATGGCCTCGTCGGCCCAGGCGCGCGCCACCGTCCAGGACTCCGCGGTGACAGGGTGTTCGCGCAGCCCGGCGACGGCGGCCGCGAGGGCCTCATCCGAGCTGAGGTCGCCGTCGATCAGCTCCAGCAGCTCGGCGGCGGACTTATCGCCGGTGGCCGCGGCCTTGCGCAGCAGCAGCACCGGCAGCGTGGGCACTCCTTCGCGCAGGTCGGTGCCGGGCGACTTGCCGGACTTGACCTTGACGCCGGTGACGTCGATGACGTCGTCGGCGAGCTGGAAGGCGACGCCGACCTTCTCGCCGTACTCCACCAGCAGCGCCTCGTAGGCCGGGTCGGCGTTGGAGAAGATCGCGCCGAGCTGGCCGGAGGCCGCCACGAGCGAGCCGGTCTTGTCCGCGATCACGGAGAGGTAGTGCTCCACCGGATCCTCGTCCGGCCGGGGCCCCACGGTCTCGTGCAACTGGCCAAGGCAGAGCCGCTCGAAAGTGCGCGCCTGGATCCCGAGGGCGCGGGCCCCGAGCTCGGAGACGAGGATCGAGGCCCGGGCGAAGATGAGGTCACCGGTCAGAACGGCCACCGAGTTGCCCCAGACCTCGTGCGCGGTGGGGGCGCCACGGCGGAACGGAGCGGAGTCCATCACGTCGTCGTGGTAGAGCGTGGCCAGGTGGGTCAGCTCGACGACGACGGCGGCCTGGACTACCGCCGGCAGCGAGGCGTCGCCGAGGTGGGCGCAAAGCAAGGCCAGCAGCGGCCGGACGCGCTTGCCGCCGGCTTCGACGAGGTGCCGC
>JAPLAM010000004.1 GCA_026393275.1 Arthrobacter sp.
CACCTCTCGGCGCGGGCGCGGGATTCGACAAGGTCGCGCTCCAGTTCCGCGATGCGCTTTCTCTGATCCATCAGGGTACATTCCTCGCAGATTGCCCGATCCGCAGCCCGCGCCTCTCGTAGTGCAGTAGCCAACTTGGGCAGCAGTTCGCGGCTGGCGGCAATGAAGGTGGCGTCTCCATTAGCAAATACGTCTGCCAGCTTGTGTTGATTGCCTGGTTCGGCAATATGCACATCGCCTCTCAGATTGGCCCACGGCCCCGGCGTGGCCTTCGCGCACAGCGCCTCTACCTCCGCGATCAGCGCGTCGTCCGCTGGTGGAGGGACCTGTGCAGGCGCAGCGATGGAGGACGCGAACTGCTTCCGGCAGATGGGGCACTCGTCCTCATCCGTGTGGTACGGACGGTCGCACACCGGACAGCATCGGCTCACTGGCGGCGTGGGCTCCCCGGCCTGCGCGTCTGGCGGGCTGGCGGCGGGCTGCAACTGGCGCGCCCGCGCCTGCAACCGCCGGATCGGGTCGGCGGCGTCCCGCAGGGCTGCCCGCATCACCGTGTATTCCACGCTGTTCGGCGTCGCGCTGGCCAGGTCGGCAGCGTGAAGCAGGTCTTTGATCGCCTCGGCGTCAGTGCTCATACTGGACCTCCGTAGTGGAGCTTTTGGGCCAAGGCCGAGGCGATAGCGGCTACCTGTACGGCTTCCTTCTCGATGTATTCGCTGTCGGCGTCTTCGATGATCGTTCGCGCCAGCTCGCCAACCTCCTCCATCAGGATTCCGAGCCAGTACGTTAACTCGTGGTCCTGCAGTCCCCATTTGCCAAGTTGCCGCCGACGCTCGGTGCCAACCGCGTGGCCAATGTCGATGGTCTCCTGAGCCCAACGAGTAATGGCGTTGGCGGGCTGCTGAGGAACGGGAATTCCTCGCATCGAGCACCACGGCGTGTGGGGACCGACAAAACCGCACTCTGGACAGGTCGGTACGTCGGGCTGGTTGGTGTCGATCCTCATGGTTCGCTCCTCTCCGGCAGCGCCGGCAACTCCGTCCACTCCCGCCGCTCGCGGTCATACACCCACGCCTGTCCGGTGGCCTGGTCCCACGCCACCACGCATGCCCAGCCGTAGCCGGGCTGCGTGGCGACCTGGTAGCGGGCACCGATGCCCCCCTGGGCCACCGTGGCGGCCGTGGGCGCGTCCGGGCGACTGGCGGCACCGATCAGGCAGCCAGCGGCGAGGGCGGCAGCGACGAGGGCCACGGCGCGCCAGCGGGGCAGGTAGCGGCGGAGGGCGGCGATCATCGGTATGCCTCCAGGTAGTCCTCGTTCCATGCCTGCGGCGGATCGAGGCGCCTTGGGCTGTTGTCGTACACCTCTGCCCTCCTAGCCGTCGGACGGGGCCACTGTCGTCGCCCAAAGGCGTCCCAGTACCCCCGGACGGCGATCCACTTGGCCTTGTCCCTGGTCGCAGCGAAGACGATGCACACGATGTCGTAGATCTCGACGCGCCAGGCCAACAGACGCGGCTGGGGATCGGTCATCGGGTGGCCTCCAGTTTCTCGTCGGCGCGTACCGCCTCCCGCATCTCGGCCGCGATCACCGCCAGCACGATGCGGTCGCCGCGCAGGGCCCGGCCGCTGGCCATGAACACCAGGTACTCCCGCAACCAGCGCTGGCAGCGCAACCGCTGGACGGCGCCTGGCAGCGCAACCGCTGGACGGCGCAGCGGACGGCCAGGGGTGGAAGCGGGGCGGTCAAAACGGCTCCCCGCCTTCCGGGTAACCAAGCATTTTGACCGCCCACCCGATCCACTGCTCGTCCGTCATCATCCCGGTGCCGTCGGGCAGGCTGGCGGGGATCATCTCGTGCATGCGGTTGTAGGCGACCGCCACCCGCTGCATCTTCTCCTCCATCTCCTGCAGCCTCGTGCACAGGACGCGGAAGTCGACGGCGATGCGCTCGATCTCCTCGGTGCGGGTCATGCGGGTCACGCCGCCTGTATCCGGGCCAGCACCCAGGCGCGGCCGGTGGCGCTCAGGGCGGCGAATCCCTGGACGATCCCGGCCATGCGGGACAGCTCGGTGCCGGAGTCGGCCAGACTTCCGGGCAGGGACGTCGGTACCGGCCCCGGCTCCCGTGCGGCCTTCTCCAGGTCGCGGCTCGCGTAGAACTGCCGCGGGGGCGCTGCCTCCTGCTCGGGCGCAGGCGTACCCGTGACCCTGTCCGCGGGCTTCCCGTTGGCCTTGGGCTTGCCGCGGGGATCCCGCTTCCGGGCCGGCTCCAGTAGCCCCAGCTTCCGGGCCCGGACCAGGAACGTGGAGAAGTGGATCCCGATGGCCGCGGCTTTCTGCACGATGGTGCCCTCGGTGGCCATCGCGGCGCGGATCTGGTCGTCGGTGAATTTCCTCGTGGTGTTCGTCACTGGTTCGATCTCCTCCCGGTGATGGCGGTAGTGCCTGAGGCAGTATGCCCCCGTACTGCGGAACCGCACTTCGGTAGTGCAGCCGTCGTGCTGGCAACGCGGATGTGGCGACCACCGGTGGTAGTCCCGGGTTGGCGCCTCGACCTGGTCGATGATACCTAGGCTGCGGTCGATCACACCGTGCTCCGCCGGCTGCCCGTCCGGGCGCGCACGATGCGCTCGGCCAGCTGCTCCTCGGTGAAATCGACCAGCAGTTCCTGCCCGCTGGCCTCGTGGAACAGCATCACGTCCACCAGGTGGCGGCGGCCCAGCGCCACCTTCTCTCCCCGTGCCTTGCCTGAGCCCAGCCCGTACGCCAGGAATGCCAGGGCCTCCTGCACCCGCTGCGGCTGAGTGTCCAGCGGTCGGCCTGCCTGGTAGTACCACCGCACGTCGTTGGTGGCCTGCAGCAGCACCGCGGCGGCCAGCTGGCGGTACGGGTCGCCCTGGTAGCGCGCCAGGCGGTAGGACGGCGGCCGCGCCGGCGTATCC
>JAPLAM010000032.1 GCA_026393275.1 Arthrobacter sp.
GAAGAGCTTGACGAACTCGGAGAGCTCGATGATGGTCAGTTCCTTGAAAGCTTCAATGAGCTCTTCGTTGCTGAGCTTCGCCATGGTGTGGCGTCCTTCCTATAGGTGGTGCTGGGCGGCCTGGGCCGTTGCTTCGCACCGGAGTCTTGGTTGAAAGAGAGTTAGTTCTCTTCGGTGGCTGCGGCTTCGGCCGGAGCTTCGGTCTCTGCTGCTTCTGCGGCCGGGGCTTCTTCAGCGGCGGGTGCTTCGGCAGCTGCCGGTGCACCGTTCTCTTCTTCAAGCTTGAGGCGCAGGGCGTCGATGATGCGTGCAGCAGCGGCAGCAGGAGCCTTGAGGATGCCTGCAACCTTGGCGAGCTGCAGCTCGCGGGACTCGAGTGCTGCCAGGGCAGCAACTTCGCTGGCGTTCAGTGCCTTGCCCTCGAAGTAACCGGTCTTGATGACCAGCTGCTTGTTAGCCTTGGCAAAATCCGTCAGGCTCTTGGCAGCGGCAACTGCGTCACCCTTGATGAACGCGATTGCAGTGGGGCCGGAGAGCTGGTCGTTGAATGCTTCAACGCCGGCTTCCTTGGCTGCAATGGCGGTCAGGGTGTTCTTGACGACCGAGAACTTGGTGTCCTGGCCGAGAGAGACACGCAGCTGCTTGAGCTGTGCAACGGTGAGCCCGCGGTATTCGGTCAGGACAGCGGCGTTCGATTCCTTGAAATCGTTAGTGATCTCAGCTACTGCTGAAACCTTGCTAGGCGTTGCCATAACCCTCCTTCCGGGGATAGTGCCGGTTCGTTCCGGGTCCCTGCTCAAGAGAGCTAAAACTAAAAACGCCCCGCGCAGATGCACGGGGCTTGTCTCAACGCGGTCATGCCGCGGAGCTTTGCTTCGTTCACCTGCGCCGGCCGCCCTATGTTCAGGGTCCTTCGTCCGGAGATCCACTGGCTCTCCCGGCGCGGCTACAGAGTTGAGCCTTGCTTGGGAGAGTGGATTTCCAACAACCGACGGTCTTTGGTTCCTCCAGCTTACGGGACGGGGCCCGGGTGCTCCAAATCGGCCTAGCTGACGCTCGGCCCGAAGTCCGGCAGCTCCTTTTGCCAGATGCCCGTCACGCCGGCGGTGGTAAACCCGAGCTGCTGATTGACGGTCAGGAGATAGCGGTTTTCCGGGGCGTTCCAGGTGTAGAGCACGCGCGCGTCCGGGAACTGCTCGGTGAGCCGCTCCATGTTGGCCACCTTGATCAGCAGGCCCAGCTTGTTGCCGCGGTGCTCCCCCAGGATCACGGTGTCATCCTGGAAGACGACGTCGGGGCGGAGGGCCAGGACGCTGATGGTCGTCAGTCCGGCCAGCGTGCCGGTGGCAAGGTGTTCGACGGCGGTCACCACCGTCCGGCGTCCCTGCGCGATGGCGACCTCTTCGGCTTCGCGCAGCAGGCCGGCGTCGAACACCAGGTCCCCGTCGTCGGCGCCGGGGATCCCGTCCTCCCGGGCATGGTTCTCCAGTGCCGCAACCGCCTCGACCCACTGCTCGGGGCAACGGTCTGTCCAGTGGTGCAGGCGGTAGCGTCCTGCGTTCGCTTCCTCGGCCTCGGCCTGCAGATCGGCAACCAGCTTGCTGTCCAGCGGAAGGGCGCAGGAGCTGAACTGTTCGATGTGTTGCAGGGTGTAGCCGGTGTGCTGCGCGAACTCCACTTCCCTGTTCTTGAGCGGAACGAAACCGAGTCCCGAGCCGGGCATCAGCTGCCCCGCGTTGCCATCCGCGAGCGTCGCACCGGGGTGGTTGGTGTCGATCAGGATGGTGCGCCGGCCTTCGTCCCGGGCGAAGTGCTCAGCGGCCTCCAGCAGCTGCCGGCCGACGCCCCGGCCTTGGAACTCCGGCAGGATGTCGAGCGTGAATTCGGCGACGTCGAGGTTATCCGCGAGGGGCAGGGCAATGTCCACGGTTCCGACGATCTCGCCGTCGACCTTGGCCACCAGAATCACTTGGCGTTCATAGGGGTCTGCCATTTCCAGCAGTTTCTCCAGCGGGGCGTAAGCGAGGTCGTCACTCCCCCAGGTCTGCATCCGTACCTTGCGCCCTACTTCGACGGCGGCAAGGAAATCCGCTGCATCCGGTCCGTCCACCGAGTCCGGGATCCAGAGTTGCTCAACACGTACCTCGTTTGCCATAGCGGGCATCTTCCCAGCCATTCTGCCGCTCAATGCTCTGCCCCCAATGCGTTTCCCCCATGCGCCGCCCCCAAATGAGGTGCCCGGCCCACGTCGGGTTTCAAGCGTCAGCATATGCCTGTTTCGGACCGCATTCCATGGCCGGGGCAGTGAAGTCCCGCCCTGCCGCGCCGCGGGCGGGACGTCACCCGAACGCCGCGGTTCCAGGCGCCCCGCCGGATTTCTGCCATTCCCCGTCCCAGCCGGCGGCCCGGAACCCGAGGGCGACGTTGATCGCCAGCATGTGATCATTTTCGGCGGCGTTGAAGGTGGTCACACGTTTCACCGCCGGGTAGTCCGCCAGGCGCCGGAGGTTGGCGACCTTGACCAGCATGCCGAGGCGGCGGCCGCGGTGCGCAGCGGCGACGAGCGTATCGTCCTGCTCGGCCAGCCACGGCTTGCTGGGCGCCAGTTCGAGGACCGTGTACGCCGCCAGCTGGCCGCTGGCCCGGTGCCGCGCCGCCGTGACGAGCGAGACGTTGCCGGCCCGCTGCCAGATGTCTTCCACGTGGCGGACACGTGCGGCGTCCCAGGTTTCCTCGTCGTAGCGGATGCCGCCGGTCGGCGCGTCCGTGCTCATCCGCGACATCAAGGCGGCAAGCTGCACCACATACTCGTCCGGGCAGTGGTCTGTCCAGGACAGCAGCTCATACCCGGAAGCCCTGCTCCGCGCCTCCCGCTCCAAGCGGTCCAGTTCCGTCGCCGCGGCGGCGACATCCAGGCTGCTGTACCGCTCGACCTGCTCGAGCTGGTAGCCGGCCGCCGCTGCGAAGCGGACGCCCCGTGCGGCCGCCGGCAGGGCGCCGGTTCCGGTCAGCGGGGTGATCACGTCCGGACCAGCGGCGTCGAAGTCTGCCGGATGTTCCGTGAAGGTCGCCAGAACGGTCCGGTCCTCGGCGGCCGCCAACGCTTCCGCGTGTTCCAGCAGCGCCCGCCCGATCCCACGGCCGGCGTAGGCGTCCAGGACCGCCACGTGCAGGAGCCCGCGGCTGAGGTTCTCCTTTTGCTCGAAGCGGATCCAGGACCGCGCCACCATGACGCCGTCGATCCGGACAAAGAAGAGTTTCATCCGGGTGTAGGCGTTGTCCCGCCAAAATCGCAGCCGCGCCGCGGCGGGCGTCGCACGGTCAAGACTTCCCCAGGTTTCGAGGGTGAGCGCATCACAAAGTTCGCCGAATTCGAGGAACACAGCGGCGTCCGGGGCGTCGGTGGCTTCCGGGAGGGTCAGGGGTTCGATGCGGTACGTCGCTGCGGTCACCGGCACAGCCTAACCGCCGCCCGCAACGCAGAAAAGGCCGCCCCGCCGAAGCGGGACGGCCTTTCACTGGTGCCTGTGGAGGATTACGCCTCGGTCAGGACCTTGGTGACCTGGGGGTCGACCGGGATGCCCGGGCCAAACGTGGTGGCCACGGTGGCCTTCTGGATGTAGCGGCCCTTGGAAGCGGACGGCTTGAGGCGGAGGACCTCTTCCAGTGCGGCTGCGTAGTTCTCGGCCAGCTTGACGACGTCGAAGGACACCTTGCCGATGATGAAGTGCAGGTTCGAGTGCTTGTCGACGCGGAAGTCGATCTTGCCGCCCTTGATGTCGTTGACGGCCTTGGCGACGTCAGCGGTCACGGTGCCGGTCTTCGGGTTCGGCATCAGGTTACGCGGACCCAGTACCTTACCGAGGCGGCCAACCTTGCCCATGAGGTCAGGGGTGGCAACGGCGGCGTCGAAGTCGGTCCAGCCGCCCTGGATCTTTTCGATCAGGTCATCGGAACCAACGAAGTCGGCGCCGGCCGCGATAGCAGCCTCGGCCTTGTCGCCCGTTGCGAAGACGAGAACGCGGGCGGTCTTACCGGTGCCGTGCGGCAGGATAACGGTGCCGCGGACCATCTGGTCAGCCTTACGCGGGTCTACACCCAGGCGGAAAGCAACCTCAACGGTGGCGTCGAACTTGGACGGGTTGGTGTCCTTGGCGAGCGTCACTGCCTCGAACGGCGCGTAGAACTTCTCCGCGTCGATCTTGGCGGCGGCTGCCTCATATGCTTTGCTGCGCTTTGCCATGCTGCTTATTCTCCTTGTGCAGTTGTGGTCTGCGGACCGCGCTGGGCCCTGCCACAGTTGGGGCTCCCGTAGGGAATCCCAACATCTCAATGTTTCGGTGGTGCCGGTTGCCCGGCGGTGCTGTCCGGCGTCGTGAGCGGTATCCCGACCCGAGTGCCGCGGCAGCGGTGGGGAATTAACCCTCGACGGTGATACCCATGGAGCGGGCGGTGCCGGCGATGATCTTCGCGGCGCCTTCCAGGCTGGTGGCGTTGAGGTCTTCCATCTTGGTGGAGGCGATCTCGTTGACCTGGGCCTGAGTCAGCTTGGCCACCTTGACGGTGTGCGGGGTAGCCGAACCCTTGGCGACGCCTGCAGCCTTCTTGATGAGCTCTGCAGCCGGCGGGGTCTTGGTGATGAACGTGAATGAACGGTCCTCGTAGACCGTGATTTCTACCGGAATAACGTTGCCGCGCTGGGCTTCCGTCGCAGCGTTGTACGCCTTGCAGAATTCCATGATGTTGACACCGTGCTGGCCAAGCGCAGGACCGATCGGCGGGGCCGGGTTAGCGGCGCCTGCCTGGATCTGCAGCTTGATGAGGCCGGTGACCTTCTTCTTGGGAGCCAATGTAGGGTCCTTCTCTCAATTACGTCCTGGGACACAGGAGCGTGCCTCAGGTTGTTGGCCGCCATGGCGAGGCGGCCGACCGCACCAAGGCTGCTAAGCGGGCAGCCCGGGGCGAATTCTGTGGATAAAGCTAGATCTTGCTGACCTGGTTGAACGCCAGGGTGACCGGGGTCTCGCGTTCGAAGATGGAGACCAGCACCACGAGGGTCTGCGAATCCACCTTGATCTCGGAGATCGTGGCGGGAAGGGTCTCGAAGGGGCCCTCCTTGACGATGACCGACTCGCCGACCTCGAAGTCGACGTCGACCGCGGCAGCGGCGTGCTTGACCGGCTTGCCCTTCTCGGCCTGCTCTTCTTCGAAGACGGGCGCGAGCATGGAGAAGACCTCATCGAGGCGCAGCGGCACGGGGTCGTGGGCGTTACCCACGAAGCCGGTGACGCCGGGGGTGTGGCGGACGGCGCCCCAGGAGGCATCCGTCAGGTCCATGCGGACCAGGACGTAGCCGGGGATGCGGACGCGGTTGATGACCTTGCGCTGAGCGTTCTTGATCTCAACGACTTCCTCCATCGGGACCTGGATCTCGAAGATGTAATCTTCCATGTCCAGCGTCTGGATGCGGGTCTCAAGGTTGGCCTTGACGCGGTTCTCGTAGCCTGCGTAGGAGTGGATGACGTACCAGTCGCCCTCCTGGCGGCGCAGTTTGGCCTTGAACTCATCGGCAGGGTCGACTTCGGCCGCGGCAGCGGCCGCCGCCAGGGCGTCGCCCTCTTCGTCGGCGCCGGCCTCCTCGGCAACTACTGCCTCATCGGGGGCCGCATCGGCGGCGTCGGATTCGGGCGCAGCAGACATAGCCTCGGACTCTTCCGCGGCTTCCACCACGGCGTCCTGGCCTTTATCCAGCTCAGTCTCAGTTACCTCGAGCTCCTGCTCAGACACTTGGTCTCCTGCTTCCTCATTGCCTAACATGCCTATTTAAATGACTCAATTCCGCAGACCCCATGGAAGCCCCGGCATGCCGGGCATCCATGCAGTCTGCGGACCGGTCGCCTTAGCGGTCCGTGGCGCCTGTTCCACCGAAGACCCAGCTCACTCCGGTCCCGAAGGCCAGATCCAGCAGGGTGACGATCACCATCATGATGACCACGAACACCAGCACCACGAGCGTGTAGTTGATCAGTTCCTTGCGGGTCGGTGCAACGACCTTCTTCAGTTCGCCGATGACCTGGCGGACGAAGAGTGCGATCCGAGCGAAGAGGCCTGCCTTGGGGGCATTCTTGGCGGGGCGGCCTTTGGAGCTGCTGGCAGCTGTTTCGGTCACCTGATCCTCACTCATCCTCGCAATGTCGGATACCCGGCTCTGAACTGAACCATGGTTGCTGCGCGTGCTCCGGTGATACCCCCGGAACAGCTTGCGCAGGGCAGACAGGACTCGAACCTGCAACCTGCGGTTTTGGAGACCGCTGCGCTACCAATTGCGCCACTACCCTATGGATCGAAAACCGATCAGACTGCGCTTATCCGCAGGTCTCCCTGAGGCGCACGCCATCATCGTGTTTTCAACACCGGAGAACCAGTCTACGCAACAACTGCGCCCACGTCGAACCGGCCTCGCAGATCCGTGGCTGCCCGCGGAAAGTTGGTGGACTCTGCAGCCACTTTCCCGCGTCGGGTCACATTCATGACCCCGGCACCCCGGAGGATCCGCTGAACAGCATAGAGTAGATTCCGTCTAATCCCACATCCAGCCATGAGCTGTACGCGAAGAACGGACCCGCAATGCCCGCCGCCCGCATTTCCCAGCGCATTTCCGCCATAGCCGAATCCGCCACACTGGCTGTCGATGCCAAGGCGAAGGCGTTGAAGGCGGCCGGCCGGCCGGTCATCGGCTTCGGCGCCGGCGAACCTGACTTCCCGACTCCCGGCTACATCGTCCAGGCCGCCATCGAGGCTGCCAGCCAGCCGAAGTACCACCGCTACTCGCCCGCTGGCGGGCTGCCCGAGCTGAAGCAGGCCATCGCGGAAAAGACCTTCCGGGACTCCGGCTACCGGGCCGAAGCGTCCCAGGTGCTGGTGACCAACGGCGGCAAGCAGGCCGTCTACAACACCTTCGCCACGCTGCTGGATCCGGGCGACGAGGTGATTCTTCCGACGCCGTTCTGGACCACCTACCCGGAAGCGATCAGGCTGGCCGGGGGTGTTCCGGTGGAAGTCTTCGCCGGCCCGGAGCAGGGTTATCTGGTCACCGTGGAACAGTTGGAAGCGGCACTGACAGACCGCACCAAGATCCTGCTCTTCGTCTCCCCGTCTAACCCGACCGGCGCCGTGTACTCCCCGGAGCAGGTCAAGGAAATCGGCCAGTGGGCTGCCGCCAAGGGCCTCTGGGTGGTCACCGACGAGATCTACGAGCACCTGACCTACGACGGCGTGCCCTTCACCTCGATCGCGACTGCGGTTCCCGAACTGGGCGACAAGGTGGTTATCCTCAACGGCGTCGCGAAGACCTACGCAATGACGGGCTGGCGGGTGGGCTGGATGATCGGCCCGGCCGACGTCATCAAAGCTGCCACCAACCTGCAGTCCCATGCCACGTCCAACGTTTCCAACATCCCGCAGATGGCCGCCCTCGCGGCCGTGTCCGGTCCGCTCACCGCGGTCGACGAGATGAAGGTGTCCTTCGACCGCCGCCGGAAGGCCATTGTGGCCGGGCTTAACGCAATCGAGGGCGTGGACTGCCCCACGCCCAAGGGCGCGTTCTACGTGTACGCCGACGTCCGCGCGCTGCTGGGCAAGGAGTTCCCCACCGCTAACGGTCCGGTCCGGCCTTCGACGTCGGCCGAGCTGGCCGCGCTGATCCTCGATGAGGTGGAGGTCGCCGTGGTACCGGGTGAGGCCTTCGGTCCCTCGGGCTACCTGCGGCTGTCCTACGCGCTGGGCGATGAGGACCTCGCCACCGGCGTCGGCCGCCTCCAGGATTTCCTCGGCAAAGCCAAGTAACACCCCTCCCGCAGCCGTGGTTCACGGCTGCGGGAGCGTCCCGCCACAACTGCGGGAGCGTCGGGTTTGGCGGCCTAGAGCAGCCGGCGCTCCGCGGCCCAGCGGGTCAGTTCGTGCCGGCTGGAGAGCTGGAGTTTGCGCAGCACGGCGGAGACGTGGGTCTCGACCGTCTTGATGGAGATGAACAGCTCCTTGGCCACTTCCTTGTAGCTGTAGCCGCGTGCGATTAGCCTCATCACCTCAAGTTCGCGGGCCGACAGCCGGTCCAGTTCGTCGTCGGCGATGTCCGCCGGGGCGGTGCCGAAGGCGTCGAGGACAAAGCCGGCCAGCCGGGGAGAGAAAACGGCGTCGCCGCCCGCCACGCGGCGCACCGCGTCGCTGATCTCCGCCCCGGAAATGGTCTTGGTGACGTAGCCCCGCGCGCCGGCGCGGATCACGGCGACGACGTCCTCGGCGGCGTCCGAAACGCTCAGAGCCAAAAACCTCGTGCTGCCCAGCAGTGGCGCGGAGCCGGCCAGGACCTCGCGCCCGCCGCCGCCCAGCCCGCCCGGAAGGTGGACATCCAGCAGGACGACGTCGGGCTGTGTCTCCGCGATCACGGCGACGGCTTCTTCCACTGTTCCCGCCTCGCCGACGACCAGGATGGCGGGATCGAGGTCGGCCTTCAGACCGGAACGGAAGATGGCGTGGTCATCGACGATGACGACCCGGGTGGCCCCGGTCGGGTTCCCCGCCCCGCTGCTGCCGAGTGGCTGGCTGGTCACTGGTTGTCCTCTCCATGGGTTCCGGTGGTTCCGGCGGTGGCTGCGAGCGGCAGCCGGAGCCGCACCTCGGTTCCGTCGGGGCTGCTGACGATGGTCGCGGTGCCGCCGTGGCGCCGCATCCGTCCGATCATAGATTCCCGGACGCCGAGGCGGTCGGCGGGGATGGACGCTGGGTCGAAGCCCGGCCCGCGGTCCTTGACGAACACCTCGGCGGCGTCGTCGGTGACTTCCAGGTACACCGAGACGGCGCCGCCGCCGTGACGGGCCGCGTTGAGCATGGCCTCGCGCGCCGCCTGGACCATGGCTTCAAGGCGTTCGGTCATGGCGCAGTCCCCCACGGTCACGACCTCCACGGCGTGCCCCAGGGAGTCCTCCACGTCCGCGGCCGCAGCCTGGAGCCCGTCGGAGAGGCGGCCCGAGTCCCGGCCCGGGTCCCGGTAGAGCCAACCCCGCAGTTCCCGTTCCTGCGCCCGGGCCAGCCGGACGACGTCGTTCTCGCTGCCGGCCCGCCGCTGGATCAACGCCAGCGTCTGCAGCACCGAGTCGTGCAGATGGGCGGCGATCTCGGCCCTTTCGGTGGCGCGCACCAGGCCGGCGCGTTCGGCCTCCAGGTCGCGCCAGAACTTCAGCCCCCAGGGCAGCAGCACCAGCACCACCCCGCCCAGGACGGCGACGGAGGCCAGCAGCGCAAGCCAGGTCTGCTCCCAGGAGCCCGAGCCGGAGACCATCAGAAGCACCCCGGCCACCACCAGGCCGAGACCGGCCGCGAGCCTGGCCCACCCGCCGGCCTGATCCGCCTTCGTCTTGTCCACGATGCCCGCGCGCCGGGTCTCGTCCAGCTGCATCCAGGCGATCGCGGCGCCGCCAAGGATCGCGGCCACCGGGATCAGGGTGCCCAGCGGGACGTCCAGGCCAAGGAGCCGGGCGATCAGAATGCCGGCCGCCAGCAGCAGCCCCGCGCCGAGCAGGATTTCCTTGCCGAATGGCATGCCCGGGAACCGCGTCCGCCAGGATCCGGCCGGTGCGCCGGGGCGGCCGCCGGTGAAAGTCCCGCCCGCTGCGGGCTCGCTCACTGCCGGGGCGATCGGCGACGCCGGCTGCCGGGCGTTGCGTTTGGCGCTCTCGTCCGCGGTGGGGACCATGATCCAGAGCCAGGCATAGAAGACGACGCCGGCCCCGCCCGCGAGCGCCGCCACCACCATGCCTACCCGGACCATCCGCACCGGCCAACCCAGATGGTTGGCGAGGCCCCCGCAGACACCGGCGATCAGCCGGTCGCTGCTGCGGGCCAACGGCGGGCGGGAAACGGCTGTTGTCATGAGTCAATCCAAACACGGACCGGGGTTTCCCGGAGCCGTTTTCGGGCGGAACCGGGGGCCGCTCAGGGGTCGTTCAGGGTCTTCCCCAGTAGAGCGCCAACCTCGGAGGAAGGAGGATCGAGGTATGAACCCGCACACTCCGCACCCAGATGAAGAACCGAGCGCTTCAGGCCGTCCGCAAAGCAGCGCTGACGCCACTTCCGGCGGCTCTGCAGAAAACCCCGCGCCGGCCGCCGAGCCGTCCGGGGACGCGCCACCCCTGTACCCGCCGGGCGGTCCGTACCCGTCCGCGGCCGGGGTCACCCCGCCCTACACTCCTCCGCCCTACGGCAGCGCACCGCCTGCCCCGGGCGTGCAGCCGCAGAACTTCTTCGACTGGATCCGCAGCCACGGCATCTACCGGGGGCGCGAGCGGTGGGTCGGCGGCGTCGCCAGCGGCATTGCCCAGCGGCTCGGCGTCGACCCGCTGATCGTGCGCGGCGTCCTGATCGTCCTGACGGTGTTCGCCGGTGTCGGCGTCCTCCTCTACGGGCTCGCGTGGGCCCTGTTGCCCGAACCAGACGGACGCATCCATGTCCAAGAGGCGGCCGCGGGCCGCTGGAGCTCGGGCATGACCGGCGCCCTGATCACCACCGTCATCGGGTTCCCCAGCCTGGGCGGCGGCGTGTGGGGCTGGGACCGCTACGGCTTCGGGGCCTTCGTCTGGACGGTATTCTGGGTCGGCAGCGCGATCTACGTCGTCTACTACCTGACCCAGCGGAACAAGGCACGCCACGGCAGCCCGCTGTCCGGCCGCCCCGGCGGCGCCACGGGCGGCACGGGCGGCTACAGTGCGCCCGGCAGTGCGCCGGGCGGGGGCACGGTCAATGCCGCCACCCTCGGCGACACCACGTACGGTACCCCCGGCTGGTCGGCGCTGCCCCCCTCGGGCCCCACCCCGCCCTACAGCGGCGGATACGGCGGCGGGCACGGCCAGGTTCCGCCGCCGGTGCCCGCCCCGAAGACCCGCCACCTGGGCCCCGGCACCCCCACGGTGGCCGTCACAGCCGGCCTTGCACTCCTAGTGGGCGGCGGCATCAAGGCCCTCGATGCCGCCCACGCGATCAACCTCGGCGCGGCAGGCAATGCCGTGGTGTGGGCCAGCGGCGCGGCCGTGTTGGGGCTGGGCATCCTCAGTTCCGGGCTCCGTGGCCGGACGGCCGGCATCCTGGGCTTCTTCGCCGTCGTCGCCCTGATCATCGGCGGGATCTTCAACCTGGTTCCCAATGCCGACCGGGCCCGTTTCCAGAACGTCGACTGGAGTCCGGTGAGCATCGAGCAGGCCAGGGACGGCTTCGACCTCACGGGCGGGGCCGGCACCGTGGACCTGACCAAACTGAACCTGAGTGCGCCCCTAAGCTCCGACGTCGTGGTCCGGCTCGATGCCACCGCGAGCAACGTCACCGTGGCCATCCCCAGCACCGTCCCGGTCCAGGTCCAGGCGGACATGACGATGGGCAACTTCAATGACGGCCGGGGCGACCACAGCGGCACGACGACCCAACAAAGCAACTACAACACGGACAAGGCCGGCGGCCGGCTGATCGTCAAGATCTCGGGGACTTTCAGCAACATCACCGTGAAGGAAGGGAACTGATATGAGCAGCTACGATCCGGCGGCGGAATCGAAGGAATCCCCCGCAGGGGCCTCCATGTCCGGCAGCCCGCGGGCCCGCGTGGGCACCGTGGTTTGGGGGTTGATCGTGCTGGCCCTGGCCGCGCTGATCATCATCTCCCGGCTCGGGCTCATCGCTCTGAACGGAACCTACGTGCTGATCGGCTTGATGATCGGGGCCGGCGCCGCCCTGGTGATCGGCGGCCTGCTGTCCGCCCGCGGGCGTGACAAAGACACTACGACAGGGAAGTCTTGAGCCATGGATAAGTTCTTCAGCATCGTCCGGGGCCTCGGCCTGAAACGCGGTCCGCAGCGCTGGCTCGGCGGCGTCTGCGGCGGGATCGCCGCCAAGCTGAACGTCGACGTCGCGTACGTCCGGATCGCGTATCTGCTGTTCGCCCTGCTCCCCGGCCCCGCCTTCGTGTTCTACCTGGCGGCCTGGCTGCTCCTGCCGGACCAGCGGAACGCGATCATCGCGGAGTCCTTCCTCGAGCGGCGCGCCGGCCGGCCCTGAGCCGGCCTGCTCAAACTGCACCGCCACCGTCTCGACGCCCAGTGCCCCGCCTGCCCGGCCGGGGCATTGGGCATTGGTAACGGTTGTGCGCTCCACCACATCCGCCAGTAGACTTCCAGGTGAGCTCAGCGTGGCGCTCTGCCTGAACCCCTTCGAACCAGGATTTGAGCCGAGACATGAAAATTGGAATCCTCACCAGCGGCGGAGACTGCCCGGGGCTGAACGCCGTCATCCGGGGCGTCGTCCTTAAGGGAATTGCCGTCCACGGCCAGGAATTCGTCGGATTCCTGGACGGCTGGCGCGGTGTGGTCGAGGGTGACGTGATCAATATCCCTCGCACCCTGGTCCGCGGCATCGCTAAGCAGGGCGGAACCATCCTCGGCACGTCCAGAACGAACCCCTTCGAGAACAACGGCGGCCCCGATGTCATCAAGGCCAACATGGACCGGCTCGGCATCGACGCCATCATCGCGATCGGCGGCGAAGGCACCCTTGCGGCCGCGAAGCGGCTGACCGACGCCGGACTGAAAATCGTGGGCGTGCCCAAGACCGTCGACAACGATCTGGACGCCACTGACTACACCTTCGGCTTCGACACCGCCGTCGAGATCGCCACCGAGGCAATCGACCGACTCCGGACCACCGGGGAATCGCACCACCGCACCATGATCGCCGAGGTGATGGGCCGCCATGTCGGCTGGATCGCGCTGCACGCCGGCATGGCCTCCGGCGCCCATGCCATCCTGATCCCGGAGCAGAAGGCATCCATGGAGCAAATCACCGAGTGGGTCCTCTCGGCCCGCGACCGTGGCCGCGCCCCGCTGGTCGTCGTCGCGGAGGGCTTCGTCCCCGACGGGCAGGAGTCCCCGCACTCCGAGCGCGGGCTGGACACCTTCGGCCGGCCCCGCCTCGGCGGCATCGCCGAACTGCTGGCGCCGGAGCTGGAGGCCCGGACCGGCATCGAGACCCGGGCCACCGTGCTGGGACATATCCAGCGCGGCGGCGTCCCGACGGCTTTTGACCGGGTCCTCGCGACCCGCCTCGGCCTGGCCGCAATCGATTCGGTCGTCGAGAAGCGCTGGGGAACCATGGTGTCGCTGAACGGCACGGATATTGTCCATGTCGGCTTCGACGCCGCCCTGGGCAACCTCAAAAGCGTGCCGCAGAACCGCTACGACGAGGCTGCGGTCCTCTTCGGCTGAGGCGGCCCGGCGCCGCGGGGCTGGGTAGGGTTGAATCATGACTCTTGAGCCCGGTTCCGCTGAAATCATCCAGCTCGCGTGGGCACGCCGGCTGGGCTTCGACGACGGCGCGTTCGGTGCCGCCGCGGGACGCCGGCTTACCCGCGCCGATGAGTCGGCCCGTTCCCTGCAGTTTGTCCGCCTGTTTGGCAGCTCCGCCCTCGTCGGGCCGCAGTGGGCACTGGACGCGGCCGCCGGATATCCCGACGAGGAGCTCGCGCAGCACGTCACCCTGCTGACCATCACCCGAGGGCACGGCGGCCACGGGCTGGGCGCCGCTGCGTTATTCTTCGCCGACGACCTGCCACTGCAGCAGCCAGCAGAGGAACTGACTGTCTCCCACGGGAACCCGGAAGCGATCGAACTCGAAGCGCTGTGTCCGCCGGATGACGTCAACGAGGTGGGCCTCGCGGACCTCGAACACCGCTTCACCATCATGCATGTGGAAGACGGCCGCCGGACGCCGGTGGCGTGCGGCGCCTACACCGAGTGGCAAGGGATCCTCGCGCAGCTCGGGGTGCTGGTCGCGCCCGAGTGGCGCCGCCAGGGCGTCGGCACGCTGGCCGCCTCGATAGCGGCCCACGATGCCCTGGCGTCCGGCCTGACACTGCAGTGGCGCTCCGACGTCAGCAACAAAGGCTCGCTGGCCCTGGCCCGCAGCCTTGGCTTCACCGCCGGAGGCATCCAGACCAGCGTGCTGCTGGGCGCCTAGCTCTACTAGCCCCGCTGGGCCTCGGCGCTGTCAGCGACCGCGTGGCCGCTCTCTGCAGCCGGAACTGCACCCGGGGCTCCCCAGCCCGGGTGTGCCTGGGGCTTGGCGAAGAACAAGGCCGCGGCCGTGCCGAGCAGAACCACCGCCGCGGGCAGCATGATGGACTGGCCCATCGCCGCCGAGAATCCGTCATGCAGCGCCTCGGGCAGGTGGCCGCCGAAGGCCATCGGGCTCGCTCCTCCGGCTGC
Source organism: Arthrobacter sp. (assembly GCA_026393275.1). Taxonomy (GTDB): domain Bacteria; phylum Actinomycetota; class Actinomycetes; order Actinomycetales; family Micrococcaceae; genus Arthrobacter. The sequence goes on from JAPLAM010000032.1 coordinate 14,298, forward strand.
ACCCGGAGCAGCGGGCAGCTCCGCCGCGAGCCGGGCCTGGATCAGCACGGCAATGGCGGCGCTGCCCAGAACCGCGCCGATCTGGCGGGTGGTGTTGTAGACGCCGGAACCGGCGCCGGCCTGGCGCGGCGGCAGGTTGCGGGTGGCCGTCGAGCTCAACGGCGCCCAGATGCCGGCGTTCGCGACGCCCAGTACTGCGCTGGGAAGCAGGAAGAGCCAGAGCGGTGTGTCCGGATGCATCAGTGAAGCATTCCAGAACAGCGCAACGGACATCAGCGTCAGGCCGCCGGCCGTGATGAACTTCGGGTTGACCCGGTCGATGATCCGGCCCACCACCGGCGCCAGGCCGCCAGAGATCACCGCCATGGGAACCATCATGAGCGCGGATTGCGTCGGGGTAAGGCCCCGGACAATCTGGTAGTAGAAGATCAGCGGGAGGGTGAAGGCCGTCACAGAGAAGCCCACGGTGGTAATGCCCACGTTGGCCAGGGAGAAGTTGCGGTCCTTGAACAGCCCCAGGGGCAGCAGCGGCTCGCCCTTGTTGACCCGCTGCCACGCCACGAACCCGGCCAGCACCACGATGCCGCCGATGATCAGGCCCCACACCGTGATGGGCCCGGTGATGGTGCCCCAGTTGAACGTTTCGCCCTCCTGGATCCCGAATACCAGCAAGAACAGGCCGACGGCGCTGAGCAGCACGCCGGGAATATCGAACTTGTGCGGATGCGTGCTCAGGGACGGAACGAAGCGCAGGGCAAGGATGAAGCCGACGATGCCCACCGGGATGTTGATGAAGAAGATCCATTCCCAGCCCAGCCCGTCCACCAGGACTCCGCCCAGGATCGGTCCGACGAGGGTGGCCACGCCGGCCGTGGCACCCCAGATGCCCATGGCCGCGCCGCGGCGGTCCGGCGGGAAGATCCGTGTGATGACGGCCATGGTCTGCGGCGTCATCATGGCGGCTCCGAGGCCCTGCAGCACCCGGGCTTCGATCAGGGTTTGGACATCGCCGGAGAGCCCACACCAGAGGGATGCCAGGGTGAACACGACAAGGCCGGACAGGTAGAGCTTCTTCGGTCCGAAGCGGTCGCCCAGCCGGCCCGTGATGAGCAGGGGGACGGCGTAGGCCAGCAGGTACGCGCTGGTCACCCAGATCACCGAGTTGATGTCGGCATTCAGGCCTTCCATGATCCGAGGGTTGGCCACCGAGACGATGGTGGTGTCGATCAGGATCATGAAGAATCCGATCACCAGGGACCAAAGTGCGGCCCACGGCCTCGCTACGTTTTCCATCGGGGGTTCCTTAAGGTGCGTGTTGCCGTGCTGGAGTTGGGGGTGAAGCAGTTATCCGAGGAGCGCAAGAATGTCGTGCCGGGCAAACATTTGGGCGGCCGCCCGGGCGGACGGGCTGCCGGCGTCGGGGTCGGCGCCGGCGTCCATCAGCACCTTTACGACGTCCGGGTAGCCCTTGAACACGGCCCCGGCCAGCGGTGTCTGGCCGCGGTCGTTGGCCGTGTTCGCGTCGCCGCCGTGGGCGAGAATCAGCCCGACGGTGTCCGCGTGGCCGTGGTACGCCGCCAGCATGAGCAGCGAGTCGCCGGCCGCGTTGGTGAGCGTGGCCGGCGCGCCGGCAGCCAGGTAGCCGCCGAGCAAAGCTGAGTTGCCCTCGCGGGCGGCGTCGAACAGGGCGTGGGCCAGTGCGAGAGTCTCTTCGTCCGGCCCTTCGCCGGTCATCGGGTCCCCCGGAGGAATCCGGTCGCCCGGCCCACGACCTGCCCGGCGTCGGGCGCCACAATAAGCTCCTGCGCGGCGGTGTACGGTTCCTCACCGTCCATCACTGTCAGCACTTCGTCCGGGGCGACGGATCGCTTGATGACGGCCAGGGCCACCGGGCCCATCTCGTAGTGCTGCGCCACGGAGGTCACCGTGCCGACTTTTCGCTCGCCGGCCCGGACCTCACTGCCGACGGCGGGCATGGTGTGCTGCGAGCCGTCCAGCTGGAGGAAAACCAGCCGCCGCGGCGGATGGCCCAGGTTGTGGACCCGGGCGATGGTTTCCTGGCCCTTGTAGCAGCCCTTCGCGAGGTGCACGGCGGTGCGGAGCAGGTCCAGTTCGTGCGGGATGGTCTTGTCGTCGGTCTCCGCTCCCCAGCGGGGCCGCCAGGCCGCGATGCGCAGCGCCTCGGCCGCCAGGACGCCGGCGAGCGGCCGGTCGCCCACGGTGGCTTCGAGGTCGGCCGCGGGGACGAGGTACTCGAACCAGGGCCGTTCGAGGCCGGGGTGGGCGTCCTCGCCGACCACGGCGTAGGAGTAGCCGCCGGCGCCGACGTGCGGCCACGGGTCTTCCCAGATTTGGAGCCCGGACCATTCGGGAACCGGCTTGGTGCTGCCCAGCACCGCCCAGTCCGCCGACACGTCGGCGACCTCGACCCGGAGCATGAACTTCATCCGGGTGAGCCAGTCGGCCAGCGGCGCGGCTTCGGCCGCCTCCACGATCAGCCAGGTGGTGGCGCCGTCGTCCACCACCCGGGCATCGAACTCGATCCGGCCCTGCACGCTGAGCAGCAGCAGTTCGGTGGACTGGCCGGGCGCCAGGGCGGTGAGTTGCTGGGAGGACAGGGCGTTCAGCCAGCTCAGGCGGTCCGGTCCGGTCACGGTGACGACGCCGCGCTGGGAGAGATCGACGACGGCGGTCCCGGCGGCCAGCGCTCGTTGTTCTGGCAGCGGCTCGCCGTAGTGCGCCGCGACGCCGGCGTCCGCTCCGGCCGCTTCGACGGCGCCCGGGCGCGACAGCAGGGGGCTCTTGGTAGTCATATGAAGTAGAAGTCCTCAGCGCTCAGCGGTATTCCGGATTTTCGAAGTCGAATCGGGTGCCGGCTTTCCACTCATCGGGCAGATTGCCGTAGGCCGGAATGCCGCCGGCATCCTTGAGCATCCGGGCAAGGTGCAGCAGGTTCCACGTCATAAAGGTGGTGTTGCGGTTGGTGAAGTCGCTTTCCGGGCCGCCGGAGCCTTCGTCCAGGTAGCTCGGCCCGGGCCCGACGGCGCCGATCCAGCCGGCGTCGGCCTGCGGCGGGATCGTGAAGCCGATGTGTTGGAGGCTGTAGAGCACGTCCATGGCGCAGTGCTTGATTCCGTCCTCGTTACCGGTGATGAGGCAGCCGCCCACCTTCGGATAGAACGCCCACTGGCCCTTGGAGTTCAGCTCGCCGGAGTGCGCGTACAGCCGCTCGATCAGTTTCTTGGTCTGGGATGAGTTGTCACCGAGCCAGATGGGACCGGCGACCACCACGATGTCCGCGTCCTGCACGGCCGGGTACAGCGCCGGCCAGTCGTCGCTTGCCCAGCCGTGTTCGCGCATGTCCGGGTAGACGCCGCTGGCGATGTCGTGGTCCACCGTCCGGATGACGCGGGTGGCTACGCCCTGCTTCTCCATGAGCCGGCGGCTGATCTCGATCAGGCCCTGCGTGTTGGAGGCCTCCGGCGACTTCTTCAGGGTGCCGTTGAAGAAGACGGCCTTGAGGTCGCTGAAATCGCCGGTTTTCGTCGTGCCGTTTGCTGTGTCGCTCACTGGGTGCTCCCTGCGTTCGCTGCGGACATCGGAATTTCAGCGAGACCCGGCTGGACCGGCGGTTCAGCCGACTTTGCTGAGGATGGCGGAGGCATGGGCCTCAAGGCCGCCGCCCGGCGTCGAACCCTTGCCGGCAGCCACATCCCAGCGCCAGAGCAGGTTCCCGTCCACCAGGCCGAAAATCCGCGTGGCCGCAGTGTATTCCTTGGAGTGGCTGCCGCGCATCACCATGTCGGTGCTGAGCTGGATTTGCGGGCCCTTGATCTGGCCGTAGTACAGCTCGGAGATCCCGCCCGGATGAGCGATGGAGACGGAAATGTCGAAGCCGCCGTCGCTGTTGCGCAGCTCCTCGACTTCGTCCGCGCTCTTGAGCACGGGGACGATGTCGGCCGGGATCAGCCCGGGGCCGCCGTCCTCGTCGCGCTGTTTGCGCTCCAGGGCCCAGAAACCGGTTTCCACGGTCAGCGGGCGAAGCCTGGTTCCGTCGTCGTCCGTCAGCCACGATTCGGCCCGGTACTGCAGGTACGGCAGGCCGTTGTGGGTAAAGGAGACGTGCTGCAGGAAGTGCTCGGAGTCCTCTTCCCCGGCGCCTAGGCGTCCACGGCCCTCCCACTCACCGATGAGCCAGGACAGTGGAACGATTTCCGGGGTCAGATCGCTAGGAATTTCAATAGGCACAGCGGCTACCTCTGGAAACTACGGGTTGGACGGGTGTTGGCCTTGGCGGCCTACTTCTGGCCCTTGAAGAGCCGGTACACCACGAATCCGGCGAACCAGGCCATGGAAAGGCCGGCGACGGCAAGCAGGACAAGGAAGAAAATTTCATATGCAAGTACGGACATGATGCCATCCTAACGCGTTAGTGAATGAGGAGTTTGTCTATGAAGTAGGCCAGCGAACCGACCGCGGAGACCGGCGCCAGGCCCATGCCCAGCACTGCCGGCAGGTTCAAGGTTTCACCCCGAATGATCACGAGCCGGCGGAAGCTGACCAGGACGGCCCCGACCACGACCCCGACGAGGGCGGCGGGCAGCACGGCGATATCGGAGAAGACGAGGCCGGCCAGCGGACCGGCGAGTCCGGCGCCGATGATGCCCAGCGGCGCGACGATCCGGTCCGGCCAGCGGATTAGCCCCGCCATCAGGGCGATCGCCGCGCTGATGGCGGCGATGAGCAGCATTTCCCGGACCCCGTTGAAGCGCGCGCAGGCGATCCAGCCGGCACCGAGGCAGGACAGCAGGACCCCTGCTGAGGAACCAAGGGTGGATTCGAGGCGCTGCGCCTGGCCGGTGCCACGGATCAGCTGCATGACGAAGATGGCCATCACGCCCGCCGCCACAAACGCGGGCGTCCAGTTCAGGAAGCCCGGGGCGGGCAGGTAGGTGGCGGCCACGGCAGAGCCGACGCCGGGCAACCCGATCAGGGCGGCGAGGGTCTTCTTGGCGGGGATGCCAAGGAAGTGGGGCCAGCCAATGCCGACGCAGACGGCGGTGATCACTGCGACGGCCAGCAGGACCTCGGGCGTGGCGTAAGTCCCGGCAACGATCGCGGCAAGACCGGCCAGCCCGATGGCACCGACGCTCCATGACTTCACAGTGCTTCCCCCACGCTCAACTTGGCCACGATCAACCGGCACCTTCGCTCACTGCGGACCCGCCTGGGCCTGCTCGACTCCGCCGGGACTGCAGTCCCCGACGGATCAATCCTGCCCTATCTGAAAGTTTTGTGTCGCAAAAGGACCAAGTTGCAACGGCGAAACAGTGTCTGGGAAATGGCGTTTAGGTATACTCAAGACTCAGCCATGCTTCCGCCGGCAGCCGCAATCCGGACACCGTCCGGAAGCGTGGTACCGGCCGGTGGAAGTCCGGCTCAGACGCCCAACGATGCGCGGACACCCCTTGGAGGAACCATGTCGCACATCCTGCTATTGACGAACAGCACCGGGTCATCGGTGGACGTCCTGCCTGCGTTGGAATTACTGAACCACCGCGTCCATATTCTTCCCGCCGAGCCCACGGCCCTGCTCGAAACTGATCCCTGCGACATCGTCCTGCTCGACGCCCGCAAGGACCTGGTTGGTGCCCGCTCCCTCACCCAGCTGCTCAAGGCGACCGGCCTGAGCGCGCCCCTGATGCTGATCCTGACCGAAGGCGGCATGGCTGCCGTCTCCTCGGCCTGGGCCGTGGACGACATCGTGCTCGAATCCGCCGGACCCGCCGAAGTCGAAGCCCGGATCCGCCTCGGCGTGGCGCGCGCCCTGCCGGACCACGACGACACGCCCACGGAGATCAGGGCGGCGGGCGTCGTCATCGACGAGGCCAGCTACACGGCACGGGTCAACGGGGCCGCGCTGAACCTGACGTTCAAGGAATTCGAGCTGCTCAAGTACCTGGCCCAGCACCCCGGCCGCGTCTTCACCCGCCAGCAGCTCCTCACCGAAGTGTGGGGCTACGACTATTACGGCGGCACCCGCACCGTGGACGTCCACGTCCGGCGGTTGCGGGCCAAGCTCGGCGCCGACCACGAGAACCTGATCAGCACGGTGCGCAACGTCGGGTACCGCCTGACGCTGGCCCGGCAGCCGGACGAGGAACTCTCCGAGGCCTGAGCCGGATCTGCAGGCAACAGCTAAGGCCCCGGACTCAAGAGTCCGGGGCCTTAGCTGTTGCCGCTTGGCGTTGCGTGGAGGACATACGGGTCGAACGTATCGAGGCCACCCCAGTGGTGGATCCCCCTCACACCCGGTAAGCCGGATGAGTTAACGACTATACGTCCCCGGCTCTCGTGCATCAAATCCGGCGGAGATCCACGCGCCGGCGCCCCGCGGACGTATAGCCTTGCACCATGAGTCCCGCGCATCCGGAGAATTGGCCCGTACTCACCCTGCAGGGAGCTGTCGACGAACAGCTGCTGCGGGACGTCAAATCCCTTGTGGCCGCCGCCGAGGAGTCCGACGGCAACCC
>JAPLAM010000014.1 GCA_026393275.1 Arthrobacter sp.
CGGCCCCGGTACCGGGAGTTTTTTCATTTCCGGGCCCCGCCGATTGTTCGGCTGGCGCATCCACCCGTTAGACTCGGTTGTTGGGTTTATTTGACCTGTCTCACACGACTTTACTTATTCCTCAGGAGGACGCTTGCTTAGCGCATTCGGCCGGGCCTTTCGCACGCCTGATCTGCGACGCAAGTTGTTGTTCACGCTGGCAATCATCACAATCTTCCGCTTGGGTGCCTTCATCCCCTCGCCTGGTGTGAGCTACCAGAATGTCCAGCAATGCTTGCAGAACGGTCAGACCACGGGCGGGATCTACCAGCTCGTCAACCTGTTCAGCGGTGGTGCCTTGCTGCAGGTCTCCATTTTCGCGCTCGGGATCATGCCGTACATCACGTCCAGCATCATCGTCCAGCTGCTCCGGGTGGTCATTCCCCGGTTCCAGCAGCTCTACGACGAGGGCGCCTCGGGCCAGTCCAAGCTGACGCAGTACACGCGTTACCTGACGATCGCCCTCGGCCTGCTGAACGCCACGACGCTGGTGTCGCTGGCGCGCTCCGGCCAGCTGCTGCCTAACTGCCAGCTGCCGATCATCCCGGACACCAGCATCATCACCACGATCCTCATCATCATCACCCTGACGGCCGGTACCGGTCTGATCATGTGGATGGGCGAGCTCGTGACGGAAAAGGGCGTGGGCAACGGCATGTCGCTGCTCATTTTCACGTCCATTGCCGCCGGCTTCCCGACGTCGTTGGGCGCGATCTGGAAGGCGCAGGGGCCGGGCACTTTCTTCATGGTGCTGGTCATCGGCTTGCTCACAGTGGCGCTGGTCGTCTTCGTCGAGCAGTCCCAGCGCCGCATCCCGGTGCAGTACGCCAAGCGCATGATCGGCCGGCGCACCGTGGGCGGCACCAGCACCTACATCCCCATAAAGGTGAACATGGCCGGCGTCGTGCCCGTCATCTTCGCATCCTCGATGCTGTACCTGCCGGGCTTGATCTCACAGTTCAACCAGCCCAAGCCGGGCGAGTCCATGGCGCCGTGGGTTGAGTGGATCAACAACAACCTGACCCGCGGTGACCACCCCATCTACATGGCCCTCTACTTCGCCATGATTGTCTTCTTCACGTACTTCTATGTCGCGATTACTTTCAACCCTGAGGAAGTTTCTGACAACATGAAGAAGTACGGCGGCTTCATTCCGGGTATCCGTGCCGGCAAGCCGACCGCAGATTACCTGCAGTATGTGCTTTCCAGGATCACTTTGCCCGGCGCGTTCTACCTGGGCCTCGTGGCCCTGATCCCGCTGATTGCCTTGGTCCTGATCAACGCCAACCAGAACTTCCCGTTCGGCGGCACGTCGATCCTGATCATGGTGGGCGTCGGTTTGGAGACCGTCAAGCAAATTGATGCGCAGCTACAGCAGCGTCACTACGAAGGGCTTTTGCGATGACGAGAATGTTGATTATCGGACCTCCCGGTTCGGGAAAAGGGACGCAGGCGGAAAGAATTTCGGAGCGCCTCGGCGTCGTGGCGATCTCCACCGGCGACATCTTCCGCGCCAACGTCAAGGGTGAGACGCCGCTCGGCATCGAAGCCAAGAAGTTCATGGACGCGGGCGACTTCGTTCCGGACAGCGTGACCAACAAGATGGTCCGCGACCGCCTCACCGAGGCCGACGTTGAGCCGGGCTTCCTGCTCGACGGCTACCCGAGGACCACCGCACAGGTGGACTACCTGGACGCGATCCTCGCCGACGGCGAGCAGAAGCTCGACGTCGTCCTGCAGCTCACGGCCGACGACGAGGAACTCGTCAAGCGCCTGCTGGGCCGCGCCTTGGACACCGGCCGCAGCGATGACAACGAAACCGTCATCCGCCACCGGCTGGACCTCTACCACGGGCAGACGGAAGCCGTGGTGGCGAAGTATGCCGACCGCGGCATCCTCACCCGGGTGGACGGCATCGGCGGCATCGACGAGGTCACCGACCGCGTCATGGAGGCCATCAAGGCGGCGCAGTCCGCCTGAGCGTGGCCCGTTTCCATTGAGGCTCCTCCCGCAATGCCGGGCGGAGCCTCAGGCATTTGTCCGCCCGCATTGAATACAAGACGAACGCCCAGATGCGCACCATGCATGAGGCCGGGCTGGTCCTCAGCCGCGCCCTCGACGCCGCCGTCGCGGCCGCGGTCCCCGGGGTGACCACCCGCGACCTCGACGCCGTGTTTGCGGGCGTGCTGCAGGACGCGGGAGCGAAGTCGAACTTCCTTGGCTACCACGGCTTCCCGGCGACCATCTGCACCTCCGTCAACGAGGAAGTAGTACACGGTATCCCGGGTGACCGCGTCCTGCAGGACGGGGACATCATCTCGATCGACGGCGGCGCGATCGTGGAGGGCTGGCACTCCGACTCGGCCCGGACGGTGATCGTGGGCACTGCTGACCCCGAGGACCAGCGGCTCTCCGACGTCACCGAGGCCGCCATGTGGCACGGGATCGCGGCGCTGGCGACCGGCAAGTTCGTCGGCGACGTCGGCAACGCCGTGGATGACTACGTCTCCTCCGTGCCGGGCAAGCCGCTAGGCATCCTCGAGGACTACGTGGGCCACGGGATCGGCTCGGAGATGCACATGGCCCCGGACGTGCTGAACTACCGCACGAGCCACCGCGGGCCCAAGATCCGGCCCGGGCTGTGCCTGGCCATCGAACCGATGCTGGTCCGCGGCAGCATCGACACCGCCGTCCTTGAGGACGACTGGACGGTCGTCACCACCGACGGCAAGCGGTCCTGCCAGTGGGAGCACTCCGTGGCCGTCCACGAGAACGGCATCTGGGTACTCTCCGCGCCCGACGGGGGAGCCGCGAAGCTGGCGCCGCTCGGCGTCGTGCCGGTCCCGATTCCCTAGGGAGCCCTTAAACCCAAGTGGCCCGCAATTGTTGTCGTTTTGAGAGCTCAAAACGACAACAATTGCGAGCCAGTTGGGCCGGCGAGGCTAGCTCTTGAGCTTCGGCTTCACGTCCTTGGTGTAGATCCCCTCGAGGGTGGCCTTGAGCTCGGTCATGGCGGCTTTGACGTCACCCTGCTGCGTGAGGATTTTCGCGGCCGACTTGGCCATCTCCTGGTCGGCGCCCGGCAGGAAGACGCGGGCGTTGTCCTGGACCCGGGTGACGGCGAGCTGGTCCATGGCCGTCTTGATCTGCGGGGTCTTGGCGAGTACCGCGCCCATGTCGGCGGACGTGCGGGTCGGCATGTAGCCCGTGGCCGCAGAGAACGCCGCGGTGTTCTCCGGCTCGGTCATGAACTTCAGGAAGGTGGCAGCAGCGAGCTGGACCTCCTTGCTGACACCGCTGGGGATGCCGAGTCCGGCTCCGCCTGTGGGGCAGACGGGGCTTTCGTTCTTCGGCCCACCCGGCAGGAAGCCGACGCCGACGTTGAACTTGGCGGACTTGAGCACGCCCAGCAGGTCACCGGTTGAGGAAATAGTTGTCGAGGCAATGCCCGCCGAGAAGTCGTCTGCGGCGTTCTTGGAGGAGACCCCGGCCCACTTGTCCTTGTAGATCGAATCCTGCGCCCACTGCAGCGCCGCCACCGACTCAGTGGAGTCACAGTTGAAGTCCCAGCCGTTGGACCAGCTGCCGCCCCAGCCCCAGAGGTTGTTTTGCATGTTCCAGCCGGCGTAACCCGCGAGGGCCGGGTACATGTAGGCGTACTGGGCGCCCGAGCTGGCCTTCAGCTTGGGGGCCCACTCGCCGAATTCCTGCCAGGTCTTCGGTGCCCGGTCCGGCAGCCCCGCAGCCTTGAAGTGGTCCTTGTTGTAGTAGAACAGCGGGGTGGAGCGACCGTAGGGGAGCGCCCACTGCTTGTCCGCGTACTTGTAGTCCGCGACGAGCGACTTCTGGAAGTCGTCGACCTTGATGTCCAGCTGCTTGATCAGGCCGTCGAGCGGGATGATGTTGCCGTTGGTGTAGTACCGGAACCACCAGACGTCCGAGAGCACCACGAGGCCCGGCAGGTCCGTCTTCGCGGCCTGGGAGGTCTGGAACTTCTGCGCGATTTCCTCGTAGTTGGCGCCCGCGGTAACCAGGTTGACCTTGATCTCCGGGAACTTCGCCTGGAACTTCTCGATGATCGCCTTTTCCACGTCCTGGGACTTGCCCGGGTGGTTGGTCCAGAAGTCGATGGAGGCGGCAGGCTTCACCCCGCTGAAGTCGATGTCGGCCGCGCCGGAGGTAGCGGTGGTCGCTCCGGTGGACGGGCCGCCGCAGGCTGCCAGTGCGGCCGCGCCTGCGCCGGCGCCGGCCAGGCCGAGGAAGTGTCGGCGGTCAAGATTTAGTGCCATGGTGGGTCCTCTCAAGGGTGTTGACTCGTTGTGATGATGGGGGTGTGCGGGGTGTGTGTTGGGGCGGAAGGCTGCGTCACCCGGTGACGCTGCCCTGGGTGAGGCCGGCGACGATGTAGCGCTGCAGCGCGGCGAAGACGAGGAGGATCGGAACAATCACGAGCATCGCGCCGGCCATCAGGATGCCCCAGCCGGCGCCGTTTCCTTCCGAGTTCTGCAGCAGGGTCAGGCCGACCGGCAGGGTCATGGTCTCGGGCCGGTCGGTGATGATGAGCGGCCAGATGTAGTCGTTCCACTCGCTAACCACCGTCACCAGCGCCACAGTCGCAATCGACGGCAACGACACCGGGGCAACCACCTGCCAGAGACGCCGCCAATGCCCGGCGCCGTCGATCTCCGCGGCCTCCAGGATGGAGCCCGGCAGCGTCATGAAGTGCTGACGCAGCAGGAAGGTGCCGAAGGCGGTGCCCAGGCCGGGAAGAATGATTCCCCACAGGGTGTTCTTCCCGCCCATGCCGGCGATCAGAATGTAGTTCGGCAGGATCGATACCTGCGGCGGCACCATGAGGGCAACAAGAATCAGGACGAAGATGACCTTCTTGAACGGGAAACGCACAAAGACCAGGGCGTAGGCCGTCAGGATTGCCAGGATCACTTTCACCGTGGAGCCCACGGTGGTCACTATCAGGCTGTTCACGAAGAACTGGCCGAACGGCACGGTGGTCATGGCGACGCGGTAATTGTCGAGGTTGAGGCTTTCCGGCAGGATCTTGAGATCCGTGGTGACGATCTCGCCGGGCTGCTTGAAGGAGCTCAGCAGCATCCACAACAGCGGCAGGACCACCACGAGGGTGGCCGCGATCAGCGGGATGTAGCCGCCGGCGATCGTCCGGATCAGATTGGCGCGGGAGAAAGGGCGGCTGCGCTGCACCGGGACCTGCGGGCCGCCGTCGGGGCCGGAAAGGGGGCCGGCTGCGGTGCCCGGGTGGGTGGTGAGATCGGGGCTAACCGGAGAGAGCGTGCTCACGAGTAGTGCACCTTCCGTTCTACGAACCGCAACTGCAACACGGTGATGATGAGCAGGATGGCGAAGAGAACCACCGAGATCGCGGCCGAGTAGCCGGCCCGGTTGTAGGCGCCGAACGCCTGGAGGTAGGCCTCGTAGATCAGGGTGGACGTGCCGTTGCCCAGCGGGGTCATGATCCGGATCAGGTCGAAGGCCTGCAGGGAGCTGAGCATCGTGGTGATCAGCAGGAAGAACGTGGTGGGGGAGAGCAGCGGCACCGACATGTTGATGAAGCGGCGGAAGCCGTTGGCGCCGTCCAGCGAGGCGGCCTCCATTACGTCCCGGGGGAGCGACTGCAGCCCTGCGAGATAGACGACGGCGCAGTAGCCGAGGTTCTTCCAGACGTAGACGGTGATCACCATGACCAGGGACAGTTGCGGGTCGTTGATCCACTGCGGGCTCTGCTGGCCGATCCCGCGGAGCAGCCAGGCCAGCACCCCGTAGCCGGGATCGAAGATGAACAGCCAGACAAGCCCGACGCCGACGCCGCTGAGCACGTAGGGAGCGAAGACGGCGGACCGGGCAAAGGTGGTGCCGCGGACCTTGGAGTTCAAGGCAAGGGCCACCAGCAACCCAAGGACCATGGAACCGCCGACCGTCACGACGGTGAAGACTGCCGTGGTCCCCAGCACCTTGGGGGCGTCGGTGCTGGTGAAAAAGTTGATGTAGTTGTCGAAGCCGACGACTGTGGCGGAGACGGAGCCCAGCGTCCAGTCCAGGGTCGAGTAGTACATGTTGTTGATCAGCGGGAGATAGGTAAACACCGCTATCAACGCCAGGTTCGGCAAGGCCAGGGCCAGGAACACGATGAAGTCCCGGCGGGTCCGGGCGGACCAGCGTCCCCTGCGCTGGTCCGGCGTGACGGCCGCGGCGGTGGCCGCAGGACTGTCCAGTAATAGTTTTGTCATGGGGGGTCTCTAACGGATCCGGGCCTGTCGATGACAGGCGGTTGGGCGGAGGATCAACAAACACTTCACCACACCGGTTGTGGCCGGTACCCCGCATAAGGCCCTGTCAGAGCTTTGTTATGCAAGGCTTCGTCGCCCGTTCACCCTCCGGTTGGTTGCAGTAGGCCACAGTTTTCGTTTGGCACAATGGAGCCATGACAGCGATCACAGACGTGCCCGGAATCCGCGTGGGCCACGCCTCCCGGACCGGGGAGGGCTGGCTGAGCGGCGTGACGGTGGTCCTGCCGCCGCCTGGCACGGTCGGCTCGGTCGACGTCCGCGGCGGTGGCCCCGGGACCCACGAAACCGACGCGCTCGACCCCACCACGCTGACCACCGCCGTCGACGCCGTGGTCCTCACCGGCGGTAGCGCCTTCGGGCTGGCGGCCGCGCATGGCGCCCAGCGCTGGTGCGAGGAGAACGGCTTCGGCTTCGCCGTCGCCGGGGGAGTCGTGCCGATCGTCCCGGCCGCAGCGATCTTTGACCTCGGCCGCGGCGGGGACTTCGCAGCGCGCCCGACGGCGGACATGGGCTACGCGGCAACCGCCGACGCCGCCGCCCGCCAGGACGGTCACGACGTCGAACGCGGCAACATCGGCGCCGGCACCGGAGCCCTCATCGGCCGCGGACAGTTCAAAGGCGGAGTCGGTACCGCCTCGATCACCCTGGAGAACGGCGTTGTGGTCGGAGCCATAGCGGTGGTCAACGCGCTGGGACTGCCCTTTGACACAGCTGTGGCGAACGCCGCAGGAAGTACGAACGCGAACGGGGCGGCGGATCCGGAACCCGGAAGCGTGCGTCTAAGCGACGAAGGAGCGAGCACGCGAAGGGTTTCGGATTTGCCGCCCCTGAACACGACGCTCGTCGTCGTCGCAACGAACGCCGTCCTGGACAAGGCCGAGTGCAAGAGGACAGCCTCGGCCGCCCATGCCGGCCTGGCCCGGGCCTTGAATCCGAGCCACACCCTGGCCGATGGGGATACCGTCTTTTGCCTCGCCACGGGCGCCGTCGCCTTGGACCGGAGTACGGAAGCCGCGCGGCAGGTGAGCTTGATTACCCTGCAGAGCGCGGCTGCCGACGTCGTCCGGCTGGCCATCCTCGACGGGGTCGCGGCTGCGGAAGAGGTGGAGACCCCGGCGGGGCGTTTTCGTGCATACCGGGACGGAGTGCGCTAGCATGGCTGGATTTAACATTCGGCCCCTGATGCCGTAGTGTTATCTGTTGGTTGTCTGCCCTGTTGTGCCCTTTTGTGGCCCGGCCGCAGCAACCAAGCAATCAAAAAACGTCCACAGCAATCGCCGGTGCAAGCCGGAGGGGCTGTGGCAACAACAGTTAGCGGAGGGTATGGCCAAGAAGGACGGGGTCATTGAGATCGAGGGCGTTGTGACCGAGGCGCTGCCCAATGCGATGTTTCGCGTTGAGCTGACCAACAAGCACATCGTTCTGGCACACATCTCTGGAAAGATGCGCCAGCACTACATCAGGATTCTCCCTGAGGACCGGGTAGTGGTGGAGCTGAGCCCTTACGACCTGACACGTGGTCGTATCGTCTACCGCTACAAGTAAACACTGGGCGGCCCGGGCACTAGCCGAGGGCCGGTCCAGCTGACCAACTGCAACACGCAAAGGAACGCCATGAAGGTCAAGCCGAGCGTCAAGCAGATCTGCGAAAAGTGCAAAGTGATCCGCCGTAATGGCCGGGTCATGGTGATCTGCGAGAACCCGCGCCACAAGCAGCGCCAGGGCTAATTCCCTTCACGGGAAACCTTGGGTTGCTAACCCACGCAAGTAAATAAAAGGCAGCACAAGCTGATCTGGGACACTGAGCGACAACGAGTCCGGACAGCTAACCCCCGGTCGGAGGCTGGGGCCGTACAAAATTGTACGGGTGTACTGCCTACGACCTCCGGTTTATTCAAGGAGCACTGCCTCTATGGCTCGTCTCGCTGGCGTAGACATTCCCCGCGAAAAGCGGTTGGAAATTGCGCTTACTTACATCTACGGCGTGGGCAAGACCCGTGCACACGAAACCCTGGCTGCCACCGGCATCAGCGCGGACGTTCGGGTCAAGGACCTGTCCGACGCCGAGCTCGTCCAGCTGCGTGATTACATTGAAGGCAACTACAAGGTTGAGGGTGACCTTCGCCGCGAAGTAGCAGCAGATATCCGCCGCAAGGTTGAAATCGGCAGCTACGAAGGTATTCGCCACCGTAAGGGCCTGCCAGTGCGCGGACAGCGTACGAAGACGAACGCACGTACCCGCAAGGGTCCGAAGCGCACCGTCGCAGGCAAGAAGAAGACTCGCTAGCCCCTCGGGATTAGCAAGATCTTCCCCCCGATAACTTTCTGTAGGAGAAATAATGCCCCCGAAGACTCGTGGCGCGGTTCGCAAGCCGCGTAAGAAGGACAAAAAGAATATCGCGCTGGGCCAGGCGCACATCAAGAGCACCTTTAACAACACCATCGTTTCCATCACGGATCCGAACGGTGCTGTCATCTCCTGGGCTTCGTCCGGTGAGGTTGGCTTCAAGGGCTCCCGTAAGTCCACCCCGTTCGCTGCCCAGATGGCTGCCGAAGCCGCCGCCAAGCGGGCTCAGGAGCACGGGATGCGCAAGGTTGACGTATTCGTCAAGGGACCGGGCTCCGGCCGCGAGACCGCCATCCGTTCACTGCAGGCCGCTGGCCTCGAGGTTGGATCCATCCAGGATGTAACCCCCAGCGCGCACAACGGCTGCCGCCCGCCGAAGCGCCGCCGCGTCTAAGTCTTAGCCGGAGCTTGCCCGGGCCCTCAACGGCCCGGGCAAGCCCAACCGCGTTAAGTCTCAGACCGATCTTTCCACCACCTGTGTTGCGTCATATAGCGGATGCTCGCCGAAAGGAAACCTAAGTGCTCATTGCACAGCGCCCCACCCTCTCCGAAGAGGTCGTCTCCGATAACCGCTCGCGTTTCATCATTGAACCGCTGGAACCGGGCTTCGGCTACACCCTCGGAAACTCCCTCCGCCGTACCCTGCTCTCCTCCATCCCCGGTGCCTCTGTAACGAGCATCCGGATCGATGGCGTGCTGCATGAGTTCACCACGGTTCCGGGTGTAAAGGAAGATGTCACCGAGATCATCCTGAACATCAAGAACCTGTCGGTCTCCTCCGAGCACGATGAGCCGGTTGTTGCCTACCTGCGCAAGCAGGGCCCGGGAGTCGTCACCGCCGCGGACATCGCTCCGCCGGCCGGCGTCGAATTCCACAACCCGGATCTGCACATCGCCACGCTGAACTCGAAGGGGAAGTTCGAACTCGAACTGACCATCGAGCGCGGTCGCGGCTACGTTTCGGCAGCTCAGAACAAGTCCGGCGACTCCGAGATCGGCCGCATCCCGGTCGACTCGATCTACTCGCCGGTGCTGAAGGTTACTTTCCGCGTGGAAGCTACCCGTGTTGAGCAGCGCACTGACTTCGACAAGCTCATTGTCGACGTCGAGACCAAGCAGGCCATCGCCCCGCGCGACGCCGTTGCTTCGGCAGGTACCACCCTGGTGGAACTGTTCGGTCTGGCCCGCGAGCTGAACACGGCAGCTGAAGGTATCGAGATTGGCCCGTCGCCGACGGACGCTGCCCTGGCAGCAGACATGGCACTGCCGATCGAGGATCTGGACCTTACGGTCCGTTCCTACAACTGCCTCAAGCGTGAGGGCATCCACAGCGTGGGTGAACTCGTTGCCCGCTCCGAGGCTGACCTGATGGATATCCGTAACTTCGGCGCGAAGTCCATCGACGAGGTCAAGGCAAAGCTCGTTGAACTGGGTCTGTCCCTCAAGGACTCCCCTCCCGGTTTCGACCTTGCAGCCCGCGCCGCAGCCATCGAAGAGGACGACGCCGCTTTCAGCGACGACGAGCTCTAAAACAGATCTTGGCCAGCAGGCTGGACGCACCGCAGCGTGCGCAGCCCGCCGGCTTCCATATGA
>JAPLAM010000112.1 GCA_026393275.1 Arthrobacter sp.
ACGGGCCAGCTCGGCCACGTCCGGGTTCTTCTTCTGCGGCATGATCGAGGAGCCCGTGGAGTAGGAATCGTGCAGGGTCACGAAGGAGAACTCCTTGGTGGCCCACAGGATCACTTCCTCGGACACCCGCGACAGGTCCACGCCGATCATGGCCGAAACCCAGGCGAACTCGGCAAAGACATCGCGGGCGGCGGTGCCGTCAATCGAGTTGTGCGTCGCCGAGTTGAAGCCAAGGTCCGCTGCCACGGCCTCCGGGTCCAGTCCAAGGGACGAACCGGCCAGCGCTCCGGACCCGTAGGGTGAAACGCCGGCGCGCTTGTCCCAGTCGGCGAGCCGCTGTACGTCGCGCAGCAGCGCCCAGGCGTGGGCCAGCAGGTGGTGGCTGAGCAGCACCGGCTGGGCGTGCTGGAGGTGGGTGCGTCCCGGCATGGCCACGCCCGGGTGGGCCTTGGCCTGCTCCACCAGCGCATCGATCGTGGCGACCACACCGCGGGCGATGATCCGTGCGTGGTCGCGCAGGAACATCCGGCCCAGGGTGGCCACCTGGTCGTTGCGGGACCGGCCGGCGCGGAGCTTGCCGCCCAGCTGGGTGCCGGCGCGCTCGATCAGGCCGCGTTCCAGCGAGCCGTGCACGTCCTCGTCGGACTCCGCCGGGGTGTAGGCCCCGGAGGCGACGTCGGCGTCCAGCCGGTCCAGCGCGTCCAGCATGCCGGCCAGCTCAGCCTCGTCCAGCAGCCCAGCCTTGTGCAGCACGCGGGCGTGCGCCTTGGACCCGGCAATGTCGTAGCGGGCCAGCCGCCAGTCAAAGTGCGTGGACTTGCTCAGCGCGGCGAGGGCGTCGGCGGGGCCGCCGGCGAACCGGCCGCCCCACAGCGCACCCGTATTGGTAGCTTCCGATTTCTGCTCAGCCACAGGGGCTACTGTCCTGCGACGCGGATGTCGCGGCCGGAGGCAACCTTGGCGGACATGCCCCACAGCTCGATGAAGCCGCGCGCCATGGACTGATCGAACGTGTCGCCGGTGTCGTACGTGGCGAGGTCGAAGTCGTAGAGCGAGGTCTCGGAGCGGCGGCCGTTGACGATCGCCTGGCCACCGTGGAGCACCATACGGATGTCGCCGGTGACGTAGCGCTGGGTGTCCTCGATGAAGGCGTCGAGGGAGCGCTTGAGCGGGGAGAACCACTGGCCGTCGTAGACCAGCTCGGCCCAGCGCTGGCCAACGGTTGCCTTGAAGCGGGCCTGCTCGCGCTCGATCGTGATGTCCTCGAGGTGCTTGTGCGCGGTGATCAGCGCCATGGCACCCGGGGCCTCGTAGATTTCGCGGGACTTGATGCCAACGAGGCGGTCCTCGACGACGTCGATCCGGCCGACGCCCTGGGCACCGGCGCGGCGGTTGAGTTCCTTGATGGCCTGCAGCGGGGTGACCTTGACGCCGTCGATCGCTACCGGCACGCCGGCCTCGAAGGAGATGGTGACCTCGTCCGGGGCCGGCGGGAACTCCGGGGTGGCGGTGTAGTCGTAGATGTCCTTGGTGGGTGCGTTCCAGATGTCCTCGAGGTAGCCGGTTTCGACGGCGCGGCCCCAGACGTTCTGGTCGATCGAGTACGGGTTCTTCTTGGTGGTCTCGATCGGCAGTCCCTTTTCCTCGGCGAAGGCGATGGCCTTGTCGCGGGTCAGGGCGAGGTCGCGGACGGGGGCGATGCACTTCAGGTCCGGGCCGAGGGTCTGGATGCCCACTTCGAAGCGGACCTGGTCGTTGCCCTTGCCGGTGCAGCCGTGGGCAACAGTCGTGGCGCCGAATTCGCGGGCGGCCTTGACCAGGTGCTTGACGATGACCGGGC
>JAPLAM010000081.1 GCA_026393275.1 Arthrobacter sp.
AATTCAATACAATAAATTGGTATCAACAAACTTGGCACACTATTGAGTTCTCAAACAACAGACACACCCGGCACCACCACAACCTCAGCCGTGGATCGCTCCGGAGCAACTTTTCAAACCTACCCGAACCCGGCCACCGAAGCAAATCAGCGTTTCCGCGATTCCCGGTCCCACAAGACGGATCCCCACCCGGTAATCGGCGCGCATCAAGCACACCGTTTTCCAGGCTGTTTATCAGGGGGTCGGTCGCTATCTTTCCGCTTCAGCGGCGGCGACTCGAACTACTTTACACACCAAACCCGGACCCCACAAATCGGCCCCTGACACCACCCCCCACCACCAAAAACCCCGGAAACACACGGAAACCAGCCCCCAAAGCAGCCCCAGATAGGCCAGCCGGCCGCCGTCGGACTTCTATGGAGTGGGTCACATTCACAGCGCCCGCCGGCGCCCAGCCCCCGGGTGGGTCACATTCACAGCGCCCGCCGGCGCCCGCAAGGCAGCGCCCCTTAGCTACCTATCCCCCAGCCGCGCCTGGAGCTGGAGCAGGAACTTCAGGCCGCCGACGGTCGGCTCCTCCTTTCGCAACCGGAACCGCGGGCTGACGTCCGTGAGCTGCAGGCAGTCCATCGACTCGCGCACCTTGCGGTCGAGGTCCCACACCCACTCCTCCGGGATCGGATCCCCGGACCGGTTGACGAAGCCCGACGCCTCGAGCGCAGCAATGACGACCTCGTGGCGCAAGGAGTACGAGGGCGCGGATCCCTGGACCAGCCAGTGGGCAGCCAGCCTGGTCATGAGCTTGACGGCGTCGTGCTGCGGGGCTCCGATGACGTCCAGCAGGTAGTCCCAGAGCGCGTCGGGCTCGGCCAGGCCGCGCTTGCCCATGGCGCCAAGCAGCAGCCTGCCGTTGCGCTTGCGCAGCAGTTTCCAGTCCAGGAGGCGCTGGCGGAGGTTGAGCACGTCCATGGCGTTGATTTCGCGGTTGCCCTTGCCCATGATCTCGTCGTGCCAGCCGAGCTCTTCGAGTGTGCGGCGGACCAGGGCCGGCTTCAGATACCCGTCCTTCGTCAGCTCCAGCCCCTCCCCCGCGGCATTTTCCAGGAACCAGAGGATCGGACGCAGCACCGCGTTCCGCTCGGCGGCGGTTACCGGCTGCGGCCACAGCTGCAGGCTGAGCCGCCCGAGGTCCCGGTTGACGGCGTCGCGGTCGAAGGCACCGGCGTCGAACGCCGAGGCGCGTTCGCCGGTGACCTGCTCAAACCAGGTTGCTGCGTCGTGGAACTCCGGGTGCCGCCGGTTCGCCAGCACATTGGCCAGGTTCCGATAGCCGTCCGGGCCGCCGGAGTCCTCCACCGGCCCGCGGTTGGCGCCCTCCAGACAGCTGATAGTCCCCTCGGGAACCCAGGCTGGCCCCACCAGCTCCACCGTGTGAGTCCAGGAATCGCCGAAGTCGTATTCATACTCGAACAGCTCAGGCGCCGGACCGGCAGCGTCCAGCAGTTCGAACAGCACGACGCCGGATGCCGGCTCCGCGCCGGAGTCCTCCACCGCTTCGTCGGGGCCGACGATGATGCGGGGCGTCCCGTGCCGGTCGACGCCGCGGATGCCGTAGAGGTGGCGGTCCTGCCAGCCGAAGGCTCGCTGGATGGCTTCGTGGAACTGCGGGACGGTGGCCGTTTCAGGGAGCAGTAACCGGCGCCAGATCTCCGGCTCGCTGCCCTGGATGCTGATCCGGAGGTCGACGGCGGGAACGGGCGCAGGGTTCGGGTCCGGGGGCTGCATGCTGGCCATTGTGTCAAGAGGACTCCGGAAACGGGGAGTCCGGCGCACCCGTTGCATACAGTCCCCCACGCTGGCTAGGGTAATTACTAAGCATGCTTAGCGTGTTGGGATCCACTCGAACGAACCATTGGAGGAGAACCATGACTGACCAGTACACGTTCAGGAACCCCGTGACGGCGTACCCGCAGATCGAGCCGCCCGAGCAGCGCCAGCCGGAACCGGGCCTGGACGCCAAGATGACACCCAAAGCCGACCTGGGCGAGGACAGCTACCGCGGCACCGGCCGGCTGGAGGGCCGCAAGGCGCTCGTCACCGGCGCTGACTCCGGGATCGGCGCCGCAACGGCGATCGCGTTCGCCCGCGAGGGTGCCGACGTCGTGATGTCCTACCTGCCGGAGGAGGAAGCGGACGCCACCCGGATCGCCAATCTGGTCGAGAAGGCCGGCCGCAAGGCGGTCAAGGTTCCGGGCGATTTGAAGGATTCGGCGGTGTGCCGGGACCTTGTGGAAACGGCCGTGCGGGAACTCGGTGGACTGGACATCCTGGTCAACAACGCCGGCAAGCAGGTGGCGCAGGAGTCGTTGGCTGACATCGACGACGTCCAGTTCGACGACACGTACAAGACCAACGTGTACCCCATGTTCTGGCTCACCAAGGAGGCTCTGCCGCACATGCCGGCCGGATCGACCGTCATCAACACCACCTCCATCCAGGCGTACAGCCCGTCAAAGACGCTGGTGGACTACGCCTCCACCAAGGGCGCAATCAACAACTTCACCAAGGGCCTGGCCCAGCAACTCGCGCCCAAAGGCATCCGGGTCAACGCGGTGGCGCCCGGCCCTATCTGGACGCCGTTGCAGCCCACGGGGGGCCAGCTCACCGAGGACCTGCCGGAGTTCGGCAAGGAGACGCCGCTGGGCCGTGCCGGGCAGCCGGCCGAACTGGCGCCGGCCTATGTGTTCCTCGCCTCGGCCGAGTCCAGCTACGTCATCGGCGAGACGCTCAACGTCAACGGAGGCATGCCGACGCCGTAACCGCCGGCCCATGACCCATCTCACTCGCAGTCGTTGGCGTTTTCAGGACGACGGCGGGAGGCTCCGGTTCGCCGACGCGTAGGGAAAGCTTGGCAGGTTCCCGGCCTTCCAGGGTTCGGTGGACCGCACCTCGGGGATGTGGCCGTGGCCGTCCCGCAGGATAGCGACGAACGTGCCGGGATGCGGCGCTGGCTGGCCAAGGAGGTAGACAACCAGGTGCTGGCGGACTGGGTGGCCCAGCGGCGGTCCGGCTGAGCCGGCCGGCGTCGTTCGGCAGCGATGTGGTGCGCCATCAGTTATGGCTGTTCTGACGGCTCAGACCGGCCATAAGTGACAGCGCCTCCGAGCAGGGCGCCCCTCACGCGTGTGTGGTGTCCACGAAGGCGACCTGGCCGGCGTACTGCTGGTAGAGCTTCACCGCCTCGTCGACGTCGATGTGCCCGATGTCCAGTGAGACGGCGAGGCCCTCGAGCTGGGCGTTGCAGGTTTCCGCGGCGCTGACACGGTCCGCGACGGAGCGGGAGGTGGCGAAGTTGGTCGACAGGGCCGCGGCGACCGAGAGGATCACGGCGAGCAGGCACAGCACCCGCCACACGATCGAGTCGTCACCGAGCGCGAAGATGCGGCCCAGGGCCTCGGTGAACTTGGTGCCGCCCACCGCGGGCCCGGCGGTGAGCACGGCGGCCAGGGCGCTGCCCACGATGCTGACGTTGGAGAGCCGGTTCCGGCGGGGTCGTTCGCGGGCCAGGTAGGCGCGGATGGCCTGCCGTTTGTCGTCAATCAGGGTGGATAGCCGCTGCCTCGCGTCTGGTGATTCGCTCATGATCCGATCCCAGCTTCCCTCGCCGATCCTTGGGTCCGGTGGGCTGGCCAACGCGGACACCAACAGGATGCTCCCGGCGGAGGGCGGTGTCCAGAGAGGGCGCCGTCAAGGGTGCGCGCCACCCCAACTGACTCGCAGTAGGTGCCGTTTTGATGGCTCAAAACGACAACAACTGCGGGCTACTTGGGCGCCGACTGGCACACCCGGGTTAAACAAAAGCAGGGCCCGTCCGAAGACGGGCCCTGCTCGAAACCTAACGGTCCCGAAGCTCTAAAGAATTAGAGCGACTGGATGTTTACGGCCTGGGGACCCTTGGGGCCCTGCTCGGTTTCGAAGGAAACCTTCTGGTTCTCTTCGAGGGAGCGGAAGCCGGAAGAGGCGATCGCGGAGTAGTGTGCGAAGACGTCCTGTGAGGAGTCATCGGGGGAAATGAAGCCGAAGCCCTTTTCAGCGTTAAACCATTTGACGGTACCAGTAGCCATTATTTTTGTCCTTCGTGAAGGTGGAGGAACTGTCCCGACTTTCGGGTCCTCCTGTTTGGGGTGCTCAAAACCGCTGCTTCAGAAGAACGCGGACTTTCGACCGCGCGTACTGCCTGAACTACGAACTGCATAAACACAACAACAGGATCAACAGTACAGGAGATTTCCGGAGAAGATTACCACCGGGCTGGGAGACGGCCGACGACGGCCGACCAGCACCGCCCGTTTGGCGCCCGACGTCAATGCCGCGGCGGCCACGCAGCCCAGCCGCCGGTCACCCGCCGCAGCCGGCGCTCCGCCGCCTCAAGGCGGGAAGGGTCTACCGGGCCAGGTTCGCCCTGCCCGCTTTCGAAGCCGGAGCCGTCGACGGCGGTGACCGCGTACTCGCTCCACCGGCGGCGGCCCACCGGGTAGCGTTCGCTGTACCCGCCTGCGGCGACCGCGAGCGCCAGCCGCTCCAGCCGGTCCGCGGCGGTCTCGGCCGTTTCGTCGCACGCATCGCAGCCGCAGACCGGAAACGGGAAGTCGTGCAGCACCCCGGCGTGCACCATGATGCCGGGATACCCGGTCCACACAAACGTCAGAGGCGCCGCCCCCGAACTCCGCGGCGTGACCCGCACCGCTCCCCTCACGTCCGAAGCCTCCCGCAGCAGCTCGCCCGCGTGGGCCGGATCCTCGTCAACGTCGACGTCGTACACGGCGGCCAGATGGTCGATCAGGGCGCGGGCGACGGCGTGCAGCCCCGCGAAGCGCTCGGGATGGCTGTCGACGCCGTAGGCGTCCGGATCGGGACCGTCGGCACCCCACCGCCGGCCGTAGCGGAACGGCTCTCCCGCGGCGGAGTAGTAGGTCGACGTCGGCAGCGGCGGACGGACGTAGCGGGCCGCGCCTGCCGGCGGGGGTACCGGGACGGGCCGCGCAGCCGGTGACGGGTCCGGTTCGTCCGTGGCCCAGTCGGCCAGCTTGGACAGGAGCCCACGGACGGCGTCGTCGTCGGCACTGTCCAACGCCTCGAGCAGGCGGTCGACCTCGAAGCCCGTCTCGCGGTTTCCCACGCGCGCCGGGGCGCCCTCATAGGTGGTCCAGTGCGCGTCGGGCCTCAGCCGGACCAGGGCGTTCCCCAAGAAGATGGCTGCCGCTGCGCGGAGGCCGCCGTCGTGGTCGAGGTCGGCGCCGGATGCGCGGAGGAACCGGATGAGCCTGGCGGGATCCGAGGCCAGCTCGTCGGCCGGCTCTCCGCGGCCGGCGCAAAACTCCACGAACGGAGCGTAGCCGCCGACGTGCCGGACCGCCGCCGGAGGGCCGGCCGCTTCCCGGTACAGCGCCACGCCGCGCGGCATGGGCACCGGCAATCCGGTGGGCGGCCCGTCGAAGAAGTCCTCTGCTGTCCCCATACCCGCGATCCTAGTCCGCGGGTCAGCGGAGCAACCGGGTAAGCGACGGCGCGGGCGCTGCAGGTTCCGGGCGCCTGCCCGCAACCTCGCCCCTTACCGCTGCCCCGACCCCGCGTCAGTCAGCTCCCGGACGGGCGGCGCCTCCGGCGCAGCGGCAGGCTCCTCCACGCGCTCGTCCCGGCGGACCCGGCGATCCACAGCACGCTCCACGGCGCGTCCGACGGCGATCGAGAGCCGCTGCGAGGGCCGCTCCACGTAGCGGTGGAACAGCTCAGCGGCCACGAAGGAGGCGCCGACGGAGACGGCGAGCGCCAAGGGCAGCGAGACCGACCGGAGCAGCGTGACACCGGCCAGGATGATCGGCAGGTGCACCAGGTAGAGGCTGAAGGAGACCCTGCCCAGCCACTGCGCCCCGGCCGTGTCGCCGAGCTTCTTGGCCGGCTCGCACAGCAGGAACACCACGACGATCAGGGTCGCGCCCAGCGTCACGAGCGCCTCGACGCCGAGGATCGGCCGCTCACGGCTGAACCATTCCGCGTTGGCCAGCAACAGCCCGGCGGCGGCCACGGGCACCCAGACCGGCCGCGGCCAGGAGCGGGTCAGGTCGCGGATCCGCGTACGCTCGACGCCTAGGACCGCCCCGATGGCGAAGATCGGCAGGTACGTGAGCCAGTCCACGTGCTGCACCGCGCCCATCACAGCCAGCAGCAGGGCAACGCCGAGCTTCACGAGCCAGAGGCGCCGCCAGCGGAGCGCGATCACCACGTAGACGGGGAGCAGGAGGGAGAACATCACTTCCCATTTCAGCGACCACAGCGGGGTGTTGATGGTGCTCGCGCTCAGCAGGAGCAGGCCGTCCTTGGCCACCTGCCCCGCGCTCGGGTGGATCACGTACATGTTCGCCCAAGAGCTCTGCAACGGCGACGCCGTGCGCGGAATCAGCGCAATCAGCGCGACAGCCAGGGCCAGGGCCGCCCAGGCCGGCAGGTAGAGGCGGAGCAGCCGTTTGGCGTAGTACGGCGCCCAGCGGTGGACCGCCCCCACCCGGGTGAACGGCAGGACGAGGACGAAGCCGGAAAGCACAAAGAAGACGTGGACCGCCGGGGTGCCGTTCCAGAGCAGATGCAGCGGGGAGAACACGGCCCACGCCTCTTCGCTGCTGAGCGCCTCGGACCGGTCGTCGAAGACCGCCCGCCCGATGGTCGGCAGGGTGGAGAGCACATGGCAGGCGACCACGACGAGGGCGGCGATCCCGCGCAGCCCATCCAACTGGGTGACTCGGGTTTGTCTAGACTGGTTCGGCATTCACCCCATGTTACCAGTTCGTTACATTCCGGGCGGGCTACGCCCAGTCTGCGCCCAGTCAAGCGCAGGCGGCGGCCGCCGCGCTCGACGTCGTTTGTCCCGCCGTGCAGTGTTGGAGCAGTTCCGGTCTTAGGACCTGGCCCTTTCTTCTGCAGCGCTGCTCTCGGCGATCCGCTTGATCGCGGAGAGCGTCCTTGGAATGCCGTCCAGCGCTTGCTGGGTGCGGTCGGCGATTTGGGCGTCAGCCTTATCCCCGAATTTCTCCCTGAACATGGCGATCCCCTCGGGCAGGAATTCCCAGGATTCGCTGAGGACGGTTCCGGAGTCGGCCGGGGAGAGGGCGAAGCCCCACCGGACATACTTGCCGCCCACCACCCAGGCGAACTCGCGGCCACGCTCGGCAGCCACCACCTGCGACCGGGTCTCCCAGGACCGCTGCGGGAGCTCGTTACGGCCGGTGAACCAGGCACCGACGTCGCCGGCGCTCTCCGCGTCGTCCCACCAACATGACTTACACACGGGGCTCCACTCGCCGGTGCGGGTGATATCTGAGACAAGGTCGTAAAGCGTCTCGGCTGATGCGTTGACCGTGACCGAGTCCTGGTATTGGCGGATGCTCTGATTCATGGGTCCATCCTTACAGACGCTTCCTTCCCCCCGCGCGGCGGACGGTTCGCGAGCGTCCTAGCGGGGCCGTCTGTACCGCGCGCGGCGGCAGGCATATCCTGCAGAAAGACCCGTTCGATGGCCACCCATCCCCGGAGGTACTCATGGAAATGCCCAAAGCGTCCGACGCCGACAAGGAGCACTTCCGCGCTGTGGTGCCGGACCTCCCCGAGGTGGCCATCAAGCCGATGTTCGGGAACCTCGGGGCGTTCGTGAACGGCAACATGTTCGCCGGGCTGTTCGGCCCCACCATCGGCGTGAAGCTCTCCGAACAAGACAAGGAGACGCTCGAAAGCACCGAGCGGACCGTTCCGTTCGGGCCGGCCGAGCGCCCCATGGGCGGCTACACCGGACTGCCGGAAATCTGGAACGGCGAGGGCGACGGCGACCAGGCTCGGGCCAGAGCCTGGGTGGAGAAGGCGTTCGAGCACGTGGCCGGGCTGCCGCCGAAGGCGCCCAAGGCTGCGAAGTCTCCGAAGGCCGCGAAGAAGTAGCCATGCCCTCCCCCGGCGATGGCCCAGTCCAGGACATCGACACCCTCGTGATCGGCGCGGGGCAGGCCGGCCTGGCGACCAGCTGCTGGCTGAGCCGGCAGGGCGTCGACCATCAGGTGCTGGAACGGCGGCCGGAACTGGGCGGCGCCTGGCAGGACCGCTGGGATTCGTTCTACCTGAACACCCCGAACTTTGGGTTCCTGCTGCCGGAGTTGAGCTACGACGGTCCCGAGACGGACGCTTTCCTCCCCCGGGACGAGGTGATCGGGCTGTTCCGAGACTACGCCGCGAGGATCAAGGCGCCGGTCCGGCTCGGCACGGAGGTGACCCGGGTCGGCGTCGTCGACGGCGGCTTCACGGTGGAGACGAACCAGGGCCGCTGGCTCGCACGGAACGTCGTCCTCGCGAACGGCGCCTTCCAGCGCCCGCGGATTCCGGCGTCGGCTGCCAACCTCCCCCAGCACATCCGCCAGTTGCACAGCCACGACTACCGCAACGCGCGGCAGCTTCCCGACGGCGCCGTGCTGGTGGTGGGCACCGGGCAGTCGGGCGGTCAGATCACCGAGGACCTGCTCGACGCCGGCCGGGAGGTCCACCTGTCAGTCTCGACCTGCCCCGAGGCTCCGCGGCGGTACCGCGGCCAGGACGTTTTCTACTGGATCCTGCAGCTCAACCTCTACGGCCCCGCGTTCGGCATCAACGGCCTCCAGACGGACCAGCTGCCCTCACCGGCGGCGCGCTTCATGTGCAACCCGCTGATCTCCGGCAACGGCGGCGGCCACAGCATCCACCTGCGGGACCTCGGCCGCCGGGGCGTCCGCCTGCACGGCCGGTTTGAGGGAGCGGACGACGGCGACCTCGTCTTCAGCGACGACCTCCCCGCGCGCCTCACCCTGGTGGAGGCGGGGTTCAGTGCGCGGCTGGGGCGGATGGCCGACGCCTACATCGCCGCGGCAGGCATCGACGCCCCGCCGGCAGAACCCGTGCCGGCGGACGACTGCCTGCCGGCCGAATCGGGGGCGCGGCTCGATCTGGAGGCCGATGGCGTCACGTCGGTCATCTGGTGCACCGGCTACGGCCTGGACTTCAGCTTCCTCGCCGTGCCGGTGCTCGACGAGTGGAACTACCCGCGGCACAGCCGCGGCGTCACCGAGGTCCCGGGTCTCTACGCCGTGGGCCTCCCCTGGCTCACGAAACACTTGTCGGCCACGCTGTCCGTGGTGGGCGACGATGCGGAGTTCGTGGCGGGGCACATCGCGGGGAGGTGACGGGGCGTCTTTCGCACTCCATCCGCTACCAACGGCCACCCCTCGGCCGCCGCGTCTCACGCGCGGCTTTCCGTCGTGTTCTGGTCTTCCCCTAGTGGGCCGCTTGGCCACAAGGAGCTGTGGCTGGCCGGCGCAGAATTCTCGCCGCCCTTGCCTCGATGCTGTGGCATCTATCGGTCACGTTCGCGCGTCCAGCGGTGTGACGCCGACTTGATGCGGCCGAGACTGAGCGTAAAGCAGTGGGACGTTCGTGCCCATCCGGGGCTTCCGGGCTGGGAGGCCCTGGCACGAGGATACTATTGGGGTCGCTACTACCGCTGATGGCGGCTTTCAGTTTGGGGAGGGGACAAGAAGTGACCACAGAGACCAAGGCGCTCGTGCCGGTATGGGCGCTCGCTACCGAGGCCGTGAGCGTGTCAAACGTGCTAGGCGAAGAGGGCATGACACCGGCACGACTCGCCGAACTGAGAACTGTCCTCGCAGCGCTTGCGGACTCCCCTGTCGTCACTCTTGAAGCACATCCGATCTCTACCAAGCGCGAACGGAACGGCGGGATTGCGCTTAACGCGGCCAGTCCGCTCGCTAGGCAGCTAGCAGAGCTCGTCACCAACACTGCGAAGGCCACGCCTCCGACGGTAAACGTCGCAGCAACGGGTGAAGTGCTTTACCGGATGGTGGTTCCGGCAAAGGTCGCTGCACAGGTCGGTAAAGGACTCGTGAATCCGATGGCTTCGAAGGTTGTTGCAGGAGGCCTATACAGCGCGATGCGCGACTCCACGGGCATCGTGGCGAACGCCGCTTTTGTCCCCGTCGCTGGCAAGGCCGCTGCTGCCGGCGCTGCAACCGGCTCCGCAGCGACTGCTGGTGTGGCAGTCGCGAGCGCCGGGGCTCTGACAGTGGCGGCGCCCCTTGTTCTGATGGCCGTCGCGGTCAGCGCGAGCGCCTACGCCGATCACCAACGTCAGCAAGCGATCGAGCGGATTACCGACCTTTTGGAGCAGTTGCACGACGACAATCTCGACAGCGAGCGCAACGAACTGGATGCTTGTCCTGAAGCGATCGACAAGGCGACCTCGGTCCTCCTCGACCAAGGCCGAATCGGGCTATCGCTGGGACTTGATTCCGCATCGCACGCGATCAGCACCGCAATCGCAGCAACCCGGAGGCGGCTCAAGAAATGGCAAGCCGCGCTGGATGCGCTGCCCGAAGGGCCTGTCGAAGTAGGTGCGCTGGCGAAATCGTTCCCCGGCTTCAACGAGGAGGGCGGCGTATTCCGCGCGCATCTGGAGATCGCTCGACTCGCCATCGCCCTCAAACGCCGGGTACTCGTGCTTCAAGCAGTGGAACATGCTCAACAGGACACGGACAATCCATTCAAGAGCTTCATCGGGTCGTTGCATGACGACGAACGTGGCATCGACGAGCTGGAATCCGCCATCACCTCAGTTCTGCTTCGGCTGTCGGCTCTTGAGTTGAAGCGTGATGGAGGTTTCCGGATTCCCGCGTTCACCCCCGGCGAGGTCGACAACCTACTCGTCGCCGCGTATCGCCTTCGCTCCATGGGTGACGGCTTGCCCACAGGATTCCACCAGGCCGATGTCGCGATTGAAATCGAACGAAGCAGGGACGGATCTCTCATAGTTTTCCCTGCGGCGGCTGCCTAGACACCCTCAACGCCCCGCCGAAATCTCTCGTGCTGGGGACTGCCGGCGGCATCCCATTGCTAGTCTCGCTTCACGAACTACTGATCCCTCGGAGAAAACTATGCCTGGAAATGCGGAGAAAGCTGCAGCCATGTTGAAGAACAGCGGAGCCAAGGCAAAGGCCGCCGGTAGCAAGCTGCGCGATCTCGCCACGGACCCAGAAGTGCACGCGAAAGCAAAAAAGGCTGCCGATGAAGGTAAAAGGATTTACGAGGCCGTGACGAGCCCCAAAGCTATGGAGTTCTACCGTCAGGCAGCGGAACTCATAAAAAAGACGCGGAAGAAGTGAGCCCGAACATGCTGGTTCGCTAAGCTCCTCGCTCGGCATCGCATGTCGGCGCGGTAACCCGAAGATGGCCAGACGTGCCTAGCCACAGCCGCTACGGATGCACCAGCACCTTCACGGCCGTGTCCTTGTGGTTGATGAGGGTGTCGAAGCCCTGCTCCACGAGGTCGTCCAGCGCGATCCTGCCGGTGATGAACGGCTTGAGGTCCACCTTGCCCTCCTGCACCATCTTGATGACCGCGGGATGGTCCCGGACGTAGGCGATGGTGCCGCGCAGGTCGATCTCCTTGAGCACCAGCTTCTGCATGTCCACGGTGGCGGGCGCGCCCCAGATGGACACGTTGACCACCACTCCCCCGGGCCGGACGGCGTCGAGCATGGTGTCCAGCACCGCGTTCACGCCGGCGCATTCGAAGGCGATGTCGGCGCCGGTACCGCCGGTGAGTTCCAGCACCCGGGCCGGGACGTTCTCCTGGCTGGGGTCCAACACATGGTCGGCCACCCCGCTGGAGACGGCCTTTTCCTTCCGCGCCTGGGTCAGTTCGCTGATGATCGTGGTCACGCCCATGCCCTTGAGGACGGCCGCGGTCAGCAGCCCGATGGGGCCCGACCCGCCCACCAGGGCGACGTCGCCGGCCTTGGCGCCGCTGCGCGCCACCGCGTGGTGCGCCACGGAGAGCGGCTCGATCAGGGCCGCCTCATCCAGGGGAATGTCGCCGATGGGGTGCACCCAGCGCTGGTCCACCACGATCTTTTCGCTGAGTCCGCCACCGCCGCCGGCGAGCCCGATGAAGCCCATTTGCCGGCACAGATGGTAGCTGCCCGCCTGGCACATGTCGCAGGTGCCGTCCACGAAATACGGTTCGACGACGACGTTGTCGCCCACCGCGATGCCCTCCACCCCGTCGCCAACCTCGGAGACGGTCCCGGAAAACTCGTGCCCCAGGGTTACCGGTGATTCCTCGTGCGAGAGCGGGTGCGGATGCCCCGGTGCGGGGCAGAAGATGGGGCCTTCCAGGTATTCGTGCAGGTCCGTGCCGCAGATCCCGCACCACGCGACGTCGATCTTCACCGCGCCCGCCCGGAGCTCCGGCTCCGGGATGTCCTCGATCCGGATGTCCTTG
The DNA here is from genome assembly GCA_026393275.1 of Arthrobacter sp. Taxonomy (GTDB): domain Bacteria; phylum Actinomycetota; class Actinomycetes; order Actinomycetales; family Micrococcaceae; genus Arthrobacter. Next base: position 12,365 of record JAPLAM010000081.1, read on the forward strand.
CGGCCATGGAAACGTGCTGCCTTCATGATGGTCCTTTCCATTCGGTGGATGCGACGAATTTTCTGAGACGTGCAGTGTGCCTTGGCCCAGCCCGCTCATCCTCCCACCGGGGTAACGGCTTAGATAGGGACGACAGACCCCCGCATCATGAAGGGCGGCTCCAAGCGCTTCGGTCAAAGTCCCGACATCGTGCTGTCCTTGGGCCGGTACGATCTGTTCCATTGGCATCGCAGCGGCGCTGCCGGCTGGAGCTCATTTGGGGGAATGGACCGATGATGGAACTGAAGCGCATCTACTGGAGCCGGCACGCTCTGCGTCTCGCTTACTCGGCTTTGATCGTGTGGTTAGCCGTCTCGGTTGTCTTGGCGCTGATGCCTAAGGGGAATGTCGGCGCGGGGAACAGCAAATCAACGGTCACCGAGGTCTTTCGCAGCCTTGTCGACGGCGTTCTGGCTGCGGTGGCTATCCCGGGCCTGTTGATCGTTGCTCTGTTCATTGTTGCAGTGGTTGTCCACGGCCGCGATGTGCGGCGGAGGGACCCGATCCGGCGTTTCAGCCGCCAGCAACGCAGGGAGGGCATGGCGCGGGCCGGCGGCCAGTGCGAGATGGAGGCTGGACTCAGGCGTCGGTGTTCGCGGCCTGCTGAGCATGGGGACCACTTCTATCCGTGGTCCAAGGGCGGATCCACCAACCTGCAGAACTTCGTCGCCGCCTGTGCCCGGTGCAACCGGACGAAGGGCGCGAGGATCCCCTCGCCCGGTCAGCAGGCCAGGATAAAACGACGACGGCGGGAGTACGTTGTGCCAGAGAGTTCCGTCAGCGTCGGCGAGCGGCGACAGCTGGCCTGAGCTGCATTCGGCGAGCCACGAGAGCACGTGGCCGGGCGCTCATGTGAATCGGGGGCCTTGTTCCGCAACGGGTTCTCCGGCGATGCTGGTTCGGCGGCCGAGCCAACAGACGGTCCCATATGGTGAAGCAGGACCAAGATTCGTGATAATTTCGGCAGAGTGAGCCCTGAACTAGCAGAGGTTCATGATTCTGCCGGGGGGCTCGTGAAGATCATCGACAACGTCAACGACCTGCTCGGTGACGATCTCAAGGCTGAGGTCACATCCGGGTCAAAGGTGCGCATCGCCGCTTCGACGTTCTCGATCTTCGCCTTCGAGGCTCTTCGCAAGGAACTGGAGCAGGTCGATGAGCTGGAATTCATTTTCACGTCTCCGTCGTTCCTGACGACTCAGGTCACCGGCAAACTCCCCAAAGAGCGGCGCGAGTTCTTCATTCCCGCGGACGGTCGAGCGGAGTCGGACCTGCACGGCTCCGAGTTCGAGGTTAGGCTCAGGAACAAGCTCACCCAGCGCGCAATCGCGAAGGAATGCGCCGACTGGGTGCGCCGCAAGGTCACCTTCCGGTCAAACGCGACTGGAAACCCGATGCAGCAGTTCGCTGTCGTGGACGACAAAGCCGCGTACATGCCGCTCCAGGGCTTCACCACCGCCGACCTTGGCTACGAGCGCGGCAATGCAGTCTCGAACATGGTGCAGCGCATCGACGAGGCCCCGATGACCGCGCAGTACATCCAACTTTTCGACCAGATCTGGAACAACCCCGATCAGCTCGACGACGTCACAGAAACGGTGCACGACCACATTGCGAGCGTGTACTCGGAGAACTCCCCTGCTCGGATCTATTTCCTGGTCCTCTATAACTTGTTTGCCGAGTTCCTCGACGACCTCAGCGAGGACGTGTTGCCGAACGACCGCACCGGTTACCAGGACACGGAGGTCTGGCAGAGCCTCTACAACTTCCAGCGCGATGCGGCGACGGGGATCATTAACAAGCTGGAGACCTACAGCGGCTGCATCCTCGCCGATAGCGTCGGCCTCGGCAAAACGTTTACCGCCCTAGCGGTTATTAAGTACTACGAGCTGCGCAACAAGTCCGTGCTAGTGCTCTGTCCGAAGAAGCTCGCCGAGAACTGGACGAACTACAACGCCAACCTAACGACGAACATCTTCGCTGCCGACCGGTTCAACTACGACGTCCTCGCCCACACCGACCTCTCGCGCACCCGCGGCGAGTCTCTGGGCTTGCGACTGGACCGGATCAACTGGGGCAACTACGATCTGGTTGTAATCGACGAATCACACAACTTCCGCAATAATGAAGCATTTAAAGACAGAGAGACCCGATATCAGAAATTAATGAACAAGGTTATCAAGGCCGGTGTAAAGACAAAGGTACTGATGCTTTCAGCCACGCCGGTCAATAACCGCTTTAACGACCTGCGCAACCAGCTTGCACTTGCATACGAAGGCGACTCCGAAAATCTGGACAAGAAACTGCGCACCGAAAAGGATATCAACGAGATATTCCGTCGGGCTCAAGGGGTATTCAATGTCTGGGCAAAATTGCCGCCTGAGGAGAGAACACCGGCGGCCATTC
>JAPLAM010000071.1 GCA_026393275.1 Arthrobacter sp.
AGTCGCCCGCGCCATCCCGGTGGGATCTCCCTTCGACCCGGACACCGTGGCGGGCCCCGTCATCTCCGCTGCGCAGCGCCATCGCATTGAAACCCTGGTGGACAGCGCAAGGGGAGAAGGCGCAAGCATCGCCGCCGGAGGGAATCGACCGGACATCGACCGGGGCTTCTTTGTCGCCCCCACACTGATCGCCCACTGCACCAATCAGATGCGCGTGGCAAGGGAAGAAATCTTCGGCCCGGTAGTCTCCGTCATCCCCTTCTCCACGCAGGAAGAAGCAGTGGCCATCGCCAACGATTCGGACTTCGGCCTCTCCAGCTACATCTACAGCCGCGACACTGCCCGCGCCTACCAATTAGCCGGACAGCTCCAGGCCGGCACCATCGAGATCAACACCACCTCCATGAAGCTGGACCTGCCCCGCGGCGGCGTCAAGATGAGCGGCATCGGGCGCGAGGGCGGTCAGGCAGGCCTCGAAGAAATGACAGAACTCCACTGCGTCGTGTGGTCATAGGTGAAGCATGAATAACACTGACTACCTGATTGTCGGCGCAGGATCTGCGGGCGCGGCGCTCGCCGGCCGTTTGGCTGAGGCGGGGGCAGAGGTGCTGCTTCTGGAAGCCGGGATCGACTGGGGTGCCGACGGTGCCTTGGACGAGCGGCTGCGGTATGCCACCGGCTCATTCAACTTTGACGCCTACAACGTCCTGCCCGACTACTACTGGCAGGGACTTGAAATGCGGGGCCGCCCCGAACGTGAACCTGCCCGGTACCTGAGGGGCCGTGGAGGGGGTGGTAGCTCCTTGGTCAACGGCTGCTATGCCATCCGCCCGCCACTGGAGGAATTCGACACCTGGGGCCTGGCCGGATGGAGCGGGGCGGACGTGGCGCCGTACTTCAACCGCCTGGAAACCGACCTCGACTATGGTCACCTTCCGTACCACGGTGATTCCGGCCCGACGCCGGTGCGGCGGTTCGCTGCCTCAGGCTGGGGCACCATGGATGAGGCTTTCGTGGCCGCCGCCCAGGACACCGGGCTGCCGTGGGCCGATGACCACAACGCTCCGGGCGCCTGGGGTGTCTCACCGTTCGCGGCGAACATCGTGGACGGGATCCGGGTCAGTACCGGCGAGGCTTACCTCCAGCCCGCCCGTGCTTCAGGCAAGCTCCGGATCCATGGCGGTGTCCTGGTGGACAAGGTGCTGCTGGAAGGCAACCGTGCCATTGGGGTGACCGCCCTTGTGGGAGGCGAAATCCGGGAGTACCGCGCCGGTACCGTGATCCTGTCAGCAGGTACGCCGTTGAGCCCCGGCATCCTGCAACGCTCGGGCATTGGTCCCCGCGAGGTCCTCTCTGCCTTGGGGATCCGGACCGTAGTGGACCTGCCGGTGGGAGAATCCGTGCAGGACCATCAGGGCATGTTGCTGGGCCTTGACCTGAAGCCGGGAGCCAAGCCGTCCGACGCCGGACAGCGATCTAACACCATGGCCCGCTGGAGCACGGGCCTGGCCGGCGCGGGGCACGGGGACGTCATGGCATGTGGAATCAACATCAGTCCCACCCCGGAGGTTCCCGGTTCGAGGCCTGCTTCGCTGCTGGGTGTGTTGAACCAGGTCTTCTCGCGCGGGACAGTCCACATCACGTCCGCCGACCCAACTGCGCCGGCCCGGCTGGAGATGAACTTCCTCTCCGACGAGCGGGACCTGATCCGTTTCCGGGAGCTGTACCGGAGCCTCGGCCATTTCCTGCGCCAGCCGTCGCTGGGCAACATCGTGGAAACGGTCAAGGACTCGCAGGGCAACAGCGTGGATCTTGGCTTGGACGGGCCCGAGCTTGATGCGCAGTTGTTGTCCATGGTACAGGACACTGCGCATGCGGCCGGCTCCTGCAAGATGGGTTCATCGGATGACCCGGCCACCGTGGTGGACGAGCGCTGTGCGGTACTCGGCCTGGAGGGTTTGCACGTCGCGGACGCTTCAATCCTGCCCACGGTGACACGTGCCAATACCAACCTCGCCACCATCATGGTCGGTGAGCGGGCGGCCGATCTGCTGCTCGCGCAGGCAGGGTCCGCACGTACCGCGGAGTCTGTTGCGATGGGCTAATAAACAACGGATCACAAGAAGAACGACGGCGGCCACGGTGCAGGATGGGCGGTTTCTAGCGGTCGTTGCAGCACAGCTGGCGGCCAGGTGGCATCACTTGAACGCGGCACGGTCGTTGCAACTCCCAAGAACGGGTGTTGCAACGACCGTTAGAACCCAAGCAGGGGTGCGGCCGCCGCTGTGTGGGCTACGAGTTTCTGGTTGTTCTAGTTGGCCTAGTTGTTCTCGATATCCAAGGGTTCATGGTCCTTTCGTGCTTGGAGCAGGGAGGCGAGCAGGTTGACGTCCGGAACCTGCTCCACGTTAAGGACCATGTCCTGGACCCTTGCGGCTGCTTCTTCTCCCAAAGGTCCGTCAGCGAGGCCGCGAAACTTGCGGACAACTTCTGCTTCGTCCATGGGCCGGGCTATGCTCCCGCGGGCGTGGTTTACCGTGGCGAGTATTTCGGAACCGTCGTGCATCTCAAACGTCACTCGCGCCGGGCCTTGGCCCGGGAGTGGCGAGTCTGCCGGCGTCCGTTCGTAGACCACTTTGCGGGCCACATCGAGGATCTGCTCGTCATCGAGCGGAGCTGCGAGGTAATCTCCGAAACCGTTGCCACCCTTCACCAAGCGCAGGCCGATTCCAAAAGCGGCACTGAACTGCGCACCCGTGAGGTCCTTGGGTTCCACTATCCTGCCTACGACGTCCACTTCACGCGAGTTCTGCAGGACACGGATCCTGCGCACTGAAGAGGCGTTCACTCGTGGCGCTCCTGCTTGTAGTTCGGCCACGGCATCGATCACGGCGTGCTGCCCGGCGCAGCAGCAGTACGGTTTGTCAGGAGTCCCCGGGGCCCTTCCAAAGCAGCGGTTGGTGCGGTGACTCCGAACCCGGCCAACATCATGGATTCGACGCCCGACTGGGCGGCAAAACCGGCGTGGAGTCTCTTCACTGATCCACCCGAGGCCGAGTACTCCGTAATACCCGCAGCTTTGCTGGCGGCGATTCCCAAGCCGTGAGCTGCGCGGTCAGGGGAGAAGCGCATAACCGACGCCGACGCGGCGGCAGAGCCGAAGACTCCTGCAACAGCGGTGGTGTGGAAACCCCTCCGCATCATGCCGACGCTGCCCAGACCCACCCGGATCATCACTTCGTAACCCGTTGCCACTGCCTTGAGGAAGCCCGCGCCGGATGAAGCACGGGCTTGGCCCGTGGCTAACGCTGCGGGGACTACGACGACTCCCGGGTGGCTGGCCGTGCGCATCTCGGTGTCATCCATTTCGAATCCATGGCCGAAACTCGCGTTGGCGAAAGCCGCGATCTCCACCGGCACGGGAGTGCCGTAATACGCGAGGTTGGCCGGTCCTGCGGATCGGCCGGTTACTGCGTACCGTTGCACGTCCTTGGACCAGGGGAGCGAGGCGAAGGCGACCTGGCAGCCCAAGGTGTCGAGGATGTGGAGCTTAACCTTCGCTGCTACATCCTCCGGAAGGGAGAGGTCCGGGTCGGCGAGGAACGCTGCCAGGTTCCACGTAGTTGAGGTATCTGCGGTGTGAATCATGTTCGTGCCTATCGCTTGCCGGTAACACAGGGGACCATCCGCAGAGTGCGGACGGTCCCCCAGTGCGGGTGCCTGTGGGTGCTAGCTGTTGACGGTGATGCCCATAGGCTCGGTGAAAGCCTCTATTGCATGGCGTCCGCCCTTGCGCCCAAAGCCGCTGAGCTTGCGTCCGCCAAAGGGCATCTCGTCGATTCCGTTGCCCCCGCCTTGCCAACCGTTGATGTTCACAAGGCCACTCACCAGGCGTTCAGCTACGCCAGAGGCACGCGCGAGGTTGCGGGAGACCACGTAGTTCACCAGTCCGTAGTCGGAATCGTTGGCCAGGGCGACAGCCTCGTCATCCGTCTCAAATGTCATCAATCCGATGACGGGCCCGAAGACTTCTTCACGGATGACCTTCATGTCCGAAGTGCAATCGGTGATGAGTGTCGGAGCCGCGTAGAAGCCGGACTCGATGTCCGGCCGCTTTCCGCCGGTGGCCACTGTTGCCCCCTCCTGGGTGGCCGAGGCGATGAAGCCTTCGATCCGCTCCCTGTGCTGGGCCGAAATGACTGGTCCCATGACAGCCTCCGGATCGTCGCTGGGTCCGACCTTGAGCGACTCGGCCACTGTCGTCAGACGGGCAACAAGCTCGTCTTTGAGGGATGAATGGACTATGGCGCGGCTGGGCGCGCCGCAGATTTGCCCGCTATTGAAGGTCCACGTCAGGGAAAGCACTTCCACGGCACGGTCGAGGTCGGCGTCGTCCAAAACCAGGCAGGCACCTTTGCCGCCCAGCTCCAGCAGGACCGGCTTGAGCGATTGCGCACACGTTTTGGCGATTTCGACGCCGACTGCAGGGCTGCCGGTGAAGCCTACGCCGTCGACATCCGGATTTCCCACGAGTTCACGGCCGATTGCAGGGTCTTGGCCGTTAATAATATTGATCACTCCCGCGGGAATACCCGCTTCCACAGCGATCCGTCCCAGTTCCAGGACACCCAGGGGGTCCTGGGGAGCGGGTTTGACCACGACGGTGTTCCCGGAGACCAACGCCGGGCCTGCCATGCTCGAGAAATTGACGTAGGGCGCGTTGTACGCGGTGATGATGGCAACCACACCCACGGGCTTGAGCCTGGTGACGCCGAAGAGGGTCCGGTCCTTGATACCCGTGCGCGGGCTGTATGTTTCCCCGAGCTCCTGCTGGCCGAGCCTTGCGGTGACGCGGAAGGCCTTCGCAGCCATGTCGACGTTCATCCCGGCAGTGCCTTTGACGGCTGCCCCCATTTCAGCGGCCAGGAGCGGAGCCAAGGTGGCACGCTCCTCTTCGAGCCGGAGGGCCAGTGCTTCAAGCAGCCTGACCCGCTCGGTCTGGGGGAGCGCGGCCCAGCCCGGCTGGGCGGCGCGGGCAGCATCCACAGCCAACTGGACGTCGCCGAGGGTTGCTTCCGGCGCCAGCCCCACTACTTCCTCGGTAGAGGGATTGATGATCTGGTACGTGCCGCCGGAAGCAGGACGGTAGGCTCCGCCGATGAACAGCTCAAAGGTCCGGACGTCGGCGAGGGTCTGCGTCACAGTTGGAACTCCTGGGCATCGTCATCGTGCAGCTTGGCGCCGCTCCTGAATTCCTGAAGGCTGAAAATGCTGGTTGAGTCGATGTTGCCAAGACCGCGGGCCATGAGTTCCACGGCTGCCTGTTCTGCCAGGTTAACCATGGGCATCGGCACGTTGAGTTCACGGCCCAGGGCAGTGGCGAGCGCCAGGTCCTTGCGTCCCAGGGCGAGTGCGAAAGTGGGCGGATCGTAGGCGTGCTTGAAGGCAATGTTCGGGAGCATGTGCTTGAGGAATGCGCCCTGGCCGTACGCGCCGTTCTGCAGGACTTTGAGGAGGATCTGGTGATCGATGCCGGCCTTGACGCCGGCGCTGAGGACCTCAGAGAGCAGGATGAGGGTGGTTAGCCCGGCGGCGTTGTTGACCAGCTTGGCGACTGCGCCGGCGCCGGCCGGACCGACGTGCATGAGCACCTTGGCCAGGTGCTGGAGGACGGGCTGGGCGGCCTTGAAATCCACTTCTTCGCCACCGACGAGAACCGTAAGTGAGCCCTCCCTGCAGTTTTGAAAGCCGCCGCTGACGGGTGCGTCGAGGACCCCGACGCCCTTCTCGGCGAAAATGTTGCCGATCCGCTGGATCAGGGTGGGGGAGCTGGTGGAGACGTCAACGTAGGTGGATCCCTGGCGGATGCCCTCGATGATGCCGTCCGGTCCAAGTGCGACAGCCTCTACCTCGGGCGGTCCCGGCAAGGACGTCAGGATGATGTCCGTCTGCGATGCAACGGCGGCAGGAGTGTCCGCCCACGTGGCGCCGTATTCGAGGACTGGCGCTGCCGCTGCTTTGTTGACGTCGGTGACGATCAGTTCCTCGCCTTGGTCCAAAAGGCGCAGTGCCATATTGGAGCCCATTTTTCCCAGACCAATAAATCCAATTTTCATGGTGCGATTCCATTCGGGGTTGAGTTTGTGGAGGCTTTGTTGGGGTTTATCTCTGCCGCTGCGGCATGGCGGCGGCGCTGCGAATTTGGTGACGTTGACCGGTCGCGCTGAAGTGACGGACGGCCGGTCGAGGTGACGCCCATCACCGGCAGTGACTCTATCGCACAAGTTGAGTAATGTCATGAGTTCAGCCGGAGAAATTGTGGGACCAGATAGTCGACTCAGCCGCCTCTGACCTGCGGTGATGTGACGCGTTTGCAGCGGGAGGCGCGGTTGAAGGATCCCGGCTGGCCATAAAATCAGCCTTCTTAGGGTGGGCGGGGGGCAACTTCACAGTTAGAAAACCTGTTGCTTCTACTAAAACAGTGCCCTAGTATCCACATAATGCTCGTACCGGGGTTCATCTACCCCGCCTGCGGCCCTAATCCGCTTCCCAGATCCCCCAAGTGCCGTTGAGAACCGCCGGCGAAAGGGAGCGGGTTCCCGTCTAAGCCCAAAAGCCGTTCGCTCCATGAAGTTCCCATCGTGCTTTCCACAGAGAAGTGAAAGTCCAAAGCGAGAGAGTGTTCAATGAAGAATAAGATCCTGGCTACGGCAGTTGTCGCTACCTTCCTGCTTGCAGGCTGCGGCGCTCCCCAAGAACAAGGCGCCGCCGCCGCACCAGCGGCCAACGGTAAGGTATCCAACCTGGACAGCCTCATCGAATCCGCCAAGAAGGAGGGGAGCATGTTGATTTACACCTCCCTCACTGAGCCTGACATGAAGGCGATGACGGCTGGTTTTACCGCGAAATACGGCATCCAGGTCCAGGCGCTGCGGTTGGGCGGTAATGACGCTGCCACCCGCTTCGACACTGAGACCAGTGCCAACGCCCCCAGCGCCGACCTGCTGGTACTCGCGGATCCGCTCTACGTCGGTGACCTCACCAGCACGGGCAAGGCCGTAAAGATCGAGGACACCGGACTTTACGACTTGCTGGGCGACGTTCCCAAGCATCTGAAAGCCCCGGAAATCGGCTCTGCCGTGGTCCAGATCGTGAACGCAGGCGTCGCATACAACACCAATTCGGTCAAGCCGGAAGAAATTCCCAAGTCCTGGGAGGACCTGCTCAACCCCCGCTGGAAAGGCAAGCTGATCAACACCCCGCCTGATTCGTCGGTCAACAACCTGGTGGTCTGGGGCCAGCTTTACGACAAGTACGGAGCAGACTTCGTCAAGAAGATGGGTGAGCAGACCAGCCGTACTTACCCCAACCTGGTTCCGCTGCATGAAGCACTCGCTGCCGGCGACGGTGACATCGCACTCCAAAGCGGGCAGTTCTACGTGGAAGGCCTGAAGAAGCAAGGCAAGCCCGTGGGCTTCGCCAACCTGTCGCCGTCCGTTTACCCGGTCAACGTCCTGGGCATCTCGGCCCGGGCGAAGAACCCGTACACGGCCCGCCTCTTCAGCTACTACCTCATGACCAAGGAAGGCGGGGCAACGATCACCAACCCCGCAACGGGCTCGTACTCCGCATGGGATGAGGACAAGATTCCGGCGGACTTCAAGATCGTCACCAAGGAACAGAAGACCCGCTACGACGGCATGAAGAAACAGATCCTGGACGCCTACGGCAAGTAAAGCCGGGTCTGCAGGGCCAAGGTACCAAGGTACCAAGTCTGACCCACCCACGAAGGCGGTGGTCGCCGGACAACGAGGAACACTCGTTGCGAGGCGGCCACCGCCTTTGCGTTGTGTTGGGAAGGGTGGCGGCGGCCCCGGGCTCGACGCTGGGACGCCGCCACAGCTTGGGGCCACGGCGCCGGAGCCTGGCCAGGCGCCGTCGAGCAGGATGCCGGGTGGCCGCCCCCCCAAGGAAAACTGGATGATCGGACGTGGCGGCCACCGCCGTCTGGCACGACGCCGGAATCCGGCCATCGCCGTTGGGCTTGAGCGCCGGCAATCCCCGTCCAGCATGCTGCTTCACGACAACAAGAAGGCCCGGCCTCCCTGTTATGGCCGGGAAGCCGGGCTGAGCGTTGCGCCCTGGGGCGGCGTTACTTGGGCAAATGACGTTGACGGGGGTAACTGACGTTGAGCCCTACTGAAAGCGCGGGTTCCTGCGTAGCGCGAACAAGTACGTGACCGCCATGAGGAGGGTCGAGGTGAACATTGCCGCGCCCATGGCGAACGCCGTGGCTCCCGCCAAGGAGACCAGCGGTGCTGTAGCGGCGCCAACGCCAAACTGGATGAGTCCGAGGAGACCGGATGCGGTGCCGGATCTCTGGCCCTGGTTCCGCAGTGCCATGGCGTGGCAGTTGGGGCTGATGAGTCCGCCGCTGGAGATGCAGAGGAAGAGCGGGACTGCGACGACCAACGCGGGAGCGCCCAACGCAATCGCTACGAACTGGGAGATTGCCCCGATCAGGGCAATGGAAACTCCCCACCCCATGACCACTACGGGCCGGCGTCGGGTGGCCGCCCAGGCGCTGACGCGGCTGAAGGACACGATTCCCACAGAGATCGCGGCGAAGAGCAGCCCGTAGCCTTGGGCGTCAAAGCCGTAGTGGTCCTGGAAAACGAACGCGCTCATGCCGATGAAGGTGAACATGCCAGCCCCCATGAGGCACTGCACGGCAGCAGCGCCGCAGAACACCGGATCCGTGAACACGGCCTTGGCTTGCTGGAGCCAGCGGACAAAACCGCCGCTATGCCGTTGGTCCACGGGAAGCGACTCCGGCACCCGCCAAACGGCGGCCAACAACAGGCCGCTGACCAAGACCGCAAGAACTGCGAAGAGTCCGCGCCATGAGGTGACCAGAAGGAGTTGCCCGCCGAGTACGGGCGCTGCGATCGGGGCGACTCCGGCTGCAAGCATGAGGAGGGAGAAGGCGCGGGCGGAGTGTGTTGGTCCGTAGGTATCGCGCACTATGGCACGGGCGATGACCATGCTGGAACCGCCGGCCATGCCCTGGAGGAGCCTCAGGACGATGACCGCCTCAATGGAGGGAGCCATGGAGCACGCCAGGGACAATACCACGTAGGCGGCGAGGCCTGTGGTGAGAGGCGGCTTGCGTCCCAATCGGTCGCTGAGCGTTCCGGCAGTAACCTGTCCCAGAGCGAGTCCCACCATGCAGGCGGACAAGGTCAGCTGCCCTGCGGAATCCGTCGCGGCAAGGTTGGCCGTTAGTGTCGGCAGTGCAGGCAGGTAGAGGTCCAGGGACAGTGGCCCGAAAGCGGTCAGCAGGCCCAGCAGCAGCAGATTGACGGGTCGGGGAGTCGGTGCTGGTACCTCTTCCTCGGAAGGTTTCCGCGCGGGCTCTGTCTGATTTTCCATGCCCTGCTCCTCTGTGCGATGCGGGCAGTGTGCTCCGCAATTCGTGGGTAGGTCTCCGTGGATGGCACTAGGTCATAATGCAAGTACCGGAGAGCTTCTTTGGTGATTCGATGCGATATGACCCCTTTTCCCAGCCAACCTCAGCGGAATCGGCTGCGTCCAGCGGCAGTAGGGGCCGCGCGGCCACGAGCGCGATCTCTCCCGGGCGCGCTTACTCGCCCGCCCCGGTAATGGGGAGGGACTGCGTGAAACTGGTTCATCGCCGTCGGCATCCCTTATTTCAAGGGTTCAACCCACTTTTTGTGTGATCATGACCGCGCTCTTGCCACTAGTACATAATTTCATTAGTCTGTCCTGTAATGCAAGTCACAAGAGGTGTCTTGCCAACAGGAGGTGAGTCCCAATGGTCGTTTGTCTATCGCCAAACGGTGCCGCAATCTCAAAGTCCGACGAACCCGCAGATGAAATGCTTGTCGGCACTATCCGGGGAGTCGTCCACTTTGAGCGCGACACCGCGGACCTTCCTTGGAAGGAGGTCAAGCGAAGCATTGAGGATGTGCACGTCAGCTCCGTCCTCTTTGAAAAAACGACCGGTTCGATCTTCGTCGGCGGCCATGGGCAAGGAGGCCTTTGGTACAGCAGCGACAAGGGCGAAACCTGGGAGCAGCGTCAGAGCGGCATCGAAGAGAACCACATCTTCCACCTCGCCGCACAGAACCGCGACGGCGCCATCCGGCTTTTGGCGGGCGTGGAACCGGCGTCGTTGTACTTCAGCGACGACCTCGGGCTGAACTGGACCAAGCTGCCGGCACTGAACAAGGTTCCGGGCACCGAGAAGTGGACGTTCCCGCCGCCGCCGCACCTGGCGCACGCCAAGAACGTATCCTGGCATCCCTCGGACCCGGACACTTTCTACGTCTGCGTGGAGCAGGGCGCACTGCTGAAGACCACCGACGCCGGCCAGAGCTTCAACGAGCTTGCGTCCTACGAGTCACCCAACGATCTCTGGTACCACGACACGCACCGGATCGTCATCCGTGACCGCAACCCGAAGGAAATGTTCCTGGCCAGCGGTGAAGGCATCTACTACAGCGCGGATGCGGGTGAAACCTGGGAGCACATCCAGACCCGCCAGGACCGCCTCGGCTACCCGGACGCAATGGCCATCGATCCGCACAACGAGGACACGATTTACATCGCAGGTGCCGGCAACCCGCCGCGGACCTGGGTGGATCAGCAGGAGGGAACCTCCAACGCGGGCGTCATCCGCAGCGACGACGGCGGCAAAAACTGGTACGAGGTCTCCAACGGCCTGCCGCAGCCGCTGAAGGGCAACATCGAGGCCATGTCGCTGGCTTCGCATCCTGACGGCGTCGAGCTGTTCTGTGGAACCGCCACCGGCGAGGTCTTTTACAGCGCAGATCGGGGCGCCAATTGGACGGAGATAGCCCGGGGCCTGCCGCCGGTCTCCAAGGTCCATCACTACCGGTGGTTCCTCCCCAAAGAAGAGCGGCTGCGGATCGAGGAACTGGCCCGGGCCGGGTTCTAAGGACGACACCGGTCACCGGACCACGACTACTGCATCAATGAAAGGCAAGTAAATGACCACGGAAGTACAAAGCCCGGAGGTGATCCGGCCCGTTCCGCAGGTCCTGGATTCCCGTGAGGCAGCCCTGGTGGCTGCCAGGGAGCTCAGCACCGGGATTGCCCAGCGCACGGCAGCGACTGAGGAATTGCGTTCGGTTCCGGAAGCGAGCATTGCCGAAATCATGGATTCCGGCCTCTTTGGGGTGGTGACGCCGCGACGGTGGGGCGGGTCCGAACTCGGCTTCGGGGCGATGCTGGAGGTGCAGGCGGAGCTGGCCTCCGCTTGTACGTCCACTGGGTGGGTTTATGGCGTACTGGCCGGGCATACCTGGCTTGCCGCGTTGTTCCCGGAAAAGGCGCAGGAAGAGGTGTTCGAGAATCCACGGTCCCTCATCGCCTCCCTGATCCGGCTGGGCGGCAAAGCCCCGCAGCGGGTCGAAGGCGGGTTCCGCTGGCAAGGGGGAACCGGCAAGTTCTGCAGCGGCATCGACCATTCAAACTGGGTATTGGTTGGGGGGCAGGTTGCCGAAGATGACGGTTCTGCGGAGGCCTGGTACTTCCTGATTCCCTCAACCGATATTAAAATCATCGATGACTGGCATGCAGTCGGTTTGAAAGGCACCGGAAGTAAATCGATGTTGGTCGAGGATGCCTTCATTCCCGCACATCGTGCGGTCCGCTTTAGTGATCTTGGTGCCGGCAAGGCGCCAGGCGCTGTGCTTTACGACGCCGGCCACTACTCACTGCCCTACGACACGGTATGGCCGTTGTCACTTGCTGGCGCGCCGTTGGGTGCAGCCGTGGGAGCGCTGAACGCCTTCGTTAAAGCAACAACCGCGCGGGTGGCGGCACTGCCGGCGGACGTGCAGGCGGCTAACGCCACTGCGTTCGCACGCATTGCGCAGGCGGGAGCCCAAATCGACGCCTCCCGGGCGCTCCTGCTGCGCGACGCTGCAGCGGCCGATGACGCATTGCCGGGAACCACTTTCACCCGGCTTGAAAGGGCGGCCCGGTCGAGGAACCTGGCCTTCGCCGTCCAGCAGTGCAGGGAGGCTGTCAATACGCTCTACCAGGCGAGTGGCGGCAGCGGCGTATACCTTACCAGTGACATGCAGCGTTGGTGGCGGGACGTCAACGCCGCCTCACAGCACGTCGCTTTCACCTGGGATCTCGCAGCTGTGGCCTTCGGTCGCGCCGCTACGGGATTGGAAGCCATGGGTGGCCCGGGTGCGGCAAAGCCGGGCCCCGGGGCGGCTGCTGCCGGTAAGTAGCCTGGTGCGCGGCTGAGAAGCAGTCGTGGCGGAGCCGGCCGGTCTTTGTGGGGCCGGCCGGCTCTGTCGTTGCTGGTGGTAAGTCCAGGGGCCCGCGCAAAGCCGTGCCACCCGAGCGGCACGGCTTTCAAACGTCCCGGACTACGGCAGGGCTTTCTTGCGGCTGCTGATGACCTTCAAGGTGCGGTCCGCCCAGGCGATTTTCGCCTCAGTGATCGCAATGATGTTGTCGATCGCAAGTTGTCGTCCGAAGACCTCGTCGGGTGCCCAGCCGTCCGGCGAACCGTATTCCTCCCGGAGCACGCGCAATGAGGTCCGCTGGTGTTCCAGCGCGGCCTGCCATTGTTCGCGCGCATTGGCAATGAATTCTTCGAAGGTGTCTGGAGGGAACAGATCCGCGGTCCAGACCCGCAGGCTCAATTCGTCCTTGATCTTTGTCAGGTCCAAGTCCGAGGTCAACCATTCACCTAGGGACTCGCGGCCCGCCACTGTGATCGTGTAGAGCCTGCGTTGTGGTCCGGAGCGCCCCTGCGCCACCTTTCCGCTGACAAAGCCGGCCGCTTCCAGGGACTTTAACTCACGGTAGATCTGGGTATCATAGGCGTGCCACCCGTGGCCGACCGAGGAAAAGAACCTCTTCTTCAGATCGTATCCGCTTGCCGCATTCCTGGTGAGCAACTGCAGAATTGCGTGGCCCAGAACACTGGGCCGCCGGGACTCAGCGGGAAGTGACATCGGTGAACCTTCTCAAATTTGCTCTGTCTGGACTGGGTGTTCATCCCAGCATTCCACAAGTGAATTAGTTTGTCCCTCATTGCCGCAACATGCGCGGTGCCGGCCTGGGGACTCCTGTCGCCGGGACGAAATTTTCCGCCCCTTTTCGCTCCTTGCCAGCTTCATAGTCCAGAGATAAGTGTCTGCGTTTCGCAGAATCTCTTGTAGGAGCTGCACTTGTGCGTTAGTGTCATGGTGGTTTACATCACATTGCGAACAAAGGCGTAAGCATGAGCGATCAGCAAGACAACATGGTGGACTTTGACCCCATGTCTCCCGAATTCATTCAGGATCCGCACAGCGTCCTCCATAAACTGCGCGACGAGGCCCCCATTGCTCGTTCCGATCGTTGGGGAGGATTCTGGGCTGTGACCAGGCGTTCCGATGTGGTGGCACTTGCCAAGAACCACAAACAGTTCATTAATTCCATCACCCACATTGTCCCTGGCGGCATGGCTGGCAAGACCCGTCCGTTGATGCACGCTGACCAGCCGGAGCACACCGACTTCCGGGAGGCAATGCTTCCGGTTTTCAACGGGCCCCTGGGTGAGCGCATTGCTCCCCAGATTCGCGCCCATGCCGAGGGACTCGTCTCCAGGTTGGTGGCCAGCGGGAAGGCCGATCTGGAACGCGACTATGCAGGTCCTCTGATGGCCTACACCTTGACCCGCTTCTACGGCATGGACAATGTGGACCCGGCTGATTTGGACCGATGGCTTTTCCAGTACTTCACCGGTGGACAGAAGCGCGAGCAGGGCGAGGTCTCCGACGCGCACGCCGCCATGATGAAGGTGGCTGTTGACCTCGTGGAGGACCGCAAGGTCAACCCACGTGATCCGGAAACGGATCTGGTTACTGCGTTGCTTCAAGCCCGTCCGCACGGGCGGCCGTTGGATGAGGAAAAACTTCTTGGCGCCGTCCGGCAGCCCTTCGTCATCGTTTGGCTCGCCACCTCCCATAGCGTGGGCAACATGCTCACGCGTCTGGTCGAGGACACCGAGCTCCAGGACAAGCTCCGACGCAACCCCGAACTGATTGCTGAGTCCCTTGAGGAATTCCTGCGCCTGGACATGCCGCAGCTGGGCTTCGCCCGTACTTCGGCGGGCGATTTCGAGTACAAGGGCAAGTTGTTCAGGGACAAGGAACCGATAGCGCTGGTCTTTCCTGCGGCAAACCGGGATCCTGAAGTGTTCGAGAACCCCGATGAATTCCGCATCGGCCGGTCCCCAAACCCCCACCTGACGTTCGGCGCCGGCTTGCATGCTTGCCCAGGCAAGGCTATCGCCCGCGCAGTGGTGCTCGCTGCCCTGGAGTCCCTCATCAAGGGCACCGGGGATCTTCGTCTCAACACCGCGATAGAACGGGAGCACTGGCCTTTCCGTGCCTCCAGGCACATCCACGTCGATGTCGCGGCACCGGGACTCACTGCGTCCGCCTCCGACAATCTGGCTTCGGTGAGCTGACGTGAAAGCCTCGCATTCGGTCCAAAGGGCAGGCCGAACAGAAGTACATTGCCCTGGACAACTTACTCCGCAACGCGGTAGAGATCTGAAAGGCGGATGTCAGTTGTGACTTCCACAATTAGCCTAAGTGAGGATAAATCGCCCCCAGCCGGCGGGCCGGAAACCATCGAAGAGCAGGCCGCCTTCAACTCGCGCGGGAGGATGGGACGAAAGCCTGGCCGCAAGAAGCTTTCGCCCTTCAACATCATCTCCTTGGTGGTGGCTGTCGGCTTCATCGCCCTCACCGTAGTGCCACTGTGCACTGTCTTGATGCGGCTCTTCATCGTGAACGGACAGCTCACGCTGGCCCCGTTGCAGGAGACGCTCGAACAGGACATCCTCAAACTGGTGGGCAGCACGTTGATCGTGGTGCTGAGCAGTACGGTGTTCGCGGTGCTGATCGGCGGCGCTCTCGCCTGGCTGAATGAACGCACCGACGCGCGTATGGGCCTGTTCTCCGACCTCCTGCCCATGATCCCCTTCCTGCTGCCGCCCGTTGCAGGATCGGTTGGTTGGATCCTCCTGCTGGCACCCACCGGCGGCTACATCAACGGTGCGTGGATCAAGATGATGAGGTTCTTCGGAGTACCGGAAGCCTCCCCCCTGATGGACATCTACAGCTGGGGCGGGCTGATCTTGGTTTTCACCGTCTACGGCGTGGCATTCACTTACATGATGATCGCTCCGGCACTCCGAGTACTTGATGCCAACCTTGAAGAACAGAGCCGCGTCACGGGCGCAAGCACGATGCGCACCCTCTTCAAGGTGACCCTTCCCGCGATCCTGCCGGCCGTCGCTGCCGGAGCGTTGCTCTGGGTTTGGGTCGCCTTTGCCACGGTGGACATCCCGTCGATGATCGGCACTGGAGCAGACATTTCGATGCTTTCCCAGCGCATTGTCAACCTGCTGGTCTTCTCCTACCCACCTAAGCAGGGCGTGGCCGTCGGCCTGTCCCTCATCATTTCGATCGTGGTGCTCGGTGCCTGGTTGCTGCAGTCCAACATCTTGCGTTCGAACAAGTTCGCCACCGTAGGCGGCAAGGGGTCGCGTTCCACCCCGATGCGCCTGGGCAAATGGCGCGGTGTGGCACGTGGGGCCATGATCGCCTATGTACTGGTGACCACCGCGCTTCCGAGCCTGGCTCTGCTGACTGTGGCCCTCACTGGTTCGTGGCGGCAGAACATCGACTGGGGATCTTTCGGCTTCCAGCATTTCGAAAAGATCTTCAAGGACTCCTACGCGATGAAGGGCCTGGCCAACAGCTTCACACTGGGCATCGTGGCAGCCACCATCGTGGTGGTGGTGGCGGCGCTGGTCTCGCTGTACGTGGCACGCTCGGGGCGGGTGTTCGGCCGCTTGATCGACGTTGGCATCAAACTGCCGGCAACCTTGGGTGCCTTGGTGATTGTGGTGGGCATGGTGTTGCTTTTCACCGGCCCTCCGTTCTACCTCAGCGGTACCACGTTCCTGCTGTTGATTGCCTATTGTGCGCTGTGCCTACCCAATGCATCGATCTCGGCGGATGCCGCAGTGGCCGGCGTTGGCGGGGAACTCACGGAGTCCTCGCGTATCTCCGGGGCATCTGAGAGCAAGACGTTCTTCAAGGTCATCCTCCCGCTGATGATCCCTGCCCTCGTGGGTGCCTGGGCTCTGGTCTTCGTGAGGGTTCTTTCGGACCTCACGGCTTCCTCCCTCCTTGCTGGCGCCAACAACCCGGTCATCGGATTCCAGATGTTGGAACTCAGCCGCTATGGCTCGTATACGGATCTGTCAGTCCTGGCCTCGATCCTCGCCGTTGTCTCGACCGTCACCGTCCTGGCGGCCGTGTGGTTTGGGCGGTGGTCCTCCAGATGGACCCAGGCTCCCAAACCGTCACGTCGTCGTCCTGTCAATCTGCGCTAGAAGAACTTGGAGAATCACATGTCAACCCCCCAGATGGCAGTCTTGAAAACCAAGGCCGAAGAGGTCCCAACAACCACTCCCACGGTGCAGGCATCCACGGAAAGCCGTGAAGTCCTGACCATCACCAACGTCTCAAAGTTCTTCGAGCGTGCCAACGGAACCACGGTCCCCGCCGTCGATGGCGTGAGCCTGGCCGTGCGCTCGGGTGAGTTCCTGGTGCTGCTTGGCCCCAGCGGTTGTGGCAAAACCACCTTGCTGCGCTGTATCGCCGGGCTGGAGCAGCCCGACGCGGGGCGCATCGTCATCGACGGCAAGACCGTCTACAGCTCGGTGGAACGGATCGAACTTTCGGCGCAGCAGCGAACGCTCAGCATGGTCTTCCAGTCCTACGCGCTGTGGCCGAACATGTCGGTGTTCGACAACATCGCCTACCCCCTGCGTAACCGCAAGATCCGCAAGGCGCAGATTACCGATGACGTACACCGGATCGCCAAGCTGGTGGGCATTGACGAGGTCATCGGCCAATTCCCCAACCACATCAGTGGAGGCCAGCAGCAGCGCGTCGCGCTTGCCCGGGCCTTGGTGAGCGGCGATGCCCTGGTCCTCTTCGACGAACCGCTCTCCAACGTTGATGCCAAAGTCCGTAAGGACCTGCGCATCGAACTCACTGCACTGCAAAACCGCTTCGGTTTCGCTGCCGTCTATGTAACCCATGACCAGGAAGACGCCATGGAACTGGGTACCAAGATCGCGGTGCTGGAAAAGGGGAAAGTTGCGCAGGTGGCCTCGCCGCGTGAGGTCTACCAGAACCCAGCTTCCCGCTACGTGGCAACTTTCATCGGCTCTACTAACGAACTCGAGGGCAAGGTTGTCTCCGTTGACGCTACGGGCCTGTACATCGACACCCCCTTGGGCGTGATCCGCAGTGAGCGCCCCCATGGCGGCTTTGCGCCGGGGGACGAAGTGGTGGCGATCTTCCGACCCGAGCACGGCTACCTGACTCCGGCACACCCCGGCACCGTGAATGCCTTAAAGGCGACCTTCCGGATGGAGCTCTTCTCGGGCAGCCATGCCGAGCAGGTGGTGACCCACAACCATAAGGTCTACCGCGTATGGCACGGGCAGGAACAGGAACACGGTTCCGAGGCTTGGATCGGTGTTGCTCCGGAGAAGGTCCACGTCTTCGAACGCTAGGCCAGAGGCTTGAATTCCGGGGGTGGTCCATGAAGGACCGCCCCCGTCGAATTTAACAACCCGTGGCCCTAGGACGGGGTCAGCAAGGAGAACCCGTGGAACGGATCTGGGACTTTGTAGTGGTGGGGAAGTCGCCCGCCGGTGCAGCCCTTGCTGCGGAACTGTCAGCCCGAAGTAGTTCCTCAATCCTGATGCTGGATCTGGGGGAATCCACGATGCTGCCGGCCGCGGCCGTGCGGCCTCATGTGCTGGAATTCGATGATTGGGCCGCCGTGGGCGCCAGCGAGTGGGCGCCCGAAGCGGTGCTGCCGCATTTCAGGCGCATCGAAACGGACCACGATTTCGGTTCGCTGCGCTATCACGGCAGCGAAGGAATGCTGCAGCTCGGGCGCAGCCCCGAAGAGCGGTGGACTCTTCTTGATCAGGGGTTTCGCGTGGCCGCGCTGGAGAACGGCCACCCTTGGGCGCCGGATCACAATGCTCCAGGTGTACTTGGCGTATCCCCCTTGGCGTGGGCGGCCGGAGGGGCCGGCCCGGCGCTACCACACGCTTCGATGATGACCGTGCTTGACGCGGAGGCATCCGTGGAAATTCGGCGCGTGGACGCAGTGGATCGGGTCCTCTGGGAAGACGGTAACGCACGAGGAGTGAGGATCTGCACTGATTCAAAGTGGCATGACGTCGAGGCAAGGGAGGTTGTGCTGTGCGCCGGCGGAATCGATTCCCCGACCATCCTTCAACGCTCCGGCATCGGCCCGGCCCGGCATCTGGAATCCGTCGGCATCGCGCCGCGCCTTGACCTCCCAGTAGGTCAAAGTCTGCAGGTTCATCCACAGTTACGCATGCTGCATACCCCGGATGCAGGAGCGGTCCCCGGTTTCAACGGTGGAATGCTGGCCCGGTGGAACACGGGTCTGGAGGGAACCTCTAGCGGGGACCTCATGGCTTGGACAGTGAATGGAACGCGAACCAGGGACGGCGGCCTGGTAGGTGCCCTCGCCCAGGTATTCTCACGCGGGAGTGTGTTGGTCGCGGGGCCCGAACCGACAGTGGCGCCATTCGTCGACGCCAGGATGCTCTCGAGTTCTTTGGATGGCTGCCGTTTCCGGCTCCTTTACCGGCATCTCAGCGACTTGGCGGCTCGCCCCAGCCTTGCCCGGCATCTGCCATTGCCGCATGACACCAACGGCAAGTCCTGGATCTCGAATCAAAGGGACACTGAGGTGGAGGCCTGGCTCAGTTCGGTGGTGGAGCCCCTGGGCGACTACGCGGGAAGTTGTCGCATGGGCCAGCCCGGAGATCCCGACGCGGTTGTGGATGGTGCGGGAAGGGTCTTCGGGATAAGGGGGCTACGGGTTGCCGATTCTTCAGTCTCGCCGCAACTAGTGAGGGCGCCCCCGTTGCTCACCGACGTCGTCATTGGAAGTCGGATGGCTCGGTTGATGTGGGATGATCAATCCCCTTTTGCACTAGGCAAAAGACCCAACTAATGAAATACTGCGATAGTTGGATTCCGAAGAAGGAGTAGTCTTGAACATCGAATTCGCAGAGTTGTCCACGGCAACCGAGGTCAGCGCCGACTCGTTTAAGTCCTTCGCCGGGAGCTTCCCCACCGGCGTCACCGTGGTGACCTGGGATGACCCTGTCCTGGGCGCGGGGGGGATGACGGTCAATGCCTTTGCTTCGATTTCCATGGATCCACCGCTGATCATGGTGAGCCTCGCCGACGGTTCACGGGCCACGGAGGCGGTCCTGCGGCGAGGAACATTCGGAGTCAACATCCTGGCCGGCAATGGATCACGCGCAGCCATGGCCTTTGCTCGGCGGGACACCGCGGTGTGCGCCCAATTCAGCGCCGAGGCCGGCCTGCTTGGAAATCCTTGGCTGGTGAACGATGCGGTTGCCTACGCAGATTGCGAAGTCGATCAGGCGATAGTAGCGGGTGACCACACCATCATCATCGGACGCGTGCGCCAGGCGTCACATACGGAACAAGCCCCGCTTGGCTATTTGCGCCGGACCTTTGCGCCATGGGTGTGGAAGTGATATCAGTCCACCAGCCGGCCGGAGTGCCGCAGAGAGCAACTTGTTTGGACGTCAGTGCGGCTCCTGCTGCGTCATGGACTGGGCTGGTCCCACTCGAGCAAGGATCAAGCGTATGGAATCTGCATGGCCCCCGGTGTCTTTAGTCGGCTGGCTGGATAGGGAACAGGGCAACGGCCTTGTGCGTCGACTCCTTAATGGGACTTTGACGACTCATTTAGGGAAGCAAGCAACGGGGGTCCAAGGGCCGGACGGGAGCCGAAGTCCTGAGGAGATCTTGCCCTTCGCGCTCGTCGGAGAGCGTTGCCGGATGTTCGACGGAGTTCGCAATGGAGGGCTGGTGCTGGCAATTGATACGGCGCTCGGTACTCACGGTTCTGCTGGCGTCTCACGATCGCCTGCTGGTATGAGGCCACGACTGGCATGAGGGTGTCGGGCACCACTGCTGTATTGCTCGCTGCCGGGGCTGGAACCCGACTTGGCCTCGGCCCGAAGGCCGTGCTGCCGTTCCGGGGCCAGACGCTTGTGGAAGTTATCGGGGACGTGTTGCTGAGCGGTGGCTGCCGCGAGGTTGTGGTAGTGCTGGGTGCGGAGGCGGCGGAAGTCCAGGCTTCAACAGACCTTACGCGGTTCGTGACCGTGGTTAATCCGAGGTGGCAGTCAGGAATGGCAAGTTCATTACTCTCGGGTGCCGCCGCGGTGGATCCGTCGGATCACCTCCTGGTTGCGCTGGTGGATCAGCCCGGCCTCACGAAGCCAACCGTGCGCCGCCTGTTGGCTCACCATCGCCCTGGGCGGGTAACCGCCGCTGCGTACAGGGACCACCTCGGGCGGCTCAGGCGTGGCCACCCTCTGCTCTTCGACGTCGGTCTCCGGGTCGATGCCTGCGCATCAGCCACGGGTGATGCGGGGGCCAGGGTCTTCCTTGCATCACACCCCGAGCTGATCGATCTGGTGGACTGCACCGATGAATCCACGGGTGAAGATCTGGACGCCGTAGAGCACCTGCATCTGCTGGCATAGTCCTACGTTCCCGTAATGAAGCTTGGGCTGCCGACAGTACGATCGTCTGGCAACGTTCGCGATAGCGCCTATTCAAGAGCCGAAAACGGAACGTCCGTCCAGCTACCGCGTTGACCCATGGAAAACCTCCGCACTGCCAAATACGTTGCCTCATCTGAAGACCTCCGCTTAGGTGCCGGGCTTCTGCTCGGGCGATGGTCGGGGCTCGGCCCGGTTTAAGGAGCTAACGAGGACCATCGTCAGGCTGTGACAAAGAAGGCCGAACAGGAATGCCTTGCTCTGGAGGCGTGACACATATTCGACGGAACAATGGGCTCGGTCGACCCAGGCGGGTTCACTAGGCGACGAAAGGACAGCAAATGTCTCCGCGGGATGGCGGCTTCGAGAGGGCGATATTGAACCATGCCTTGGGGAGAAACACGCGATGCAGGTTTGGGCCAACCTCAGCCCTGGAGACATCGTTTCTCTTAGTGGCGCGGACTGTTAGCGGCCATGAAAAACTGCCCATAGGCGGCCACGAAAAGGCCCGCTGGCGGCCAGCAGAACTGCCCGCCGGTGGCCGTGAGATCTGCCCACTTCCTTACTAAACCGACCGCGCCTTAGGCGGTGGGGGCCTCTCCCTGGGGTTTGATGACGGTGTCTAAGCGCACCAAAGCGAACCAGGATGCCGGTTCATGCCGGAATGCCGGGGTTGCGGCAGGAGACGGAAACTCATCCGGAGCCGAGCATGTGCCGGCTTAGCCGGGCCGGTCGCTAGCCACGGCTGGTTTCCAGGGCGAGACGACCCAGACCTGATCCGCATCCATTGGTTTCTGGGGGCTGTCACTAGTCCGAAACCTTTGATGCGGCGAAATGGACGTGTTAGACCATCTTTGCGCAATGGCCGCTCCTCTCTCGAGGAGTCCCATGGGGCCGTGGCCCACGCCGTCGCAGATGGCGGCAACGCCCACGCGTTCACCGGAGGCATGTAGGGGCCGGGCGAGGGCACAGGATCCGGGCACCGCACGCACAAAGCGGGCTTCCCTGGCGGTCGCGCCACCTGGCCGGTTCATGATGGTGTGGACGATGCCTCCGGAGTTGATGCACGCCTCGTGCGGCGAACTATTCGATATTTTCGACGGCGCCTATCCTGGTCCGAGCGGGTCCCGGCCTTTGCTAGGACTTGTTCGGTGCCTCCCCTGGGGGTACCCGAGGAACTGCGAGGTCGTTGCCGTGCGTGCCGCACTCGGCGATGCGGCCAGTGGTACGAGCCTGAGCAGTCCGGTGGCGTTCTCAGATCCTATCGAGGCCCCGCACATGCCGTCGGATAGCTGTGATGGGGTCCCGGCCGTCACGGTGGGGTTCTTCGCGGACGAGCCTGGGGCGGCTGCGTCTAACTAAGTCCTTGCCTCGGATCGCAGGCAAGGGACTGCTTAGAATCCCTCGTCTCAGGTGGCGGAGAGGCTATGGGAGTTCGCCGCGAACCTCGTGCAAGGCCAGCCTGCAGCGGCACTTCCTTTGCGGGTCGTTGGCGCCGCTGAAGGCTGTTGCTCGCGCCGGCCGGATCAGATCTTTTCAGCGGTGACTTTGTTGGTAACGGAACCAACGCCTTCGATTTCAACGGTGACGGTGTCGCCGTTGTGCAGGAAGAGCTGCGGGTCGCGTCGGTAGCCCACGCCCGAGGGGGTGCCGGTGAGGATGATGTCTCCGGGCTGGAGTGCGGTGAATTCGGAGACAGTCGCGATCAGTGTCGGGATGCTGAAGATCAGGTGGGACAGGTCAGACTTCTGCACCACCTGCCCGTTGAGGGTGGTGCTGATGCCGGCGTTGGTGAGGTCAACCTCAGCAGGGGTGACCACGTAGGGGCCGATGGGGGTTGAGTTGTCCCAGGCCTTGCCCTGCATCCACTGGTGGGTTTTGTACTGGAAGTCGCGCATCGTGATGTCATTGCAGACGGCATAACCCAGGACGTGATCTGCGGCTGCCTCTTCGGTGATGCGCCGGCCTGCTTTGCCGATGATTACGGCGAGTTCGCCTTCATAGTCCACCTGGGTCGCTTCGGGAGGCAGCACGATGTCATCGTGGGGGCCAATGAGGTTTGAGGCGTATTTCGGGAACATGACCGGGTAGGTGGGGAGTTCGCGGTTGGATTCCTCGATGTGGGCCTTGTAGTTCAGGCCGACGCAGATGATCTTGCCGGCGCTGGGGGAGACGGCCCGGAGCCGGACCCCGGCAGCGGGCACCCGGTCGGTTCTCCGGCGCTCTGCCGCGGCGAGGGTGTCGGCGGCGGTGTCCGGGCCGATTTCGGTCTGGCCGGCGAGCGGGACGAGGTAGTCGCCGTCGACCTCACCGACGAAGTTGAGGCCGTTGAGTTCGTAATTGGCGTATGCCATGGATTTCTCTCTTTCTGTTTGAGGGGTGTGGCTAGGAGCTTTGGCTGACTTTGCGCCAGCTGGGGAGCTGTCCGCCCCACAGGTTGACGCTGCTGGGGGTGGGCTCCCAGCGGCGCGGGACGTAGGTGACGCGGTCGTCGTAGAACTTTTCCATTTCGGCGGAGAGCTCGATGTGGTTGCCGGCGGGGTCGTCGAAGAAGACGAAGAGGTTGTTGCCGGGTCCGTGGCGGCCGGGGCCCCAGGCGACGGGAACGTCGAGCTCGGTCAGGCGGTCGCACCAGGACTTGAAGTCTTCCCATTCGGCGAGGTCGTAGGAGTAGTGGTCCAGTTCCCCGTCCTGGCCTACGTTGACGATGGCGAGCGTGTGGTGGTCCTTGTCGGAGCGGAGCCAGGTGAACCGGCCGTCCTCGAGCTGATCCGAGATACGGAAGCCGATGGTGTTGGTGAAAAAGTCGGCCATGCGGGCGACGTCGGCGGTGCCGACGGTGGTGTGCTGGAACTTGATCGGCCGGCGGCCGGGGTCTGCAGCGTTTTCGCCTTGGCGGTGCACGGTGGAATGGAAGTGGACGTCCGTGCCGTCGGGGTCGACGACGACGATTCCCTCGGGTTTGCCGATCGCGGCACTGATGTGGCCGGCGTCCAGGTCCTGGACGGTGTGCCCGGCGGCTTCCAGCCGTTCCCGGATGCCCTGGACCCCGTCGGCGTCGCGGACTTCAAATCCGTAATAGGCCAGGCCTTTCGGGCCTTCCAGCAGGTCGATCACGTGGTGGCCGGCGCCCCAGCCCATGCGGACCCCGGTGGGCAGTTCTTCCTGCCGGACCAGGCCCAGGACGCGGCTGTAGAACGATTCTGCTGCATCGACGTCGGGCACGCGGAAGCCGATGTGGGACACGGCGGTGTGGCGGAGGGTTCCGGCGGTGTCGTTTTCCTGCAGGACGAGGCGGTTTGGTTTTTCCATGATGTGCTTCCCTTTCGGATGCGGTGAGGGTGGGTGCAGCCTGATCGGGGACTAGGCGACCGGCGGGGTGCGCCAAGCTGCCGCGGCTTCGGCCACCTGCGCGGTGTCTGCCGGAACCCAGACGGCGGCGATGAAGCGGTCAGGGCGGAGCAGGACGAAGCGGCCGCGGTAAGGCTCGAATTCCCGGTACAGGCCGCCGTCCAGATCCACCAGGACCTGGGCGGAACCGGTATCTCGGGGCTGGGTGTCGCCGTAGGGCACGTGCCAGCAGGCGGCGCCGAACTCTCCGGCGAACTCCTCGACGTCGGCCCAGGCCTCCGAGTCCAGGTCGACGCCGAAAAGTGACCAGCCGTTGCCGGTGACGGCATCGAGTCCGACGGCCGCGTGGGTGACCGTGTCGAAGACCCTTGGCTGGCCGATGGCCAGGCCGGCATCGGCGGTTGTGCTGAGCCCGTGGGTATAGCGGGCGACGGGGCGGTAGCGCATTTCCTCGAAGAAGCTGCGGCCCTCCCCGGATTCCAGTGCCTTGCGGATCGCGGCGTCACGATGTTCGGCTACGCGCCGGTTTGTGGTCATGACCACGCTGCCAAGCCGGACGGACTGCTCGATGGTGGCGGCCGCGTGTGGCTTGCGTTCGGATTCGTAGCTGTCGAGGATGGCGTCCGGAGCCTTCCCGGCAACCACCTCCGCGACCTTCCAGGCGAGGTTGGCGGCGTCCCGGATCCCCGAGTTCAGGCCCTGCCCGGCGAAGGGGGGCATCATGTGCGCGGCATCGCCGAGGAGGAAGAACCTGCCTTCCCGCCACCGATCGGCGTTGACTGCGTTGAAGCGATAGTTGATGGCGCGCTCCACGTGCTCCGGCTCAATCTCCCGGTACGGGGCAACCAGTTTGCGAATCAACTCGAACGGGGGAGGCGTGCCGGGCTCTGACTCGCCGTCGAAGAGAAGGAACTCGTACCGGCAGCGGCCGTTCAGTCCGGGAACAATCACATGCGGGCGGGTGGGGTCCCCGTGGTGCATGCCGTAACGCTCTGTGTGCGGATCCTCGAGAGTGTCGGCTACGAGCCAGACGTCCTTATAGCTGCGTCCGGTCATGTCGTTGCCGAACAGTTCGCGCACGATCGACCGTCCGCCGTCGGCCCCCAGCACGTACTGCGCTGTGAACCGTGCAGGACCCTGGGTGCTTTTGGCCGTGACGTAAGCGCACTCGTCGTCCTGGTCGACTGCGGTGACGCGGTGTCCGAACCTCAGGTCTACCAAGGGGTGCCGGTCCAGTGTTGCGGCCAAGACCCTTTCCAGCTCCGGCTGGGCAAAAGGGTTCTTGAACGGGAAGCCGAGACGGTAGGGAACTGCGGCCCGGGCCTGGAACAGCGGCTGGTTCTCGGCGTCGTAATAACGGGTGCCGGTTCCCGGGACGATGATGCTCATGATGTCCTCGCCAATGCCTGCCTGCTGGTAGGTCCGCAGCGCTTCGTCATCGATGCTGATTGCCTTCGGCTCGTCGCTGGTGGTCTCGCGCGTCTCAAGGACCGTGACGCGGACACCCCTGGCGGCCAGCAGGGCTGCAACGGTCATGCCCGTCGGGCCTGCCCCAACAACTAGGACGTCGGAGCTTGCCGATCCTGTTCGCTTGCCCATTCCGTGATCCTCTCTTCAAACATTAGAAGCAGCCTAAAATAGTTATGTCCTGTTTTCAAGGGCATATGTCCTGCTAGATGGGAGTTGTTGTTAAGGTTGGTCTCATTGCATGGATATGCTGGGCGCATGAGCGCAGAAACTACGGCAAGCGGGTATCGGGACCGGAACAGTACGGCGGACCGTGCCTTGACCATCCTGGAGATGTTCCATGAAGCCCACCTCACAATCTCGGCCACCGAGGTCGCCGAGGAGCTGTCGGTGG
>JAPLAM010000067.1 GCA_026393275.1 Arthrobacter sp.
ATCCCTCACGCGGCGTCGCTGCATCAGGCTTGCGCCCATTGTGCAATATTCCCCACTGCTGCCTCCCGTAGGAGTCTGGGCCGTGTCTCAGTCCCAGTGTGGCCGGTCACCCTCTCAGGCCGGCTACCCGTCGTCGCCTTGGTGAGCCATTACCTCACCAACAAGCTGATAGGCCGCGAGTCCATCCAAAACCACAAAAAAGCTTTCCACCCCCCACCATGCGATGAGGAGTCATATCCGGTATTAGACCCAGTTTCCCAGGCTTATCCCAGAGTCAAGGGCAGGTTACTCACGTGTTACTCACCCGTTCGCCACTAATCCCCCAGCAAGCTGGGATCATCGTTCGACTTGCATGTGTTAAGCACGCCGCCAGCGTTCATCCTGAGCCAGGATCAAACTCTCCGTTGAAGTAAAACAGACACAACTTGTCCCCCCGGGAAAACGGGAGAAACCAGCTGCACAAAATTTGAAACCAGCTAAAAACACCAGACCACACCACGGGGTGGCGCAACCTGGCAAATTCAACCAATTCAATACAATAAATTGGTATCAACAAACTTGGCACACTATTGAGTTCTCAAACAACAGACACATTCGAATACTCTTCGAAACAATTCATTTTCATGAATTCATTTGCTTCGTTTTTCTTCGTTGCTATGTTCTTAGCTTATTTCATTCATTTCAACTTTGCAAATCCGGATGTTTCTCCGAAATTCACTCAATGGAAGCGAATCCGCCCAGCAAAATGTGGAGCAATTTCGATTTCCCGCGTTGACGCAGGAAGAATTGCTTCATTTTATTGGGGGTCTGTCACCACTCAGCGGCGGCGACTCAGAAAACAATACACGCCCCTCCCCGGCTGCGCAAATCGGCCGGGGAGGGGCGTGTAAACGGGCGCCCGGGCTGACCCGCCGGTAGCGCCGGGAAAGCCTCAAGAGCGCCGGCTAGGCTCCGGAAACCTCCACCGTTGCCAGGTTCTTTTTGCCGCGGCGCAGCAGCAGGTAGCGGCCGTGGAGGAGTTCCCCCGGTGCGATCACGGCGTCGGGGTCGGAGATCTTGGTGTTGTTCACGTAGGCGCCGCCCTCCCCCACCGTCCGCCGGGCGGCGGATTTGCTTTCGGACAGCCCGGTGGCCACGAGAAGATCGATGATGCCGAGGCCGTTACTGTCCACAGTGGCGCTGGGCAGTTCAGCGGTGGCGGCCTGCAGGGTCGACGCATCCAGGACGGTAAGGTCTCCGCCGCCAAACACCGCGGCCGAGGCGGCGATGACCTTTTCGGTGGCTTCCACGCCGTGCACCAGCGAGGTGACGTCGTAGGCGAGTTTCCGCTGGCCTTCGCGGGCGAACGGCCGTTCCGCAACCGAGGCTTCGAGGGCGTCGATCTCGGCGCGGCTGAGGAAGGTGAAGACCTTGAGCCGGGCTGCGACGTCGGCGTCGCTGGTGTTTAGCCAGAACTGGTAGAAGGCGTAGGGGCTGCACATGTCGGCGTCCAGCCAGATCGCGTTGCCCTCGCTCTTGCCGAACTTCGTGCCGTCCGAGTTGGTGATCAGCGGCGTGCCCAGGGCATGAACGTGCTCGCCCTCAACCTTGCGAATCAGGTCGGTCCCACTGGTGAGGTTGCCCCACTGGTCCGACCCGCCGGTCTGCAGCACGCAGCCGTAGTCGCGGAACAGTTGCAGGTAGTCCATGCCCTGCAGGATCTGGTAACTGAACTCGGTGTAGCTGATGCCCTCGTCGGAGTTCAGGCGCGTGGACACGATGTCCTTTTTGATCATCGTGCCGACGCGGAAGTGCTTCCCGATCCCGCGCAGGAAATCGATGGCGCTCAGCGGCGCGGTCCAGTCCAGGTTGTTGACCATCCGGGCCGCGTTGTCACCCTCGAAGCTGAGGAAGCGCTGTACCTGCCCCTGCAACCTGCCGACCCACTCCGCCACGGTCTCCGGGGTGTTGAGGACCCGTTCGGCAGTCTGGCGCGGATCACCGATCAACCCGGTGGAACCTCCGACCAGGCCCAACGGCTTGTGACCGGCCAGCTGGAGCCGGCGCATCAGGAGCAGTTGCACGAGGTTGCCCAGGTGCAGGCTCGGCGCGGTGGGGTCGAAGCCACAGTAGTACGTGGCGGGGGCGCCGGCGAGCAGTTTCTCCAGCTCCGCCTCGTCTGTGGAAACGTGCACGAGGCCGCGCCATTTCAGCTCCTGCCAGATGTTGGCGAAGCCGGGGTCGTTTTGCTGGGACTGAAGATCATTTAGCTGGGACACGGAATCTAAGTTAGCAGGATCGGCGCGGCCAGACGGCTTACTCTTCGATGCCCGCCGGAACGCCGGCGGCCGCGATGAGGCGCAGGCGCTGGGTGGGACGGGTCATTGCCACGTACAGGTCCCCCACCCTTCCATGCTCATGGTTGAGCATCGCCGACGGCTCAAGCACCACGACGCCGTCGAACTCCAGCCCCTTGGCCTCGCGGGGGCTGATCACGACGATGTCTTGTTCGTAGCTGCCGGCGCCGGTGCCGACGCGGCGGCCGTAGGCGCCGCGCAGGGCGGCGGTGGCCTCCGGAAGCAGGGCGCCGTCGGCGATTACCGCCAGCAGACCGCCCTCGAGCAGGTCCAGTTCCTCGGGGATGACCTCCAGGAGCCGGCCGACGATTGCGCCGGGCTCGACGCGGTCGATCACCGGCGACCAGCGGCCTTCGCGGACGGCCTTGGGCGCGGAGACGACGAGTCCGGCGGCGTTGGCCATCCGGGCGGCTGCCTCGGCGATCTGCGACGGGGTGCGGTAGTTGACGGTGAGTTCCTCAAGCTGCCAGCGGTCCCCGAACATGCGGGCCAGGGCGCTCTGCCAGGATTTCGCGCCGGCCACCGAACTCGTCTGCGCGATGTCGCCGACGACCGTGAAGGACTTCAGCGGGCAGCGGCGCACCAGCAGCCGCCACTGCATCGGCGAGAGCTCCTGGGCCTCGTCCACCACGATGTGCCCGAAGGCCCAGCTGCGGTCGCTCGTGGCACGCTCCGCCGCGGTCAGCCGGGACTCTCGTTCCTGGTTTTGGTCCACCAGTTCCTCGGCCGAGATCAGGACATCCACCCCGGCCGTTTCCATGTTGACCAGGGTCTGCTTGGCGTTGGCCAGATCCCGGGCCCGGTCATGCTCCTGCTGGGCGAGTCCCCGGCCGGCGGCCGGATCCAGCTCGCCGAGCAGTTCGGCGGCTTCGTCCAGCAGCGGCACGTCGGCTTCGGTCCACGGCGAACCGGCCGGTCGGAGCAGCAGGGCCCGTTCGGCCGGGCTGAGGTCCGGGGTGCAGGCTTCAAGGATGGCGGGCTTGCTCAGCAGCTCCCCCACCAGCTTCTCCGGCGTCATCGGCATCCAGCACAGGTTCAGGGCCACGCGGACGTCCCGAGCCGAGCGCACGTCCTCGGCGAGGTAGGAGCGGTCGGCGTTGTTGCCGATGCTGCCGGCCTCGACCAGTTCGGTCATCTGTTCGGTCAGTTCGCGCAGCAGGATCTTGACGAACGAGACCCGGGCCTCGTTGTGCGGTTTCCCGGTGGCGCGCGCCTTCTCCCGGGCACGGCGGACCTGGCGCGGGGTCAGCACGAGCTTGCGGCCGTCCACGTCGAGGATGCGGTTCTCTGCCGGGATCCGTTGCCGGTTGGCGACGGCGTTCGCCACCACCTCGGCCATTTCGAGCCGTCCCTTGATGGCGGCGACGTCCGAATCGTCCTCGGCGACGGCGTGAATGCCGGGCATCAAACGGCCCAGGCTGGCCATTACGACGCCGGTCTCGCCCAGGGACGGCAGCACCCGCTCGATGTAGTTCATGAACGACGACGACGGCCCCACCAGCAGGACGCCGGCGGTCTTGAGCCGGTCCCGGTGCGTGTAGAGCAGGTACGCGGCGCGGTGCAGGGCGACGGCGGTTTTGCCGGTGCCGGGGCCGCCCTGGACCACGAGGGCCCCGGACATGGAGGAGCGGATGATCCGGTCCTGCTCGGACTGGATCGTGCCGACGATGTCCGACATCCGGCCGGTGCGCTTGGAGTTCAGGGCCGCGAGCAGCGCGCCCTCGCCCTGCAGCGAGTCGTTGTCGGCCAGCAAATCGGCGTCGAGCACGTCGTCCTCGATCGCCTTGACCTCGCGGCCCTGCAGGATCAGGTGGCGGCGGCGGCGCACGCCCTGCCGGTCAAAGGCCGTGGCCTGGTAAAAGTGGCCGGCTTCGGGCGCCCGCCAGTCCACCATCAGCCGCTGCAGGTCCTCGGTGGTGAGGCCGATGCGGCCGATGTACTGGGCCTCCCCGGAGTCCAGGTCAAGGCGTCCGAACACGAGGCGGTCGTCGACGGCGTCGAGTTGCGCGAGGCGGTCCTCGTAGAGCGCCGCGAACGCGTCCCGCTCCGAGACGTTCTGCATGGTGCCCACGGCACCGGCGCGCCGGACCTGGGCGAGCTGGGCGCGCTTTTCCGCCCGCAACTCATCCAGCCGGGCGTAAAGTCCGGCTACATAGTCGCGTTCATGGGCCAAATCAGCGTCGTGCATCGAACGTTCCCCTATCGAAAAAGACAGACCTACCATTCTACAACCATTTCGGCGGTCCCGTCCGAAACATGTCAGATTTTTCTCCGGTTTCGCCTGGCCGCGCCGTTTTCAGGCATTCTACCGAGGCGGCCGGCGGCGTCCAGCCGACGGTCCGGCCGTGGTTGGGCTACAGGTTCAGCAGCGAGTGGATCCGGTGTCCGTCCAGGGCCGCGCGGCCGTTCAGTTCGCCGATTTCCATCACAACGCCGACGCCGGTCACCTCGACGCCGCAGCGTTCAAAAAGCCGGGCGGCCGCGCCGAGGGTGCCGCCGGTGGCGAGGACGTCGTCGAGGATGAGCACCCGGGTACCCGGTGCCAAGTCCGAGCTGTGCAGCTCCAGGGTGGCGTTGCCGTACTCCAGCGAGTAGTCCTCCGAGATGACCTCGCGGGGCAGCTTGCCGGCCTTGCGGACCGTGACGACGCCGGTGCCCGTCGCGTAGGCCGCGGCGGCGGCAAGCAGGAAGCCCCGCGCTTCCACGCCGGCAACGGCGTCGAAGGTGCCTCGGAACGGCGCCACCAGCGCGTCAACCACGGCTTTGAACGCGCCGCCGTCGGCAAACACCGGGGTGAGGTCCTTGAAGACAATGCCCGGCTTGGGATAGTCCAAAACGGTGGCACAGAGGCTGGTGATCAGCTCGTCCACCGGCAGGGCGGCACCCGTCGGGGTGGAACCGATCGGGGAGGTCTCGTTGGATTGCGGGTCGCTTTGATTCACCCATCCACCTTACGCGGTGCCGCCAAACCGGTGGCTCCGGAGGGACCTCCGGCTGGTTACCCGGGCGTTGCCAACTGTTCATGGCGGCGGGGCCGTTTTTCCGTTTCGCGGGGCCGACGGCGGTGATTCAATACTGCAATGCAACATGAAATTGCCCTGTCCGGACACGGCCTTTGCGCGGTCCCGCTCTCGCCGCAGCACGCCTCGGCGCTCTTTGATTTTGTTGATCCCCAGATGTGGGCCGGCATGGCCGCCGCCCGGCCGCTCGACGCGGCGGACCTGGCCGCCTTGTTCCGCGCCCGGCTGGACGATCCGTCCGTCATTCCCTTTGCCGTGACGGACCAGCGGACCGGGGCGCTGCTGGGCACCACGTCGCTCTGCGACTACGTCCCCTCGCAGCAGCGCATCGAAATCGGCGGCACCTTCTTCGGGCGCCAGTTCTGGGGCAGCCACGTGAACGCGGCGAGCAAGAACATGCTGCTCGGCTATGCCTTCGACGTGCTCGGCGTGCACCGCGTCGCCTTCCGCTGCGACGCCACCAACCGACGCAGCGCGGCCGCGATCGAACGCCTGGGCGCACAGTTCGAGGGGGTGCTGCGCGCCCACCGGACCGCGCCGGACGGCGGGCGGTCGAACACTGCCGTCTTTTCGATCCTGGCCGAGGAATGGCCTCGAGTACGGGACGGTCTGGGGGCCCGGCTGGCCCCGTTTGCGGTCACGGACAGCTACGCTGTGCGCAGCTTCGCCGCCTTGTAACGGGAAACCGTCGGGTCGCCCGTAATCCAAAAGCGCCACGGGTACTGATCGGTGCCGCCGGCGCCGGAGACGCCCACCCTGGGCCCGGAACTGATGTCGGACACCGGGACCGCCGGCAGCTCGAGCCTGAACGGCGCGCCCAGCGCGTCTCGGCCGCTGTCCGCCGTCGTCAGTCCCAGGGCCGTGGCGCAACGGGCGGGGCCGCTGGCCAGGTCCTTGGGGGCTTTCGACGTCGGCCGCCGCGCGAGCGCCAGCTCCTCCCCGGCGACTACTTCGCCGGCGCGCAGCAGGACGGCGGAGGCCACCCCTTCGGGGCCGCAGACAATGTTGGCGCAGTGGTGCATGCCGTAGGTGAAGTACACGTACAGGTGACCGGCGGGCCCGAACATGGGGGCGTTCCGCCGGGTCTGGCCGCGGAAGGTGTGCGAGCCGGGATCCGGGTGGAGCGAGTCCTCGGGCCCCAGGTAGGCTTCCACCTCGGTGATCCGGACCGCCACCGTTCCGCTGTGACTTTCGTGCGTGAGGACGGCGCCGAGCAGTAGCGGGGCCACGCTGCGGGCGTCCTCGGAGAGCAGTCCGCGCACAGCATCGGGCGTGCGGCGTGAATCCATCCTCCGACTTTAACAAACCCCTCAACGGCCCGGCTTTCCAACCCCGCACGGCGGTGTCCGATTCCCGCTAGCAGCGGCCGGCCGGAAGCTGGCAGGATGGAGCTATGGACTTTTGGCAGCGCTACCGGGCAATCGATGCCCGGGACACCCGTTTCGACGGGCAGTTCTACACCGCTGTCCGCACCACCGGCATCTATTGCCGGCCCTCCTGCCCGGCCCGGACCCCCAAGGCCGGCAACGTCACCTTCTATGAGACGTCCGCCGCCGCGCACGACGCGGGCTACCGTGCGTGCAAGCGCTGCCTGCCCGAAGCCGTGCCCGGCACCCCGGCCTGGAATGTCCGCTCGGACCTCGCGGGCCGGGCCATGCGGCTGATCAACGACGGCGTGATCAACCGCGACGGCGTGGAGGGGCTCGCGGCGCGGCTGGGCTACTCCTCGCGCCAGCTCAACCGGATTCTCAGCCACGAACTGGGCGCGGGTCCGCTCTCGCTGGCCCGCGCCAGCCGCGCCCAGACGGCGCGGACGCTGCTGGTTTCCACCTCGATGAAGGCCGCCGACGTCGCGTTCGCCGCGGGATTCAGCAGCGTCCGCCAGTTCAACGAGACCATCGCCGAAGTCTTCGCCATGACGCCGTCGGCACTGCGGGCCACTGCCCGGCACCAGCATGCACCGGCCCGCGCCGCCGTGTCCGCCACGGCCCTGACGTTGAACCTGCCGTACCGGGAGCCGTTCGACGCGGGCGTGTTCGATTTCCTGGCCGTCCGCGCGATCCCGGGCATCGAGGAAGGAACTTCCACCTCCTATGCCCGGACCCTGCGGCTGGCCCACGGGGACGCCCGCTTCCGGGTGGACTACGACGCCGATGCGCAGGGCCGGGAGATGACGCTGACGATCGGAGCCGTGGACCTGCGGGACCTGGCCTCACTGCTCAGCCGGGTGCGCCGCCTGCTGGACCTCGACGCCGACCCGGTCGCCATCGACGCCTCGCTCGGGGACGATCCCCGGCTGGCCGCCAGCGTCGCCGCCGCCCCGGGGATGCGGATGCCGGGCGCGGTGGACCCGCAGGAGTTGCTGATCCGTGCCATGATCGGCCAGCAGATCACCGTGGCGGCGGCGAGAACGGCCCTGGTCCAGCTGTCCGAATCAGGCAGCGACAGCCTGGTACCGGCGGATGGATTGCAGCGGGTCTTTCCCACCGCGCCGGAGATCGCGGACGCCGGGTACCGGCTGCTCCGCGGACCACAGCGCCGCATCGACGCCATCCGCGGTGCGGCCGAGGCGATGGCCGCCGGCGGACTGGATTTCGGCTACGGCGACGACCTGGCCGGGCTGCAGGCCAAACTCCTGCCGCTGCCCGGCGTCGGACCCTGGACCGTGGGATATGTCGCGATGCGCGTGATCGGCGCCCCGGACGTGTTCCTGGCCAACGACGCCGCGGTCCGCAATGGCATCCGTTCATTGGCCCAGCCCACGGCTAAGGCCGCCGACGCCCCGGACACACCAACCGCGGGTCCGCTGTCCCCCGGCCCGCCCTCCCCCGATTTTCGGGAGGTCAGCCCCTGGCGCTCGTACGCCACCATGCATCTCTGGCGCGCCGCAGCTCAGGCAGCGGCGCGCACCAAGTCAGCCCGCACCAGGAAAACAGTCCCGAAGAAAGTGACGCCATGAAAGCCCAGCTCTTGACCATGTCCACCCCGGACGGGCCATTTACCATCATTGCCCGGGACGGCGCCGTCCTGGCATCCGGCTGGACCGCCGTGCCCGGTGAGCTCACCGGACAGATCCACGCGGAACTGCTGCCCGGCGGCTACGAACCGGTCGCTGACCTGGGCGGCATCTCCTCCGCCGTCGAGGAGTTCTACGCGGGCAACCCGGTGGCCGCCATGGAAGTGCCGGTCCTGCAGAAATCGGGCCCCTTCCGCAGCCATGCCTGGGACATGCTCCGGACCGTGGCCCCCGGTCATCCGGTGACGTACACCGAATATGCCGAACTGTCCGGCAACGTCAAGGCTGTCCGGGCGGCGGCCAGCGCCTGCGCGTTCAACGCGGCCGCGCTGTTCGTGCCGTGCCACCGTGTGATCCGCACCGACGGGAGCCTGGGCGGCTTCCGCTGGGGACTCGCAATCAAGGAAAGCCTGCTGGACCGCGAACGGCAACTGGCCCTGGCCATTCAGGCCTAATCCGTCGCGGGTCTAATCCGTTACGGGTCTACTTTGTCACCGGGACGCCCGCGGGCCACGGCAGCAGCGCGGGCAGCTCGACGCCGTCGGCTGCTGCTGTCGCGCGCAGGCTCCCCAGGGTGGGGGTGCGCCCGGCCAGCCAGGCGGCGATGTCGGTCAGCATGCCGTTGATCACCGTGGTGCGTCCGCCCGGGGCGCCGATGGCGACGGGCGGCAGGCCAAGGGGCTGGAGCACGAACCGCTCTCCCTCGGGTACCCGCGCGGAGAGGAAATCGAAGAGGTGCTCGCAGAACGGCCGGCTCCAGGTTTCCGGGCCGCGGCCGGTGCCGAGGTCGGTGGCGTGGATGGTGAGTTCACGCCAGAGCGCCAGGCCGCCGTCGAACACGACGCCGCCGCGGTAGGTGATGGGCTCCTGCCAGCCTGGCGCGTCCAGCGCGCCGAAGGCGTTGAGCGCCCGGTCCAGGGCGGCGGCCAGGGCAGTCCGGTGCTGCTCCATGCCGTGCCCTGCCGTCAGTTCGATGGCGCGGTTGCGCCCCTCGAAGCCGCCGTCGTAGAGCTCGATTGTCTGGCCGCGGGCGGCGTACTCGAGCTGGCGGG
The DNA here is from genome assembly GCA_026393275.1 of Arthrobacter sp. Classification (GTDB taxonomy): domain Bacteria; phylum Actinomycetota; class Actinomycetes; order Actinomycetales; family Micrococcaceae; genus Arthrobacter. Next base: position 9,425 of record JAPLAM010000067.1, read on the forward strand.
CCATCGCGTTGCTGATTCCGGCAAGGTGGGCCAGGACGTGGCCGCGGGTCCAGCCGGGAAGCTCCGACGCGGCAGCGACGTCCTGGTCGATGAGTTTGGCGGTGATTTCGTTCACGACGTCGGCGGCGCGGCGGAGCTCGACCAACAGGTTTTCGGGGGTGATTGAGGTCATGGCGCCCATCCTAACCGAGCCGCCTGAGGTGCCCGGATTAACCGGCTGCGCTGTTCAGCGCGCGCCGTAGCGGTGCCGGATATGCTGGCGGTCGTGCCGCGCCTGCCAGAATTCGAGCTCCCTCGGGCGCAGGGCGTAGAGCTGCCAGCCGGGGTTCTGAGTCCCGTCGGCGCCTGGCCGGGCGGCCCAGTCGGCGGCGGAGGCCTCCGCGGAGAGTGCCATGACGTCCCCGGCAACGCGGACCTGCCGGCCCTGCTGTGGCCAGAAGAAATTCAGCGCCGCGTGCGGGTTGGAGCTAAGTTCCCGGCCTTTTCGCGAGTTCCGGGACGTCGCGAAGTGCCAGCCGTCGTCGTCGATGTCCTTGAGGATCAGCATCCGCGAGGAGGGCCGCCCGAGGTTGTCCGCCGTGGCCAGGCTGCAGGCGTTTGGCTGCGGGACTTCGGCGTCGAGGGCTTCGGCGAGCCACTGTCTGAACAGTTCGGCGGGATCCGCGTGGGCCTGCTCCGGGTCGAAATCCGGCAGGGATTCCGGGAAATCGGGCAGGCTGCGCAGGAGCTGGCGGAACGATTCGCTCATGCTGCAATGCTAGCGGGGAGTTTTCGGCGGCAAACGCAGAACGCTCCCTCACCTTTGGCAGGAAATCCGCCGACGCTCCTGGAGGCAGTGCGGGAGCGTCGGCGGAAACGTTGCAAGAAGTGAGGGAGCGTCTGGTGGCTACCCGGCGTACGCGCGGACGCCGTCGAGTTCCGCCTCGAGCGCCAGCAGCTGCCGTTCGACGGCGGCCGGCGCGGTGCCGCCCTGCGAGTTCCGGCTGTTCAGCGAGCCCTCGGTGGACAGGACGGTGCGGACTTCTGGCGTCAGGTGCTCCGAAATGGCGGCGTAGTCCTCGTCCGTCAGGTCCCAGAGTTCGACGTCGCGGCTTTCGGCCTGCTTCACCGCGGCGCCGGAGAGCTCATGCGCCTCGCGGAACGGGACGCCCTGCCGGACCAGCCATTCGGCGATGTCCGTCGCCAGCGCGAAGCCCTGCGGCGCCAGCGATTCCATCCGTTCGGTGTTGAACTTCAGGGTCGCGATCATGCCGGCGACGGCCGGGAGCAGCAGCTCCAGGGTGTCGGCGGCGTCGAAGACCGGTTCCTTGTCCTCCTGCAGGTCGCGGTTGTAGGCGAGCGGCAGTCCCTTGAGGGTGGCCAGCAGCCCGGTCAGGTCGCCGATCAGCCGGCCGGCCTTGCCGCGGGCCAGTTCGGCCACGTCCGGATTCTTCTTCTGCGGCATGATCGAGGAGCCGGTCGAGTAGGAATCGTGCAGGGTCACGAAGGAAAACTCCTTGGTGGCCCACAGGATCACTTCCTCCGAGACCCGCGACAGGTCCACGCCGATCATGGCGGACACCCAGGCGAACTCGGCAAAGACATCGCGGGAGGCGGTGCCGTCGATCGAGTTGTGCGTCGCCGAGTAGAAACCAAGGTCCGCCGCGACGGCCTCCGGGTCCAGGCCCAGCGAGGAGCCGGCGAGGGCGCCGGAGCCGTAAGGCGAGACCCCCGCGCGCTTGTCCCAGTCCTGGAACCGCTGAACATCGCGCAGCAGCGCCCAGGCGTGGGCCAGCAGGTGATGGCTGAGCAGCACCGGCTGGGCGTGCTGAAGGTGCGTGCGCCCCGGCATGGCCACCCCTTGGTGCGCCTTGGCCTGCTCCACCAGCGCGTCGATCGTGGCGAGGACGCCGCGGGCGATGATCCGGGCGTGGTCGCGGAGGAACATCCGGCCGAGGGTGGCCACCTGGTCGTTGCGGGACCGGCCGGCGCGGAGCTTCCCGCCCAGCTGGGTGCCGGCACGCTCGATCAGTCCGCGCTCCAGCGAACCGTGCACGTCCTCGTCCGACTCCGCCGGGAGGTAGGCGCCGGAGGCGACGTCCTCGTCCAGCTGCGTCAGGGCGGCAAGCATGCCGGCCAGTTCGGCGTCGTCCAGCAGCCCGGCCTTGTGCAGCACGCGGGCGTGCGCCTGGGACCCGGCAATGTCGTAGCGGGCCAGCCGCCAGTCAAAATGCGTGGACTTGCTCAGCGCCGCGAGGGCGTCCGCGGGGCCGCCGGCGAACCGGCCGCCCCACAGCGCACCCGTGTTTGTCGCCTCGGACTTGGTGGCTTCAGCCTTCTGCTCAGCCACGGGCGCTACTTTCCGGCGACGCGGATGTCGCGGCCGGAGGCAACCTTGGCGGACATGCCCCACAGCTCGATGAAGCCGCGCGCCATCGACTGGTCGAAGGTGTCGCCGGTGTCGTAGGTGGCGAGGTCGAAGTCGTAGAGCGAGGTCTCGGAGCGGCGTCCATTGACGATCGCCTGGCCGCCGTGCAGCACCATGCGGATGTCGCCGGTGACGTACTTCTGGGTGTCTTCGATGAAGGCGTCCAGGGAGCGCTTGAGCGGGGAGAACCACTGGCCGTCGTAGACCAGCTCGGCCCAGCGCTGGCCGACGGTCGCCTTGAAGCGGGCCTGCTCGCGCTCGATCGTGATGTCCTCGAGGTGCTTGTGCGCGGTGATCAGCGCCATCGCGCCGGGGGCCTCGTAGATTTCGCGGGACTTGATGCCGACCAGGCGGTCCTCGACGACGTCGATCCGGCCGACGCCCTGGGCGCCGGCGCGGCGGTTGAGTTCCTTGATGGCCTGCAGCGGGGTGACCCTGACGCCGTCGATCGCGACCGGGACGCCGGCTTCGAAGGAGATGGTGACTTCATCCGGGGCCGGCGGGAATTCCGGGGTGGCGTTGTAGTCGTAGATGTCCTTGGTGGGGGCGTTCCAGATGTCCTCGAGGTAGCCGGCTTCGACGGCGCGGCCCCAGA
>JAPLAM010000033.1 GCA_026393275.1 Arthrobacter sp.
ACGCAGGCCGCGCCGGCGTTCTCGCTGCCCGTGACGGCCACCGGCATCGGGGCCGAGGTGGACTCCACCGGCAAAGCCCTGCAACTGACCTCGGGAACCGGCCTGGGCGACTACACCGCCGCGTCCAGCGGCGCCCTGCTCGGCACCACCCTCGCCGAGAAGAACGGCCTGAGTGTGGGCTCAACATTCACCATCCAGGATCAGACCTTCACCGTTCGCGGGTTGTTCGACGCCGGAACCGCCTTCGGCAACAATGCCCTCTACCTGACGCTCCCGACGGCCCAGACCCTCGCGGCACTGCCGGGCGAGCTGTCCACCATGATCGTCACCGTCAACAGCATGGAGAACGTCGACGCCGCCAAGACCGCCCTGCAGGCCGCACTCGGCACCGACAAGGCCGACGTCAGCCAGGGCCAGCGGAACCTGCAGACCGCCGTCACCTCGCTGGACAGCGTGAAGAACATTTCCTTCATCGCCTTCGCCGCCGCGCTGGCCACCGCCGGGCTGATCATCCTGCTGATCATGGTCATGCTGGTCCGCGAGCGCCGCCGCGAAATCGGCGTGCTCAAGGCGATCGGCGCCCCCAACCGGACCATCGGACTGCAGTTCGTGCTCGAGGCCCTGGTACTGGTGGCGTTGGGCAGCGTGGTGGGCGCCGCCGTCGCGTCCTTTGCCAGCGGCGGCATCGCCTCGGCGCTGATCAGCTCCAACAGCACCACCGTGGCAGCCACCGGCCAGCGCGGGCCCGGCGGCGGCGGCGGGTTCCCCGGCGGCGGCCCCGGCGGGAACCCGTTCGGGGGCGCCACCCAGCTGCTGACCTCCGTGACCGCGAGCGCCTCCCCGGGCGTCATCGCCGCGGGCATCGCCGCGGTGTTCGGCGTCGCCATCATCGGGGCGCTCGTCCCGGCCCTGCTCACCGCACGCATCCGTCCCATCGAAGTCCTCCGAGGAGAGTAGCCATGATTGAAGTCAAGAACCTGGTCCGCACCTTCAAGTCCGGCGACCGCACCATCAAACCGGTCAATGACGTCAGCTTCGAGCTCGAACAGGGCACCCTGGCCTCGATCGTGGGCAAGAGCGGCAGCGGCAAAAGCACGCTGCTGTCCCTGCTCGGCGCCCTCGACAAGCCCACCAGCGGTGACGTGCTGGTCGACGGCGTGAGCCTGGCCGGCATGCCGGACGGGAAGCTGACCCAGTACCGGCGCCGCGACATCGGCTTCGTCTTCCAGCAGTTCAATCTCATCCCCAACCTCTCGGCCGTGGACAACGTGATGCTGCCGATGGAATTTGCCGGGATCCGCAAGGCCGCCCGGCTGGAGCGGGCCCGGGAACTGCTGGAGCAGGTGCAGCTGGACCCGGAGAAGCACGTGCGGCGCATCAACCGGCTCTCCGGCGGCGAGCAGCAGCGGGTCGCCATCGCCCGCGCGCTGGCCAACGAACCGAAGCTGATCCTGGCCGACGAACCCACGGGCAATCTGGACGAGCAGACCGGCGAGCACATCATCGAACTGCTCAGCGCCCTCAGCAGGGACCACAACACCACGATCCTCGTCGTCACCCACGACCGCGCTCTGGCCAACAAGACGGACCGCCGCTTCCGTCTCCAGCAGGGCCGGCTCACCGAGGAGGCCGCCCGCACCCGCGCGACGGCGGGCACCGCCGTCTAACCGGGCGACGGCGGGCACCGCCGTGTGGCCGGGCGTGGTGAGAGGATGGCAACATGACTGCCCTCATCGCCACGCCCTGGCTGTTCAGCCAAACCGACCAGGACCCGCGGACGGCCACCGGCGCCACGCTGCGGTGGGGCGTGATCGCCACCGGGAGCATCGCGGCCGCGGTCACCAAGGACCTTGAACTCCTGGCCGACGCCGAGCTGTACGCGGTGTCCTCGCGCAGCCAGGCCGCGGCCGACGCGTTCGCGGCGGACTACGGTTTCGCAAGGGCCTACGGCGACCAGGACGGCGTGGCCGGCTACGAACGCCTGCTCGCCGACGACGCCGTCGACGTCGTCTACGTCGCCACCCCGCACGCCCAGCATCATGCAGTTGCCCTGGCCGCCCTCCGGGCCGGCAAGCATGTGCTGTGCGAGAAGGCCCTCACGATCAATGCCCGGGAGGCCTCCGAGCTCGTAAACCTGGCCCGGGACAAGGGCCTGTTCCTGATGGAAGCCATGTGGAGCCGCTTCCTGCCCGGCATGCAGCGGGCGTTCGAGATCGCCGCCTCCGGCGAGATCGGCGAGGTCAAATGGGTCGGGGCCGATCTGGGCTTCCCGGCCCCGTACTCCCCCACGTCCAGGCTCTGGGCACCGCGCGACGGCGGCGGCGCCCTGCTGGACATCACCATCTACCCCCTGCTGTGGGCGCTTGGCACGCTGGGTTTCCCGCAGACGGTCACCGCCACCGGCTGGCTCAACGACGATGGCGTGGACGCCCAGAACGCACTGACCCTGGGCTACCACCACGGGGCCCAGGCCCAGCTGACGTCCTCGCTCCTGGCTTACGGGCCGCGCACTGCCACCGTGGCGGGCAGCAAGGGGTTCCTGCAGAGCCGAGGCTCGGTCAACAACCCGAAGGAGCTGGTCGTTCAGGTCGGCTTCGAGGAACCGCGCACCGAGCGGTTCAGTGTGGTCGGGCGCGGCTACAGCTACGAACTTCGCGAGGTCACACGCTGCATCCAGCAGGGCCTCACCGAGAGCCCGGTCATGCCGTTGCAGGATTCGCTCAACACCATGCGGCTGTTCGACGGCGTTCGTGCGCAGCTGGGCGTGAGCTACCCGAACGACGTGCACTAGCCGCGGATTCACGGGCCGCGGACCGGCCCGATTTGCCGCTGCCTATGGACTCGCCCCCGCCTCCGGACTTACGCTGTAGACCAATCGTCGAGATTTTCGGGGAGGGGTGTTGCGCATGCGGTCAGCGAACAGTCTTTCCCCTGTGCTCCGCCTCCTGCGCCACGTGCTTCTGGCCGTCGCGGCCGGGCTGACCTGGTTGGCACTCTCCGCCGTCGCGGCCAACGCCGAAGAAGTCAGGGTTTCCAGCGTTGTTCCGAACATCTCGGGCACCGCCGTCGCGGCCATGATCCAACGGCCGATGACGGACGCGGAGCTGGCACCTAAACCCAGTGCGACGGCCTCGCCGCCCGCGGTGCCTGCCCCGACCCTGCCGGCCTTCGCGCCGTCCTTGCCTCCGGCGCCGCCGCCGGCGGCCTCGTTGCCGGAACCCGTCGTCAAGCCCGTATCGCCCGTCGTCCCCGCGCCGGCACCCGCACCGGCCCCCGTTCCCGCCCCGGTAACGCCGGTGCCCCCGACGCCGAGCCCGGCACCTCCCGTTACCCCTAGCCCTCCTCCAGTCCCGCCGGTGACCAGCCCAACCGACCCGCCCGCGCTGCCCGCGCCGGCGCCGGTTCCTGCCCCGGTAACGCCGGTGACCAGCCCAACCGACCCGGCCACGGCTCCGGCAACGGCCGTAGGCGGCCTGCCAGGCGTCCCGATCGTTCACCCGTCGCCGCAACCCACACCCCCCGCGGATAAGCCCGTGCCCGGCACCGTGCCGCTGCCCGGCCTGCCCGGTGCCGTCACGCCGGTCACGCCGGTCCCGCCCGCGCTGCCGGGAACACCCCCGTCCGCCCCGGCCCCTGCGCCCGTCCCTGGACCCAAGCCCGTACCGGTGACCGTCCCGGCCCCGGGAGCAATCGTCCCGGTCGCCCCCGCCACGAAGCCGCTCGCGCTTCCACTGTCCGCCGTGTCGACAGTCTCCCCGCTCGCTGACCCTGCCCTTACCTGCAGCCCCGGCGCCGCAAGCCAGCCACAACGCGTGCTGACCGGCTTGGGCTTCCAAGCCACGCGCCCTGCCTACGGCCCCCTCCAGGTCCTGCCGCAACCGCAAGGTGCAAGCACTCCCCCGGCCGCTCCGCCCGCAGGGAACCCCGCTCCGGCGAGCCCCGTTCCCGGCAACGGCACCCCCGCGTCGCCGGGCGGCGGCAATGACGGCCCGCGTCCCTGGGGTGGCGGTACCGGGCTTCCGGTCCCCAATGCCCTGCCTCCGACACCAGGCACGGGCTCCGGCAGCGGTTCTACCACCAGCGGACCGTCCGGTGCCGTTGCGTGGCTGCCCGGTTCCATTTTCTTCATCCCCCCGATGGGTGCCGACCCCATCAGCGGCCCGTTACAGCACGTCCATTCTGCTGTCTCCGCTGATCCCGGATCTTCTCCTGACTAGAAGGGCCGTTCTCTGCCGTTTTGTTGCGCAGAGCACGGCCCTTCGGGCTGCCACGTGCGCCCGCCGTCAGTCATTCAGGAGAATTTCCCATGGACCCCACAGTCCGCGACCGGTTACCCGGCACCCCCGTTTCGCATAGGCGCACCGTCTCAGCGCCGCCCGCGACCGGGCCCCTGCCGGCACGCCGCGCAACCCTACGGCTTCACCGAACCCAAGTGATACCTCCGCCTGCGGAACGTCCGCCGTAGCGCGTGTCCGCCCCTGCCTAGGTGTCTCTCTACCGCCGGAGCGAAGTCGTTGGATCCGCTGGGGGATTCAACGGCCTCACAGGCGCCGGCGCCGACTACCCCCTACCCGTGAAAGGTGGATCCATTCCCACACATGACATGTGAGCAGTACCGCCCGCACCGAAGCCCGATACCCGGACACGTACTATTCTTTAGGGGCGCCACCAGGGCGCCAACGGGAATGACGGGGGACATCGTGGACGCTTCGCCCAACGAGGTCACGACTGATATTTTGAGCGGCCGTTACCGTCTGGGAGAAGTCATCGGACGGGGCGGCATGGCGTCCGTGTACTCGGCCCGGGACGAAAACCTGGGCCGGGACGTGGCGCTCAAACTGTTCGCGCCGCAGTCCCCCGATGCCGATGAGCTGAAACGCCAGCAGGCCGAGATCGAACTCCTGGCCACGCTGAACCACCCGAGCCTGGTGACACTCTTCGACGCCGGCACGGATACGCGGGTGCCGGCCGAACCCCGGCCCTTCCTGACCATGGAACTGGTCGAAGGCCAAGACCTTCGCAGCCGGATCCGTCACAGCCCGCTGCCCCTGGACGAAATTGCCGTCATCGGAGCTGGCCTCGCGGACGCCCTCGCCTACGTCCATTCCCTCGGCATCATCCACCGTGACATCAAGCCGGCCAACGTCCTGCTGGTGCAGATCCGGCCCGGCGAACCGGTGCGGCCGAAGCTGACCGACTTCGGCATTGCCAGGATTGTCGACGGGACCCGGCTCACCGCCACCGGAACCATGGTGGGAACGGCGGCCTACCTGAGCCCCGAACAGGCCCGCGGCGCTGACATGGGCACGGCCAGCGATATCTACTCGCTAGGCCTGGTGCTGCTGGAGTGCATCACGGGGGCGGTGGAATATCCGGGCAGCGCCGTCGAGTCGGCGGTGGCACGCCTGCACCGCGCCCCAGTCGTTCCTGCCGGCGTTCCAGCCGAGTGGGCGCAGCTGATCAGGGCCATGACCGCGCTGGATCCCCTCGACCGCCCGGCCGCAGCCGAACTGGAGGCCGCACTGCGCCAGGCACTGATCTCCCCCGACTCGTTGCCGGGGCTTCTGGGCGCGGAGCGCACCAGGGTCCTTCCTGCCCCGCCGGCCCGGCTGCCGCGCTCTGGCCTGACGCAGACCGCGCGCGGCCCCGGGTCCGCCGGTGCTCCCCGAACCCGCCAGCAGCATGCGCTGACGCCGGACGCGGTGATGCCGGACGCGGTGATGCCGGACGCGCAGCCAGCCCGTCCCCGCGGCCGAGACTTCATTTCCCGTGGGATCACCCGGTTCCGCGGCGCACGGCGCCGCACCAGGGTTCTGGTCGTACTGGCCGTCGTCGCACTGTTTGCGGCCACGGCCGCGTTCGCCTCCGTCGCCTTCGCCGTCCCGGAGCCACCCGCCGTCGTCCCCTACCCTGCCGTTACCGGCGACTTGGGCGACCACCTCAAGCAACTACAGAACAGCGTGCAGCCATGAGCGGATACAGCAGCCTGCGTTGGCGCGGGGCCTTGGCCGGAACCTTGCTGACAGGCGCTTTACTGGCAGGCTCGCTTTCCGGCTGCGCGGGGCCGGCTCCCGAACTGGACGGTGCAGCGGCCGGGCAACTCCAGTCCCAGGTCCTCGCCGTCACCGAGGCCGCGGCCACCGAGGACTCCGCCGGAGCCCTGAAACTGCTAGACGAGCTGGCCTCCAAGCTCGACGCCGCAGCAGCGGATGGCAAGGTGTCCTTCAAGCGCCACCAGAGCATCAAGACTTCCATCGACGCCGTCCGCGCCGACCTCTCGGCCAAGGTGGCACAGCAGCAGGCTGCCGCCGCGGAAGCCGCAAAGGCTGAAGCAGCAGCCCAGGCCGCCGCCCAGCAGGCGGCAGCGGCCGCGGCCCAGGCGGCCGCCGACCAGGCAGCGGCAGCGCAGGCCCCGGTGCCGGCCCCGGCTCCCGGGAACTCCGGCCAGAACGGCAAGGACAAAGGCAAGGGCAAGGGCGGCGGCTAGGGGCCGCCGTGGTTACCACCCTGGGACTCTGCGGTTGCCTCCTGCGGCCCGCCTGGGTGGATGCACTTTCAGGACTGAGCTTTCGCGGCCCGCCGGATCCGGCTAGCTTGGACAGTCAGGCTTGAAGCGGCCTGACAATGTTCGAGCGAGCATCCGAGCACTTGCACCAACCTTGTATCCGTCCCCTGAAACGATTGGCGGGCCGCAGCCTGCCAGCCGAAGGAGTGAAGCAAGCATGGCAACAGTCCAGGAATCCATCGATGTAAACGTCCCCCTGAGCCAGGCCTACAACCAGTGGACCCAGTTTGAGGATTTTCCGCAGTTCATGAGCGGCGTCGACGCCGTCCGGCAACTCGACGACACCACCGTCCACTTCCAGACCAGCATCGGCGGGGTCAACCGTGCCTACGACGCCCGGATCACCAGCCAGGACCCTGACCGGCAGGTGTCCTGGGAGAGCCTGGACGCTCCGCGCAACGCCGGTACCGTGCGGTTCACCGAGCTCGGACCGGCGGAAACAAGGGTCGACGTCGAACTCGTCTGGGAGCCCGGCTCCGCCACGGAGAAGATCGGCGCCGCGGTCGGGCTCGACTCCCGGCAGGTCGCGGCGGACCTGAAGCGGTTCAAGAAGTTCATTGAGGGCCGCGACTTCGAGACGGGCGCCTGGCGTGAGCGCGTGAACGACGGCGACGTCACAGGGCACGCGCCCGCGGAGCCGTTGCGGACCGACACCGGCTACGACGTCGTCGGGCCCGGGCAGACTGCCAACATCGACCCGGACATGGCCACCGAACCGGCCTTCGACGGCAGCACCCCTGCTGCGGATCGGGACCGCCGGGTCTCCGACCGCTGACACAGGGCCGCTCAACGCCGAAGGGCGCACCGGGATTTCCCGGTGCGCCCTTCGGCGTTATGGAACCAGCCGTTGTTGGGACTAGCCCAGCAGGGACAGCACTTCGCTGAACTTGGCCGAGGGGCGCATCACGGCGGAGGCCTTGGCCTCGTCCGGACGGTAGTAACCGCCGAGATCGACCGGGGAGCCCTGCACTGCCAGCAGTTCGCCCACGATCGTCTCCTCGTTGGAGCTCAGGGCCTCGGAGACGGCGGCGAAGGCCGCTGCCAGTTCGGCGTCGTCGGTCTGGCGTGCCAGCTCGTCGGCCCAGAACTTCGCGAGGTAGTAGTGGCTGCCGCGGTTATCCAGCTCCCCGGCCTTGCGCTTCGGGGACTTGTTCTCCAGCAGGAACGTGCCGGTGGCGCGGTCCAAGGTGTCCGCCAGAACCTGCGCGCGGGCGTTGCCCGTGGAGGTTGCGAGGTGCTCGAAGCTCACGGCGAGGGCCAGGAACTCGCCCAGGCTGTCCCACCGCAGGTGGTTTTCCTTGAGCAGCTGCTGGACGTGCTTCGGAGCGGAGCCGCCGGCGCCGGTCTCGAACAGGCCGCCGCCGTTGATCAGCGGAACGACCGAGAGCATCTTGGCGCTGGTACCGAGCTCGAGGATCGGGAACAGGTCGGTGAGGTAGTCGCGGAGCACGTTGCCGGTGACGGAAATCGTGTCCTCGCCCTTGCGCAGGCGCTCCAGGGTGAAGGCCGTGGCCTCATCCGGGGACATGATTTCCAGCTGCAGACCCTCGGTGTCGTGGTCCTTGAGGTATTCCTCGACCTTGGCGATCATCCGGGCATCGTGGGCGCGGCCCTTGTCCAGCCAGAAAACGGCCGGAGTGGCGGAGGCGCGGGCGCGGGTCACGGCCAGCTTGACCCAGTCGCGGATCGGCACGTCCTTGGTCTGGCAGGCGCGCCAGATGTCGCCGGGGGCCACCTGGTGTTCGATCAGCACGGTGCCGGCGTCGTCGACCACCTGGACGGTGCCCGCGGACTGGATCTCGAAGGTCTTGTCGTGGCTGCCGTATTCCTCGGCGGCCTGGGCCATCAGGCCGACGTTCGGGACGGTGCCCATGGTGGTCGGATCGAAGGCGCCGTGGGCGCGGCAGTCATCGATGACGACCTGGTAAATGCCGGCGTAGCTGCTGTCCGGGAGGACGGCGAGGGTGTCCGCCTCCTGGCCGTCGCGGCCCCACATGTGGCCGGAGCTGCGGATCATGGCCGGCATCGAGGCGTCGACAATGACGTCGGAAGGCACGTGCAGGTTGGTGATGCCCTTGTCCGAGTCGACCATGGCCAGCTCGGGGCCGTCGTTGAGGCCCTTCTTGATGGCTGCTTCGACGTCGCCGCGGACCTCCTCGGGGAGGTCTTCGAGGCCGTTAAGGATGGAGGCGAGGCCGTTGTTGGGGCTCAGGCCCGCAGCAGCGATCTGCTCGCCGTAGGTGGCGAAGAGATCGGAGAAGTACGCCTTGACGACGTGGCCGAAGATGATCGGGTCGGAAACCTTCATCATGGTGGCCTTCAGGTGGGCGGAGAAGAGCACGCCCTCTTCCTTGGCCCGGGCGACCTGGGCGGCGAGGAAGGTGTCCAGGGCGGCGGCGCGCATCACGGTGCCGTCGATGACCTCGCCGGCCAGCACGGGGAACGCGCGCTTGAGGACCTTGACGGTGCCGTCTTCCTTGACCAGCTGGATCTTGATGTTGGTGTCCGCCTCGATGACCACGGACTTCTCGTTCGAGCGGAAGTCGTCGGCGACCATGTGCGCGACGTTGGTCTTGGAGTCCGGGCTCCAGGCGCCCATCGTGTGCGGATTCTTGCGGGCGTAGTTCTTCACCGAGAGCGGCGCGCGGCGGTCCGAGTTGCCCTCGCGGAGCACCGGGTTCACGGCGGAGCCCTTGATCTTGTCGAAGCGGGAGCGGATGTCCGTCTCTTCGTCGGAAGCGGGGTTGTCCGGGTAGTCCGGCAGGGCGTAGCCCTGGCCCTGGAGTTCGGCGACGGCGGCCTTCAGCTGCGGCACGGAGGCGCTGATGTTGGGCAGCTTGATGATGTTGGCTTCGGGTTTCTTGGCAAGGTCGCCCAGCTCGGAGAGGGCGTCGCTGACGCGCTGCTCCTCGGTGAGGTAGTCGCCGAAGGCGGCGATGATGCGGCCGGCTAGCGAAATGTCGCGGGTCTCCACTTCCACACCGGCCGTCGAAGCAAACGCCTCGACAATCGGCAAGAACGAATAGGTGGCCAGCATCGGCGCTTCGTCGGTGTGGGTATAGATAATCTTGGCCATTGCTCGGGCATCTCCCTGAAAGTCTGCGGAAATCTTGTGTATCTCAACGGCTCTAACTTACCCGAGGTGGCCGCATTGGCGCCTATCCGGGACGGGCCCCGGCAGGCGCATGACAGCGCACTGGCTCCTGGCGGGCCCGCGACTTTTCCTGAATCTTCTTTGTCAATTTTTGACAAGTAACTTTACAGCCCGGTCAAGGTGACGTAGTTTCTTACCCATCACACAGCGGCCAGCCCTGGCAGGCCGCTCCGCATCCCTCCCGCTAAGGACATCCATGCGAACACCCAAGACCCTGGCTACCAGCCTCCTCAGCCTCTCCGCCGCCGCACTCCTGGCGGTCTGCGCGGCCGGCACGGCCAGTGCCGCACCGGCACCGGCGAAGGCGCCGACGCCGTCTTCGGACGTCAGCAGTCACACCGTCACGGACGCGGGGCCGGCCGACTACTGGACGGCCGAGCGCATGCGCAGCGCAATTCCGGGAGACGTGTTGGCGGCGAAGGCCGTGGAGCGGGGCGGCAAGGCCAAGGCCGCGGTGAACCGGCCGACGGAAGCGGGCGCCCCCGCCAAGGTGGAGGGCACCACGCCCACCGCCCAGGCCGCGCAGCTCCAGACCAAGCAGCTCCAGACCAAGCAGCTCCAGACCAAGGCGAACGCCAGCGAGTCCCCGGTCAAGACCATCGGCAAGGTCTTCTTCACCCTCGGCGGCTCCAACTACGTCTGCTCCGGGAACTCGGTAACCTCATCCAACAAGAGCACCGTCTCCACCGCCGGCCACTGCGTCAACGAAGGCCCGGGCGCCTTCGCCACCAACTTCACTTTCGTTCCGGCCTACCTCAACGGCTCGGCACCCTACGGCAAGTGGACCGCCAAGACGCTGTACGCCCCTGCCCAGTGGAGCTCCGGCGGCGACATGACCTACGACACCGGCTTCGCCGTGATGAACCCGCTCAACGGCAAGGCCCTCGCCGACGTCGTAGGCTCCTCCGGGGTGCAGTTCAACGCCGCCCGGGGCCTGAGCTACAAGTCGTTCGGCTATCCGGCGGCGCCACCGTTCAACGGCGAATCCCTCAAGAGCTGCAGCGGCACCGCCAAGAACGATCCCAACAACCCGCAGTTCAACACGCAGGGCATCCCCTGCAACATGACTGGCGGTTCCTCGGGCGGCCCGTGGTTCATCGGGTCCAGCTCCTCGGGCTACCAGAACTCGATCAACAGCTACGGCTATGGCAGCAACTCCACCACGATGTACGGACCCTACTGGGGCTCGGTAATCCAGCAGGCCTACAGCACCGCGGCTGCTTCGTAGGGCCGAGCCGGGGTGCTGGCGGAGGCGTGGCGGAGGCCACCCCGGGGCCCGCGCTCACCCAAACAACCCTAGGTCCGCACCGACGCCCTCGCCCAAACAACCCTAGGTCCGCACCGACGCCCTCGCGAGGAAGGAGCAGGTCAACGCGGGGTCACTGGCCGCTCATCCCCCTCGAAGGGGCGGCAGGTGACCCCGCGTTTCCGTGTGCGCGGCCCGCGGCTCCGGCCCGTGCTGCGCCCCCACGGGACATGCCCTCCGCCCAGCCCTGCCAGTGGACATAATCCCTATATGCCCACTCCTGGGCGCCAAGAATGAGCATGTCCCGTGGTGCCGGGGCGCATGACCACCCCTTCACGCGAAGAATGAGCATGTCCCACGGGGCCGTGGCCTGTGCGCAGCCCGGACGCGACACATGACCATGTCCCACGGGGCCGTGGCCTGTGCGCAGCCCGGACGCGACACATGACCATGTCCCACAACCCTGCGACCCGATTAGCAGGCTGCCCAGCGCCCGACTGCCCGTGCACCAGCCTGGACATGTCCTTCGCCGAGTCCGACCAGTGGACACAGTCCCTATATGCCCACTCCTGAGCGGCAAGAATGAGCATGTCCCGTGGTGCCGTGGCGCATGACCACCCCTTCACGCGAAGAATGAGCACGTCCCGTGATGCCTTGGTGTCGGCCCACCCCCTGGCCCGAAAAATGAGCATGTCCCGCGGACCCCGGCCTCGGCCCCGCCCCGACGGCACCCAGCAGCACTCAGCAGCACAATCGGGCACAAAAAATGGACATGCCCTCCCGGCAAGGGAGGGCATGTCCACTCGTGGCGGCACCCGCGGGGCAGAACCCGCAGAACCCCGGAACCCCCAGAACCCCGCAACGGAGAACCCCCGGAACCCCGGAACCGCCAACCGCCGGGGCTTCTAGTGGAAGAAGTGGCGCGCGCCGGTGAAGTACATCGTGATCCCGGCGGCGTTGGCTGCGGCGATCACTTCCTCATCGCGGACGGAGCCGCCGGGCTGCACCACGGCACGGACGCCGGCGTCGATCAGGATCTGCAGGCCGTCAGCGAACGGGAAGAACGCGTCCGACGCCGCGACGGCGCCGCGGGCACGCTCGGGTGCGGCCGCGCCTGCTCCTGTCGTCCCGACGTTGGAAGCCCCGCCGGCGCCCTCGACGTCGGACTCCACTGCTACGCCCAGCGTGTTGGCTCGTTCGACCGCGAGCCGGCAGGAGTCGAGCCGGTTGACCTGGCCCATGCCGATGCCGACGGCGGCACCCTCGGCGGCGAGCAGGATCGCGTTCGACTTGGCCGCGCGGCATGCCGTCCAGGCGAAGGCGAGGTCGGCCAGGGTCGCGGCGTCGGCGGCTTCCCCCGCGGCGAGGGTCCAGTTGGCGGGGTTGTCGCCGTCGGCGTCGACCTTGTCCGTGGCCTGGACCAGCATGCCGCCGGAGACCTGGCGGAACTCGGTCGGGTAGCGGCCGTAGCCCTCCGGCAGGGTGAGCAGGCGGATGTTCTTCTTCTTGGCGAGGATCTCGACGGCCTCGTCCTCGAAGCCCGGCGCGATGACCACCTCGGTGAAGATGCCGGCAACGGTGCGGGCCATGCCGGCGGTGACGGTGCGGTTGGCCGCGATGACGCCGCCGAACGCGGACACCGGATCGCAGGCGTGGGCCTTGGCGTGGGCATCGGCGATCGGGTCCGCGGCGGCCGCGGAACCCACGGCCACGCCGCAGGGGTTGGCGTGCTTGATGATCGCGACGGCCGGCTCGGCGAAGTCGAACGCGGCGCGCAGGGCGGCGTCGGCGTCAACGAAGTTGTTGTAGCTCATCGCCTTGCCGTGCACCTGGTCGGCCTGGGCGATGCCGGCCGGGGCGGCCTTGTCCACGTACAGCGCGGCCTGCTGGTGCGGGTTTTCGCCGTAGCGGAGTACCTCGGAGCGCTCCAGGGCCAGGCCGGCGTACGCGGGCCAGTCGATCACGCCGTCGCCGTCCTCGTCCAGGAACTGGCTGGCGGTCCAGGTGGCCACGGCGGTGTCGTAGGACGCGGTGTGCGCGAACGCCTTGGCGGCGAGCCGGCGTCGGGTCTTCAGGTCAAACCCGCCGGAGGAAGCCGCCTCCACGACGGAACCGTACGACGCCGGGTCCACCACGATCGCGACGGCGGCGTGGTTCTTGGCGGCCGACCGCACCATCGCCGGGCCGCCGATGTCGATCTGCTCGACGACGTCGTCCTGCGCCGCGCCGGACTTCACGGTCTCCACGAAGGGGTAGAGGTTCACGACGACGAGGTCGAACGGCTCGATCTCCATCGAGGTCAGCGTGTCCATGTGGGCCTGGACGCGGCGGTCGGCGAGGATGCCGCCGTGCACGCGCGGGTGCAGGGTCTTGACCCGGCCGTCCAGCATTTCCGGCGAGCCGGTGACTTCCTCCACCTCCTGGACGGGGATTCCCGCGGCGGCGATCTTCTTGGCGGTGGAACCGGTGGAGACGATCTTGACGCCGGCGTCGTGCAGACCCCGCGCGAGCTCCTCCAGACCGGTCTTGTCGTAGACCGAAATGAGGGCCCTGCGGATGGGAACACGGTCGATGGATACACGCTCACGCTGCGTAAAGCTCACAGAAATCTCCGTCTTTGATCGCGGTCTTATATCGCGGCGCGGCCGCGGCTGGTGGGGATGCGGCCAGTTTATCGCGTCGAGGCACTGGGCCTGCCCGCGCGCCGGAGTGTGAAGCGGATACGGGCCGAGCCCGGGCCACGTAGAGTTTTCCCTGGAGGCGAAAATGAACACTTACACCACGGTGCCCAGCGGCGAACAAGTGGTCCAGGAACTGCCGTGGCGGTGGAAGGTCCAGGGGCGGATCTTCCTGATCGGCGGCCTGGGCTTCATGTTCGATGCCTGGGACGTCACGCTCAACGGCATCCTCATCCCGCTGCTCTCAAAGCACTGGTCCTTGACCCCGGGCGACGCGGCGTGGATCGGCACGTCGAACCTGATCGGCATGGCGCTGGGCGCCTTCGTCTGGGGCACCATCGCCGACACCATCGGCCGCAAGAAGGCCTTCACCGCGACGCTGCTGATCTTCGCCGTCTTCACCGTGCTGGGCGCCTTCTCCCCCGATTTCCTCTGGTTCGTGGCCTTCCGGTTCCTGGCCGGCTTCGGCCTGGGCGGCTGCATCCCGGTGGACTACG
Organism: Arthrobacter sp.; assembly: GCA_026393275.1. Lineage (GTDB taxonomy): Bacteria > Actinomycetota > Actinomycetes > Actinomycetales > Micrococcaceae > Arthrobacter. The sequence continues at coordinate 14,141 of JAPLAM010000033.1, forward strand.
CGCTGGTGGGCGAGTTCACCCCGCGCAAGCAGCGCGGCAGGGTCCTCACCGCCATGGACGGCTGGTGGCCGATCGGCGCGGCGCTGTGCGGTTTCGTCTCGGCCGGGCTGATCGCCGCCTTCGCGGACTGGCGCCTGACCATGCTGATCATGGTGCTGCCCGCGCTGCTGGTGTTCTGGATCCGGCGGAGCGTCCCGGAGTCGCCGCTGTTCCTGATCCGCAAGGGCCGCCGCGAGGAAGCCGCCAGGGTCATCGACGGCCTGGTCGCGGCCACCGGCGCCGAAGCCCGGGTCTACAGCCTGCCCGAACCGCAGGACGCGCCCCGGCTCTCCGCCGGCAGCGCCTGGATCCAGCTCCGCGCGCTGTGGCAGTTCAACTGGAAGATCACGACGGCGGCCTGGGCCTTGTTCTTCAGCATCCTGCTGGTCTATTACCTGTCGTTGACCTGGATGCCGCGGATCCTGATCGGCGCCGGCTTCGAGGAGTACAAGGCGTTCCTCACGACGGCGTCGATGGCCGCCGTCGGCCTGCTGGGCGTGGTGGTTGCCGCGCTGCTGGTGGAGCGGACCGGGCGCAAGTGGATCCTGGCCGTCACGGGCCCGCTGTCGGCGCTGACGCTGGTGATCGTCGCCGTCGTGGTGGACATTCCGACGGCGGCCGTGTTCTGGCTGCTGGTGTTCGGCTTCGTGGTGCAGGTGGCCATCCCGGTGCTCTACGCCTACGTGTCGGAGCTGTACCCGACCGAGCTGCGAGGCTCGGGCTTCGGCTGGGCCTCGACGTTCTCCCGGCTCGGCGCCGGCTTCGGGCCGCTGGTCTTCGCGGCGTTCCTGTGGCCCGAGCTGGGACTGGCCACGTCCTTCGCGCTGGCCGGCGGCCTGGTGCTGGTCTCGGTGCTGTGGATGGCGTTCTTCGCCCCCGAGACCAAGCAGCGCCGCCTGGAGTAACCGCCCCGGCCGCCCCAATCCGCACAGGCGTTTTCAGCACCCAACAGGCATCTATTGCGAGCTAGTCGGCTGGCTGGGGCGCGGCGGCGAGGGACCGGAGGGTCGACACCAGCAGCCGCCGTTCCGCGGCCTTGATCCGCTCGTGCAGGGTGTCCTCGGTGTCGCTCTCCGCTACCGGCACGGCTTCCTGCGCGATGATCGGGCCCGTGTCCACGCCGGCGTCGGCCCAGTGCACCGTGCACCCCGTGACCTTCACGCCGTAGGCGAGTGCGTCGCGGACGCCGTGCGCGCCGGGGAAGGCCGGCAGCAGGGCCGGATGGGTGTTCAGGTACTTGCCGTCGAACGCGTCGATGAAGTCCGCGCTGACAATGCGCATAAAACCTGCGGACACGACGACGTCGGGCCGGTGCGCGGCCACTGCCTCGGTGAGCGCGGCGTTCCAGGCCGACCGGTCCGGGTAGGCCTTGAAGTCCACCACGAAGGTCGGGATGCCGGCGGCCGCGGAGCGCTCCACCCCGTACGTTCCGGGCCGGTCCGCCCCGACGGCGGCAAGCTCCACGTCCAGCTCCCCGGCCTTGACCGCGTCGATGACGGCCTGCAGGTTGGAGCCGGTGCCGGAGACGAGAACTACTATGCGCATGGCCTTAGCTTATGAGCCGCTCGCGTACGCTGGAAAATATGAACTCCCCCCAGGACCCCGGCGCAGGCCCGCGCGGCCAGAATCCGCGGAGCGAGGCGGCGAAGGCATCCCTGCTCAAGACGCACACGCTGTTCCGCATGTTCATCGTCGTGGTGCTCGGGTCGTTCTTCGTCTTCCAGCTGGACATCAACTACCTCTGGCTGGCCGCTGTCCTCACTGCGGCCGGGATGGTGATCGGCGTTGTCCTGCTGGTCCGCGCGGCGAGGCTCCGGGAATCGCGCCTGGTGCTGTTCGGGACCATCTCCGGCCTGGTGGTCTCCGCGGTGATGGTGCTCCTGGTCCTGGCGTCCGCGGTGTTCTTCAACCAGGTCCGGGACTACCAGCAATGCGCCCGCCACGCCCTCACCGAGCAGGCTGCATCGGCGTGCCGGACGGAGCTGCAGAAGTCGATGCCCACCCAGCTGCGCTAGCGGAACCGAGCCGGCCCAGCCCTATTTAGCGGCCGGTTCCAGGTCCGCTTCGTGCAGCCGCTGCCGGCGTTCCAGCCAGGGGCCGGCCGCGTAACCGATCACGACGCCGACGCCGGTTTCCACGGCGATGAACAGCGCGGTCGTGAGCGGGTCCGGGCCGACGTCCGTGAGCCGCCCGATGCCCACGGAGCCGCGGGCCAGCCAGGCCAGGCCGGCCGTGAGCAGCCCCGCCACGGCGCCGATCATGGCACCCAGAACCAGGGTGGACACGGTGGCGGTGAACCAGCGCGCCTTGACCTTGATGGAGAGCCACTCGTCGAAGTGGTTTTCGCCGGCGCGCAGGAACCACCAGCCCGCCAGGACCCCGGCGATGGCCGGCACCACGAGGGCCACGAAGCCGTAGTCCAGCGCGCCGGACGGCAGCGCCGCGAAGACCGGGATGGTGGGCAGCGGGCCGACAGCGGTGGCCAGCGGGCCCGCCGTCGAACCGACGCCCAGCGCGAACCCCGAGCCGGAGGTCCAGGCCAGCGCGAACACGGCCAGGTTGGGCAGGTAGCCCAGCTGCGCGAGGGTCAGGGCCGCGCCTCCCACCGGGCCGGCGTGGAGCGCCTCGTACACGGCGATGATGAGGTTCCAGTGGACGAGGAGGTCCACCGCGAGCAGCGCAGCCGCCATGGCCAGGCTGCCCATCACGGCGACAAATCCGGCCTGGATGGCGGAGCCGAGGTAGGAGCCGGCCCAGCGCGAGTGCTGGCTGGTCCGCGAGAGCCAGGCAACGGCGTCGACGCCGATCAGCCGGCTCCAGGAGCCGGCCTCGCGGCGGGCGCCGATCACCATGCCAAGGGCGACAGGGATCAGCGGGACGAGGGCGGCAAACCAGAGGCTGACGCCCACGTCGGGGGTGCGGCAGAGGAATCCGGTGGCAAACCCGAAGGCGCCGTACATCAGCCAGGAGCCCAGCAGCGCCTGCCAGAGCTGGTCGGTGTACGAGGCGCGGGCCAGCCGCCGGCCCGCCCGCCAGGCCAACAGGAACGGGATAAGGGTGAGGCCCAGCGGAATCAGCGAAAGCGTGCCGGATTCCGGCTGGCCCGCGGCAGCCGCGGCGCCCGCTCCGCCGGTGTCCAGCAGCAGCGGAACCCCGTGGATCAGCAGCCAGGCCTGGCCGGCCAGCCGGGCAAGGAATTCAAAGCCGGTGTCGCGGAAGCCGGCCGTCGTCCAGACCGCGACGATCGGCGCGATCACGGCGAGCGCGGAGATCACAGCCGCCTGCGCGGATTCGAGCGCCCCCTGCAGCCACAAAGGCATCGGAAGGCCACGGTCCCCGGTCTGATCAGCGCGCAGTTTCATCGTGATCCATCGTGCCACGCGCCGGGCCGCGGCCAGGGTTCCGACAGGCTCTCCATCGGATTTCCGCCGTCCGGTCCGCCGCTTTTTTCGATACCCCGCCGTAAAATTAAGAGTGTCCGCAACAGTGGTTGGAGGCAGAAAATGACTACCGCATCTCCACATGCACACGGCGTTCATTTCGGACGGGCAGATGTCCAGAACGTCGGCATGGGTGTGGGAATAGTCCTCGCAGTCGTGGGTGTCCTGGGGTTCATCCCGGGCATCACCACGCTGTACAGCGAATTGAAGTTCTTGGGGCCCGATTCCCGGGCCATGTTCCTTGGCCTGTTCCAGGTGTCCATGCTGCTGAACGTCGTTCAGCTGGTCATCGGCGCCACGGGCGTAAGCATGTCGCGCAACGGCATGGGAGCCCGGAACTTCCTGATGGGCTTCGGCCTGCTGTACATCATCCTTAGCGTTTACGGGCTGATCGTCGGCGTAGGGTCGGCGGCCAACTTCCTTGCGTACAACACCATGGACATCTGGACCCTCCTGGTGCTGGGCGTGGCAATGATTGGCGCCGGCTGGCTGCTTTCGAGGCATCTGGCCGATGACGCACAAACCCGGTAATCGATATCCGGGAAAGGGAGCCGCGAATGAGGAACGTTTCATAGCAATCCAATAATTTCGTACTACCTGCTGGTGCGGGCGCCTTGAGTTTTAGGGGCGGCCGCACCAGCTTCCTTCTACCCGGTGAGTTGCCCGGAGCGAACTACTCCGACGCCGGTTTGCCCCAAGCCGTTCCGCCAAATGCTGGACTTATTCGACGGCGGCCCTTCAGACTGGCCTGACCCACAGACCCGAAAGGTTTCCCATGCCGGACTTCTCAGCCTTCATCCCGGTTCTCGTCATCCTCGCCGTGGCGCTCGTCGTCGTGGTCGTGATCTGGGTGGCAACGAAGCTGATGTGGAAGGTCGCTGAACCCAACGAGGCCCTGATCATCTCCGGGTTGACCCGGGGCACGCTGGACACCAGGGAGGGGATGGACTTCAAGATCGTCACCGGCAAGGGAGCCCTGGTACTGCCCGGGCTCCAGACGGTCCGGCCCTTGTCGCTGACCCTGAATGAAACCGAGCTCAAGGTTAACTGCGTGACGTCGCAAGGCATCCAGGTGATTGTCGAAGGCGTCGTCATCTACAAGATCGGCGACGCTCCGCCCTTCATCGCCAACGCCGCGCGCCGCTTCCTCGGCCAGCAGCCCAAGATGGAAAGCCAGGTCTACAACGTCTTTGAAGGACACCTGCGCTCCATCATCGGCAGCATGACCATGGAGGAAATCATCCGCGAGCGGGACAAGCTGGCGTCCCAGGTCCGCGGCGCCAGCGGCATTGAGATGGAAAAGCTGGGCCTGGTGGTCGATTCACTGCAAATCAAGGACCTGCAGGATCCCACCGGCTACATCCAGAACATCGCCAAGCCGCACATCGCCCAGGTCAAGATGGAGGCCCGCATCGCCGAGGCCACCCGGAACCGGGAGGCGGCGGAAAAGGAAGCCGAGGCCGAGGCGCTGATCGCCGACGCCCAAAGCGTCTCTTCGATCAGGCAATCCATGGCGCTGGCCAACGCCGAGAAAGCCAAGGCGAACGCGGCGCAGGCCGGTCCGCTGGCCGACGCCACCGCCCGGCAACAGGTCGTCGTCCAGGAAACCGAGGTGGCAAAGCTCGAGGCGGACCGCGAGGAGCAGAAACTCCAGACCACCGTCCGCAAGCCCGCCGACGCGAAGGCCTACGCCAAGCGCACCGACGCTGAGGGCCAGAAATCCGCCGATATCAGCGCCGCCGAGGCACTCGCCCGGCGCACGGAGCTCGAAGCCCAGGCCAACGCCCGCCGCACCGAGCTCACGGCCCAGGCCAACGCGACGGCGGCGTCCGCCGCGGCGGGAGCCACCCGCGTCACCGGCGAAGCCGAGGCCGCGGCGACGAAGGCGCGCGGCGACGCGGCGGCGTCCGCCATCAAGGCCAAGGCCCTGGCGGAGGCGGACGGCATCAAGGCACGGGCCGAGGCGCTCGGGACCAACCAGGAAGCCGTCATCTCCCAGCAGCTGGCCGAGAACATGCCGGCCATCATCGCGGCAGCGGCCGAACCGTTCGCCCACGTCGGCCAGTTCACGGTCCTCAACGGCGGCGAAGGCATCAACCGGATGGTCGGCGGGATCCTGGCGCAGGTGGGCGACTACCTCCCGGCCCTCCGCTCCGCCCTCAGGAACGGCAAGGAACCCACGAAGCAGCCGCCGAGAGCCCCCGATGCATAGAGAGGTCAACCGGAGCCTGACCGGCAAGATCGGACGGGTGACCGGGCGCATCGGACCGGGCACCATCGGGGAAGTCATGCTGCCGTTCCTCGGCGGGACCAGCGCCTTCCACGCCCACCCCTTCGACAAGCAGAGCGTCTTCGCCGTCGGCGAGGAGGTGCTGGTGATCTACTACGAACCGCCCCAGACGGTCTTCGTCGATGAGCTCCCGGACGTCCTCAAGAAGGACGCCGGCAGCTGAGCCGAAGCCCTCACTGGTCCCAGCACCGGCGGCCCTACTTCCGTGGCCCCTACTCCGCGGTGAGCCGGCTCAGTGCGGGGCCCGGATCAATGCCCTGGTCCTCCGCCACCAGGAGCAGCAGCGACCTGGCCTCGTCGCCGCAGGCGGCACACCCGATCAGGTGGGCGCGCATGGCCGGGTCCCGCGCGGCGTCGCCGGCCAGCACCCGCTCGATATACCCGTCAATCTGCTCGAAGCAGTCATCGCAGGAAAGCCAGGGCTCGGCGGCCAGCGTAAGCCGCTCGGCCGCTTCCTTCGAGAGTGCCCGGTGCGAACTCATCATGGGATCATCTCCCCCGCAGTGGTTGGGACAGGTAGCCGGCGACCGTCAGCCGCGTGCGGAGCCGACCTCGGGCATCGTGAAGCGTCTTGTACAGTGCGTTGCGCGTGCTGCCCAGCCGGTCCGCGAGAACGTCAACCGGCACCTCGTCAACGAGAAGTGCCAGCACCACCCTGCGCTGATGCGGGGTCAGCACCTGGTCGATGGCGCGGCTGACGGCCTGGGAAAAGTCGGCCGCCTCGGCCAGCTGCTCGGGGGACGTCCCGACGGCGGCGGGCTCGGCCAAGGACTCCAGCGGCACCTCGCGGTTGCGCCACAGATTGCGCCGGACCTCGACGGCGGCGTGCAGGATGCCGAATTTGTAGGCCCAGGTGGTGAACTGGCTCCGGCCCTGGAAGCTGGACAGCTTTCCGAGTACCGCAACCATGGCCTCGTCCGCCGCCTGGTTGACCATGTCTTCCCGGCGCGCCTGGCCGATGGCCGGCAGCCTGGACAGCATCTGGGATACCTGGTGGCCGGCGGCCTTCAGCAGGAGTCGGTGCAGCCTGGCCAAGGCCTCGTCGCGGCCTGGACCGGGCAGGCTGAGCAATTCCACCCAATCGTCCGGGGCGCGTTCGGACCGCGCAGGGTCCGTGTCGGCCAGCTCGTGGTCATCCAGGAAAGTCATCAAATTTCTCCCGCCGTCCAGAGCCAGTGAGCGGCCCGGGAATTCGGGCCGCCAGTTCCGGCGGGCAACCGCGGTCCACCGGCGTGACCAGCGGATGGAAGTCCGCCTCGGGTAGTGCTGCCAGTTGGTGCGCAGAGTATCAGGAATGCCCACGGACCGCAGCAGCCCGCCCTGCCCCGCGACGGTGTGATCCAGGATTCCCATACCTGGTTAGTGTCACCGGCGTCCGCCGTCTTACCCGGCATCCGCGTCTTAAAATTTGCCGCCCGACGTCGGTAAGAACCCGGCGTCGGCCCGCCACTAAATAGCTATGGACGTCTTCGCCCAACCGGCACACCGGAGCAGCGCAGCCCTTCTCGTGCTTCCTCCGGAGGCGCCGGCGTTTCCCACCGCAAGACAGGAAGACACGTCATGAATTCCTTGGTTTCTCGTCCGCGGCGCCTCTGGAGCGCCGTGCCGCTGGCTGTACTGGCCTTGCTGACCGGCCTGCTCATCGCCTATTCCCCGGCGCAGGGCTCCCAGCCCGCCGCCGGAACCCAGGTGCCCGCCGTGGCCCTCGACCACAGCCATTCCGGTGAAGACGCCAACTCCGGCAAGATTCCCGCTTCGCAGGCAGCCCTCCGCGAGGGCATGCGCACGCTGTGGGCACAGCATATGGAGTGGACGCGGCTCGCCGTCGTCGACTTCGCATCCGGCTCCCCCGGCTTCCCCAGCACCGCGGCGCGGCTGCTTCAGAACCAGGCCGACATCGGCGACGCCATCAAGCCCTTCTACGGCAGCGCTGCCGGCGACCAACTGACCACCCTGCTCAAGGCCCACATCACCAACTTCGTGGCGCTGTTCAAGGCGGCGAAAGCCAAAGACTCCGCGGGCCTCGAATCGGCGACCAAGGCGGTCTACGCAAACGCCCAGGAGATCGCGGATTTCCTTGCCAAGGCCAATCCCAGGTTCTGGCCGCAGAAAGACCTGCGGGACATGATGAAGGGGCACATTGACCAGACCATCGTGTACGGCAGCGACGAACTCGCCGGAAATTACGCCCACGGCATCGCCGTCTATGACCAGGCGGAGGCCCACATGATGATGATGGCGGACGCGCTCAGCGCCGGCCTCATCGGAGCCTTCCCCGGCAAGTTCCACTGACAGCAGGACCGGGCTTCCTAGCCCGGCACCTCGGGGTGGCATGCCCGCCACCGCGGGGTGCAGGGCGGCCGCAGGCTGCGGGGCCGGCCCACCCGAACGCGAGGATCAAGAGGACGACGATGGACCCGGACATTTCTGGAACACCTCTTCCGACTCCAATTTTGCGGCGGATCGCCCCGCATAACGCATGCTCTGTCGGCGACGATTTGCCACAGACGGCCGCCACGAGGCTGGGATAGCGGCCATTTGTGGCGAATCGCGGATCGCGGATCGCCCGGGCCGACTTCCGTGCCGCCCCGCTGACGGGCCCGGCCTCCGCGGCCGGAGTCCGTCAGCGGCATCGGGGACCTCCTGTTAACCCACTCTTCCCCCACAGGCCACACCCGTGACGCCGCACCGTCAGCCGCCCCGGCCACGGTGGAGGCGTGAGGATCGCAGTAGTCGCCGAATCATTCCTGCCGCAGATGAACGGGGTCACGCACTCCATCCTGAGGGTCCTGGAGCATCTGCAGGGCCGCGGCGACGAGGTGCTGGTGATCGCGCCGTCCACGCAGGACACCGACGTCCCCGACGAGGTCCACGGCGCCCGGGTCCACCGGCTGCCCTCCATGCCGCTGGCCGGCTACACGAACGTACGGGTGGCGTTGGGCGGTGTTGCCCGGGTCAAGCGAATCCTTGCCGGCTACGCCCCCGACGTCGTCCACCTCGCCTCACCGTTCGTGCTCGGCTGGCGGGCCGCCCAGGCCGCGCACCAGCTCGGCATCCCCACCGTGGCCATCTACCAGACCGAGGTCCCCGGCTACGCCTCCCGCTACGGGGTCCCGTTCCTGGAGAACTGGGCCTGGAACCGGGTGGAACAGATCCACCTGCTCGCCTCGCGCACCCTGGTCCCGTCCACGTTTGCGCTGAACCAGTTCCTGGGCCGCGGCATTCCGCGCGTGGAAATGTGGCGGCGCGGCGTGGACACCGTACGGTTCCGCCCGGAAAAGCGCGACGACGCGTGGCGGGCAACGGTAGCCCCCGGCGGCGAGCGCATCATCGGCTACGTCGGCCGGCTCGCGGTGGAGAAGCAGGTGGAGGACCTGGCCGTGCTCGCCGATCTGCCCGGCACCCGGCTGGTGATCGTCGGCGGCGGACCCCAGCGCGAAGCCCTCGAGGCCGCGCTCCCCCGGGCCGTGTTCACCGGGTTCCTCGGCGGCGAGGAACTGGCGCGCGCAGTGGCGTCCTTCGACCTCTTCGTCCACCCCGGCGAGTTCGAGACCTTCTGCCAGACCATCCAGGAGGCTATGGCGTCCGGGGTCCCGGTGGTCGCCACGGGCCGCGGCGGCCCGCTGGACCTCGTGGAGAATTCGCGGACCGGCTGGCTCTACGCCCCGGGTGACCTCGCCGCGCTCCGGGCCCGGGTGGCGGACCTGACCGGCGACGACGCCAAGCGCCGCGCCTTCGCCGCCGCCGCCCACGCCTCGGTGCAGGGCCGGACCTGGCACGCGCTGGGCGAAGAGCTGGTGCGGCACTACGAAGCGGTCCTGTCCGGTTCAACCAGCCCGATTTCAACCAGCCCGAGTTCAACCAGCCCGAGTTCAACGGCCAGAGGAGCAACCCTGTGAAAATTTCGGTGATCGGCTGCGGCTACCTCGGCGCGGTGCATGCGGCCACCCTGGCCTCAATGGGGCACACCGTCGTGGGGATCGACATCGACGCCGCCAAGGTGGCCCAGCTGGACCGCGGCGCCGCGCCCTTCTTCGAGCCCGGGCTGGATGAACTCCTGCGCGACGGGCGCGCCAACGGCCGGCTCACTTTCTCCACCAACTTCGCCGACGCCGCCGGCGCGGAGCTGCACTTCCTCTGCGTGGGGACGCCGCAGTCCAAGACCTCCGACGGCGCCGACCTCAGCTACCTGGTCTCCGCCGTCGAGTCCGTGCTCCCGTTCCTGGCGCCGCGCGCCGCCGTCGTGGGCAAGTCCACCGTCCCGGTGGGAACGGTGGACATGCTCCGCGGTGTGCTGGCCGGGCGGCCGGATGTGCTCCTCGGCTGGAACCCCGAGTTCCTCCGCCAGGGCACGGCGGTCAAGGACACCCTGGTGCCGGACCGGCTGGTGTACGGCGTCCCGGGCGGCGCGGACTCCGCAAAGCAATCAAACGGTGCACGGCAGCCCGAGGGCCCCGGCGCGGCCGTCACCGCGGCGCTGGACAGGGTCTACGCGCCGCTGCTCAGCGCCGGGATCCCCCGGCTGATCTGCAACTTCGCCACGGCGGAGCTGATCAAGTCGGCGTCGAACGCTTATCTGGCCACCAAGCTGAGCTTCATCAACGCCATGGCGGAACTGTGCGAGGCCTCGGGCGCGGACGTGACGGAGCTGGGTGAGGCGATGGGCCTGGATCCCCGGATCGGCGGACGCTACCTGCACGCCGGCCTCGGCTTCGGCGGCGGCTGCCTGCCCAAGGACATCCGCTCGCTCCGGGTGCAGGCCGCCGCGCTGGGCGTGGACTCGGTGGACGCCTGGATGGCCACGGTGGACGGCATCAACCGGGACCAGCGCTCCCGCACCGTGGCGGCCGCCCGGGACCTCTGCGGCGGCCAGCTGGGCGGCCGGCGGGTGACCGTGCTGGGGGCGGCCTTCAAACCGGACACCGACGACATCCGCGACTCCCCCGCCCTGGATGTGGCGCAGCAGCTGGCCGACGCCGGAGCGCACGTCACCGTCACCGACCCCGCCGCGATCAACAACGCCTGGCTGCGCTATCCGCAACTGCGCTTCGAGGCCTCCACCGAGCAGGCGCTCGACGGCGCCGAGCTGGTCCTGCTGCTGACCGAATGGGACGCCTACCGCTCGCTCTCGCCAGCGGTGGCGGGAGAACTGGTACGACGCCGGACCGTGCTGGACGCCCGGAACGCCCTCGACGCCGCGGCCTGGACCGCCGCCGGGTGGACGGTCCGCGGCCTGGGCCGGGCCGCCGCCGGAACGCAGGCCGGGACACGAGCCGGAACACAAGACGAGGCCCCGGCCCACGCCGGCATCCCGGCGGGCGCCGACGCGGCAACACTCGGCGGCCTCGCCACCGCCGACTGAACGGCACCGGCGTCCCGTCGGCCAGTCCTCCCGGGAGCAGCACCTCCCGGCGGGGCAGCACCTCCCGGCGGGGCGTGGCGCCGGGGCTCCGCTCCGCCCCCTATGATTTCTGAGGGGAGGATTCAAATGCACCGTCGTTGGTCTCAATTTCATCCGGCTGCGGCCGCATGAGCACGTTCGCGCACACCGAAGAGGACGCCCGGCTCCGCCAGGCCTTGTCCCTGCTGTCCGCCACGCTGGAATCCACGGCGGACGGCATCCTTGTGGTCGGCGCCGACGGCCGGATCTCCTCCCTGAACAACCAGTTCCTCTCGATGTGGGGCATCCCGCGCGAGCTCGCAGCCACCGGCGATAACGAAGCCCTGCTGGCCTTCGTCCTGGGCCAGCTGGCGAACCCCGACCAGTTCCTCGCAAAGGTCAATGCCCTCTTCGCCGATCCGGAGGCGGAGAGCCACGACGTGCTGCACTTCCGCGATGGACGCATCTTTGAACGCTATTCGCGCCCGCAGCAGGTGGATGACCGCGTCGTGGGGCGGGTCTGGAGCTTCCGGGATGTCACCGAGGCCAGGCGCGCCCAGGACCGGATCACCCAGGCCATGGCTGCCCTCGCCGCCCAGGCCAGCCAGCTGAAGGCCCTCGCCTTCCAGGATGCGTTGACCGGGTTGTCCAACCGGCAACTCTTCGAAGACCGGCTGGCGTACGCGCTGGCCGGGCCATGCGGGACCGCCGTCGACGTCCTGCTGCTGGACCTCGACGACTTCAAGGAAGTCAACGACATCCACGGCCACCACGCCGGGGACCAAATGCTGATCGAGGTGGGCCGCCGGCTGCGCGCCAGTGTCCGGCCCAGCGACGTTGTAGCACGGCTGGGCGGCGATGAATTCGTGATCCTGCTGGTGGGTTCGCTCGACGCCGACGCCGCTGCCGCGCGGATCGTCGAATCCCTGAAGGCGCCGGTCTGGCTTGACGGCACCATGTTGCGGCCCAGCCTGAGCATGGGCCTGGCGTCCATCAGCGATGACGCCGTCGACGCTTCGGAACTGGTCCGCCGCGCCGACATCGCCATGTACGCGGCGAAGGCGGCAGGCAAGAACCGCTACCTGCGCTTCCGCCCGGAAATGCTGAGCGCCCTGCTGGAACGCACCCAGCTGGAGGCCGGACTGCGGGCCGCCGTGGACAGCGGGGAAATCGTGGTGCACTACCAGCCGATCGTGTCCTCCCGGCTCGGCACCGTCGTCAAGGTGGAGGCGCTGGCCCGCTGGGAACGCGACGGCGCTCTGGTCCCGCCGGAGCAGTTCATTCCCACCGCGGAGCGCAGCGGCCTGATCGTGGAGATCGGCACGGAGGTCCTGCTGCGCGGCTGCACCGAACTCAAGGCCTGGCTTGCCGCGGACCCCACCCGGTCCCTCGCCGTCAACGTCTCCGGCGTGCAACTGCAGCAGGGCCACTTCCCCGAGCTGCTGTTCGCAACGGCCGGCTCCTGCGGGGTGGACCCGCACCAACTGGTCGTAGAGGTCACCGAAAGCGTCTTCTTCGACGACGACTGCCAGGTCCGGCGCCAGCTTGCGCAGCTCCGCAGCGCCGGCGTCCGGGTGGCGCTGGACGACTTCGGCACCGGCTACTCCTCGCTGGGCCGGCTGCAGGAACTCCCCGTGGACACCCTCAAGATCGACCAGTCCTTCGTGGCCATGATCCGCACCGGGCAGGAACGGCTGCCCATCCTGAACTCCATGATCGACATGGCCCACGGCCTCGGGCTGACCGTCACGGCCGAGGGTGTCGAAACCCGGGAGCAGGCCGAATACCTGGTCCGGCGCGGCTGCGATTCCCTCCAGGGCTTCCTGTTTTCCCGGCCCCAACCGGCGGACACGCTGCCGGAGGCACTCGCCGCGTCGGCACGGACTATCTCCGACCTGCGCGCCGACACTGCGGCACAAACGCTGCGGGTGCTGTGATTTACATCTCAGGGCTCTATGATGCTTGAAGTTTACTGACCGCCGCACTGCCGGTGGAATCGAATACCGAACGCCCGGGGGCTGGCATCAACGTGGAACATGAACTGGCGGAGACCCTGCTGATGCAGGGCCCTGACGCGTTGCTGCTGCTCACCACCGAGGGGACCATCTCCTTCGTCAATCCGGCGGCCGAACGCCTGTTCGGGTACGCCGCGGAGCAGTTGGTCGGCACGGGGCACCACCTCCTGCTGGTGGAGGACGACCGCGGCGGGTTCGTGCGGGTCCTGAGCCGCCTGGGCCGGTCCGGCACCTTCGGCACCAAGCCCTTCCCCGCCGTCGGGCTACACCGGGACGGCCGCGAAATCCCGCTGGAAATCACCTGCTCGCTGGTCACGGTGCGCGGCGAAACGTCCATGGCCGTCGCCGTGCGCGACGCCTCCCACCGCGCGGACGCCGACGCCGGCCGCCGGCGGGCCGTCTCGCTCCTCGATGCGACGCTGGAGACGACGGCGGACGGCATTGTGGTGGTGTCCAACACCGGCCAGATCACCGGCGTCAACGAACAGTACCTCCGGCTGTGGGGCATGCCGCGCGAGATCCTGGCCGAGGATGACGCTTACGCCCTGGTCCGGTTCATCGCCAAGCAACTGCGGGACCCGGACTCGTTCAAGGCCAAGGTCGCCGACCTTTACGCCAACCACGAGCTACACAGCCAGGACCTGCTCGAGTTCCAGGACGGCCGCACGGTGGAGCTGTATTCGCGGCCGCAGAAGGTCGCGGAGGAGGTGGTGGGCCGGATCTGGAACTTCCGCGACGTCACCTCGCGCACCGTGGCACAGGACCAGGCCCGCCGCGCCCTCGACGAGTTGGCCCAGCAGGCGGACCAGCTGAAGGCACTCGCGTTCCGGGACCCGCTGACCGGCCTGGCCAACCGCATGCTGTTCACCGAACGCGCCACCGCCGCACTGGAATCCCCCGGCTCCGTCGCGGTGCTGCTGCTGGACCTGGATGATTTCAAGGATGTCAACGACATCCTTGGCCACCACGCCGGGGACCAGATGCTGGTGGAAATCGCCCGCCGGCTGCAGAACTGCGTGGGCCCGCACGGCACCGTGGCCCGCTTGGGCGGCGACGAATTCGTGGTGCTGCTGGTCGACTGCAACGACTCGGACGCGGTGGCGCAGCGGATCGTCAGCACCCTGAACGCCCCGGTCACCATCGAGGGAACCCTGATGCGGCCCGGGCTGAGCCTGGGCGTGGCGACCCGCTCGGCGGACGGCATGTCCTCCTCCGAGCTGCTGCGGCAGGCGGATGTGGCCATGTACGCCGCGAAGGAGGCCGGCAAGAACTGCTACGTGCACTTCCAGCCGGAGATGCTGGCCACCCTGCTGGAACGCACCCAGCTGACCGCGGGGCTGCGCCGCGCCGTCGAACTGGGCCAGATCGCTGTCTTTTACCAGCCCGTGGTCTCCACGAACCGGCGCGAGGTGGTGCAGTACGAGGCCCTGGCCCGCTGGGAACGCGACGGGGTGCTGATGCCGCCGGACACCTTCATCCAGACGGCGGAGCGCAGCGGCCTGATCCGTGACATCGGGGCGGAGGTCCTCCGGCAGAGCTGCACCGAACTGCAGTCCTGGCTGGCCGAGGATCCCGGGCGGACCCTGGCCGTCAACGTCTCCGGGGTGCAGCTCCAGCACAAGGATTTCGCCGAGCGGGTGCTGGACATCGCGGGGTGGAGCCGGGTGGATCCGCACCAGCTGGTCCTCGAGGTCACCGAGAGCGTGTTCTTCGACGCCGCCTCCCATGTGATCCAGCAGCTGATCACGCTCCGCGCGGCGGGCATCCGGGTGGCGCTGGACGACTTCGGCACAGGCTACTCCTCGCTGGGCCGGCTGCAGGAGCTCCCCGTGGACGCGGTGAAGATCGACAAGTCGTTTGTGTCCATGCTGCGCACCGGCGAGGAACGGCTCCCCATCCTGACCTCGATGATCCACATGGCCCACAGCCTGGGCCTGCGCGTGACGGCGGAGGGCATCGAAACGCCTAAACAGGCCCGGTACCTGATGGAGCATGAGTGCGATTCCCTGCAGGGATTCCTCTTCTCGCGTCCAGTGCCGGCGTCGCAACGGGCGGCGGCCGCGGCCCAGTCCGCCGAGGCCATCCAGGCGCTGCAGGAACCGGCGCCCGCCGTCTAGCACCGGCCCGGCGTCACCGTCCGGTGCCGGTCCGGACGACACATTCGCTCATGCTGGCACGCCGGGGGCCTGCCCGGCGTGAGAGTGTGCCCTTGACCACTTATGATTCAGAAGACAATTCCGTCGCTTTGGGGGCAGGACATTTATGGACGCAGCATTCGCACAAACGGTGCTGGAGCACAGCCCCGACGCCCTCCTGCTGCTTGCCCCGGACGGATCCATCTCCTTCGTGAACAACGCCGCGGAGCAGCTGTTCGGCTACTCCCGGGCGCAGCTGCTGGGCGCCGACTACAGCCTGCTGCTGGCCGAGTCGTCCCGGGAGGACTTCCACACCGTTCTGGCCGGGCTGTCCGGCGGCAACGGGAAGCCGGCGGGTGCGGCCCGGCCGCCCTTCGCCGGTGCGGGCCGGCACGGCGACGCCACCGAATTTCCACTGGAAATCACCGTTGCCGCCCTCCCGCCCGCGCCCGGCGCCGGCGGGGCCGGGGACGCCGTGACCACAGTGCTCTCCATCCGCCGCGCGGGTGCCTCGGCGCAGCCCGCCACGTCGTACGACGGCGGCACCCCGCCCGCCGTTGCGGCGGCAGCGGCACCCCGCCGTCGGACGTTCAGCGCGCTGGACGCCGAACTGGTGCCCGGGACCACGGGTGTGCTCCCCCGGCTCACGGCGGCCGAGCAGGACGACCGGCTCAAGGCGGCGGTGCTGCGGGATGCGCTGACCGGGCTGCCCAACGGGACCTTGTTCAACGAACGCCTCGCCGCGGCCCTACGCCGGCCGGACCCGGTGGACGTGCTGCTGCTGAACGTGGACGACTTCAAGAGCTACAACGACATGCTGGGCCGCTCCGCCGCGGATGAGCTGCTGGTGGAGGTCGCCAGCAGGCTGCGGAACTGCGTCCGCCCGCACGACACCGTAGCCCGGCTGGGCGGCGACGAGTTCGTGGTGCTGCTGACCGAGTGCCTGGACGCCGGGGCCGTGGCCAAGCGGATCTCCGAGTCCCTGTATGTGCCGGCGCGGATCGGCGGTTCGCTGGTGCGGCCCGGGGTCAGCATGGGGCTGGCGGGCAGGACCCCGCAGACGCACGACGGCGCGGAGCTGCTGCGGCAGGCGGACTCGGCCATGACGGCGGCCAAGGCGGCCGGGAAGAACACCTGGCTGCAGTTCCGGCCGGAGATGCTTAACACCGCCGCGCACAAGGACCAGGGCGAGGCCGGGCTGCGGCAGGCCGTGGAGCTGGGCCAGATTTCGGTGCACTACCAGCCGGTGGTGTCCCCCGGGCTCGGCGCGGTGGTGCAGTTCGAGGCGTTTGCGCGCTGGGAGCGGCACGGCAAGCTGGTGCCGCCCAACCAGTTCCTGCCCGTGGCCGAGCAAAGCGGCCTGATCCGTGAGATCGGCGACGAGGTGATGCGCCGCGCCTGCGCCGAGATCCGGCCGTGGCTCGCCGGTGACGCGACGTACAGCGTGGCCGTAAACGTCTCCGGCCTGCAGTTCCAGCACCGTGATTTCGCCACCGACGTGCTAGCGATTGTTGCCTCCACCGGGGTGGATCCGCGCCAGCTGGTGCTTGAGCTGACCGAGAGCGTGTTCTTCGACGCCGATTCGGACGTCCTGCGCCAGCTCCGGCAGCTGCGCGACGCCGGCGTGCGGATCGCCATGGACGACTTCGGCACCGGCTATTCGGCCCTGGGCCGGCTCAAGGAACTGCCGCTGTACAAGGTCAAGATCGACCGGTCCTTCGTGGCCATGATCAAGACCGGCAAGGAGCACCTGCCGTTCTTCCGCACCATGATTAAGGCCGCACACGACCTGGGCCTGAAGGTCACGGCGGAGGGCATTGAGACCCCGCAGCAGGCCAAGTACCTGATGGACCTGGGCTGCGACTCGCTTCAGGGCTACCTGTTCGCCAAGCCCGCCCCCGCCAGCGAACTGGCCGGCACCATGGAAAGCGCCCTGACCGCGATCGACAAGGTCGAGGCCGCGGGGTAGTCCTGGTTTACGGTCCGGTGGGCAGGGCCGCAGGCCCGGTTCGCCCCGGACGCCCCGCCGGAGCCGCCTCAGTCAGATAGGAGCTGCCGCTGTACCCGGGCGGCTCCGTCACCGGTGAGCTCCTGGCTTGCTTGCGGCCTGCCCGACAGCGTTGAGATCAGCGCCGCGGCGTTTCCGGTCACTTCAGCGCCGGTCCCGTAGCTCCAGCCGGTGTCGTGGGCGGACAATGCGAGTCCATCGATCAGTCCGCTCTTGAGCGCCCGCCGGGCTTTGGGACCGACCAGCTGGTCCAGGACGATGTTGGCGCTTTGCGGGTTGATGGTCCGATCGATGCCGAGGGGACGGTAGATGTCTTCGGCATGGATCACCAAGTGGCACAGCGGCGCTTCCGGAGGGGCCCCGGGGATGCCAAAACGGCCCTCCTTGGTAGCGCGAAGAGCGTCCACGATATCCCTGGTGGGCCGGGTGTCCCCCGTCGCCCATCGGTCAGCCATCGCGTCGAATTTGAACCCTGAGGCAGCCATCCTGCCGAAGAAACGCGGCACCGACATTTCGTAGGGCATCAGCAGGTGCACTGCGACGTCCCGGACACGCCAGCCGGCGCACAAACTGGGCTCGTTCCACTGCTCAGCGTCCAACCCCTCCAGCGCATCGACCAGCCTGGTGCGCTCGGCGTCGATCAAAGCATCGATCTCAGTCATGTCGTGCCCTTCCGGATCTGGCGGCACGGTTACGTGTTCCGGACCGCTGAACTTTCGCCAGAGTACGCCGGTTCAGGCCGGAGCCCCAGCATTCCGTCGAAACCTGCCTGGTCCCGCGGTTGCCCCCCGGCGCCCGTCCCGTCCCGACGTCGAGGGAGACGCCCCACAGTCTAGGCTCGCGGGTCGAGCTTGTCGGACGCCTCCGCGACCATCGCCGCGCTGCGCTCCCACAGCTCCCGGGCCAGGCCGGCGTCATACGCCTGCTTGTTGGCCTTCGCCAGGGCACGCTTGGCGTAGTACCCGCCGGGGGCCCAGTCACGGCCCGGGGTGCCGTTCGCGAGCCATATAAGGGTGTCAGCGCCCTGGTCCGGAGTCAGCATGAAGCGCTTGAGGAACGACGTATAGGCCAGGCGCATCGGGCTGGTGGAGTCGGCGGCGAAGTTGGTTGCCACGCCGCCGGGGTGGAAGGCAGCCGTCGAGATGCCCTCCGCGTTGTAGCGGGTGTGGAGTTCGGCCGTGAAGAGGATGTTCGCGAGCTTCGCGTTGCCGTAGGCACGGTTGGTGGAGTAGCCCCGCGACGCGTCAAGGTCGTCGATGTCCAGCCTGGCGAAGAGCGAGTTCGCGACGCTCGAGGTGTTGATGACCGTGGCCCTGCTCGCGGTGAGCACGTCCAGCAGCTCCGTGGTCAGCAGGAACGGTGCCAAGTGGTTGATCTGGAAGGTCTTCTCGTGGCCGTCGACGGTCAGCTCGCGGGCGCCCATGATCCCGCCAGCGTTGTTCGCCAGGACGTCGATCCGCGCGTACTTCTCCCTCAGCTCCGCGGCCAGCCGGCGCACCTGCGCCAGTTCCGCAAAGTCGGCCACGAAGTAGTCGGCGCCGATCTCACCCGCGATCCGCTCGGTCTTCTCAGCGGAGCGCCCGACGACGACGACGTGCTCCCCCTGCGCGGCCAGCGTCCGGGCCGCGGCCGCGCCGATCCCGTCGCTGGCGCCGGTGATGACGATGGTCCGTGCAGTCATGGGGAGTCCTTAGAACAGAAGCGGTTATCGGGTTGTCAGCTTTGAGCCTACCGAAACACAACGACAGGGGGCTTACCAATGTTCCGCTCCTTCCCGACGCTCCCGCAGACATTGCGTGGCAGTGCTGCGGGAGGGTTCGGGCGTGGATATACGTCCTTAAATGGCTCAGGCCCCGACACGTGGTGTCGGGGCCTGGCTGTAATGGTTGTCCGGCGGTGACCTACTCTCCCACACCCTCCCGGGTGCAGTACCATCGGCGCTGTGGGTCT
>JAPLAM010000103.1 GCA_026393275.1 Arthrobacter sp.
ACGTAGGTGCCTTCGCCGGGCCCGGCGCCCACCGGGATCCACCAGAGGCGGAACAGGCCCAAAACGTGGTCCACCCGGATCCCGCCGGCATGGCGCAGCACTGTCCGCAGCATGTCCCGGTAGGCCGCATACCCGGACTCCGCCAGCCGCCCCGGGTGCCACGGCGGCTGGGTCCAGTTCTGGCCCTGCTGGTTGAACATGTCCGGCGGGGCGCCCACCGTCACCCCGTGTGCGAGGACGCCGGACAGTGTCCAGGCGTCGGCGCCGTCGAGCTTCACCCCGACCGCTAGGTCGTGCACGACGCCGAGCTCCATGCCGGCCCGCCGCGCGGCGCCCTGCGCCGACTCCAGCTGCTGGTCACAGATCCACTGCAGCCAGCGGTAGAACTCGATCCGGTCCGCGAGCGCCGCCCGTTGTGTTGCGCAGTACCCGGTGTACGGTGTGGCGGCTGCGTCGGACCACTCCGGAGCTGAGGGGCCAAGGGTTTCGCTCAGCGCACACCAGAGTGCGAAGTCGTCGAGGCCCTGCCCATGGTCTTGGCAGAAGTCGCCGAACTGGTGTGAGCGGGCGGGGCCGCGTTGGACGCGGAACACCTGCTCAAGGGCGGTCAGCTTCGCCTCGTAGCTGGAGTTCCGGTCCAGCAGCCCGGCCTCGCGGTTAGCGCCGTGCAGGCGGGTCGCCAGGCTCTGTGTGGCGGCGAGCGCCCGGGGATCAAGGTAGGCGAACTCGGGGATGTCCTCCACCCGGATGTACAGCGGATTGAAGAATCGCCGGGTGGTGGGTAGGTACGGCGAGTCCTCCACCGGCGGCCGCGGCTCGGCGGCGTGCAGGGGGTTGACCAGGACGAAGTCCGCGCCTTCCGCCGCGGCCACCGCGGCGAGATCGGCGAGGTCCGCGAAGTCGCCGATCCCCCACGACCGTGAGGAACGCACGGAGTAGAGCTGCGCCGTGAGCCCCCAGCTGCGGCGCCCTGCCAGCGCGTCGTTGACTTTCAGCCGCTGCGGGGTGACCACCAGCGGGCATTCGGCCGGATCTCCGCCCGCATCCGCCAGAATCGTGTGCCAGCCGAGATCCAGCCCGGCCGGCGTGGTGAAGCTCGCGCGCCCGGTCAGGACCCCATCGACGTCCACCGGCGCCTCCCAGTTCTCCAGCTGCCGGGCCTCGTGTTGGGTTCCGTCCTCTGTGACGATCCAGACGCTGACGGGGCTTCCGTGCGGCACATGGACGTCGAAGGACGCAGCCGTGCCCTCCCGTGCCACCACGATGGGCGGCAGGAACCGGCGCCACGGTGCCAGGTGCGCCGCGGCCAGCGACTGCCGGATCTGTTCGGGACCATCGGACCCAATGCCGAGAGCGGTGAGGACCTGGCGCAGCGTGCCGGACGCCACCGACCGCTCCAGCCCGTCCCAGCCCCAGTAGGAGGTTCCCACACCGTGGGCTGCCGCCAGGTCCCGCAGGGTATCCGCGTCCTCTGCCGCGTCAGTCCCTGCGGTGCCTGCCGCTGCCGTGCTTCCCGCTGCGGGGTGGTTGCTTGAGTGATCCGCTCCGTTCGTCATGTGCGGGTCAGCCGTTGGTCCGGAGCGGCGCCGGCCCGGTGCCGTGGGTCCCGTGGATGTGCGCCTCCCCCACCAGGTCGGGCAGGCCGGCGACGGCGTCGGCCAGGCTGAATTCGTCCGAAGCCACGATGAACGGCATCAACAGGTTGTTTTCCTTCTCTAAGTGGAGGGCGAAGATCTCTCCGATGGCCCCCGCGGCGACGGCGGCATCGACACCCTGCGCGGCGCGCAGCCGTTCGACGAGGCCGGCGACCGCCCGGTGTTCGGCAAGCATGCCTGCCACGAGCAGCCTCGCCTCCACGGCGGCACCCGGCCCGCCGTACAACGGGCCCTCCTCCGCGAGCGCATGCGGGATGAGTTCGGATTCGCACCACTCGACCAGGACCGCGTGGGCGTCATGCTCGGCGACTTTGTCGCCGGTCTTGACCGCATGGGTGAGGGCGGCCGTCAGCGCGTCGAGCCGATGCAACATGCTCGCATGGTGCGCCTCCGCGGCGGCGAGCGCGCGGGCCTCGTCCTCGGCATTCTTGGGAACCGGCGTGTCCATAGCATCTCCCTCGCTGGCGGAATTCAGTACCCACTGTACGGCCGGCCGGGTTCCCGGAACAGGGCTGATGGCCCCCACGGGAGGGCGGACCCCCAGTACGGCCAACCGCTGTTTCGCCGCCGCCCGGCCGGCCACGCTAGCCTTGCACCCTATGGTCGACGTCGAACGATTCCGGATTCTCCTCAACCAGGAGCGCGAGCGGAAGCTTGCCCTGCTACCTGCCCTCCGCGAGGACATTTCCTCGGTGAATGCTGCCCGGCAGGACTCCAACGTCGACGACGAACACGATCCGGAGGGCGCGACCATCGCCTTCGAACTGTCCCAGGCCGCCGCGCTGATGGAGCAGAGCAGGGCGGGCCTGGCGCAAATCGAGGCGGCCCTGGCCCGAATCGGCGCCGGACGTTACGGCATCTGCGAGGTCTGCGGCGACCCGATCGCCGAGGGTCGGCTCGAGGCCAGGCCCTGGACCCCCTACTGCATCCGGCACAGCGCCGGCCGGCATAAGTGAATGACATAAGTGCACGGCATGAGTGCCCGGCATGATTTCTCCGCATAACCCGGAAGGCCTGACCGTATCTATGAGCATTTCCCCCCTGACTATCGGGTCGACAGCCCCCGCCACCGATGACCTGGCCGGTACTTGGTGGCAGCGGATCGTGGACGGGTTCAGCCACGCCCCGGCCCCGGTGGTGACCGGTACCGAGCTCCTGCTGGTGGTGGGCGTCGCCATAGCCCTGTGCCTGCCACGTGCCAGCTGGCGGTACTTCGGCCTGCTCGCCACGGTGACCCATGAACTGGGTCATGCCTTCGCCGCCCTCATGACCGGGCAGCGGCTCGGCGGGATCAAGCTCAGCCTGGACCATTCCGGCACCACCACCACTTACAGCCGTCGTCCGCTGGCTGCCGTCTGGTCGACGTTTTGGGGCTACCCGGTGCCTGCCGTCGTCGGCGCCGCCATGGTCTGGTGCGGCTTCAACGGCTGGGGTCCTGCGGCGATGTCGGTCGGCACCCTCCTGTTGATCGCCTCCTTCCTGTTCCTGCGCAACCTCGTCGGCGTGCTGATCACGGCCGCCGCGGTGCTCGCTGCGGCGCTCCTGGTCCTGTTTGTGCCGGCCGAATTCATCGGCCACGTGATGATCGGGCTGGGTCTGGCGCTGCTCGTCGCGGCCGTCCGGGACCTGGGCAAACTGGCGGCGGTCCACACGAAGCACCGGGACCGGCTGTCGACGTCGGACGCGTACCTGCTGTCCCGTTCCACCGCGTTGCCTGCCGCGGTGTGGATCGTACTGTTCGCCGCCGTCGTCGGGGCCGCGTGGTGGGTTGCCTGGCAGCCGATGGCACAGGTGTTCGCAACCGTGCTGGGCGCAACATGGCCCGGACCAGGTGGCGCCCCGGCATAGGCTGGGACCATGAGCACAACACACACCGACGACCCCGGATTCAGCACCAAGGGTGCCTATGTCACCGGCGGCGAGGAGTTCACCCGCGACACCCACTACATCGAGGACCGGATCACCCGTGAGGGCGCCCCGGGGGCCAACGGCGAGCCGGGCTGGCCGGTGGAGGCCGGCCGCTACCGGCTGGTCGCGGCCCGCGCCTGCCCGTGGGCCAACCGGACCGTGATCGTGCGGCGGCTCCTGGGCCTGGAGGACGTGATTTCGCTCGGTCAGCCGGGGCCCACGCACGACGCCCGGTCCTGGACCTTCGACCTCGATCCGGGCGGCAAGGATCCGGTGCTGGGCATTGAACGGATCCAGGAGGCCTACTTCCGCCGCTTCCCGGACTACCCGCGCGGCATCACAGTGCCGGCGATCGTCGATGTGCCTAGCGGCGCCGTCGTTACCAACAACTTCCCGCAGATCACCCTCGACTTCGCCACGGAGTGGGCCGAGTTCCACCGCGACGGTGCCCCGGACCTCTACCCGGCGGATCTTCGGGAGGAGATGGACGCCGTCAACAAGCGCGTCTTCACCGAGGTCAACAACGGTGTCTACCGCTGCGGATTCGCCGGCTCCCAGGAAGCCTACGACGCCGCCTACGACCGGCTCTGGACGGCGCTGGATTGGCTGGAAGAGCGGCTGACCGGACAGCGCTACCTGGTGGGCGACACGATCACCGAGGCGGATGTCCGGCTCTTCACAACGCTGGCCCGCTTTGACGCCGTCTACCACGGCCACTTCAAATGCAACCGGCAGAAGCTCAGCGAAATGCCGGTGCTCTGGGCCTACGCGCGGGACCTGTTCCAAACCCCGGGCATCGGCGACACGATCGACTTCGTGCAGATCAAGCAGCACTATTACATCGTCCACGAGGACATCAACCCCACCGGGATCGTTCCGAAGGGCCCGGAGCTGGGCAATTGGCTCTCGGCGCACGGCCGGGAGTCGCTCGGCGGACGCCCCTTCGGTAACGGCACCCCGCCCGGCCTGGTCCGGGCCGGCGAAGAGGTCGCCGCCGGCCACGGCGCCAGCTGAACCGCGCCGGCGGAGCCTCGCCGGCTGAACCAGCCTGGGGGTTCGTCCAGTTGTCGCAGTACCAGTCCCGGCCTAGGGTGAGCCGGGATGGCAATCGAAAAAGAACACGACAGCAGCGGCCACCCCTCGCGAGTCCGCCGTCTGAGTCGGGCGGTGGCAGGGAGCGTGTCCGCCGCCCTGCTCTGGCCCCGCCTGCAGCTGGCCACGAAAGCGGCCCTTGCGGCCGGCCTGGCGTTCTATATCGCCCCGTTCATGCCCGGATCCGCAGCGGACTACCCGTACTACGCGCCCCTGGGTGCCCTCGTTGCGATGTACGAAAACGTCTCCGGCTCGATGCGCCAGGGCTTCCAGACGCTCGTGGGCCTGGCCATCGGCATCGGACTTGCCTTTATGCTCTTCAGCCTGGGGAGCCCGACGCCGCTGACCGTTGCAATCGTGATGGGGCTCGGCGTCGTCCTCGCCGGTCTGCCGCGGATCGGCTCGGGCAGCGACTGGATCCCGACGGCGGCCCTTCTGGTGCTGCTGGTCGGCGGGCACAACCCGGACAAGTTCTCCTTCGGCTACCTCGTCCAGATGGGGGCGGGCGTGACCGTCGGCGTCCTAGTGAACCTGCTGGTCTTCCCGCCACTGCATTTCAAGGCGGCGGCCCTCAGCCTGGCCGAACTCCGGCTGGCCCTCGCCCAGCAGCTCTGGGACATGGGCAAAGCCCTCAAGGAGAGCTGGCCCCCGGAGCACGAGGACTGGTCACGCCGCTCCGAGTCGCTCGCGGACCGTGCCCGCTCGGTGCGGGCCGCGGTGCAGAAAGCCGATGCGAGCCGCCGGGCAAATCCCCGGCGGCGCCTGCATCCCCGGGACGTGGACGAGGACTACCGCAACCTGCGTGATCTGGAGCGCATGACCTTCCACATCCAGGACGTGACACAGGTGCTCTCCGATGTCATCTGGGCCACTGACACCCCGTTCGTCATCCCGGACGGGCATGCCGAACCGCTCGCGGAAGCCATGACGATGGTGGGCGACGTGCTGCGAGCCGTCGAGGAAGAGGAGCCGCAGCGGCGGGCCGAACTCGTGGAGGAAGCTGATGCGGCGGTCAAGGCCTTCACCGCGCGCGTCGCCGCCGAGGACCAGTCCGTGGGCGCACCGAGCGCCGTCGAGTCCGTCCTGCTGAGCCTGCACCGGATGCTGCGCGTCATGAAGTCAGGCGACGGAAAGCGGGAAGCGGACGCTTCGTCCGCCGGCGCCAGTTAACGACGACGGCGGCCGCCCCCAGAATGCCCGGGGACGGCCGTCGTCGCGCTCGCGGGTGGCGCGCTACTTCAGCGAGGCCACCGACCCGCTGAAGTGCTTCCGGCCCGAATGCGGGCTCCAGGCCACGTATTCGGAGCGCAGCCACGCACCGTCCTCAGCCTGCACCGTCCCGATGTCCAGCGCGACCCGTGCCGGCAGGAAGACCGGCGCCTCGAACGCCACGTCCCAGCTGAACGCATCGCCCTTCATGGCGCCGACGTCGGCCAGCGCCCTCGAGGCGAGGTACATGCCGTGGGCGATCGAGCGCCGCAGGCCCAGGGCCTTGGCGCTGAGCACGCTTAGGTGGATCGGGTTGAAGTCACCGGACACGGAGGCGTACGCCCGGCCGGTGTCCACGCCGAGCTGCCACAGCGCCGTCGGATTCGGCGCAGTGAAGCCTGCGGGCGCGGCAGCGGGCGACGGCTTGTCGATCCCCGGCAGGAACACGCCTTTCGCAAGGTAGCTGGACACGCCGCGCCAGCGTACGAAGTCCTCGCCCGCGCCGCGCACCTCTGCCACCAGGTCCAGCTGGGTTCCGGCCCGGTGCCCGCGCAGGTTTTCGGCCCAGGCCCGGATGTCCAGCGCCTCGGTGAAAAGCACCGGAGCGGACTGGACCACCTTGTTGGTGAGGTGGATCATGCCCAGCAGCGGCAGCGGAAAGTCGTCCCGGTTCATCACGGACATGGACAGCGGAAATGTCAGGGCGTGGATGAAGCCGGCGGGCAGCACGTCGCTCGCGGTTTCGCCGATCAGGTGCTGGTAGGCGGTCAGATTGGCCACCCCGGCCTGCACGCCGCGGACCTCGTGGCTGCTCCCGGGCAGCTGCGTTCCCGTATGCGCGCCGAGCAAACGCCGGCGCGCCGCCGTGGCGGCGGCGTTCACGTAGAGCTTGGAGAGGGAAGGCATCTCGCCCAGGATCACGGCCTGTGGCGCGGTCATGCCCCCACCAGGTTCTGCCCGCAGACGCGCAGCACTTCGCCGGAAATCCCGCCCGCGGCGTCGCTGGCCAGGAACGCGATGGCCTCGGCCACGTCACCGGGCCGGCCGCCCTGCTGCAGCGAGTTGAGCCGGCGGGCCACCTCGCGGGTGGCGAACGGGATCCGGGCCGTCATCTCGGTCTCGATGAACCCCGGAGCGACGGCGTTGATGGACCCGCCGTGCGCCGCGAGCAGCGGCGCAGTGGCGCGGACCATGCCGATGACGCCGCCCTTGGACGCCGCGTAGTTGGTCTGCCCGCGGTTGCCGGCGATGCCGCTGGTGGACGCCACGGAGACGATCCGCGGCGCGTCACGGAAGTGCTCGGAGGCCAGCAGCGCCTCGTTGATCCGCAGCTGCGCGGCAATGTTCACCGCAATCACCGAGTTCCAGCGGCCCTGGTCCATGTTGGCGAGCAGCTTGTCCCGGGTGATGCCGGCGTTGTGGATCACGATGTCCAGCCGGCCATGGCGCTCCACGGCGTGGCCGATGATCCGCGCCCCGGCGTCTTCCCGGCTGATGTCCAGCTGCAGGGCGGTCCCGTGCACCTCGTTGGCGACCGTGGCCAGATGGTCCCCCGCCGCCGGGATGTCCACGACGACGACGGTGGCGCCGTCGCGGTGGAGCGTGCGGGCGATTGCCGCACCGATCCCGCGGGCCGCCCCGGTCACGACGGCGACCTTCCCCGCCAGCGGCTTTTCGGCGTCGGCCGGCTGCTGGCCCGCCGTCGTAGAAACCGTGAGGAACTGGCCGTCCACGAAGGCAGAGCGGCCCGAGAGGAAGAACCGGAGCGCGCCGAGTGCGCTGGGGCTCGTGGTCCCCGCGCCGTCGGCCAGCACGATGCCGTTGGCGGTGGCCCCGGCGCGCAGTTCCTTCGCGAGGGAACGCAGCAGGCCGTCGACACCTTGCCGGGCCGCGGCAGCCGCCGGGCCGGGGGCTCCGGCGGCGGCGCGGGAGACCGTCACCACGCGGGCGTTGGCGGCGAGGTCCCGGAGCGAGGCGGCAGCGGCCAGCACGGGCTTCTCCAAGTCTTCGGGCCGCGCCGCCTCATCGAGGACCAGGATGATGGCGCCGAGCTTCTCGCGCGGCACGGCATGGCGGCGGACGTCCAGGTCCCAGGACAGCAGCGCGGCGGCGAGTTCATCGGCGCCGCCGCCGGATCCCTGGACCAGGACCGGGCCACGGACCAGTGGCTCTCCGGGCTGGTGTCGCCTGAGCACCACCGGCTGCGGCAGGCCGAGCCGCTTGGCGATGTCCTTGCCGAAGCCCCGGCTCACGAACTGGGTGTATTTGTCGGTCATCCGGTCCCCCTAGTGTGCTTCGAGAATGGCGACGACGCCCTGGCCGCCGGCGGCGCAGATGGAGATGAGCCCGCGGGCCGGGCGGCCATCCACCTGTCCCTTGGCGTGCAGCATCTTCGCCAGGGTGGCGACGATCCGGCCGCCGGTCGCGGCGAAAGGGTGTCCCGCGGCGAGGGAGGAGCCGTTGACGTTGAGCTTGGCACGGTCCACGCTGCCGAGGGCGCCGTCCAGGCCAAGACGGGTGCGGCAGAACTCCTCGTCCTCCCACGCGGCCAGGGTGCTCAGCACGGTGCCGGCGAACGCCTCATGGATTTCGAAGAAGTCGATGTCCGCGAAGCTCAGGCCGTGGCGGGCCAGCAGGCGCGGGACGGCGAACGCGGGGGCCATCAGCAGCCCGTCCTTGCCGTGGACAAAGTCGACGGCGGCTGCCTCGCCGTCGAGCACGGTGGCGAGCTTGGGCAGGTCGTGCGCGTCGGCCCAGTCCTCGGAGGCGAGCAGCACGGTTGAGGCGCCGTCGGTGAGGGGGGTGGAGTTGCCGGCGGTCATGGTCGCTGCGGCCCCGAGGTTCTTGCCGAAGACCGGCTTGAGGCCGGCGAGCTTCTCAGGCGTGGTGTCCGCGCGGAGGTTGGAGTCCTTGCTGAGCCCGCGGTACGGGGTGAGCAGATCGTCGAAGAAACCCGCGTCGTAGGCGGCGGCGAGGTTGCGGTGGCTGTTGTAGGCCAGTTCGTCCTGGGCCTCGCGAGTGATCTTCCACTGCGCGGTGGTGAGCGCCTGGTGTTCGCCCATGGACAGCCCGGTGCGCGGCTCGCCCGTGTTGGGGGCGTCCGGGGCGAGGTCCTTGGGCCGGAGCCGGCTCAGCACCTGGAGCCGCTGGGGCAGGGTCTTGGCGCGGTTCAGGTCCAGCAGGATTTCGCGCAGGCCCTCGCTGACCGCGATCGGGGCGTCGGAGGCGGAGTCGACGCCGCCGGCGATCGCGGAGTCGATCTGGCCCAGCTTGATCTTGTTCGCCAGGCCCAGCACGGTTTCGAGGCCGGTGGCGCAGGCCTGCTGCACGTCGTAGGCCGGGGTCTCGGCGGAGAGCGCCGAGCCGAGGACAGCCTCCCGGGTCAGGTTGAAGTCGCGGGAGTGCTTAAGCACCGCCCCGGCGGCCACTTCGCCGATCCGTTCGTCCTGCAGGCCGAAGCGGGCAATCAATCCGTCCAACGCAGCGGTGAGCATGTCCTGGTTGGAGGACTTGGTGTAGGCGCCCCCGGTCCGCGCGAACGGGATGCGGTTGCCACCCACCACCACGGCCCTGCGGAGCTGCGGAGCTGCGGCGGATCCGGCGGCCGCAGTCGGTCCGGTCGAGGACGTTCCGTTTACAGGCATGGGCTGTCTCCTTTGATCAAAGCGGGTTACTGATACCCAGCGTACCTGATACGCTGGGTATCGTGAACATCCTGCAGGCAGATCCCGCCGGGCCGCTCCGTCCCCGGGACGGCGACCCCCATGCCGCGGCGGCCGGCGCCGTCAATGCAGCCGTGGACGGACGAGCCTCCCGCTGGCAGTCGCACCGGGAGGAACGACGCCGAGAGTTGATCAAATCCGCCCGGAAGGCCGTGCACGCGCTCGGCAGCGAGGCCTCGATGGAGGACATCGCCGCAGCCGCGGGAACCTCTAAGTCCGTCTTCTACCGCTACTTCGGCGATAAGGCGGGACTCCAGCAGGCCGTGGGCGAAGTGGTCCTGAACCAGATGCAGCGGCGGATCCAGGAAGCCGCACAGAGCGCCCAGACCCCACGCGAAGGGCTCTACGCCATGGTCTCCGCCTACCTGCAGATGGCCGAGACCAGCCCGAACGTCTACACCTTTGTCACCCGGAACGCGCCCGGCGACGCCGAGAGCCACGGCCCTATCGGGGCGGCGGGCGCGCTGGGGCACTTCTTCGACGCGATCAGCGCGATGATCGCGCTGCCCATGCGGAGCCTGTTGCGCGCCACGCCGGGCAGGGAAGCCATGATCGGCTACTGGCCCAACGCCGCGATCGGGCTCGTCCGGAACGCCGGCGAGCAGTGGCTGGCGAGCCCGGACTCCTCTCTCAAGCCCGGCCAGGAAGCGATGGCCCGCCAGATCACGGACTGGCTCTGTTTCGGCGTCGCGCCGGAACTCCAGGACCCGCCGGTCCCGTAGCCAACCGCACGCCCCGGCCCACCCCCTGCCGGTCCCCCCTGCCAGACCGACAGCGTCAGAACCCCCTTGTCAGAACCACAGTGTCAGCGCCAACGAAGGAATCGACATGACTGAACTAGCCGACCGCCCTGCGCAGCCCACCACCTCCCCGGCCCGCGCGCCGAAGACGTCACCGGCCCTGGCCACCGCCCGGGCAACCGCAACCAAAACCGGGACCCCCGCCGTCGACGTCGCCGCCCTCGGCGAACAGCTGCTGGGCAAGTGGGCCGCGGTCCGCCGGCAGTCCCGGGAACTGGCCGGCCGCCCGGAACTCCACAAGACCGAGGGACTCACCCACACCGAACACCGCCAGCGCGTCTTCGGCCAGCTGAAGATCCTCGTGGACAACGGTGCCGTGCACCGTGCCTTCCCCGCCGCGGTCGGCGGCGCGGACCAACACGGCGCCAACGTGGCAGGATTCCAGGAACTGGTCATCGCCGACCCCTCGCTGCAGATCAAAGCCGGGGTGCAGTGGGGCCTGTTCGGGTCCGCAGTGAACCACCTCGGCACCGAGGAGCACCACGCGAAGTGGCTTCCCGGCATCATGAACCTTGACATTCCCGGCTGCTTTGCCATGACCGAGACGGGCCACGGCTCGGACGTCGCCAGCATCGCCACCACCGCCACCTACGACCCCGCCACCGGGGAATTCGTGGTGCACACGCCCTTCCGTGCGGCTTGGAAGGACTACATCGGCAACGCGGCGCTCGACGGCCTGGCCGCCGTCGTCTTCGCCCAGCTGATCACCAACGGCGTCAACCATGGCGTGCATGCCTTCTACATGCAGCTGCGCGACCCGGAGACCAAGGAATTCCTGCCCGGCATCGGCGGCGAGGACGACGGCGTCAAGGGCGGGCTGAACGGGATCGACAACGGCCGGCTGCACTTCACGCAGGTCCGGATCCCCCGGACCAACCTGCTCAACCGCTACGGCAACGTCGACGTCGACGGCACCTACAGCTCACCCATCGCCAGCCCGGGGCGCCGCTTCTTCACGATGCTGGGCACCCTGGTCCAGGGCCGGGTATCGCTCGACGGCGCCGCCGTGACCGCGTCCAAGCTGGCCCTCAAGACCGCCATCCAGTACGCCGCCGAACGCCGCCAGTTCAATGCCTCCTCGCCCACGGACGAAGAAGTGCTGCTGGACTACCAGCGCCACCAGCGCCGTTTGTTCACCCGGCTCGCCACCACCTACGCCGCGAGCTTCGCCAGCGAACAGCTGCTGCAGAAATTCGACGACGTCTTCTCCGGCCGGAACGACACCGACGAGGACCGCCAGGACCTGGAAACCCTGGCCGCCGCGCTCAAGGCGCTGAGCACCTGGCACGCCCTCGACACCCTCCAGGAGTGCCGCGAGGCCTGTGGCGGCGCCGGCTTCCTGATCGAGAACCGGTTCGCCTCATTGCGCGCCGACCTCGACGTCTACGCCACGTTTGAAGGCGACAACACCGTGCTGCTGCAGCTCGTCGCGAAGCGGCTGCTGGCCGACTACGCCAAGGAGTTCCGCAACGTCGACTTCGGCGTGCTGGCCCGCTACGTCGTCGGACAGGCCACCGGCGCCGCCATCCACCGGACCGGCCTGCGCGGCGTCGCCCAGTTCGTGGCGGATTCCGGCTCGGTCCACAAGGCTGCCAGTGCCATCAAGGACGAGTCCGGCCAGCGGGCGTTGCTGACAGAGCGCGTCCAGGCCATGGTGGCCGAGGTCGGCGCGGCGCTCAAGGGAGCGAACAAGCTGCCCCAGCAGCAGGCCGCGGCGCTGTTCAACAGCCACCAAAACGAGCTCATCGAAGCGGCCCAGGCGCACGCCGAGTTGCTGCAGTGGGAGGCCTTCACCGAGGCGCTGGGCAACGTGGCGGACCCCGGCACCAAGGCGGTCCTGACCTGGCTGCGGGACCTGTTCGGCCTGTCCCTGATCGAGAAGAACCTGTCCTGGTACCTGATGAACGGCCGGCTCTCGATGCAGCGCGCCCGCACCGTGGGCGAGTACATCAACCGGCTGCTCGTGAAGATCCGCCCGCATGCGCTGGACCTCGTGGACGCCTTCGGCTACGGACCCGAACACCTGCGCGCCGCGATCGCCACCGGGGCGGAGAAGACCCGGCAGGACGAGGCCCGGGAGTTCTTCCGCCAGCAGCGCGCCAGCGGCCACGCGCCGCTGGACGAGAAGATCCTGCTGGCCCGCACGGCCCGCGAGGCCAAGGTACAGGGCGGCAAGAAGACCAAGTCCCAGCGCGGATGAATCCGCGCCGCCGATGCAGCATCGATGATGCAGCACCGCTGATCCAAAACCGTACGACGACGGCGCCTCCCCCTTGCTCGGGGGCGGCGCCGTCGTCGTTGCTGTGCTCTTAGCGGCGGTTAGTGCGGCAGTACCGAGCGGTAGACCTCGAGCGTGGTTTCGGTGATGGATTCCCAGGAGAAATGCTCCTCGGCCCGGCGGCGGCCGGCCTGACCCATGGCGCGGGTACGCTCCGGGTCGGAGACCACCTCGGTCAGGGCCGCGGCAAACTCGGTGACGAACTTCTCCGGATCCAGCGGGGTGCCGGTGCCGTCGGTGACCTGTTCGAGCTGAACGAGCAGGCCGGTCTCGCCGTGCTGGACCACCTCAGGGATGCCGCCGGTGGCGCTAGCCACCACCGCGGCGCCGCAGGCCATGGCCTCCAGGTTCACGATTCCGAGCGGCTCGTAGATGGACGGGCAGGCGAACGCGGTGGCGTGGCTCAGGACCTGGATCAGCTCGTGGCGCGGGAGCATCCGCTCCACCAAGATCACGCCGCTGCGCTGGGACTGCAGTTCCTCGATGAGCCGGGCAGTCTCCGCGGCGAGCTCGGGGGTATCCGCGGCGCCGAGGCACAGCACCAGCTGCACATCCGCGGGCAGCTTGGCGGCGGCCCGCAGCAGGTACGGAACACCCTTCTGCCGAGTGTTCCGGCCGACGAAGACGACACTCGGCAGCTCCGGGTCGATCCCGAGGGCGCGGATGGCGTCCTCGCCTTCATCACGGTTCCAAAGGCTCACGTCGATGCCGTTGTGCACCACGCGGACCTTCGCCGGGTCCACCTCGGGGTAGCTGCGCAGGATGTCCTGGCGCATGCCCTCAGAGACGGCGATGATCGCGGCGGCGGACTCATACGCCGTCTTCTCCACCCAGGAGGACAGGGCGTAGCCGCCGCCGAGCTGCTCAGCCTTCCACGGCCGCAGCGGTTCCAGGCTGTGGGCACTGAGCACGTGCGGGATGCCGTGCAGCAGCGAGGCGATGTGCCCGGCCATGTTGGCGTACCAGGTGTGGGAGTGCACCAGGTCGGCACCGGCGATGTCCGGCACGATCCGCACGTCCACGCCGAGCGTCTGGACGGCGGCGTTGGCGCCGGCCAGATCCTCCGGCACGGGATAGGACGTGACGGTCGCCCCATGGTAGTCAGGTTCCCGCGGCGCACCGAACGCCCGGACGTGCAGTTCCACCTCCTTCGCCAGTACCCGGCTGAGTTCGGCCACGTGGACGCCGGCGCCCCCATAGATTTCGGGCGGAAATTCCTTGGTCACAATGTCTATTCGCACAAACCCCAAGGTAGTCCTTCAGGCTGATCTGTTCTAGTGTGAAGACGTTCGGGCATACCGGACGATTTTGGGGAGCAACGAAGGCGTTCAGGAGCGATCACTATGCCGCAGCAGAAGAAAGTTTTGGCCATTGTCCTTGCAGGTGGCGAGGGAAACAGGCTGATGCCGTTGACAGCCGACCGGGCCAAGCCTGCCGTCCCGTTCGCCGGGAGTTACCGACTCATTGATTTCGCCCTATCCAACCTAGTGAATTCGCGGTATTTGCAGATTGTGGTCCTGACGCAATATAAATCCCACAGCCTCGACCGGCATATTTCCGAAACCTGGCGGATGTCCACGCAGCTCGGCAACTACGTCGCGTCCGTGCCCGCGCAGCAGCGGGTCGGCAAGAGCTGGTTCCTGGGCAGTGCCAACGCCATCTACCAGTCGTTGAACCTGATCCACGACGCCAACCCCGACATCGTCGTCGTCGTTGGCGCGGACCACGTGTACCGCATGGATTTCGCGCAGATGGTGGCGCAGCATGTCGCCAGCGGTGCCAAGGCAACAGTGGCTGCGGTGCGCCAGCCCCTGACCATGGCGGACCAGTTCGGGGTAATCGAGGTGGACCCGAACGATCCGCAGAAGATCGCCGCGTTCGTCGAGAAACCGTCCTCCACCCCCGGACTCGCCGCCGACCCCACCCAGTTCCTGGCCTCCATGGGCAACTACGTGTTCGACGCCGACGCGCTGGTCGCTGCCCTGCACGTCGATGCGGAGCGGCTCGATACCAAGCACGACATGGGCGGGGACATCATCCCGTACTTCGTGGACCAGGGCGAGGCGGGGGTTTACGACTTCACCCTCAACGAGATCCCGGGATCGACCGAACGGGACCGCACCTACTGGCGCGACGTCGGCACCATCGACTCGTTCTACGACGCGCACATGGACCTCATCTCCCCCGTGCCGGTCTTTAACCTGTACAACTCCGAATGGCCGATCTACACGCGGCAGAGCATCTCGCCGCCGGCCAAGTTCGTCCGCGGCAAGCACAACACCGTCGGATCGGCGCTGGACTCGATCGTTGCGAACGGCACCGTGATCTCCGGCGGCATCGTCGAGGGCTCAGTGCTCTCCAACGACGTCTACGTGAGCACGTCCAGCCGGGTCCTCGATTCCGTGCTGATGGACAAGGTCAACGTCGGTGAAGGCGCCGTCATCAAGCGCGCCATCATCGACAAGAACGTCCGGATCCCCGCGCACGCCGCGATCGGACTGGATCCAGAGCTGGACCGTGCGCGCGGCTTCAAGGTCACGGACTCCGGCATCACGGTTCTCGCCAAGGGCCAGGTGGTGCCCGAACCCGGCGACGCGGAGCGCGCCCTCTCGGCCGCCAACCTGATCGTGGTACCTGACGCCGTTAGGGCAGCCACGGAAAAGTGGGCGGCCCTGCGGGACTCCGTGGACAAGGTCGCCGAAGTTCAGGCCGCCGCCGTCGGCGTCAATTCTTCCGGAAAGCCCTCCTCCAAGGCGTACTGAGGCGATACCCGGCGCCGGGACCCCGCCAGACAGCCCCCGTCGGGGCGGCCGGGTCCCGGCGTCCGCGCGCGCCCCGGCCGGGCTGTAAAATTGGACCAATGAGCTCCCCCGATCTGCCCACCGCCCCGGCCAGCGTGTCGCCTGACCCAACCGGATCCGCCCCCGCCGGGTTGAATCCTGCCGCGTTGACCCCCGAGGAAATCGCCGCCTGCCTCAAGGTGCTGGACAGCATCCACGTCTACGACGAGGAACACCCGGACTACCTAGCGATCCGGCGAGCGACCGGGAAGATGTTCAAGGCAGTCAAACGCCACCGCAGGGTCACCAAACGGGACCTGATCGCCGAGGCGGACCGCGCCGTGATCGCCCAGACCGCGACGGCGGCCCCGGACCGGATCGACGACGAGACGCGCGGCAACAAGCTGGCGACCTCGGCCACCGGCGAAGTCGCCGGGCACCTGATCAAGTCCCGGCCGTGCTACATCTGCAAGCAGCACTACACCCAGGTCGATGCCTTCTACCACCAGCTCTGCCCCGAGTGCGCGCTCTTCAGCCACAGCAAGCGGGACGCACGGACAGACCTGAGCGGCCGGCGCGCGCTCCTGACCGGCGGACGGGCCAAGATCGGCATGTACATTGCGCTCCGTCTGCTCCGCGACGGCGCCCACACCACGATCACCACGCGTTTCCCGAAGGACGCCGCCCGCCGCTTCGCCGCGATGGAGGACAGCGGAGACTGGCTTCACCGGCTGCGGATCGTCGGCATCGACCTGCGCGACCCCTCGCAGGTGATGGCACTGACGGACTCCCTCGACGCCGCCGGGCCCCTGGACATCATCATTAACAACGCCGCACAGACGGTCCGGCGCTCAGGCAACGCCTACCAGCCGCTGGTCGACGCCGAAGCCGAGCCGCTGCCCGCGGAACTCCAGCCGGCCAACGGCGGCCCCGAACTGGTCACCTTCGGCCACGCCCACGACAAGCACCCGCTGGCGCTGGCCAGCTCGGTCCTGGACCATCCGGTGCTGGCGGGCGACGCGATCACCTCGTTGGCCCTGTCCACCGGCTCCGCGTCGCTGGAGCGGATCGCCGCGGGCACTGCGATCGACGCCGGCGGCCTGGTCCCGGACCTCGCCAGCATCAACAGCTGGACGCAAGTGGTGGACGAGGTTGATCCGCTCGAGATGCTCGAAGTACAGCTCTGCAACGTCACCGCACCGTTCCTGCTGGTGAGCCGGCTTCGCGGGGCGATGAAACGTTCCACGGCGCGGCGCAAGTACATCGTGAACGTCAGCGCCATGGAGGGCCAGTTCTCCCGCGCCTACAAGGGACCCGGGCACCCGCACACCAACATGGCCAAGGCCGCGTTGAACATGATGACCCGCACCAGCGCCAAGGAGATGCTCGAGGCCGACGGCATCCTGATGACCGCCGTCGACACCGGCTGGATCACCGATGAGCGGCCGCACTACACGAAGGTCCGGCTGATGGAGGAGGGCTTCCACGCCCCGCTGGACCTCGTGGACGGCGCCGCCCGGGTCTACGACCCCATTGTCATGGGCGAGGCCGGCGACGACCAGTACGGTGTCTTCCTGAAGGACTACAAGCCCAGCCCCTGGTGAGCCCGCCCTGGGCCCGTCCTACCACCGCTTAGCAGACGGCCCGCGGCGGGGCCACGGGCCTTATGGCCCTAATGACGGCCCGCAGGCTGTCCGTAACGTGGAGCTGTGAACACGACGACGACGCCCCCGCCCAATTTCCAGCTATCCATCGACCAGTGCTGGGTACTGCTGGACAGCGAGGTGGTGGGGCGGATCGCCCTGATCGTGGACGGCCACCCGGAGGTCTTCCCGGTGAACTTTGTCCTGCAGCGTCGCTCGATCGTGTTCCGCACCGCCGGCGGGACGAAACTCTGGGGCGCCATCACGGCCAAGCCTGTGGCGTTCGAAATCGACGGCTACGACACGCATGAGCAGTCGGCGTGGAGCGTCGTCGCCCGCGGCGACGCGGAACTCATCGAGGACCAGGCCGACAAGGACGCCGTCGACGAGCTGCTCCTGGAGCCGTGGCAGCCGGGCGAGAAGAACTACTACGTGCGGCTGGCCCCGAAGGCCCTCACGGGACGCCGCTTCAAGGTCAACAACCCGGACGTGTGGCACACCAGGCTCGCGGATCCGCGGCGGGCCTCCTTCGAGTAGACCGCGCGGACCTAGCGCTTCTCAGGCGCGTGGACCACCAGGACCGGGCAGTGTGCGTGCGCCACGAGGGCGGAGCTCACCGATCCGAGCAACAAGCCCCCGAAGCCACCATGTCCGCGCCGGCCGAGCACCAGCAGGTCAGCGTTCCGGCTCTCATCGATCAGGATCCTGCGCGGATGCCCCTGGACCAGCCGTGTTTCCAGATTGGCTGGAAGGTCGTCGCCGAAAGCCTTCACGACCGTCTCCTGCAGAATCTCCCCCGCGCGGACGTCAAAGTCATTGATGCCCATGGCAACGTAGCCGTCGTAAACCGGCGGAAACTCCCAACAAGCCATCGCCACGACCGCGGCGGACAGCGGGCCGGCCAGTGTCTGCGCCTGGCGCAAGGCCTCCACTGAAGCGTCAGATCCGTCGACCCCGACCAGGATGGTCCGGATGCCTGTAGCCTCGCTCATGACCGATCCTTTCGTCGTACCCCGCCGGCGCGTAGCTTAAACCCTTCCGGCCGACGCGGCTGCGGGCTAGGGCCGAAAGTCACGGCGCAGCCCGGCCGGCCCGGTTCTGTGGGTCGAATGACCCTTGCTGCGAGTTGCGCGCGGGGTGAAGAATTTGCTGTGCGGGGCAAAGAAATCTTCCGGCTTCGCCCCCATCGGGGGCGTCCGGGCAGCACAATAGGTACCACGGCTGCACTGCATGGCAGCCACTTAGAACCAGTGGGAGAAACATGATTGCCTGGGCAGATGCCGGTCTTACCGCGGCCGAGGGTCATCCGGCGGTTGTCCGAGTGTTCATCCTCGACGACCATGAGCTGGTCCGCCGCGGCCTCCAGGAACTGCTGGAGGGGGAAGGCTTCCTGGTGGTCGGCAGCTCGGGCTCAGCGGTGGAGGCGACACGGCGGATTCCTGCGCTGCACCCGGACGTCTGCGTCCTGGACGCTCGGCTGCCCGACGGCACCGGCATTGAGGTCTGCCGGGACGTACGTTCCGTGGACCCGTCGCTGAACTGCATCATCCTCACCAGCTTCGATGACGATCAGGCCCTGCGCGGGGCTGTCCTGGCCGGCGCCTCCGGCTACGTCCTGAAGGAGATTGGCGGCACCGACCTGATCGGCGCCCTGCGGCGGGCCGCGGCCGGCGAATCACTCTTCGAGGAGGGGGTCGCCGCGGGTGTCGTCGAGAGCCTGGTGGAGATCGAAGAAGTCGATCCGCGGACCGCGGCCCTGACCCCCCAGGAGCGCAGGGTGCTGGAGTTGGTAGGGGGCGGCCTCACCAACCGGCAGATCGCCGCCGAGATGTTCCTGGCCGAAAAGACGGTGAAGAACTACGTCTCGTCGCTGCTCGCCAAGCTGGGCTTCGAACGGCGTACCCAGGCAGCCGTCTTCATTGCCAGCCCGGCCGGCCAGGGGGCACCGACCGCCGGCGCAGCGGCCGACGGCGGACGGCAGCACAGCGCGCGCTGACGCCGGCTAGAGCGGGACGGACCATTCCACGCTGGTGCCGGCATCCTGCTCGGAGGAGATGATGCACTCGCCGTCGAGCATCCGGGCCCGGTCTTCCAGGTTGGCCAGGCCGTTGCGTTCGTGGGTGACGTTGAAGCCGGAGCCGTTGTCCGTGATGACTACCGTGACCCGGCCCTTGATGACGGCGACGGAGACGGAAATGGCGTCGGCACCGGAATGCCGGATTGCGTTGCTCAGTCCTTCGGAGACCACGGCCACGACGTTGTCCGCCTTGTCCGGCGTGACGGCGTCGACCGGACCGGTCAGCGTCAGCCGGGGAGTAAACGGAATGGACTTGGCCGATCTCCGGGCCACCCGGCGGATCCTGCCGCTGAGCAGTTCGGTTTCGCCGCTGCCGCTCCTGAGCGAGTAGATCGTGTCTCGCAGGCTGCGGAT
This sequence comes from Arthrobacter sp., assembly GCA_026393275.1. Classification (GTDB taxonomy): domain Bacteria; phylum Actinomycetota; class Actinomycetes; order Actinomycetales; family Micrococcaceae; genus Arthrobacter. The sequence goes on from JAPLAM010000103.1 coordinate 19,519, forward strand.
CGCCTCGTCCAGCTCGCCCGTGATGTTGCTGATCCGTTCGGTCGCGAGTTCGTCCTTGGTGTATCGGGTCAGGCTCTGCACGCTCAGCCCCGCGGCGAAAAGCCGTTGGATGACCAGGTCGTGCAGGTCCCGGGCGATCCGGTCCCGGTCCGTGAACACGAGCAGTTCCTCGCGGAGCCGGTGAACGCGGGCAAGTTCCAGCGCCAGGGCCACGTGCGAGCCGAAGACGGCGCCCATCTCGATGTCGGTGCGGGCGTAGCGCAACGCATCCGGGTGCCGGGCCAGCAGCAGCAGGCCGTGGTGGGCGCCCTGCGTACTCAACGCAACCGCGAGGACTTGGCCCATGACGCTGCAGTGTCCCTCCAATACCGCTGCGGAGTCGTTGAGTACAACCGGCTCCCCGCCGGCGAGTACGTCCTGCAGTTCGGGCGAGTCAAGGGCCAGCAGGGTGCCGGAGAAGTCCTGGCCGTGCTCCCCCGCGGCTCCGGCAACGATGTAGCCGGGCCCGGCGACCGCAGGTGCCACGATCAGCGCCAGTTGGGATTCTGATTCCTGGAGAGCCCGGGCCGCGATGGGGTCGAGACCGCCGGCGGTGTAGTCCCGGTCGCTGCCGAGCATCAGGCCGGCCACATCCATGCAAGCTTCCAGCCAGCGGGCGCGGCGTCGGGCGTCGTCGTATAGTTTTGCGTTTTCGATCGCGACGCCGGCCGCGGCGGCCAGCGCGGCTGCGAGGCTCTCGTCCTCGTCGGTGAAGTCCCCGCCGTCGTCCTTCTCCGTCAGATAAAGGTTGCCGAAGACCGTATCGCGGACCCGGACCGGCACGCCAAGGAAGGAGTGCATGGGGGGATGGTGCTGGGGAAAGCCGTAGGCTTCCGGATGTTTGCGCAGGTCATGGAGGCGCAGCGGACGCGGGTCAGTGATCAGCAGGCCGAGCACTCCGTGGCCGATGGGCAGCGGCCCGATCCGCTCGGCGAGTTCGTCGTCGATGCCGATGCTGACGAAGTGGCTCAGGGCACTGTCTTCGCCGATCACGCCCAGCGCCCCATAGCGGGCATGGACGAGGCCGCAGGCGGACTGCACCACACGTTCGAGCACGGCGTCCAGGCTCAGATCCTCAGCTATGGCGACGACGGCTTCGAGCAGTCCGGCCATCCGCTCCTGGGACTGGAGCAATTCGCCGGCGCGGGAGACAAAGTCTTTGAGCAGGTCCTCGATCCGCGGGTTGCCGGAAGCGGCAATCTCCGGAGTGCTACCTGCTGAGTTCATCTTCAGTGTCCCCAATTCCGACGACGTGCATCCGCGCCGATGACGTGTTGCCAGAATACCCCCTAAGGTGCCGATCGGACCTGAAAGGAGGGCGGCATTGTTACGTCGCCGGGACGTTATGCCCTAGCCCCGGCGGCGTTGCCTGACGTAGGCTCGGCGCCATGAGCACTGATCCGAAATCGGCCGCCAACCAGCCGCATGAGGTTGAAAACCTGGACAACCACGAGTGCTGGAGGCTCCTGCGCAGCGTCACCGTGGGCCGCATGGCCGTGTGGGTGGACGACCACCCGGACATCTTTCCGATCAACTACAAGGTGGACCACGGAACGTTGGTGTTCCGCACGGCGGAGGGCACGAAACTCCAGGCAGCCACGGGCGACACTCCGGTGGCCGTCGAGGCCGACGGCGTCGATTCCGACTCCGGCATCGCCTGGAGTGTGGTCATCAAGGGCCAGGCGGCCGCGGTGAAGAACCAGGAAGAGGTCCTGGACACGGTGGGGCTGCTGCTGTTCCCGTGGCAGGCCGGCAAGAAGGAGCACTTCGTCCGGATCACACCGGACTCCGTCACGGGCCGGCGTTTCAAGATCGTGCCGCCGCTGACGTGGTGGACGCCGCTGGATGACGCCACCCGCTCCGGCCTCGAGTAGCGCCGCGACCCTCAAGACACAGAGGCGGTGCCGGCGGCTCAGGCCAGCCGGGTGATCTCCACCGTCACCGACAGTGCCGACCCTCCGCCGCCGGACAGGATCCCCTTCAGCGGCGGCACATCCCGGTAGTCCCGGCCGCGCGCCACGGTGACGTGGAAGTCCCCGGCCGGCTTGTGGTTCGTCGGGTCCCAGCTGCGCCATTCGCCGTCCCACCACTCCAGCCACGCGTGGGACTGCCCGGCGACAGTCTCGCCGAGGTCCGCCGTCGACCGCGGGTGGAGGTAGCCCGAGACGTACCGGGCCGGGATGCCGCAGCTGCGCAGCGCCCCGATCGCGAGGTGGGCGAGGTCCTGGCACACGCCTTGGCGCTGGTTCCAGGCCTCCTCCGCGTTGGTGGTAACGCCGGTGGAGCCCTTCATGTAGCTCATCTCCCCACGCATCCATTCGAAGACGGCCATCGCCGCCTCGTGCGGGTTGCGCCCCTCTACGACGCCGGGCACGATGCCCAGCACCTCGGCGCCGGGGCCGGTGAGCTGCGACTGCGGGATCCAGTCGCTGAACTGGTTGAGCGTCTCCGGCGAGGACAGCACGTCCCAGCCGACGATGTCCGCGTCCGCCGCGATCCGCTCCACGCGGTGTACCTCCACGGTGGTGGTGGACAGGACTTCCAGGTACTCGTGCGGCATCTGCATGTCGAAGGCGGTCACGCGGGTACCCCAGTAGTCGCGGTAGCTGCTGATCGCAGCCTGCGCGGGCGAGACCTTCATCGAAGACTCCAGCACCACCTGCTGCGGATCCGTCAGCGGCGTCATCCGGGCCTCGTTGTAGGACAGGGTCACGCGCCCGTTGTACTTGTACGCGGTCTTATGGGTGATGCTGAGCCGGGTCATGAAACTTCTCCCACCCAGGCCAGTTCGTCCGCCTGATTGAAGTACTTACGGGAAATGGCGTCCGACGCCTGCGACACTGCCTTCTGCACGCGCTCCATGTGTTCGGGCAGTTCGGACATCAGATCGTCGGTGCGGTGGAACTCGAGGAAGGTGCGGGCCTGGCCGACAATCCGGCGGGCGTCGTTGATGAAGCCGACGCGCTGCGCCGACGGGTCCAGCTTGGCCAAACATTCGTCGGCGTCGCGCAGGGCGTAGACGATGGACCGCGGGAAGAGCCGGTCCAGCAGCAGGAACTCCGCCGCATGCTGGTCGCCGAACGCGGCGCGGCGGGTCCGCAGGAAGGACTCGTACGCGCCGGCGCAGCGAAGCATGTTCACCCAGGACATGCCGGCCGAGAGCACGTCCCGGGTGGAGAGCATGCGCGCCGTCATGTCCGCCCGCTCCAGCGAACGTCCCAGGACCAGGAACAGCCAGCTTTCGTCGTGGCTGACGGTGGTATCCGCGAGGCCGCTGACCATCGCGGTGCGCTCCAGCACCCAGGTGCAGAAGCGGTAGGTCCCCACCACGTCCTTGCGGTGCTGGTTGAGCCCGTAGTAGGTGGTGTTAAGGCTCTCCCAGAGCCCCGAGGACACGGTTTCCCTGGCCCGCCGGGCGTTCTCCCGGGCGGCGCCGAGGGAACCGGCGATCGAGGTGGCGCTGTGCTTGTCGTAGGCCAGGGCGTGCAGCAGCTCGTCCAGGCCGAACTCGTCGGACTGCGGCCGGGCGCCCATGACCGCCAGGAGTTCCCGCGCGACGCTGCGCTGCTCCTCCATCGGCAGGTGGTTCAGGCGCTCGAGGTGGACGTCCAGGATGCGGGCGGTACCATCGGCCCGCTCCACGTAACGGCCGATCCAAAACAGTGACTCGGCAATTCGGCTAAGCATTCGCGGCTACCTCCTGCGCCTCGGACATCTGCTGCTGTTGCTGTTCCTTCTGGCTGTCGCGCCAGTTGCTCTCCACGGGCCAGACCGACACCCGTTCACGGACCGTGACCGCGGGCCGCGGGATGGCCTCGACGGGCACCTGCGGCGAGTCGGCAAGGACCCAGGTGTCCTTGGAGCCGCCGCCCTGGCTGGAGTTGACGATCAGCGACCCTTCCTTGAGCGCCACCCGGGTCAGGCCGCCGGGCAGGACCCAGACGTCGTCGCCGTCGTTCACGGCAAACGGCCGCAGGTCCACGTGCCGCGGGCCGAATTTGTCGCCGCTGAGCGTGGGCACGGTGGAGAGCTGCAGCACCGGCTGTGCGATCCAGCCACGCGGGTCGGCGATGATCCGCTGGCGCAGCGCCTCGAGTTCATCCTTGGACGCGTCCGGGCCGATCACGAGGCCCTTGCCGCCGGAACCGTCCACGGGCTTGACCACCAGCTCGTCGAGGCGGTCCAGCACATGTTCGCGGGCTTCCTTCTCCTCGAGCCGGAAGGTGTCCACGTTGGCGATCACGGGTTCTTCGTTGAGGTAATAGCGGATCAAGTCCGGCACGTAGCTGTACACCAGCTTGTCGTCCGCGACGCCGTTGCCCACGGCGTTGGCGATCGTGACGCCGCCGGCGCGGGCGGCGTTGACCAGTCCGGGGCAGCCCAGCATGGAGTCGGAGCGGAACTGCAGCGGGTCGAGGAACTCGTCGTCGATCCGCTTGTAGATCACGTCCACGCGCTGCTCGCCGGCGGTGGTGCGCATGTAGACCCGGTTGCCGCGGCAGATCAGGTCACGGCCCTCGACAAGTTCCACGCCCATCAGGCCGGCCAGCAGTGTGTGCTCGAAGTAGGCGCTGTTGAAGACCCCGGGGGTCAGGACCACCACTGTGGGATCGTCGACGCCGGACGGTGCCGTCTTGCGCAGCGCGGACAGCAGCCGGCGGGGGTACTCCTCTACCGGCCGGATCAGCTGCTGGCCGAAGGCCTCCGGCAGGCCCTTGGCCATGGCGCGGCGGTTCTCCAGGACGTAGCTGACGCCGGAGGGCACCCGCACGTTGTCCTCCAAAACCCGGAAGGTACCGGCGGCGTCGCGGACGACGTCTATTCCGGAAACGTGGACCCGCACGCCGCCTGCCGGTTCAAAGCCGTGGACCTGGCGGTGGAAATGCGCGCTGGTGGTGACGAGCTGCCGCGGGACGACGCCGTCGGAGACGACCGCCATCTTGCCGTAGACGTCGTTGAGGAAAGCTTCGAGGGCCCGCACCCGCTGCGCCACGCCACGCTCCAGGACCGTCCACTCGTCGGCCGGGATCACCCGGGGCACGATGTCCAGCGGAAAGGGCCGCTCCTCCCCCGCGTAGTCGAAGGTGACGCCGCGGTCCAGGAACGTCCGGGCCATCGAGTCCGCGCGGGCCGTGACATCGGCCAGCGAGAGTTCCTGGAGCGCCCCGGCGACCTGCCCGTAGGAGCGCCGCGTCTCTTGGCCCGGGGCGAACATCTCGTCATAGGCACCGCTGCGGCCGGCGGCCTCTGAGTAATCCTGGAAAAGGTCAGACATGTCCACTAGCCAACCACTTTTTTAGGCCGAACTCATAACGGGCCCCGCCCACGGGGCGTGTTGCAGCTCACAGCGGGCGCTACCGCCCGGTTCCCCGCTTCCGAGCGCGCGGGCTGGGCTGCCTTCGTGCGTGAGCGTTTCGGTGCGGTGTTTGACCCGCGTGTGCGGCAAGGTTGAGATCGTGCCTTCTTCCAGCTCCGCCTCCCGACAGCAAGGCGGCCGCCTGCGCCCGCTATTGCCCGGCCTCCTCGCGTGCGCAGCCGCCGTCGGGACCGCCCTCGCCGTCCACACTGTGCTGCCCGCGCTGCCGGCCATGACCGTGGCGGTCCTGCTGGGGCTGCTGACGGCGAACCTCCCCGGCGTGTCCGGCTGGAGCGCCGGAACCGGCCGGGCAGGACTGGACTTCGCCGGCAAGCATTTGATGCGCAGCGGAATCGTGGTGCTGGGGCTCAAGGTCAGTGTGGTGGACGTGCTGGGCCTGGGCTGGCCTGCCCTGTTGCTGATCACCGGGGTGGTGTTGGCGGCCTTCGCGGGTACCTACAGCATCGGCCGGCTGTTCCGGCTGCCGCCACCCGTCTCCCTGCTGATGGCCACGGGGTTTTCCATCTGCGGCGCGTCCGCGATCGGCGCGATGGCCGCGGTGCGACGGATCCGGCAGCAGGACACCGTGCTTCCGATCGCGCTGGTCACGCTCTGCGGCACGCTCGCCATCGGGGTCCTGCCGCTCCTGATCGGCCCGCTGGGGCTCGGCCCGGAAGCCTTCGGCGCGTGGGTAGGCGCGTCGGTGCACGACGTCGGGCAGGTGGTCGCCACCGCGCAGACCGCGGGCGCCGCGGCGCTTGCCGTGGCCGTCATCGTCAAACTCACCCGTGTGCTCCTGCTCGCGCCGATGGTCGCCGCGGCGGGCATCCACCACCGGATCGGGTCCGACGCCGGCGGAAAGTTCCCGCCGGTCGTGCCGCTCTTCGTCGTGGGGTTCATCGCGATGGTAGCGCTGCGATCCGCCGGCTGGCTGCCCACCGGGGTGCCCGAGGCAGCCGCCGTACTGCAGGACCTGCTGCTGGGCATGGCGCTGTTCGGCCTCGGTTCGGCCGTCCGGGTGGGTCACCTGCTGCGGACGGGGACCCGCGCCCTGCTGGCCGCCCTCGTGTCGTGGCTGCTGATCGCTGCGCTGGGACTGGCTGCCGCCGTCGTCCTCATCCCCGGCCGCTGACAAAGGTGCCCCGGACTGCCGGCCCGGGGCCACTGGCGCTGGCTGCCCCGCGGCGGTCCGCGTGATTAAATGGCGGAGTGCCTAATCAGAACCTGCGCCGTGACGAAGCGGCAGCCCGCTCAGCCCTGATCACCACCCACAGCTACGACGTGTCCCTGGACATCCGGCAGGCGGCAGATCCCGACGTCGCCGGCTACACGAGCCGCAGCATTATCAACTTCACCGCCCGCGAGCCCGGCGCTGCCACGTTCCTGGACTTCATCGGCAGCACGGTCCACAGCGTCGTCCTCAACGGGGAGAGCCTGCCCGTTGAGGACGTGGTGGACGGGTCCCGGATCCGCCTGGACAAGCTGCAGGCCGAGAATCAGGTGACGGTCACCGGCACGGCCCTCTACAGCACCTCCGGCGAGGGAATGCACCGCTTCTTCGACCCGGCAGACGGCCAGTGCTACCTCTACACCCAGTACGAGCCCGCCGACGCGCGCCGAGTCTTTGCGAACTTCGAACAGCCCGACCTCAAGGCCGAGTTCACTTTCCACGTGATGGCTCCGTCCCAGTGGCAGGTGTCCTCGAACGGCGTCGAAACCTTCCGCACCCAGCTGACCAGCGACCCGGCGACGAGCCGCTGGGACTTCGCCCCCACCAAGCGGATGTCCACCTACATCACCACCGTGCTGGCCGGCCCCTACTTCAAGGCCGAAGACGCCTGGCACGGGACCCTCGCGGACGGCACCGTGTTGGACGTGCCGCTGGCCCTCTACTGCCGCGCCTCCATGGCGCCGTCGTTCGACGCGGCGGAACTGTTCCGGCTCACCCGCAACGGCCTGGATTTCTTCAACGGGCTCTTTGACTACCCGTACCCCTGGGGCAAATACGAACAGGCGTTCGTGCCCGAGTACAACCTCGGCGCCATGGAGAACCCGGGACTCGTGACGTTCACGGAAAGTTACGTCTTCACCTCCCGCGCCGCCGACTCGCAGTACCAGGCGCGGGCCAACACCCTCCTGCACGAGATGGCCCACATGTGGTTCGGCGACCTGGTCACGATGCAGTGGTGGAATGACCTGTGGCTCAAGGAATCCTTCGCGGACTACATGGGCACCCTTGGGGTGGACCGGACCACGGACTGGGACACCGCCTGGGTGAACTTCGCCAACAACCGCAAGGCCTGGGCGTACGTCCAGGACCAGCTGCCCACCACGCACCCGATCGTCGCGGACATCCCGGACCTCGAGGCCGCCAAGCAGAACTTCGACGGCATCACCTATGCCAAGGGCGCGTCCGTGCTCAAGCAGCTGGTTGCCTACGTCGGCTTCGAGGCCTTCATCGCCGGTTCCAGGCGGTATTTCCGCGACCACGCGTTCGGCAACACCACGCTTGAGGACCTGCTCGAGGCGCTCGGCGCCGCGTCCGGCCGTGACCTCGGCCCCTGGGCGAGGCAGTGGCTGCAGACCTCCGGCATTTCGACGCTCACCTCCGACATTGAGGAGAACGACGGCGTCCTGGGCGCCGTGGCCCTGATCCAGCACGCCGAGGACCCGATCACCGGCCGGCAGGAGCCGCGGCCGCACCGGCTGCGGATCGGCCTCTACAACCACGACGCCGCCGGCAACCTGGTCCGCACCGACAGCGTGGAGACCGACGTCGACGGCGAACGCACGGTGGTGGGCCAGCTCGCCGGCAAAGCCAGGCCGGCGCTGCTGCTGGTGAACGACGATGACCTCAGCTACGCCAAGATCAGGCTGGATCCGCACTCGGAAGCCACAGTGCGCAGTTCCCTGGGAACAATCAGCGACCCGATGACCCGGGCCCTGTGCTGGACCGCCCTCTGGGACTCCGCGCGGGATGCCGTCACCCCCGGGGCCCGGTACGTCGAAGCGGTGCAGCGTTTCGGTCCGGCCGAGCCGGGCATCGGCGTGCTGTTGAACGTCCTCGGCAACGCCGGAACGGCGATCGAACGCTATCTGCCGGCGGACAGCCGGGACGCGGTGCGCAGCGGTTTCCTGGCCACGGCTGTGGCGGAACTGGGGAAGGCGGCACCCGGGTCCGACCAGCAGCTCGCCTGGGCGCGCACGGTCGCCGCCACGAGCCGTTTCGATGCCGGACGGCTTGACCTGCTCACCGGACTGCTGGACGGCAGCACCGTGATCGAGGGACTCTCCGTTGATGCCGAGCTCCGGTGGAACCTCTGGCACGCCCTCGCCGCCAACGGGCAAGCGGACCCGGCCCAGCTGGATGCCGAGCTCTCCCGCGACAACACCGCCTCGGGCAAGTCCGGGCACGCCACGGCCCTCGCGGCGCGGCCGGACCCGAAGGTCAAGGACGCGGCCTGGGACGCAGCAGTCCATGGCACATCGTTGTCCAACCAGCTGCTCAGCGCGACCATCGCGGGCTTCAACACGGCGCCGGCCGCCCTGCTGGCCGGCTACGTGGAGCCCTACTTCGAATGCCTCGAGCGGGTCTGGGCGGACCGCAGCATCGAGATCGCGAGCCGGATCGTCCGCGGCCTCTACCCGGCAGGCCAGGATCTGGACGGGACGGGCGGCGCTCCCGCGGAGCACCCGGTGATCGCCAGGTCGGATCGGTGGCTGGCAGAACATCCGGACGCCCCGCGGGCGCTGCGCCGGATTATCATCGAACAGCGCAGCCACCTGCTCCGTGCGCTTACGGCCCAGGCGCGGGCGTAACCGGGTGATTTAGGGATCACGGGACCCGGTGCAGCCACTCTGTGGTGCCGAACTTGGTCTCAACGCGCCGGCGTGCGGTGTCGAGTTCGGCGCCGGTGAGTTCCGACGGCGTCGCTCCGTAGCGTTCCGTGAAGACGGCCATCATGGCGGCGACGATCTCGGCGCGGGCCAGACCGGTCTGCCGGCGCAACGGGTCGACGCGCTTCTTGGCGCTCGTGGTGCCCTTATCGGAGAGCTTTTCCTTGCCGATCCGCAGCACCTCCACCATCTTGTCCGCGTCGATGTCGTAGCTCATGGTGACGTGGTGCAGCATTCCGCCGTTGGCGAGGCGTTTCTGCGCGGCGCCGCCGATCTTGCCCTGGTCGGTGGCGATGTCGTTCAGCGGCACGTAGAACGCGCTGATGCCCACCTTCTTGAGTGCCGCCATGACCCAGGCGTCCAGGAACGCGTAGGAGTCGGCGAAGCTGATGCCGTCCACGAGCGTCTGCGGCAGGTACAGGGAGTAGGTGATGCAGTTGCCGGCCTCCATGAACATCGCGCCGCCGCCGCTGATCCGCCGGACCACGCTGATGCCGTGGCGGCTGACCCCCTCGGGGTGCACCTCATTGCGGACGGACTGGAAACTGCCGATGACCACGGAGGGCTCCTCCCAGTCCCAGAACCGCAGCGTCGGGTTGCGGCGCCCCGCGCCGACCTCTTCGGTGAGGACCTCGTCCAGCGCGACGTTGACATGCGTCGGCAGCACCGAGGGGCCAATGATGTTCCAGTGGTGGTCGCCC
>JAPLAM010000068.1 GCA_026393275.1 Arthrobacter sp.
CGGCGTCCTGGTCGTCAATGAAACGCTTGGCGAACGCGCCGTCCTGGATGTCTTTCAGGACAGCCTTCATGTTTTCCTTCACCTCGGGGGTGATGACGCGCGGGCCCGAGACGTAGTCGCCGTACTCCGCGGTGTCCGAAACGCTCCAGCGCTGCTTGGCGATGCCGCCCTCGACCATCAGGTCGACGATCAGCTTGAGCTCGTGGAGCACCTCGAAGTAGGCGACCTCGGGCTTGTAGCCGGCCTCGGTGAGGGTCTCGAAGCCGTACATGATCAGCTGGGACGCGCCGCCACAGAGGACTGCCTGCTCGCCGAAGAGGTCAGTCTCGGTCTCTTCGGTGAAGGTGGTCTCGATGACGCCGGCGCGGGTGCCGCCGATCGCCTTGGCGTAGGACAGGGCCAGTTCCTTGGCCTTGCCGGACGGATTCTGCTCCACGGCGATCAGGTCCGGCACGCCGCGGCCGGCCTCGAATTCGCGGCGGACGATGTGGCCCGGTCCCTTGGGGGCGACGAGGGCGACGTCGACGTCGGCCGGCGGCTTGATGTAGCCGTAACGGATGTTGAAGCCGTGGCCGAAGAACAGGGCGTCGCCGGCCTGCAGGTTCGGGGCGATCTCCTCGGCGTAGACGTGGCGCTGGACCTGGTCCGGGGTGAGGACCATGATGAGGTCCGCTTCCGCGACGGCGTCGGCGACGTTGAGGACCCGCAGGCCCTCGGCCTCGGCCTTGGCGCGGGACTTGGAGTCTGCCTTCAGGCCGACGCGGACGTCAACACCGGAATCGCGCAGGCTGAGGGCGTGGGCGTGGCCCTGGGAGCCGTAACCGATGACGGCGACGGTGCGGCCCTGGATGATCGACAGGTCGGCGTCGTCGTCGTAGAACATTTCAGTCACTGGGGTGTCTCCTTATGAGTGGATTCTGTGGTGCTGTTGGGGAAATTCGAAGGTGGTGTTGCTGGCCCGCGCGCTCTTAGGCGGAGCGGAGGGCCCTGTCGCTCATGGAGCGGGACCCGCGGCCGACGGCCAGGGTTCCGGACTGCACGATTTCGCGGACGCCGAAGGGCTCCAGCACCGAAAGGAGTGCTGTGAGCTTGTCGGGGTGGCCTGTGGCCTCGATGACCACCGACTCTGTGGAGACGTCGACCACCGAGGCGCGGAACAGGTCGGCCGCCTGGGTTACCTGCAGCCGGGTTGCGGCATCCGCCCGTACCTTGACCAGGATGTGGTCGCGCTGTACGGAAGATTCGGGGGTGAGCTCGACGATTTTGATCACGTTGATCAGCTTGTTCAGCTGCTTGGTGACCTGTTCGATGAGCTCGCCGTCGGCGTCGACGACGACGGTCATCCGGGAGATGCCCGGAACCTCTGTCGGGCCGACGGCCAGGGAGTTGATGTTGAAGGCGCGGCGGGCGAAGAGGCTCGCGACGCGGGTCAGCACACCGGGCTTGTCTTCGACCAGAACGGAGAGTGTGTGGCGGGTCATGTTCAGTCCTCTTCTTCCCAGTCCGGGGTCAGGTTGCGGGCAACCTGGATCTGGTCGTTACTGACTCCGGAGGGGACCATCGGCCACACCATGGAGTTGGGGCTCACGACGAAGTCGATCACCACGGGCCGGTCGTTGATTGCCAGGGCCTGCTGGATGGTGGCGTCGATGTCCTCGTCGCGTTCGCAGCGGAAGGCGGCGCAGCCGTAGGCGTCGGCGAGCTTGACGAAGTCCGGGATCCGGACGGTGTCGTGGCCGGTGTTGAGGTCGGTGTTGGAGTAGCGGCCCTCGTAGAACAGGGTCTGCCACTGCCGCACCATGCCCAGCGAGGAGTTGTTGATGATGGCAACCTTGATCGGGATCTTGTTGATCGCGCAGGTGGCCAGCTCCTGGTTGGTCATCTGGAAGCAGCCGTCGCCGTCGATCGCCCAGACCACGCGGTCCGGCTCCCCCACCTTGGCGCCCATGGCGGCCGGAACGGCGTAACCCATGGTGCCGGCGCCGCCGGAGTTCAGCCAGGCGTGCGGGCGTTCGTACTTGATGAACTGCGAGGCCCACATCTGGTGTTGGCCGACGCCGGCGACGTAGATCCCCTCGGGGCCGGTCAGGGCACCGATCCGTTCGATGACCCGCTGCGGTGCGCTGAGGCCGTCCTCGGGTTCGGTCCAGCCGAGTGGGTAGGTCTCCTTGAGGTTGTTCAGGAAGGCCCACCAGTTGGTGAGGTCCGGGGTGCCCGCGGTTTCGAAAGCCTGGCGCACGGCTTCACTGAGTTCCGGGATGATCTCCTTGACCGAGCCCACGATAGGCACGTCGGCCGTGCGGTTCTTGGAGATTTCGGCCGGGTCGATGTCCGCGTGGATGACCTTGGCGTGCGGGGCGAAGGACTTCAGGATGCCGGTGACCCGGTCATCGAAGCGGGCGCCGAGGGTGATCAGCAGGTCGGACTGCTGCAGCGCGGTCACGGCGGACACCGTGCCGTGCATGCCGGGCATGCCGACGTGCTGCGGGTGGGAGTCCGGGAAGACGCCCCGGGCCATCAGCGTAGTCACCACGGGGGCGCCGGTGAGTTCGGCCAGTGCCCGCAGTTCGGCGGCCGCGTGGGCCTTGACCACACCGCCGCCGACGTACAGCACCGGCTTGTGGGCGGCGGCGATCAGCCGGGCCGCCTCACGGACCTGCTTGCTGTGGCCGCGGACCACCGGCCGGTAGCCGGGCAGGTCGATCTTGGGCGGCCAGGAGAACGTCATCTGTCCCTGCTGGGCGTCCTTGGCCACGTCCACCAGGACGGGGCCGGGGCGTCCGGTCGAGGCGAGGTGGAACGCCTCGGCCATGACGTGCGGGATGTCGTTGGGATCGGTGACCAGGAAGGAGTGCTTGGTGATCGGCATGGTGATGCCGACGATGTCCGCCTCCTGGAAGGCATCGGTGCCGATGACTCCGCTGGCGACCTGTCCGGTGATGGCCACCATCGGCACGGAGTCCATGTGGGCATCCATGATGGCGGTAACGAGGTTCGTGGCACCGGGGCCCGAGGTGGCGATGCAGACGCCAACCCGTCCGGTGACCATGGCATAGCCTTGCGCGGCGTGGCCGGCTCCCTGTTCGTGACGGACCAGAATGTGGTTCATTTTGGAGGCCATCAAGGGGTCATAGGTGGGCAGGATTGCGCCACCGGGCAAACCGAAGATGTCCTGGACGCCGAGTTCTTCGAGCGCGCGGACGATTGCTTGCGAGCCGGTCATCACCGTC
>JAPLAM010000019.1 GCA_026393275.1 Arthrobacter sp.
TCTCGTCGGCGCGTACCGCCTCCCGCATCTCGGCCGCGATCACCGCCAGCACGATGCGGTCGCCGCGCAGGGCCCGGCCGCTGGCCATGAACACCAGGTACTCCCGCAACCAGCGCTGGCAGCGCAACCGCTGGACGGCGCGGCGGACGGCCAGGGGCGGAAGCGGGGCGGTCACGCCGCCTGATCGGCGGTCAGTCGGGACAGCACCCAGGTCCGTCCGGCGGCACTGAGCCCCCGGAAGTTGTGGACGATGTTTCCCATGCGGTGCAGTTCCTCCTGCAGGGGCGACAGCGGAGACTGAGCGTCAATGTCGGCCGCGCTGACGACGCCCTGGCACCGACCCTCGGGCGCCTTGGTCTCTGGCGCTCCCGCCATTATCTCGGCGTTTTTTCTGAGGTTTTTGGATGCGTCCTCCCATGCTCGGTCGAGCCCGGTCTTGGCCTTCCGGGCCGTGGCCTTCCCGTTGCCCGGGCGGGGTGTCGGCGGAGCCAACAGCCCCAGCTTGCGGGCGCGGTAGGCCAGGGCGCTGTGGTGCGCACCGATGGTCGCGGCCTTCTGGATGATGCTGCCCGGCGCGGCCATTGGTCGCGGCCTTCTGGATGATGCTGCCCGGCGCGGCCATCGCGGTCCGGATCTGGTCGTCGGTGTACTGGCGTGGTGGCATCTCGATTTCCTCCCGGTGATGGTGGTAATGTTTGAGGCAGTATCCGCCCGTGCTGCGGAACCGCACTTCGGTAGTGCAGCCGTCGTGCTGGCAACGCGGATGTGGCGACCACCGGTGGTAGTCCCGGGTTGGCGCCTCGACCTGGTCGATGATACCTAGGTTGCGGTTGATCATACCGTGCTCCGCCGACTGCCCGTGCGGGCGCGCACGATGCGCTCCGCCAGCTGCTCCTCGGTGAAGTCGGCCAGCAGCTCCTGGCCGCTGGCCTCGTGAAACAGCATCACGTCCACCAGCTGGCGGCGGCGTCCACGGCCAGGGAGCGTGCCCACCTTCTCGCCCCGGGCCTTGCCGCTGCCCAGCCCGTACGCCAGGAATGCCAGCGCCTCCTGCACCCGCAGCGGCTGAGTGTCCAGCGGTCGGCCGACCTGGTAGTACCACCGCACGTCGTTGGTGGCCTGCAGCAGCACCGCGGCGGCCAACTGCCGGTACGGGTCTCCCTGGTAGCGCGCCAGGCGGTAGGACGGTGCACGCGCCGGCGTATCCGGGTGGGCGTCGACGGCCGGCCGGGTGTGCGGCGGCTGGTAGCGGGTGGAGTGCGCGGCTTCGGTCACTGGGTCGACTCCAGCTTCAGCCGTACGGCGGTCGGCTCGATCCGCAAACCCTCAATCTTCCGCGTCAGCCTGACGTTCTCCGCCGCCTGCGCGTCGGACACTGCGAGGATGGATTTCTGGCTGGTCTCAGCCCACAGGAGGTCGGCCTGCAGCGCGCCGTACTTCCGCTGCCAGACAGCGAGCTCGGCGTCCCTGGCAGAAAGCATGGCACGCAGCGCGATTTCGCCCGACCGGTCCACGATCGGCGCCGGCTGCGGCCGGAGCCACCCCATGGACATGCCGGCCAGGAAGGCCAGAGCCACGATGGCCAGGTGCGGAAGCGTGACGCGCTTCGCTGTCGCGGTCTGCGGCGGCCGAGCCCGATCCGGGCGAGCCCGCGATCGGTCCAGCAGCTCCTCGTCGCGGACTTCCTCGGTGCTCGGGTACTGCGTCAGTGTGGTCATGTCCTATCCTTCCTGGGCGCCCTGCGCGCCCGTGGCTGCGTTCGGATCGTCGGTGCCCGGAACTACCGGCTCTCCGTCCTCGTCGACCTCCCGGCATGGAGCGGCGCACCGGGCCGCTTTGATCTTCTGCGGGTAGTCGTCGGTAGCTTTCGGAGGCCGCATCTCGGACAAGCAGACCGGACAGGCGACGTACCGGGTGGCCTCCGGGTTGAACTCCCTCGCAGCCGTCGGCGTAGGAGAGAAATGGAGCCCGCCGCCGCATTCGGCACGTCCGCCGTCCCAATCGTCAGCGGCCGGCGTGGTGCCGGGCGTGTAGTCGCCTCCTTTCGGGGAGCGATAGGTGTCGTTGACGGCCTTGAACACCGTGGCGCAGCCGTCCGTCACCCGGACTCCGTACCAGTCGCACCATGCC
>JAPLAM010000093.1 GCA_026393275.1 Arthrobacter sp.
ACGGTGCGGGTGCCGTTTTGCGGGGTGATGTAGATGGTGCCGCTCTGGAAGTCCTGCTGGCAGCCGCCTCCGACGAGGCCGCAGCGCTGGTCCGTGACGGGGTAGCCCAGGCTGCCGCCTTGGCCGCCTGCGGTCCAGTAGGCGGTGCGGATGGAGCCGGTGACGGTGCGGGTGCCGTTTTGCGGGGTGATGTAGATGGTGCCGCTCTGGAAGTCCTGCTGGCAGCCGCCTCCGACGAGGCCGCAGCGCTGGTCCGTGACGGGGTAACCCAGTGCCCCGGCCGCACCCCCAACTGTCCCCCATTTATCCGCAACCGGGCCCGAAATGCCGTAGCTCACTCCCACGGCATTTGTCGCCAACCATCCACCTTGGAACTGCTGAAAGCAGGACTTCAGTACGACGTTGCATGTGGCGCTGTCAACAGGATAGCCGAGCGGGCCGTCATGGCCACCCATGCTCCAGTAAGCGTTCCTGGAGGGGAGAGTCACCATGTGAGTCCCAGAGGCCGGAGTCGAATATATGCTGCCGCCCTCGAAATCTTGCAGGCAGCCGGACTCTTTGAGACCACATAGTTGGTCGGATGCTGGGTAACCGAGGACTCCATTCTCGTTATCGGCAGAGGCCCACGCCGTTCGAATACTGTCGGTGACAGGGTGGACTCCTGTAGTGGGGGATGAGTATAGATTGGCGTTCGCGAATTGCTGAACGCAGCCGGCCCTGACTAGTCCGCAAATTTGATTGTTGATTGGATAGCCTAGGATTCCCGCGTGGCCGGAGAGCGTCCAGTACTTGGCGCGGAATAGGTTGGATACGGCAACCGTCGGTCCTGCGGGAGTAATGTAATATGAGCCCCCTTGGAAATCCTGAACGCAGCCGCCGCCGATCATTCCGCAGGCCTGGGCCGACACCGGGTAGCCCATCGGGCCCAACTCGGCCCCGGAAGCGTTCCACTGGACTCGAATGGGATCGGCGACAACTCTAATCTGCCCATCGGCGGTTCGATAGATAGAGCCAATCCCGTGATGACGGACGCAGGCGTCTTGACTCAAACCACAGTGAATGCCCGTCGTGGGGGCGTCCAGACCGAAGTAGGCAGCGACTGTGTTGAATGGCTTCAAAAGTGCCTGCGCAAGACCACCCATTGCAAACGTGCTCAGATCAGCATAACTTCCGTTCCAGACGTTGGAATCGCCAGCAAATGGCCCGGTGCTGCTGTACTGCCAAAAGCTGTACGCGCCCCAGCTCGAGGGAACGGAGCCAGCATCATTGCTGGGTGAACCGGGATATGCGGCGATCCAAAGGGGATAATCGCCGAATCCCGTCGCGTTCCCGAGGCACGTGTTCCACCAGTAGGTGCCGGTATAGATAACGGGAAGTCTTCCGGTCAAAGCAAGCATTGTGTTGCCGAAGTCCCTTATCCACGCGGCCAGCTCTGCAGGTGACTTGTCGTAGCAGCTGTTGCCAGAATAGTTAGAGTTGGTGACGGCAGGGTTTTCCTCGATGTCCAGGACAGGTGGCAGCGTGTTGCCGTCGGAAGTCCACCCTCCTCCGTTCTGCACGAAATAGCGCGCCTGGTCCGCGCCCGAGGACCAGTTCGGAATGGCGAAGTGATATGCGCCCCGAATCATTCCCACAGCCCTCGATCCGTCGTACTGTGCGCCGAACACTGGGTTCTTGTAATAGCTCCCCTCACTTGCCTTGACATAGGCAAACCGTGCCCCCAAGTCCCACTGGGCCTGCCAATTGACGCCGGACTGGAAATAGCTGACGTCCAGACCTTGAACGCCAAAGGTAGGCCGCCACGTCCCTTCCGTAGTTAGTGAGTGGACCGGCCCGGCTTGTGCCGTGCTTCTGCGGAGATGGCCCATTTCCGCGCCTCCCGGCCCAACTGCTCTGGCCATGGCCGCTGCGTCCGTGCCCCAAGCCGGGTTCGTGGTCATGGGGGCAGGTACGGGAGAAGGACCAGGAAGCAGCTCAGCCTTCGGGAGCGGTGTCATGGGTGCTTGCGGCGACGTCGGTGCCGATTCCTCGGGGCTAGGCGTCGGTAACGTGGTGGATGAGCCATTCGGCGCCGGGGTCGGGGACGCGAGCGCGGCCGACGGTGCGGCGAGGACGATGCATGTAACTAGCGCTGCCACGACTAGGGCCGCTCGGCCTTGAACTCTAACGATGTTGGCGCGAGAAATTGGGAACCGCTTCATTATGTGCTCCGGTACGCTGGAGCGCCTCTTAAGCGCTGCCTGACAAGGTCTCTCGTAACTGGGATGGCTCTAGGGCCCCAAGCGACCGCGAGATTCACTGACTTAACGCGCCCACGATAGCACCGCATCTAGGCTGTTGAAAGTGTTGTTCATGTGAGCCAAGTGACTGAAGTGGCGAGCCCGTAAGTATATGTAAGTGTACGGGCCATCCGATTCGCTGCGGCCGTGGGGCCCTCCTAGACTGGTTGACATGAAGGTATTGGTTACCGGCGGGGCCGGCTACATCGGATCGCACACGACTCTATGTCTCCTCAAACAGGGGCACGAAGTCGTGGTCCTCGACAACCTGGTGAACTCGAGCCCCGAATCCTTGCGTCGGGTGGAGCGGCTCGCCGGCAAGAACGTGGACTTCCGCGAGGTGGACCTGCTAGACGCGGTCGCCGTCGACGCCGTCTTTGCTGAAGGCGGCTTTGAGGCCGTCATCCACTTCGCCGGCCTAAAGGCTGTGGGGGAGTCCGTGCAGAAGCCGCTCTGGTATTACCAGAACAACGTGGTAGGAACCCTGAACCTGCTGCACAGTATGGATGCCGCCTGCGTGCGCCGGCTGGTGTTCAGCTCCTCCGCCACCGTTTACGGCGCTTCGGAGGAAGTCCCGCTCATCGAGAAGGCCCCGCTGGACGCGACCAACCCTTACGGCCGCACCAAGGAACAAATTGAGGACATCCTCACCGATCTTGGTATGGCCGACCCGCGCTGGAGCATCGCCCTGTTGCGCTACTTCAACCCGGCGGGCGCCCATGAGTCCGGCCTGATCGGCGAGGATCCCCGTGGCATCCCCAACAACCTGCTGCCCTTCGTGGCCCAGGTGGCCGTGGGCCGCCGCGAAAAGGTCATGGTGTTCGGCGACGACTACCCGACGCCGGACGGGACCGGGGTGCGCGACTACATCCACGTAATGGATCTCGCCGCCGGGCACCTGGCCGCGCTGGGTTACCTCGGCGGCAAAACCGGTGTGTTCCGCTGGAACCTCGGCACCGGCCGCGGTTCGTCCGTGCTGGAGGTCATTGAGGCGTTTGGCAATGCCGCCGGCCACCCGGTGCCTTACGAATTTGCCCCCCGCCGTCCCGGCGACGCGGCCGTCAGCTACGCCGATCCCTCTGCCGCCCTTGCCGACCTTGGCTGGTCCGCGCAGCGTAGCCTGGCGCAGATGTGCGAGGACCACTGGCGATGGCAGAAGAATAATCCGGACGGCTACGCCGCAGTCGCTAGCGACGCCGGGGTCAACGCCGTGTAGTAGTTGTGGTCCCGCCGAAACCTCCACCGTCAGCCGGGTCCTTCATCCCCATACCAGCTTGGTGGACTTTGACCCCGTCCGTGCCGTCAGTTGGTGCCGCGCGCGGAAAAGGGCAGAAACCAAGTGGCTTGGCTTCTGCCCCTTTCGGTATTTGCACGCGATCAAGGACAGTTCTCGAGGGCCCCGCGTCCGCTCCGACAATGCGCAGGTCAGGGACCCTGAGCGGTGAGGCTGTAGTCGTCCGTAACGAGGGTGCCCGGGCTGCTCAGCGTCAGCGCCATGGACATCGCAGTGGCGCCCGCGGGAACAGGTGGGCTTGTCCAACTGGTCTGGGTGTATGTAGCTGAGGGAAGGACGAACGGGCTGGACGTCCAATAGTGCCAAGCGCCCTGACCTATCCGGTAGTACAGCTCAAACTGGGTTTGTGCCGTCGAGGTATACCAGGCCGACATTGTGTAGCTGCGACCAGGTGTGACGGTAGGGGTGCACTGCCCGGTGTCAAGCGGTGGCAGCACTTTCGCGTCGCCGTTCGTGTAGGCGGTCATCACCACCTGGCTGGCCGCCGTCCCGGTATGTGCTGCGGTCACCGTGCTGCTTGTGTAGGTATTGGTGCCGTAGGCTCCTGGAACCCAGCACTCCGGAGGACCGCCGGGGACGGACGCCGGGGTCTCAAATCCAGGGTTGCGGAGCAGGTTTCCTGCAGTGAGGGGTGCAGGTGGGGTCGGCCCATTGGCAGCAGGTGGTTTGACCGCTCCACCGATCACCTGATCCACAGTTTTCACCTCGACCCGACCAGCGGCCTGCTCGGCCGCAAGGAAATCAATCAGGGCGTTGAAATCTGCCGTTGGTATGCTCAGTGATTCACCCGCGACACCGATGTGGTGGAACGAGTACTGCATCCAGCCGCCGGCCGGCTCCGCTTTGAGGGTCAAGTCCTCCAGGTTTTGAAGTGTCCACGTGTTGTCGACTTGGTCCGGGGCCTGGGTCAAGAAAGGATCCGCGGGCGGTGTTGTCTCGGCCAGGGGGAGGCCTGCGGAGGCCGGGTCCTGGCTCGCGATGTCGCCCAGCCCACGCGCGCTGTTGTAGCCGCATGCGGCCACCATGGCCTCGAGTTCAGGGCTCGATGCTGCAAATGGGTAGGCGAAGCTGGTGATGCGGAAACCCAGCGACGTCAAGGTGTTGCGATCGTTGCAGAGTTGTCGCTGTTGCTCACCGGTGTCGGCCAAGGTCAAATCGGGATGGGTGATCGTGTGTCCCGCGATCTCGTTGCCGGCTGCTTGAAGGGCGAGGGCCTGAGCAGTGTTCATGTAGGCGGGGTCGGAATTGAGGAAGCCGGACGGGATGTAGAACGTTCCGTGCAGGCCCTTGGAATTCATGTACGCCGCGGCGGCCACCTGGTCGACGTGGGAATCATCGAAGGTCAAAGACACGATGACGGGCCCGGCGGCGCGGGCTGGCTGGGCCAGAATGGCCGAGTTGAAGAATGTGGCCAGCACGATTGCCGCCGTACCCATGGTTGCGGCAACTGCCCCGCGGTTGTGACGTTTCTGCATAGGATGGGCCCGCCTCAAGCGTGAGATCCCAGTGCACAGTGTTTGCATCCTAAATCCAATCGTCGCGCCTGCGACTCGACTGGTGAGCTCTTTCGTGCGGTTTCCTGTGTTCCTCCCATCGCACAGCTATTGAGATTCCGGTCCTCACCGCAGGCATGTTGTTATCGGCCTTCAGAAGTGGTCCCGCATGTGGAGGCATAACGCCTCAGGTCTGCACCCGCATCCCGACTACTGCCGATGGGCGTCACGCTACGGTTGCCCTGGGACAGTGTCAACGGTAGGCGCCACTTGGTTCCATCACTCGATTCCAACTCTCGGTTCCAGCAGAAACAAGTAGTTGGGGAATGGCAAAGGGAGCCTCCAGGAGATGCCACGCTGGTGGCCAGAGTAGCTGGTGTTGCTTGTGGGGCAATTGTCAATGCTGCGAGTACGATTTTTCCACATGCGTCCGGGCAGGCTCTTGCCCAGCCTCTTGTGCACCCATAGCTTTAATCCAAGTTGCACTGCCCCAGGGGGAGGGGTAGCGGTCATGTTGGGGGCACCGTGGAAGCTGTGCGCATCGTCGAGGACGAGGTCCGTGAGCTCATCCGTCGTCGCGGGCTGGATCCGTTGCGGCAGGCCGTCGAGGTCCGGCGCCTTGTAGAGGAGGCCATCAACGACTACGACGAGCGCGCGCTTCTGGCCCCGCTGCCTCCCATCGGTTCCCTCGACACCGCCCGCCGGTTCGTCTTCGACGCCGTGGCGGGCTTCGGCGCGCTGCAGCCCTTGCTGGACGATCCCGCAATCGAAGAGGTCTGGCTCAACGCGCCGGATGAAATCTTTGTAGCGCGCAACGGTGAGTCGGAGCTGACGTCCGTCGCCTTGACCGAGCAGCAGGTCCGTGACCTCGTGGAGCGCATGCTCAAGAGCTCGGGCCGCCGCCTGGACCTCTCTTCCCCCTTTGTGGACGCAGCGCTTCCGGACGGCTCCCGCCTGCACGTCGTGATCCCAGACGTCACGCGGCGGCACTGGGCCATCAACATCCGCAAGTTCGTGGTCAAGGCCACCCGATTGGAACATCTCGTGGAGCTGGGAACGCTCACCCCGCAGTCGGCCCGATTCCTCGGGGCGGCGGTCGCCAGCGGGCTCAACATCCTCGTCTCCGGCGCCACCCAGGCCGGCAAAACCACCATGCTTAATTGCCTCGCGGCCAGCATCGGTACCCGGGAGCGTGTGGTGACGGTGGAGGAAATCTTCGAGCTGCAGTTCCCGCTCCGCGACGTCGTCGGGTTGCAGTGCCGGCAACCCAACCTGGAGGGGGAGGGTGAAATTCCGCTCCGCCGCCTTGTGAAGGAGGCACTGCGAATGCGGCCTGACCGCCTGGTGGTCGGTGAGGTCAGGGAAGCCGAAAGCCTGGACATGCTGATCGCCTTGAACTCCGGGCTTCCGGGCATGTGTACGGTCCATGCGAACTCGGCCCACGATGCCGTCACCAAGATCTGCACGTTGCCGCTGCTCGCCGGGAACAACATCACCAGCGCCTTCGTAGTGCCCACGGTCGCCTCCTGCATCGACCTGGTGGTCCACTGCAGCCGCCAGCCGAACGGACGCCGGCAGGTCACGGAGATCCTCTCGCTGGGTCGCCGGGTGGAAAACGGCGTCATCGAATCGTCCATGGTGTTCGACCTTGCCGCCGGCCAGCTCGCGCCAAGTGCGAATTCGATGCCAGCCGCGGAGAAGTTCGCTCGCTCCGGGTACGACGTCGCGGCGCTGCTGGAGCCGCGCTGATGGCGCCGCTGTTGGGGGTACTTGGGGGTGCCGGACTGCTGCTGGTCTGGTGGTCGGTCTGGGAACAACCGCCACCGCCTGAACGTAGAAATAGAGTCAGCCGGGTTGAGGATCTGCTGCGGGCCGCAGGCATTGAAAAGGTCAGCCGGCTCGGCCTGGTGGCAACGTGCTGTGGCGTGGGTGCCTTCGTGACCCTCGTTTTCTTCGCGGGCACCAGGTCCTGGCCTATCTCCGGCTGCTTCGGTTTGTTCGGTGGCTGGCTGCCGCTGGGCATCGTGAAGTGGCGCGCCCGTAAGCGTGCGGCCGTGCTCCGCGAACTGTGGCCCGACGTCGTCGACCACCTCCGCTCGGCGATCCGCGCGGGCTTGTCGCTGCCGGAGGCACTGATTCAATTGGGTGAGAAGGGGCCGTCGGAGCTTCGCCCGATGTTCCGCGATTTCGGTGCTGACTACCGGTCCGGCGGCCAGTTTGATCCGGCCCTGAGCCGGCTAAAGGAACGGCTCGCCGATCCCGTGTCGGACCGGATCGTTGAGGCGCTCCGGCTGACCCGAGAGGTTGGCGGTTCGGACCTGGGCCGCTTGCTTGGCACCCTCGCCGAATTCCTGCGGGAAAACGCGCGCACCCGCAGCGAGCTGGAGGCGCGGCAGTCGTGGACGGTCAACGCCGCTCGGCTCGCCGTTGCAGCGCCATGGATTGTCCTGGTGCTCCTGGCCAGCAGGCCCGAGGCGGTGGCAGCCTACAACTCGCCCGTCGGCGCAGCGGTGCTGCTCGGCGGATTGCTCGTCTCTCTGTTTTCGTACACCGTCATGCTGCGGATCGGGGCCCTGCCGCAGGATGAGCGGGTGCTCCGTTGAGCGGGCTGATGGCAAGCGCGGTGGTCTGCGGCGCCGTCCTGGGCGTCGGCCTCTGGTTGTTCCTGGTGCGGCTGCCGTTCCTGCGTCCCATTAGCTTCGCGGAGCGGATCGGACCGCAGCTAAGATCGCACACCCTGGAATCCCGCCTGCTGCGCCCGGCTTCCGGAAACGTCACGCCCTTCGGCCCGCTGGAGCGGATCCTGCGTCCGGTGATCCGCGACGGGGTCCGCGCGCTGGGTCGGCTGAACCCTGGCTCCTCTGCGCTCAACCGCAGGCTTGCCCGGGCCGGAAGCAGGAAGTCGTCGGTGGATTTCCGTGCGGAGCAGTTGCTCTGGGCCGCCGGCGGATTCGTGGCCGCCGCGGTGTCCGTGCTGGTGGGAGGAGCAGCCGGCCGGTTCAACCCGCTGTTGGCAGTATTGATCGTCTTAGGCGCAGGCGTCGCCGGATTCCTGCTGCGCGACTATGCGCTGGGGGCCCACGTCAAGAAAAGGGAAGCGCGCATGATGGCGGAGTTCCCCAGCGTGGCCGAACTCATGGCGCTGGCTGTCAGCGCGGGGGAGAGCGCCACCGGCGCGCTGGACCGCGTCTGCCGCAGAACCCACGGGGAGCTGTCGAAAGAGTTTGCCAGGGTGCTCGCCGATACCCGAGCGGGCAAGCCGTTGGCCGACGCCCTGCAGGAGTTTTCGTCCCGCACCGAGCTCGGGCCGCTGGTCCGCTTTGTCGACGGGTTGATTGTGGCGGTCGAGCGCGGGACTCCGCTGGCGGAGGTCCTGCGCGCGCAGGCCCAGGACGTTCGGGACACCGCGAAGCGCGACCTGATGGAATCCGCCGGCAAGAAGGAAATCGGCATGATGGTGCCACTCGTCTTCGGCGTATTGCCGCTGACGGTGGTGTTTGCCGTTTTCCCCGGGCTGGCGGCCATCAGTTTGGGGCTCTGAGTAACCGCACCAATTCAGGAGCAGAAAACGTAACCATTCGAAAAAGGGGAAGCAGTGAAAATAGTGGGTATCCGCACCTTACTAATGGCCCGCATGGTGGGCCTCATCTTGTGGCGCTCAGGCGCCCCCGGGAAACGGGATGGACGCTCGCCGGTGAGCGGGCGTCCGCCGGGAAGCCCGGACCCGCGCGAACGCGGTGACGTGCCCGGCTGGGTGATGATCACGCTGATGTCGGCAGTCCTCGTCGCCGCCTTGCTGGCACTCGCGGGCCCGGCGCTGGAGGGACTTTTCAACCAGGCCATGCAAAAAGTCGGGCAGTAGACGGTGGCTGGCCGGACCTGTGCCCGCGCGCCGACCGCATCCGGACAGGAGGCGGTGGACGGCCCGGCCGGCTCCGACGCGGACGTTGCAGCGGTCGCCGGCCGGGAACACGGCTCTGCAGTCGTGGACTTCGTCCTGGTCGGCACACTTCTGACACTATTCTTCCTGGCCATCATCCAGCTCGCCCTCGTCCTGCACGTCCGCAACACCCTGATTGACGCCGCCGCCTCGGGCGCCCGGTACGGCACCCTGGCCGACCGCGGCGCCGCCGATGCCAAGGAACGCACCACACAGCTGATCGGTGTCGCCCTCACCGCGGAGTTTGCCCGGGACGTCAGCACCACGGAGACCAGCTACGGCGGCATCCGGACGCTTGAGGTGACTGTCCGCGCCCCGCTGCCGGTCATCGGCCTGATCGGCCCGCGCGAAATGCTGGAGGTGAAGGGCCATGCCGCCATCCAGCCCTAGCGATGGCTCTAACGCTGACGCGGACGCCGCCGCCGATGACGGCCCCGCCGCCGACGCGGACGCCGCCGCCGATGACGGCCCCGGCGCCGACGACGCCGTCGAGCGGGGGAGCGCCGTCGTCGAATTCACCTTTCTGTCGCTCCTCCTGATGGTGCCGGTGGTGTACTTCATCATCACGATCGGCCAACTCCAAGGCGGTTCGTTCGCGGTGGTCGGCGCCGCGGAGCAGGCGGCCAAGGTCTACGTCGCCCAGCCCGATGCCGCCAGCGGACGGGCCGCCGCCGAACAGGCCGTGCAGCTGGCGCTCGCCGACCACGGGCATCCGGCGGAGAACGCCAGCCTCGAAACCAGCTGCAATCCCGCCGACTGCTCAGCGGCCGGGACCGCGGTCACCGTCACCGTGCGCCTCACGGTGCCGCTGCCGTTCGTGCCGTTCGGCGACGCACTGCGGCTCGACGCCGGACACCTGAGCGCCACCGCCACCCAGATCGTCGGCCGGTTCCGATGACCGCCTGCCCCCACGACCACGAAAGCAACCACCGAAACAACCACCGAACCGGCGACGCCGGCCGCGGCGAGGACGGCCAGCTGATGGTGCTGATTATCGGGTACGTGCTGTTGGCCCTGCTGGTCGCCACGGTGGTCACGGCAGCGTCCAGCGTGTACATCGAACATAAGAAGCTGCTGTCCCTGGCCGACGGGGCCTCGGTAGCCGCCGCGGACAGCTTCACCCTGGGCCAGTTGGAAAGCGCCTCCGGCAGCCCCACCGCCATCCTCAGCGCCGTCAGGGTGCGCAGCACCGCCGCGGACTACCTGAACCGCGACGGCGCCTTCGCCCGGTTCAGCGGCCTGGCCGTCGCCCCGGCAACGGGCAGTCCGGACGGTTCCACCGCCGTCGTCGTGCTCAGCGCCGCTGTCCACCCGCCGATCGTCAACTTCCTGGTCCCGGACGGCATCCGGATCGAGGCCACGTCGACGGCGCGGTCCCGCCTGACGCGCTGACCGCGGTCCCGCCTCACGCGCTGACCGCGGTCCCGCCTCACGCGCTGACCGCGCCAGCACTCCTGGCGCCCCGCGGTGGATAGCGTAGGCTTGAAAAACCATGGCAAACATTGATTTTCCCGCAGAAATCCGCGCGCTGCGCGCCACCTACACCTCGATCGAGAACGTTTCGAACGTCGAGGCGCTGAAGGAGGACATCGCCGAACTGAGCGAGCGCGCGGGCGAGCCG
Organism: Arthrobacter sp.; assembly: GCA_026393275.1. Classification (GTDB taxonomy): domain Bacteria; phylum Actinomycetota; class Actinomycetes; order Actinomycetales; family Micrococcaceae; genus Arthrobacter. The sequence goes on from JAPLAM010000093.1 coordinate 10,628, forward strand.
AACCTTTGGGATGACCCCGCGGCCGCACAGGTCATCACCTCAAAGCTCTCGCACAAGCAGTCTGAACTGGAGCGCCTGAACCGGCTCACCGCCCGGATCGACGACCTGGAAGTCCTCGTGGAGCTGGGCCAGGACGAGGACGACGCCGCCTCGATGGGGGAAGCGGCCACTGAACTCGAATCGATCCGCAAGGCGCTGACCGACCTTGAAGTGGTCACGCTGCTCTCCGGCGAGTTCGACGAGCGCGAAGCCGTGGTGACCATCCGGGCCGGCGCCGGCGGCGTCGACGCGGCGGACTTCGCCGAAATGCTCCTCCGCATGTACCTGCGCTGGGCCGAACGCCACGGCTACCCGACCACCATCATGGACACCTCCTACGCCGAAGAGGCCGGGCTGAAATCCGCGACGTTCGAGGTGAAAGCCCCCTACGCCTTCGGCACCCTCAGCGTCGAGGCCGGCACCCACCGGCTGGTCCGGATCAGCCCCTTCGACAACCAGGGCCGCCGCCAGACCTCGTTCGCCGCCGTCGAGGTCATCCCGCTGATCGAGCAGACCGATTCCATCGACATCCCGGACAACGAAATCCGCGTCGACGTCTTCCGCTCCTCGGGCCCGGGCGGCCAGTCCGTCAACACGACCGACTCCGCCGTGCGCCTGACCCACCTCCCCACCGGCACCGTGGTGTCCATGCAGAACGAAAAGTCGCAGCTGCAAAACCGTGCGGCCGCCCTGCGGGTACTGCAATCCCGCCTGCTGCTGCTGAAGAAGGAGCAGGAGGACGCCGAGAAGAAGGCGTTCGCGGGCGACGTCAAGGCGTCCTGGGGCGACCAGATGCGCTCCTACGTGCTCAACCCGTACCAGATGGTCAAGGACCTCCGCACCGAACACGAGGTGGGCAACACGTCGGCGGTGTTCGACGGCGAAATCGACGACTTCATCGACGCGGGCATCCGCTGGCGGACCGACAACCGCAACGCCGAGAAGTAACAGCAGAATCCCGCGACACGCCCCCGCGTTCCCGCCCCGGCGTTGTTACCCGTGCGTATAGTCGAGGGGCCGGTGCCCTACTTCCCCCAAAAGAAAGCCCGCGCCCCGGCAGCAGAACTGGTCTGAAAAATGCCCGGCTCCTGCAGGGTATTTAGGGCCATGATCCGTTTCGAAAATGTCACCAAGGTCTACGACCAGACCGCGCGTCCCGCGCTGGACTCGATCACCCTGGAGATCGACCGCGGCGAGTTCGCCTTCCTCGTGGGCGCCTCCGGCTCCGGCAAGTCGACGTTCCTGCGCCTCGTGCTGAAGGAAGACCGCGCCTCCTCGGGCACCGTCTACGTCGCAGGCCAGAACGTGGCCAAGATTTCCAGCTGGCGGGTGCCGCGGCTGCGCCGGGGGATCGGCGTCGTCTTCCAGGACTTCCGCCTGCTGCCCCAGAAGTCCGTGTTCGCCAACGTCGCCTTCGCCATGCAGGTCATCGGCAAGAGCCGCGGCGTCATCCGCGAGACCGTTCCGGAGGTCCTCAAAACCGTCGGCCTCGAAGGCAAGGAGAACCGGCTGCCGCACGAGCTGTCCGGCGGCGAGCAGCAGCGCGTGGCGATCGCCCGCGCCGTCGTCAACCGCCCCGGCATCCTGCTGGCCGACGAGCCCACCGGCAACCTGGACCCGACCACGTCCATGGGCATCATGGGCGTCCTCGACAAGATCAACCAGAACGGCACCACCGTCGTGATGGCCACCCACGACGACGACATCGTCAACGAGATGCGCAAACGCGTGGTGGAACTGCGCAACGGCGTCGTGATCCGTGACGAGGCCCGGGCCCTGTACACCTCGATGATCCCGGTGGTGGGCCAGTCTCGCCGGCTGCGGGACGCGAGCGGGGAGGGCCAGCTGTGAGACTCGCCTTTGTCCTGTCGGAAATCGGCAGCGGCCTGCGCCGCAACCTGTCCATGGTGGTCTCCGTCATCCTGGTCACCTTCGTGTCCCTGACCTTTGTGGGCGCCGCCGGCATGCTGCAGCTGCAGATCAACCAGATGAAGGGGTACTGGTACGACAAGGTCCAGGTAGCCATCTTCCTCTGCAGTGACGGTTCGACGGCGCCCGGCTGCGCCACCGGCCCGGCGACACCGGAGCAGCAGGACAACCTGCGCAAGCTGCTGCAGTCCCCGTCCGTAGCCCAGTACGTCAACGATTTCCAGTTCGAATCCAAGGACGAGGCCTACAAGCACTTCAAGGAGCAGTTCTCCAACTCGCCGATTGTGGACTCGGTCACCCCGGACCAGCTCCCGGCCTCCTTCCGGATCAACCTGAAGGACCCGGAGAAGTATCAGGTGATTAGCGAGAACTTCTCCTCCCAGGCCGGCGTGGAATCCGTCATCGACCAGCGCCAGCTGCTGGAACGGCTCTTCTCCGCGATGAACGCCGCCTCCCTGGTGGCCGTCAGCGTCGCCGGGGTGATGATCGTCTGTGCCATCCTGCTGATCGCCACCACCATCCGGCTCTCCGCCTTCAGCCGCCGCCGGGAAACCGGGATCATGCGCCTGGTGGGCGCGTCCAAGACCGTGATCCAGCTGCCCTTCATCCTGGAAGGCGTGATCGCGGCCGTGATCGGCGCGGCTCTGGCGTCCGGCACCCTGTGGGCCGTTGCGCACTTCTTCCTGGGCCAGTTCCTGTCCCAGCAGTATCCGGACACCGCCTTCATTTCCCCGGCTCAAACGTTGATTCTGGCCCCGGCCCTGATCGGCCTGGGCGTCCTGCTCGCAGGGACATCATCACTCCTGACCCTCCGCCGCTACCTGAGGGTTTAGCTTTGCGCAACGAAGAGGAATGCTCATGACACCGCTGGCCCGACGCACCGCCCCGGCCCGACGCACCGCCCCGGGTTGGCAGGCCGTTGGCCGCAGCCGCCTGGTCAGTGCCGCCGTGGTCCTGGTCCTGGCCGCCAACCTGGGCGCCTCCACCCCGGTGGCCTTCGCGGACTCTCTCGAGGACCAGCAGGCTGCCCTCAACTCCGAGGCCGCGCGCGTCCAGCAGTCCCTGGAATTCGTGGATGCCAAGATCGCGAAGGCGGCCGGCGACCTGGTGCTCTACCAGGGGCAGCTTCCCGGCGCGCAGCAGGCGCTGCTCGACGCGCAGGGCCGCGTGGCCGGCGCCGTCAAGGAAGTCGAGGCCCTCGCCGCGCGCGTGGATCTGGCCCAGCAGAACAAGGCCAAAATCACCCAGCAGCTGGCAACCGACCAGCAGAAGATCACCGACACCAAGAAGCTGATCGGGCAGATCGCCACGCAGGCGTACAAATCCGGCGGCGTGCCGTCCAACCTGGCGCTCTTCTTCGGCTCGAACAAGGGCGGCAGCCTGACCGACACGATCGACCTGGCGGACCAGGCCCTCCGCAGCCAGAACTCCGCGATGGACAAGCTTACCCAGCAGAACGCCACGAACGTGAACTCGCAGGCCCGGCTGCAGGCCGTCGAGGCCGAGATCACCGACCTCAAGGCCAAGGCCGACGCCGCACTGGCCCGCGAGAAAGCGGCCCGCGACGAGGCCGAAGGCAAGAAGGCCCAGGTGGACAAACTCATCGCCGACACCACCCGCCTCAACGGCGAACTGCAGGCGGCCAAGCCGGGGATCCAGAACCAGCTCGCCCAGGTCAAGGCCCAGCAGGACGCGGTCGCGGCTGAAATTGTCGAACGCGACCGGAAGCTGCGCGAGGCCTGGGAGGCGGAGCAGAAGCGGATCGCCGAGGCCGCCGCTGCGGCGGCGCGTGCCCAGGGGCAGGCCGTCCAGCCCTACGTTCCGGCGGCCCCGGGTCCGGTGTCCGCCTTCGGCCTGCGTAGCCCGTTCAACGGCATTCCGATCACCTCGGGCTTCGGCTGGCGTGCGACGCCGCCCGGCACCATCGACTTCTACGGCCAGGGCGGCTACATGCACACCGGCATCGACTTCGGCGCCCCGTGCGGCACCCCGGTCTACGCTCCGGCGGCCGGCACCGTGTACTCGGCCGGGTGGGGCAACGACGGCGGCGGCAACCACGTGAAGATCTCCCACGGCGTCGTGCAGGGCAACTCGCTGACCACGATCTTCTACCACAACACCTCCGTGGTGGTCTCGTCGGGCCAGCAGGTCAGCCAGGGCCAGCTGATCGCCTACTCCGGCACCACCGGCAATTCCACCGGCTGCCACTCGCACTTCGAGACGTGGGTCAACGGCAGGGCAGTCGACCCGATGGGTCTGCTCTAAACTGGGAGTACTCCGCGCCGTCCCGGCCGGAGTCAGCCATCAACAGATCCGAGGAGTTCTACCGTGCCGAAAGAAAGTGGCCGGAAGGTAGTGGCCACCAACCGCAAGGCCCGGCACGATTACCACGTCCTGGACACCTATGAAGCGGGCATCGCGCTCATGGGCACCGAAGTGAAGTCCCTGCGCGAGGGCCATGCCTCCATGGTGGACGGCTTCTGCACCTTCTACAACGATGAGCTGTGGATGGAGGGAATCCACATCCCCGAGTACCACCAGGGGAGCTGGACCAACCATGCCGCCCGCCGGCGTCGTAAGCTGCTCCTGCACCGCGAGGAGCTGACCAAGATTTCGCATAAGATCCGCGAGTCGGGCTTCACCATCGTGCCGCTGCAGCTGTATTTCGTGGACGGCCGCGCGAAGGTGGAAATCGGCGTCGCCCGCGGCAAAAAGGAATACGACAAGCGGCAGACGCTGCGCGAGCAGCAGGACAAGCGCGAGGCCCTGCGCGTCATGCGTGAGCGGAACCGGGCCTGACACTCGCCTTGGCTCCGGGAAGATATCCGGCAGTCGGTGCGTTATGCTTAATAGTCCGGGACGGAACCGCAAGGATCCGGTCCGGTCTGATGGAAATTGTTTGACAACAAAATACGGGGATGATCGGTTTCGACGATGTTAGTCGCGACAGGTGAAGCGGGCCGAGGATGCAGAATTATCTCGTAAACGCTGTCTGCAAAACAATAAGTGCCAAATCAAACCGCACTGACTTCGCTCTCGCTGCCTAAGCAGTAAGACAGTCCGTCAGCCCGAGGTTGCTATTGCCCCGGATCCTGGCGTCATTTAGATAGCCACTGCTGTTTACCTCCGTCATCGGGGTGAACGGGACTCTTAGATGACTGGGCCCGGATCAGCCACCTGTTCGCAGGATGGCTGGGGCCGAGAAAATCCGACGCGAACTGCGCCCGGAGAAGCCCTGACAACACGACATCGGACGGGGGTTCAATTCCCCCCATCTCCACATACGGAGCCCCGGCAACGGGACTCCACCCCGTAGCAAAAGGCCGGAAGCATCAGCTTCCGGCCTTTTTGTTGCGCTTTTGTTGTGCTCGACGGCGGCCCGCGGGGCGACGGGCGGTCCGCCGCACTTCGACAGTCGCCCGTCAGCGCTTCTTGATGTGCGCCACCGGATCGGTGTGCTCATCCACGATGTTTTTGGCTTTTTTATCGGCCCGTTTTTCCTTGATGGTTTTAATCGGCTTCTTGGTCAGATGCCGGTGCGGCGACTTGTCAGGCATTGCGCGCTCCCTAAAAGGTGGGGGCCCGGGATGAGCCCGTGCTTTTAAGGCTACGCCTCGGGTACCGCGACGTCCACGATGCCGATGAAACGGCTGCCCACACCCTCATATTCGCTGCGGACCAGCCCGGCGCCAGAGGAGGGCAGCTCGTACGGGGCGTGGTGGGCGCAGCAGACGTACGTGAACTCCGGCCACCACTTCTTGGGCCTGGCCATTTCGGAGAACCCGCAGACTGCGCAGCTCAGCGGAACCCAGACCGGGCGTTTGCCCGTCCGGTTGGCCCTGGACTGGAGGAGCCAGGCAGGTGGGCTGTCCAGCAGTTCGCCCAGTTCGGCGTCGGACAGGCGGGACGGAATGCCGTGACGGTGGGCCATTTCCAGTGGGATATCAAGGGCCTGGGCAGCTTCACGTCTCGTAACCATTCCCCAATTTTACGGGATCCCGGGCGCCGGCCGGCCCGCCGCTGACCCGGTGGCGGCCGGTGCTAGGCTCGTTCCAAACCCGGCGCCCCCACCACGCAGCAACCGGCGCCGCAACTCGCCAGACAAGCAGACAGACAGCCAGGCAGCCAGGACGGCAGTGAGGAAGGCAGCAGCCATGTCGCGCACCCCCGCCGCGGCCTTGTCCGGCCTCGAGAAGCGCGTGCTGTACGTGGCGATCGTCGCGTCCTTCATCGCGTTTCTGGACGGCTCCGTGGTCAACCTTGCCCTCCCGGCCATTGGACGTGAGCTCGGCGGCGGGCTGGTGGTCCAGCAATGGGTGGTGGATGCTTACCTGCTGACCCTGGGGGCGCTGATCCTCGTCGCCGGCTCCCTCTCCGACCAGTTCGGCCGGGTACGGATCCTGCAATGGGGCCTCGCCGGCTTCACCGCCACCTCCGTGCTCTGCGGACTCGCGTGGAGCGGCGAGTCACTCATTGTGGCGCGCGGCCTGCAGGGTGTGGCCGGCGCCCTGTTGGTGCCCAGTTCGCTGGCCCTGATCGTTACAGTGTTTAGCGGCCCGGCCCAGTCCGCGGCGATCGGCAAGTGGTCCGCGTGGACGTCCGGAGCCATCATCGCCGCCCCGCTCCTCGGCGGAATCTCCGTGGACGTCTTCACCTGGCGGCTGATCTTTTTCCTCAACATCATCCCGGCGGTGGCCGTGTGGCCGGCGCTCCGCCGGCTGCGCACCCAGGACCTGGAGCGCGCACCCGGCAGCACCATCGACGTCACCGGCACCATCCTGGCGGTCATCGGCCTGGGCGGGATCGTGTACGCCTTCATCGAGCGCGGAGCCCTTGGCTGGGGCTCACCGCAGGTCTGGCTGCCGCTGGTCCTCGGCGTCGCCGGCCTGGCCGGATTCCTGCTTCATGAGCGGCGCACCCCGGCGCCGATGATGCCGCTGCGGCTCTTCGCCGTCCGAAACTTCGGCTGGGGCAATATCGCCACCGCCCTCATCTACGGGGCGCTGAACCTCGGCTTCTTCGTCCTGGGCCTCTTCCTGCAGCAGGTCGCCCATCTGGGTGCCACGGCCGCGGGCTTCGCCCTGCTGCCTTCCACCCTGATACTGCTCCTGCTGTCAGCGCGGGCCGGCGCCCTGTCCGGCCGGTTCGGTCCGCGCTGGTTCATGACGGCGGGGCCGCTGCTGTGCGCGGCGGGCTTCCTCATGTTGCTGGGCATCGGACTGCCGCTGGAATACTTCGCGCAGGTGTTCCCCGGGCTGGTGGTCTTCGGCGTCGGATTAGCAGTGACCGTGGCGCCGCTGACCGCGGCGATCCTGGGCGCCGTGCATCCGGAAGAGGCGGGGATCGGGTCGGCCGTGAACAACGCGGTCTCCCGCATCGCGGGACTGGTGACCATCGCCTTCGCCGGGCTGATCACCGGACCAGTGATCGCGACGTCGGGCCTGCACGCCACGGCGGCTGTCACCGCCGCGCTGTTCATCGCCGGCGCCGTCGCGTCGGCCGTCGGGATCCGCAACCCGCCCCGGGAAGCCGGCAAAGCCGGGGAAACCGGGGGATCGGACCCCGCAGCGGCCTAGCGGACCCCGCGGCGGCCTAACCGGCCTGACCTGCCTATCCGGCCAGGACGACGCCGACGGCAGCGGCAGCGAGCCCCGCCGCCAGGTTGGCGCCCAGATTGAGCGCCGCGGCACGATACCGGGCCTCGCTGACCAGCCTGACGGTGGCAGTGGTCCATGAGCTGAACGTGGTCAGGCCGCCCGCCAGGCCGCTCGCGACGGCGGCCTGCCACTCCGGCCCGACGCCCAGATGCGGCGTGATCCCGAGGGACAACCCGATGATGAAAGAGCCCGTGACGTTGACGGTCAGGGTGGCCCAGGGCCAGTGCGGATGCGGGCCGTGCCGGTGCGCAAACCAGGAATCCACCGCGAACCGCAGCAGGGCTCCGGCCACCCCGAAAACCCCTACCAGCAGCGCGGTGATCACTGCGTACCGCCCCGCAGGCCGGCCAGGGCCTTGCCCGACTTCCAGCCGGCCGCCGCCGCGCCGAGTCCCAAAACCAGCGATAGTGCCAGGTAGGCCAGCCAGACGGCGTGGAAGCCGTCCCGGATCTGCTGGTCCACCGCGAAGGTCAGCGCCGAAAAGGTGGTGAAGGAGCCGAGCAGCCCCGGCCCGAGGCCGGCCCGGAGCCAGAAAGCGGTCCGCGGCCGGGCCATCCAGAGCGTGGTCAGGGCGGCGAGGACGAAGCTTCCCGCCACGTTGATCGCCAGGGTGGTCCACGGCACGGTGCCTGTGGCCTCAGGGAAGACCAGACCCGCACCGTAGCGCAGTTCTGTGCCGACCAGGCCGCCGACGGCGACAGCCGCCCACGCCCGCCAGCCCGGAATTCCCGATACCGCGGCGGGGCGTTCCTCGGGCAGTGCCTTCATTCAGCGGCCCGCGACACTGCAGCCGGGGTGGGGCGCGTCGCTGTGCACCCAGAGCGCGGAGGCCACCTCGTCGGCGAGGTCAACCTCGCGCGACTCCCTGCTGCTGCCGACACGGACGACGATCGGACCGCCGAACGGTTTCCGGCCCACCACCTCGACGTCGGCGTCAAGGTCGATCCGTTCCGCGGCGAGGTAGCGCAGCAACTCCGGATTTTCGTCGCTGATCCGGGTGATCCGGCCGGTGTGGCCGTCGTCGAGCTCACTCATCCGGTAGGCCGGCGGCATCAGGACAGACCCGTCCGACGCCGGAATCGGATCGCCATGCGGGTCCCGGGCCGGGTTCCCCAGCTTCGCCGCCATCCGCTCGATGAAGGTCTCGGAGACGGCGTGTTCAAGGAGCTCCGCCTCGTCGTGGACCTCGTCCCAGCGGTAGCCGAGTTCCTGGACCAAGAAAGTCTCAATCAGCCGGTGCCGGCGGACCATCGAGAGGGCCAGCCGGACGCCGTCGTCGGTCAAGGTGACGGCGCTGTACGGCTTGTGGTCCACCAGGCCCTGGTCCTTGAGTTTGCGGACCATCTCGGAGACCGATGAATTGGCCACGCCTAGGCGCTGGGCGAGTTGCGTGGAGGTGATGGGCTTGTCCTGCCACTCCGTGAAGGAGTAGATGACCTTGACGTAGTCCTCGATCGAGGAGGATGGCGGACTGCTCTTCACAGCCCCAAGCCTACCGTCCGGTGGCGCCGGAGAAGGTGAGCCACAGCAGGACCAAGTTCAGAGCGACCACCAGGATCACGCTGACGATTGCGGCGATGCGCAGCGCCAGCCCGTCCGCGAATCGTCCCATCAGGGACTTGCTGCTGGTCAGCACCACCAGCGGGACCAGGACAAACGGGATCCCGAAGCTGAGCACCACCTGGCTGAGTACGAGTCCCATGGTGGGATCGAAACCGATGGACAGCAGGACGACGGCGGGGATCAGGGTCAGCAGCCGGCGCATCAGCAGCGGAATCCTGATCTTGAGCAAGCCCTGCATGATGGTGCCGCCGGCGTAGCAGCCCACCGAGGTGGAAGCCAGACCGGAGGCAAGCAGGCCAACGGCGAAGATCACGCCGACCACCGGGCCGAGGCTGGCGGTGATGGCGGCGTGCGCGCCCTCGATGGTGTCGGTGCCCGCCTCCCCGGCCAGGGTGGACGCGGCCAGCAACAGCATGCCGATGTTGACGATGCCCGCAACGGCCAGCGCCACGATGACGTCCCAGCGGGTGGCTTTGACCAGCCGCGCGACGGCGTGGGGCGGGACATGCAGGTGCGGGTCCGGGCGGTGCCGGTCGCGGGAGAGCGCCGAGTGCACGTAGATGGCGTGCGGCATCACGGTGGCTCCCAGCATGCTCGCGGCCAACAGCACCGTATCGGGGCCCTGGAAGCCGGGCACGAGACCGGCCAGGACGCCTCCCGGGTCTGGCGGCCTGATGAAGAGGCCGGCCAGGAACCCGACCGTGATGATGCCCAGCAGGAACATGATGACGAACTCGAAGGGCCGCTGCTGGTTGCGGCCCTGCACGGCGAGCAAGGCCATGGACATGCCGCCGACAATGACGGCGCCGAAGGGGAGCGGCAGTCCGAAGAGCAGGTACAGGGCCACCGCACCGCCCACCACCTCGGCGAGGTCGGTGGCCGCTGCCACGATTTCGGCCTGGACCCAGAAGGCGCGGCGCCACGCCGGCCTGAGCCGCTCGCCAAGGATCTCCGGCAGGCTCTTACCTGTGACGATGCCGAGCTTGGCGGACTGGTACTGGACCAGCACGGCCATGACATTGGCGACGACGAGGACCCAGACCAGCAGGTAACCGTACTTCGCCCCGGCGGTGAGGTTGGCTGCCACGTTGCCGGGGTCCACGTACGCGATGGCCGCCACGAATGCCGGGCCAAGCAGGCCCACGAGCGCGCGGCGCCGGCCCCGGACCTTGCGGGCAGGCGGCTGCCCTGCGGGCGGGGGTTCATGTCCGGCGACGTCCAGCACTGCGGGCTCCGATGGAAGTTCCTGATTGCCTACATCTGAAAGTTAGGCACACCGAAATAATAGGCGCAGCCGGTGACGCGCGCAATGCGGAGCGTCAGGCTTTGGTGGCGCGCCAGCTTTGCGTCAGGTAGGGAAGCGGCAGGATCTCGCCGGCGTGCCCCAGGTGCACGTGGAGGTACCAGTCGAGGTTGCCGAGCACCTTGGCGCGGGTGTCCTCGCCGGCGCGCAGGTAATAGCTGCGGGACTTGGCCAGTTCCAGGATGTCCTGCGTGCTCACGGGCTCCTCCCAGCGGGTGAGGTGGCTCTGCAGCCCGGTGAATTCGGGGCCCAACGGGGGCTTGAAGTGCGGTTTGTGGACGTCACCGGCGTGCATGATCCGGGACAGCCGGTGCACCCAGGGGACCGAGGTGTCGAGCTGGTTCCAGATCAGGCCCAGTACTCCGTGCGGACGCAGGATCCGCGCCATCTCGGTGCTGGCCAGCAGGGGATCGCACCAGTGCCAGGCCTGCGCCACGGTCACCAGGTCGTAGGCCGCCGGGGCCAGGCCCGTGTGCTCGGCGGTGCCCTCGACGGCGGTCACGCCCGGCAGGGCCCGGCGCAGCTGTCCGAGCATGTCCGGGGACGGATCGACGGCCACGGTGCGCAGCCCCCGCTCGACCAGCAGCGCCGTGAACTTTCCCGTGCCGGCCCCCACATCGACGGCGTCGCGGGCTCCGGCCGGGACGAGCCAGTCGGCCGAGTCCTCCGGGTATCCGGGCCGGACCCGGTCGTAGTGTTCGCCGCCGTCCTGGAAGCTCCGGCCCAGCTCCCGCCGCCGGTCGTGGTGCAATTTGGGGCCGCCGCGTGCCACGTGCGATCTCCTTCGGCAGCTCTGGTGTTTACCTACCGAATTTACCGCACGCGGCGGGCGACGACGCTCCCGGTGCTGGTCGGACGGCCTAGCCGGGTGGGCCAGTCGACGGTGCTAGTCCACGGTGCAGGGTGCGGCGCCGGCCGTGCCCGGCGTGTTGGGCGCCCACTGCGGGTAGCTGCGGGTGTCGTTGACCGGCACCCAGCGGCCGGCGTCCACGACGTAGTCCCAGCCGAGGCCGTTCTCCCGTAGCTCCTGAAGCCCGGCGAGCAGCCGCCGGGCATCATCGAGCCGGGACCCGAGGCCAAAGCTGGCGCGGAGCGAACCGGCGGGCAGCCCGAGCCGCTTGAGCAGCGGGTGCGCGCAGAACCGGCCGTCGCGCAGGCCGATTCCATGTTCAGCGGACAGATATGCGGCGACCAGGCCGGCGTCGTACCCGGCGACCGAGAAGTTCACGACGCCGATTGTCCCCGGCCCGTCCGCCCGATCGGCGTCCTCGAAGATGTGGTGCACGCTCACGCCGTCGATCTGCTGCAGCCCCTCGACCAGGAAGGAGCGGATGTTGTCTTCGTGGGCGTGCCACTGCTGCTCGTCGAGTGCCTCGATCACCTGGCTGGCGCGGGCCAGCGCCGCGGCGCCGAGGACGTTCGGGGAACCGGCCTCGTGGCGGGCCGGTCCGGTGGTCCAGCTGACGCTGTCCAGCCGGGCGTCCCGCACCGCGCCGCCGCCGGCCAGGTGCGGGGTGCCCGCGTCGAGCCAGTCCGGCCGGCCCACCAGCACACCGGCGCCGAACGGGGCGTAGAGCTTGTGGCCGGAGAAGGCGAGGTAGTCGACGCCGTCCGCGGCGATGTTGATGCGGCGGTGCGGGGCCAGCTGGGCCGCGTCGACGGCGATCCGGGCACCGAATTCGTGCGCGAGGGAGGCCAGTTCGCGGATCGGCAGGATTTCGCCGGTCACATTGGACGCGCCGGTGACGGCCAGCAGGCTCACGCCGCCGCGGGCGAGTTCCTGCCGGAGCCGCGCCAGGGTCAGGGCCAGGGTGGGGGCTGCGACGACGCTGCGGTGCGGGACGCCCTGCCAGGGCAGCAGGTTGGCGTGGTGCTCGATGTCCAGGTACAGCACCTCACCGGTGAGCCGGCCGCCGCTAACGGGCAGGCAGCCGGCCAACAGGTTCAGCGAGTCGGTGGTGTTCCGGGTGAAGATCACGGAATCGTCCGGGCGTCCGCCGACAAAGCCGCGGACGATGTTCCGGGCGTTTTCGTACACCGAGGTGCTCAGCTGGGAGGCGTAACCGGCGCCCCGGTGGACGCTGGCGTAGTACGGCAGGATTTCGTTCAAGTAGGCGGAGACCACGGACAGGGCGGGGGCCGAGGCGCCGTAGTCCAGGTTCGCATAGCGGACCTCGCCGCCCTGGATCAGCGGGGCCAGGATTTCGGCACCGGAGACCGCAGACAGCGGCCGGCGGGCGGCGTCGAAGCGTGCATCCGAAAGCTCCGGGCCGGCGGTGTGGGTGGGGATGGTGGCAGTCGTCATGGGACCTCGCTCAAAAAGGACCCCGCTGACAGGGGATCCGCGCTTGCCGTGTCCACTCCGGACCGGCCAGGTCGTCACCCGGGGCACCCCGCCGCGAATGGAGGGTTGCCGGCCAGCAAACCGGGGTTTAGCGCTGGCACTCGTGACCTGCTTCGAGCCTAGGACATGGCCGGCCGCACGGAAAAGGGGCCGCCGGTATGTGAAGCGCTATGTTACGGCTTCCAGCCACGGGCCTTACCCGGAGCGGAGTCCGCTAGAGCAGGTCGTCGAGTCCCGGGTTAAGGCGCTTGAGGACCTCGGAGTGCAGGATCGAGTTGGTGGCCAGAGCGTTGCCGCCGAAGGGGCCGTCCTCGCCCTCGAGCGAGGTGAAGCGGCCGCCGGCCTCCGTCACGATCGGAACCAGCGCGGCCATGTCGTAGAGGTTGAGCTCGGGCTCGCAGGCGATGTCGACGGCGCCTTCGGCCACGAGGCAGTAGGACCAGAAGTCGCCGTAGGCGCGGGTGCGCCAGACTTCCTCGGTCAGGCCGAGGAACTCGTCGAGGTTGCCGCGCTGCTTCCAGCCGCCCAGGCTCGAGTAGGACAGTGAGGCGTCCGCGAGCCGGGCGACGTTGGAGACCTTCAGCCGCGTGGCGGCCGCCAGGGAACGGCCCATGTACGCGCCGGCGCCCTTGGCCGCCCACCAGCGTTTGCCCAGGGCGGGTGCGCTGACGACGCCGACCACGGGTTCGCCCTCGTCGACGAGGGCGATCAAGGTCGCCCAGACGGGGACGCCGCGGACGAAGTTCTTGGTGCCGTCAATCGGGTCGATGATCCAGCGGCGCGAGCCGTGGCCGGAGCTGCCGAACTCCTCGCCGAGGACGGCGTCGCGCGGGCGGGAACGGGACAGCTGGCCGCGGATGGCTTCCTCGGCGGACTTGTCGGCGTCGGTGACGGGGGTGAGGTCCGGCTTCGTCTCGATCCGAAGGTCGAGGGCCTTGAAGCGGCTCATGGTCTGGGAATCCACGGAATCTGCCAGTACATGGGCAAGGCGCAGGTCATCGTTGTAGCTCGAAGCGGGTTGACTCATAGTTACAAGCTACCGTCAAAAGGCGCCGCGGCCGGGGAGGCCACGTCGCCGCCTGCTGAGGAGACGGTGTTGAGGTGTCCTGTTAGGAGACGCTGCCGAGTTCCTTGGATTCCTGCGCTTCCATCCGCGGATCGGTGCCGAGCAACCGGCGCAGCGAGGCGAGCCGGGCCGGACCGGACGGGCCGGCGTGGCCGGCCAGCACCCACGCGTCCACCCCGCAGTTGACGGCGGCGGAGTCGTGCTTGCAGCCCCGCTCGCAGTCCTCGGTGCCGGGCGACAGATCCGGGAAGGAGCGCAGGATCCGGTCCGGGTCCACATGGGCCAGCCCGAAGGAGCGGATGCCCGGAGTATCGATGATCCAGCTGCCGGCGGGTGCGTCGTTCACCTTCAGCGCCAGCGCGGAGGAGGAGGTGTGGCGGCCGCGGCCGGTGACCGCGTTGACGCCGCCGGTGGCCCGTTCGGCCCCGGTGAGCGCGTTCACCATGGTGGATTTGCCGACGCCGGAGTGGCCCAGCATGACGGTGACCTTCCCGTCCAGGCAGGCCCGCAGCTGCGAGACCGCGGCCTTGTCCAGCCGGGCGGACAGGCCGTCGTCGGACCGGGCGTCGATGCCGGACGCGGCCGAATCCGCGGTCCTGGAGATGATCACCGGAAAATCGAGGTGCTCGTAGTTGGCGAGCAGTTCGGCGGGGTCCTTGACGTCCGCCTTGGTGACAAGAAGCAGCGGCTCGATCCCGGCGTCGTAGGCGGCCACAAGGGCGCGGTCGATGAAGCCGGTGCGCGGTTCCGGGTTCGCCGCGGCCACGACGACGACGAGCTGGTCGGCGTTCGCGACGACGGCGCGTTCGATCGGGTCCGTGTCGTCCGCGCTGCGGCGCAGCAGGGTCCTGCGGTCCTGGATCTTGACCAGCCGAGCCAGCGAGTCGGTCTCGCCGCTCACGTCGCCGACGAGCGAGACGAAGTCGCCGGCGACCACCGGATTGCGGCGCAGTTCCCGGGCGCGGGCGGCGATGACCGTGCGTTCATCTTCGGTGCCTTCGCCCACGACGGCGGTGTAGCGGCCGCGGTCCACGGTGATGATCCGGCCGGTGACGGCGTCGTCGTGGCTGGGCCGGTCCTTGGTGCGGGGCCGGGAGCCCTTCTTGTTGGGCCGGATGCGGACGTCGGACTCGTCCCAGGAGTCAGTGCTGCGGGCCAACGGCGGCGTCCTTCTGTGCGGTGGTTCCCTGGCCGAGCATGGCTGCCCACATCTGCGGGAAGTCGGGCATGGTCTTGGCGGTCGTGGCGATGTCCTCGACTTCCACGCCGGGCACGGCAAGGCCGAGGATGGCGCCGGCCGTGGCCATCCGGTGGTCCTCGTAGCTGTGCACAACGCCGCCGTGCAGGGTGGCGGGCCGGATGCGGAGCCCGTCGGCGGTTTCTTCGACGTCCCCGCCGAGGCGGTTGATCTCGGCCGCGAGGGCCGCGAGCCGGTCTGTTTCGTGGCCGCGCAGGTGGGCGATGCCGGTGAGCGTCGAGGGGGTCGTGGCCAGGGCACAGAGGGCGGCGACGGTGGGCGCGAGTTCGCTGGTTTCGGCGAAGGTGGCGCCCTTGATCTCCGGGCCGCCGGTGACGGTCAAGGTGCCGTCCGCCAGGGTGACGCTCGCGCCCATGGTCGCGAGGATGCTGCGCCAGAGGTCGCCGACCTGGGTGGTCTGCGCCGGCCAGTTGGGGATGCGGACGGTTCCGCCGGTGGCAAGGGCCGCGGCCAGGAAGGGGCCGGCGTTGGACAGATCCTGCTCGATCCGCCGGTCGAAGCCGCGGATGGGGCCCGCTGAAACAATCCAGTGGTTCGGGACGGAGTC
This sequence comes from Arthrobacter sp., assembly GCA_026393275.1. GTDB lineage: Bacteria > Actinomycetota > Actinomycetes > Actinomycetales > Micrococcaceae > Arthrobacter. The sequence goes on from JAPLAM010000093.1 coordinate 26,334, forward strand.
GTCGACGCTGACGCCCACCCCGCGCAGCAAGGCCACGGTCATGGCAATGTGGTCCAGGCTCGGTACAGGCTTTCCGACGTGTTCGAGATGGAGCCCCTCGGTGAAGCGGGCACCAGCCAGCAGCAGGGCGGAGACAAACTGGGATGAGGCGCTGGCATCGATAATGAGGTGGCCGCCGCGGACCGCGCCCGTGCCCTCGACGGTGAACGGCAGGGACGACGCCGGACTGCCGTCGGGCGCGCCGACCGCCACGCCGAGGCCGGACAGGGCCTCGATGATGGCGCCCATCGGGCGGTTGCGGGCATGCGGGTCGCCGTCGAACAGGGTCCTGCCGCGGTGCAGCGCGGCCACCGGCGGCACGAAGCGCATGACCGTGCCGGCCAGCCCGCAATCGACAGCCGTGTCAGCGGCGGGGGCGTCCAGGTCCACGGGGGTGATGTCCAGGTCCGGGCCGTAGGCGCCATCGCCGGGCACCTCCGTAATGGTCGCCCCCAGCTGCCGCAGGGCCGCGATCATTAAGGCCGAGTCCCGGGAGTGCAACGGTGCGCGCAGCCGCGACGGTCCGTCCGCGAGGGCTGCCAGGATCAGGTACCGGTTGGTCAGCGACTTGGAGCCCGGAACGGTGACGGTGGCGTCGACGGGACGATCCGCGAACGGCGCACGCCAGTGCGGGCCGCCGGCGGCCGGAAAGGACGAGGCCGTGGCGGCAGGGGTGGTGCCAGTCATTGCAGTCTTAGGCTCCGAGAGTGTGGTCGACGGCCTTGCGGACGGCCTTGTCGGCTTTCTTCAGGTTCTTGCCCGTGGTCTTCCGGGCGCCGGAGGCCAGGTGCGCGGTGGTCTTCCGGGCGTCGGCAGCGAGGTGCTCGGCACGCCAGGCCAGCCCCGGCTTGCCGGCAGTGTCCACCGAAGCCAGCAACACGCCTCCGGTCAGCGAAACGTTCTTCAGGAGCCGCTTGCGCCGGGCGTCGCGGCCCTCCTTGGAGGAGATATCCGCGCTGCGCCATTCGACGAAGCCGTTGAGTGCGGAGATCAGCGCCAGGACGGTGGCGGCGAGGCGGGCGGACTTGCCGAGGGCGAAGCAGACGCCTGCGCCCACCTGCGTCCCGCCGATCACGCGGGCCAGGACCTTCTCGTCGGTCTGGAAAGGAAGGGCATCGGCGGCACGCCGCAGCAGGGGAGACAGCTGGGTGGCAGTGTCATCCGCATTCCGGAGCTTGTCCACGCCTGCCAGCACGAAACTGGAGGCGAGCATGGGGCGGGCGAGAAAGCGGACAACTGACATGAGTTTCCTCCTGGATGGATGAACCGCGGATGCTATGCGGGAGAACCGGTTCTAGTCTTGCACTTTTGCGGAATATTTGCCCGTTCTGCGGGGTTGTGCAGGTAGCGCCCAAACGTGGTGCAGGAGCCCGTTGCAAGAGCGTTCAGGAGTGTTAAGGAAGGCGGAGGTTTGGTTCTGCTGAGAGAAACCGGACTGCTGGAAGCAGTGCCCGCCGATCCGTGGGCCTTGGCCCTGACCGGGGCTTTGAGCGCGCGCCCGCGGGTGACAGTAGACTTGAACGCAATGAGCACCAAGGATCCGGCCATCGCGGCCATGCACGATGTCGCCGGCAACGGCGACGCCAAACGCGACACGACAGATGCTGCCAAGCCGGCCGTGGCCACCACAGCCGTGGATGATGCTGTCGCGGAGCGAACCGCCGCGGAAACCGTGGCGGCGGACGGCACCGGGAAGCCCTTGGACACCGACGCCGAGACCACGGACGAACGCCGCATCCGCTTCGAGCGGGATGCGATGCAGTATGTTGACCAGCTGTATTCGGCGGCCATGCGGATGGCACGGAATCCAGCGGACGCCGAGGACCTGGTCCAGGAGGCGTACACGAAGGCCTTCTCCGCGTTCCACCAGTACAAGCCGGGAACGAATCTCAAGGCCTGGCTGTACCGGATCCTCACCAACACCTACATCAATCTGTACCGCAAACGGCAGCGCGAGCCGCTGCAGTCCAACTCGGACACCATCGAGGACTGGCAGCTGGCCCGCGCCGGGTCGCACACCTCGACGGGGCTTCGCTCGGCCGAGGCTGAGGCCCTGGACCACCTGCCGGATTCGGACGTTAAGCGGGCCCTGCAATCGATCCCGGAGGAGTTCCGCCTGGCGGTCTACTTCGCCGACGTCGAGGGCTTCGCGTACAAGGAAATTTCAGACATTATGAACACCCCCATCGGGACCGTCATGTCCCGGCTGCACCGCGGCCGGCGGATGCTGCGGGACATGCTGGCCGACTATGCGGCCGAGCGGGGATTCAGGGCCGCGGGCGACCCCGCCGCCGCGGCCGAACGCAACAATCAGGAGAACAGGAAATGAGCGACTGCCAGGGACTGGGCGACTGCGACGACACCCGGATGCAGCGCATCTACGAGTATCTCGACGGCGCCCTCACGCACGACGATATCGCCGAGATCAAGGACCACCTGGACGAGTGCCCGGAGTGCCACGAGCAGTACGACCTCGAATGCGTCATCCGCGTGATGGTGAAGCGGTCCTGCACCGAGGCGGCACCGGAGAACCTCAAGAATTCGATCCTGGACCGGATCCACTCGATCCGCCCGGTGGTGGCCGACTCCGGGGCCTAAGCGCCGGCGGCCTGGCCACGAAACAGCGAAAGACCCCGGAAGCCTGAGGTTTCCGGGGTCTTTCGCTTAAAGCTGTCAATCCAAGCCGTGGCTTAGGTGTTGGGGCGCTTACCGTGGTTCGCGCCGCCACGCTTACGGTCACGACGTTTGCGTGCACGTTTGCTCATAGCTGGCCTCCTTAATCTTGGTACTCAAAAGAGCTGCCCTCAAGTCTCCCACATCAGCGGACCGGCCGCGAACCGGGAGCCGGCCCCGGGCGGTCTCAGCCTCGAAGTGAGTTCCGGATGGAGATCCGGGCCTGGTCCAGGACCGTCTTGACGGTTTCAAGGGTGACCGGGGTGACGGGGCCGGCGCCAGCATGCCGGCGCAGCTCGATCCTGATGTCGTCCCGGAAGGACTGCACGAGCATTTCGGCCTCGCGGAGCCTCCGGTCGCTGTCCTTGGAGTAGCGCGCCCCCGCCGGGGCTGCCGAGTTGCGGGCGGTGGTGCGGGCGGCTTCGGCCGTCAAGGCCAGGTCCGCGCGCAGCCCCTGCATGTTCACCCGGATGTCCTGCCTCAGCTTGTCGGCGAGCCGGCGGACCGAGGCGGATATGTCGTTTTCGACGCCGGCCAGTTCCTCGCGCCGCCCGTTGAGCTCCACGAGTCCCGCCGGCGTGATGCTGTAGTTGGTGCGCCGCCCTTCCGTGCGGGTGGCCACGAGTCCCTCCTCCTCAAGCTTGGCCAGCCGCGGATAGATGGTGCCGGCGCTGGGGGAGTAGGTGCCGCCAAAGCGGTCGCTGAGCGCCTTGATCAGCTCGTAGCCGTGTTTGGGGCCGGATTCCAGCAATGCCAGCAGGTACAGGCGCAGGGCGCCGTGGGCAAAGACCGGCGCCATCAAAGCCCCGCTTCGGTGTCCGTGTCCGGCCCGCCGTGGAAGATGGAGGTTTTTCCCGAGACCGAGTTGGTGCGCACGAGCATCAGCTTGGCGTCGGGCCCGGCGATGGTCTGCACCGTGCCGCCGGGCTGGGCGTACTTCTGGTCGTCGATCACGACCGCACCGCTGGCGGACTTCGCGATGATGTCCACGCCGACGTCGTGCGGTACCCGGATGGTGACGTCCCCGGAGACCGAGTTGGCGCCGAAGTCGTGGGTGAAGCCGTGCAGGTCAAAGCTCAGGTCGCCGCTGACGGTGTTGGCTCGGATATTGCTGAAGTCGCCCGAAGCCGTGACCTCGCCGGAGACGCTCTTGGCCGTCAGGACCCCGTGGTGGTTGCGGGCGATGACCTCGCCGCTGACGGTGCTCACCGCCAGTTCGCCCGCGGTGCCGTCGGCCAGGACCGAGCCGGTGACGGTGTTGAGCCGGGTGTGGCCGGTGACGCCGGACACCATGCCGTCGCCGCTGACGCTGCCGGTCTCGACGTCGACGCCGGCCGGCAGGGCGATGCTGATGACCACCGAGTTGGCGGAGTTGTTGCTGACCGTGCCCATGAGGTTCTTGAACCAGCCCTGCGGGCCGTGCAGCTGGTGCCGCACCTCGAGCCGGCCGTCCGTGAGGCTGACCGCCAGCGGATCGCCGTCGATCTCGGAGACCTCGATGCGGGCCACGTCCTCGTTATGGGTGACGATGTCGAAGCGGCCGCGGACAATGCCGAGCTTCAGCGAGCGGACGCCGTCGACGTCGATGGTCTGGGGACCGGTGACGGTCCACGCGTTTTGTTCCATGGTTCCTCCGGGTGCGGACGGTGCGATCCCGCCGGCGTGGATGCCTGCGATATATCGCGACTATGGAAACACGATATATCGCGCCTGCGAGGCGGTCAAGATATATCGCGAACTGCCCGCGCCGCCTAGGCCGGTGCGTCCATGCCGAGCCACTGGAACCAGCCGCGGTGCAACACCAGCCAGGCCATCAGCCCGTAGCCGGCCTGGCCGGGCGTTCCGCCGTTGGCCGCGAGATCCTGGCGCCACTGCTCGTGGTTCAGCAGCGGCGAGAAGGTGTCCACGTACAGATGCTTCCGGCGCGTGGTGACATCGGCGAAGGCCGTGTTGAGTTCGCCCAGCCGCCGGTTCTGGATCGGATCCAGCGTCGGCGGCGGCCCCACGACGAAGACCTCGATCCTGTTCTGGGACGCCGAGTCCAGGATGTTGGCCAGATTGAGCCGGCTGCGCGCCGTGGAGAGCCCGAATTCGATGTCGCGGCCGGACAGCCCGATCACCAGGCGGTTCTCGTGCTGCGGCGCGAAGCGCCGGCCGGCCTCCTCAAGCCAGCGCTCGGCCAGGCCCTCGGTGCCTTCCTGCGGGCAGGGCAGGGAGTAGCTTTCCAGGGTCAGCCCGTCCTGCGGCGTGCGGGCCAGGACCCGTCCCAGCCAGCCCAGCGCCCGGGGGTCGCCCAGACCGGCCAGCAGCTCATCTCCAACGGCTGCGATCCGCAGCTTCCGATCTTCCATGACTACCTCTTCATTCCCGATGCCGGTTCCATGCCCCGGATCTCCGCTGCGTTAAACAGAGCTGCCCGGCCGGAGTCGTGATGTTCGACGTCCGGCCGGGCAGCCTGGCGCTACTTACGTGCGAATGCCTGTTTGAGCAGGGTATCCTGCTCGGCGGCATGGCGCTTCATCGACCCGGCCGCGGTGGCCGCGGAAGCCGGCCGGGACACGAGGCGCACCCGGCGGTCCAGCGCATCCGGCAGGTTCAGGCCGATGAACGGCCAGGGGCCCTGGTTGGCCGGCTCGTCCTGTGCCCAGACCACTTCGGCGTTGGGGTACTTGGCCAGCTCGGCGGCGATTTCGGCGGCGGGCAGCGGGTAGAGCTGCTCGACCCGGATGAGCGCCGTCGTCGTGTCGCCGGTCTTCTGCCGGGTGGACAGCAGGTCGTAGTACAGCCGCCCGGAGACCAGCAGGACGCGTTCCACCGCGTTGGCATCCAGCTGCTCGTGCTCGGGGATGACCGGCCGGAAGGTGCCCGTGGTGAAGTCTTCAACCGAGGACGCCGCGGCCTTGAGGCGCAGGAGCTGCTTCGGGGTGAAGATGATCAGCGGCTTGCGCGGCCTGCTGTACGCCTGGCGGCGGAGCAGGTGGAAGTGCGAGGCCGGCGTCGTGGGGTTGGCCACGATCATGTTTTCTTCGGCGCACATCTGCAGGAAGCGCTCGATCCGGGCCGAGGAGTGGTCCGGGCCCTGGCCTTCGTAGCCGTGCGGCAGCATCAGTACCAGCGAGGAGCGCTGGCCCCATTTCTGCTCGGCCGAGGAGATGAACTCGTCGATGATGGTCTGCGCGCCGTTGACGAAGTCACCGAACTGCGCCTCCCACAGCACCAGGGCATCCGGACGTTCGACCGAGTAGCCGTACTCGAAGCCCATGGCGGCGTATTCGGACAGGAGCGAGTCGTAGATCCACAGCTTGGCCTGGTCATCGGAGAGATTGGCCAGCGGCGTCCACTCGTCGCCGTTGGCGCGGTCGTGGAAGACGGCGTGGCGCTGCACGAAGGTGCCGCGGCGCGAGTCCTGGCCGGCGAGCCGGACCGGGACGCCCTCCATGGTGAGCGAACCGAAGGCCGCCAGCTCGCCGAAGCCCCAGTCGATGCCGCCCTCGCGGGACATCAACTCGCGCTTCTCGAGCAGCTGCTTGAGCTTGGCGTGCACCGTGAAGCCTTCGGGGAACTCGACGTGTGCCTTGCCGATCCTGGCCAGCGTCGCGGCGGAGATCGCGGTGGACTCCGGAACGCGGACGCCCGAGTCGGACTGCTGGGCGGAGGGGCGCTCAAGGTCGGACACCGCGGCGGAATCGGCGGTGATGATCGGGATCGGCGATGTCTGCGCGGCGTGGGTTTCGGCGAAGACGCGCTCGAGCCGTTCCTGGTAGTCGCGGAGCAGCTGCTCGGCTTCTTCCTCGGTGATGTCCCCGCGGCCGATCAGCGACTCGGTGTAGAGCTTGCGGACCGAACGCTTGGCTTCGATCAGGTTGTACATCAGCGGCTGCGTCATCGAGGGGTCGTCGCCCTCATTGTGGCCGCGGCGGCGGTAGCAGACCATGTCGATGACGACGTCCTTGTGGAAGCGCTGGCGGAACTCGTAGGCGAGCTGGCCGATGCGGACCACGGCCTCCGGGTCATCGCCGTTCACGTGGAACACCGGCGCCTGGATCATCTTGGCGACGTCCGTGGAGTAGGTGGAGGAACGCGAGGAGGACGGTGCCGTCGTGAAGCCGACCTGGTTGTTGACGACGACGTGGACGGTGCCGCCGGTGCGGTAGCCGCGCAGCTGCGAGAGGTTGAGGGTTTCCGCGACGACGCCCTGGCCGGCGAAGGCCGCGTCGCCGTGCACCATGATCGGCAGCACGGGGAAGGTTTCGCCCTGGTCCAGACGGTCCTGCTTGGCGCGGACGATGCCCTCGAGGACGGAGTCGACGGCCTCCAGGTGCGAGGGGTTCGCGGCGAGGTAGACCTTGGTCTCCTTGCCGCTGTCCGACGTGAAGGTGCCCTCGGTGCCGAGGTGGTACTTCACGTCGCCGGAGCCCTGGACGGACCGCGGGTCCTGGGTGCCCTCGAATTCGCGGAAGACCTGGGCGTAGGTCTTGCCGGCGATGTTGGTGAGCACGTTGAGGCGGCCGCGGTGGGCCATGCCGATGGCGACTTCGTCGAGTCCGTCGTCGGCGGCGTCGGAGATGATGGCATCCAGCAGCGGGATCAGCGATTCGCCGCCCTCGAGCGAGAAGCGCTTCTGGCCGACGAACTTCGTCTGCAGGAAGGTCTCGAAAGCCTCCGCGGCGTTGAGCTTGGAGACGATCCGCAGCTGCTCGTCACGGCTTGGCTTGGAGTAGGGGTGCTCAAGCTGGTCCTGGAACCATTTGCGCTCCGCCGGGTCCTGGATGTGCATGTATTCGATGCCGGTGGTGCGGCAGTACGCATCGCGGAGCACGCCCAGGATGTCGCGGAACTTCAGCATCGGCGCACCGCCGAAACCGCCGGTGGGCCACTCGCGGTCCAGGTCCCAGAGCGTAAGGCCGTAGGTCAGGACGTCGAGGTCCGGGTGCTTGCGCTGGACGTACTCGAGCGGATCGGTGTCCGCCATGAGGTGGCCGCGGACGCGGAAGGAGTGGATGAGCTGCTGGATCCGTGCGACCTTGTTGATCTCGTCCGCCGGGTCCACCTGCAGGTCCAGGCTCCAGCGCACGGGCTCGTACGGGATGCGCAGCGACTCGAAGATCTCGTCGTAGAAGTTCTGCGCGCCGAGCAGGAGCTGGTGCACGAGCTTGAGGAACTCGCCGCTGCCGGCACCCTGGATGACGCGGTGGTCATAGGTGGATGTCAGCGTGAGCACCTTGCTGATGGCGTTCTGCGCGATGATCTTCTCGCTGGCGCCCTGGAACTCGGCCGGGTAGTCGAGCGCGCCGACGCCGATGATGGCCGCCTGGCCCTTGGAAAGGCGGGGGACCGAGTGCACGGTGCCGATGCCGCCGGGGTTGGTCAGCGAGACCGTGGTGCCGGCGTGGTCGTCCGCAGTGAGCTTGCCGGCGCGGGCGCGCTTGATCAGGTCCTCGTAGGTGTGCCAGAACTCGGAGAAGTTGAGGGTCTCCGCCTTCTTGATGTTCGGGACCATGAGCAGGCGGGTGCCGTCGGGCTTGGGCATGTCGATGGCGATGCCGAAGTTCACGTGCGCCGGCTGGACGGCCACGGGCTTGCCGTCGACCACGTCGTAGTAGACGTTCATCGAGGGGAACTGGGCCAGCGCACGGATGACGGCGTAGCCGATCAGGTGCGTGAAGGAGACCTTGCCGCCGCGGGCGCGCGCCAGGTTGGAGTTGATGACCACGCGGTTGTCGATCAGCAGCTTGGCCGGAATGGCCCGGACGCTGGTCGCGGTGGGCACCTCCAGGCTGGTCACCATGTTGGCGGCAATGGCCTTCGCCGGTCCGCGCAGGACGGACACAACGTCCTGCTCCGGGGCTGTGGGTGCCTTGATGTTCTTGGGCAGCTGGGCCGGGATGGGCTGCGTGCCGGCACCGGGCTCGGTGTTCTTCGCGCCGTCGCGGGCGACAGTGGCCGGGGCCTTCTGGGGCGCGGCGGGGGCGGGCGCCGGGGCGGCGGGTGCGGCAGGTGCCGGTGCGGCGGCCGCAGGCGTAGCAGGTGCTGTTGCGGCAGGGGCTACTACCGGGAGTTCACGGGTGGAAGGGTTCGCGACGGCGATTGCCGAGGCGCCGTTGGTCGAAGAACCGTCGCTGGCATCGAAGGATTCGAAAAGGGGCCACCACTTGGCGTCCACCGTGTTCTTGTCCTGCTGGTACCGCTCGTACAGTTCGTCAACGAGCCACTCGTTTCCGCCAAATTCCTCGGGTAGACGGTGGCTAGGCTGCTCTGGCACTTGAAATACGCCTCTTCCATGAGTTTGATTCCCGCTGGTTTCCACGGTGCCGCAGCACGTCAATCGAACCAGTTCTCCGCGTCCAGTGCGTCCAGTTGAACCCAGACCTTTGCCAGTCTAGTGAGGATTCCGGCCAAACTGCCAATAAGGGTGACTCAAATCATCGACGAGCCGCGAAGGCGTCCCGTCGGGCCTGCCGGAGCCGCTGCCGGGCCGCCACCGGGCTCGCCTAGAATCACACTTGAGAACCCCCTTTATCGAGGAGTGCCGTGCGTTTCCTGAGTGAGCCGACCACCGACCTGACCTATTCGGACATCTTCCTGGTGCCGTCCCGCTCCGATGTCACCTCGCGGCACGACGTGGACCTGGCGGCGGACGACGGGACCGGTTCCACGATTCCGCTCGTGGTGGCGAATATGACGGCGGTGACCGGCAAGCGGATGGCGGAGACGATGGCGCGCCGCGGGGGCCTGGCCGTGTTGCCGCAGGACGTGCCGCTGGACGTGCTCCGGAGTGTCACCGCCTGGGTTAAGGCCCGCCATGCCGTCTTTGAGACGCCGGTGAGCCTGCGCGCCTCGAACACCGTCATCGACGCCCTGCACCTGATGGGCAAACGGCCGCATGGTGCCGTGGTGGTGGTCGACGACGCCGGGGCCGTCGCCGGCGTCGTCCGGGCTGCCGATTTCGAGGGCCAGGACCGCTTCGCGTCGCTCGCCGCCGTGATGCGCCAGCAGCCGCTCATCCTGGACGCGGCGGAGTTCGACGCCGGCGCTGACGCCGGCCCGGACGCGGCGGCTGCGAGCGCGTCGCTGCGGCGTGCGTTCGACGCCATGGATGCCGCCGGCACCGACTTCGCCCCCGTGCAGCGGGACGGCGTCCTGGCCGGTCTCCTTACCCGGAAGGGCGCCTTGCGCTCTACCCTGTACCGGCCCTCCCTCGATGCCGGCGGGGCGCTCAAGGTGGCAGCCGCCGTCGGCATCAACGGCGACGTGGCCGGGCGGGCGGCCGAGTTGCTCGCGGCCGGCGTCAACGTGTTGGTGCTGGACACCGCCCACGGCCACCAGCAGAAGATGTTCGACGCCCTGGCCGCGGTCCGGAGCCTGGACCCGGGCGTGCCGGTCGTGGCCGGCAACGTGGTCACCGCCGACGCGACCCGCGAGCTGATCCACGCCGGGGCTGACATCGTCAAGGTCGGCGTCGGGCCCGGCGCCATGTGCACCACCCGGATGATGACGGCGGTGGGCCGGCCCCAGTTTTCCGCGGTGCTGGAATGTGCGGCCGCGGCGCGCGCTTCCGGCGGCAGGGTCTGGGCCGACGGCGGCGTCCGCTACCCCCGCGACGTGGCCCTGGCCCTCGCCGCCGGCGCGAGCCAGGTCATGATCGGCTCGTGGTTCGCCGGCACGCACGAGAGTCCGGGGGACCTGCAGGTCGACGCCAACGGCCGCCAGTTCAAAGAGAGCTTCGGGATGGCCTCTGCGCGGGCGGTGCAGAACCGCAACCAGCGCGAGGGCGCCTTCGAAAAGGACCGGAAGGCGCTTTACGAGGAGGGGATCTCCACTTCCCGGATGTATCTGGACCCCGCCCGCCCCGGCGTCGAAGACCTGCTGGACATGATCACCGCCGGACTACGCAGTTCCATGAGCTACGCCGGCGCGGCCGATCTGGCGGCGTTTCGGGAGCGTGCCGTCGCCGGCATCCAGTCGGCGGCCGGGTACGAGGAGGGCCGCCCGGTACCGCAAAGCTGGTGACCGGCCCTCCTGTAGACTGACATTCTTATGGACAGTAAATCTAGGTGCCGGCCTGGGGGCTGTCAGCGCGGAACGCAAACCGTTCCCGCCCAGTCCACCCGCAGAGCCGGCAAACCCCGTTCACGCGCCCATCATTCCCCGACTGCACGGCAGCGATCGTTCCCCGAACACGGCGACTTCCCGGAAACAAGGTCTGCCTCGGCGGACCACCCTCCGCCGGAACGCTTTCCCCGGCCGGAACCCGCACACTCCGAAGCGGGCCGCTAGATGGAGTGGCTACTGCTCGGAGCAGGACTGCTCCTCATCTTCGGCACCGGCTTCTTCGTCGCCGTCGAGTTCTCCCTGGTCGCGCTCGACCAGGCCACGGTGCAGCGCGCCGTGGACAACGGCGACACCGCCGCCGGCCCGCTGCTCAAGTGCCTCAAATCCCTGTCCACCCAGCTCTCCAGCTGCCAGCTCGGCATCACCTTGACCACGCTGCTCACCGGCTACGTGATTGAACCATCGGTGGGCAGTCTGCTCCGGGGCCCGCTGACCGCCGTCGGCGTGCCTGAAGCCGCCGCCACCTCGGTCTCGCTGGTGCTGGCGATGGCGCTGGCCACACTGCTGTCCATGCTGATCGGTGAACTGGTTCCGAAAAACATGGCCATCGCGCTGTCGTTCCCGGTCGGCAAGGCCCTGGCCCGGCCGCAGCTGGTCTTCACCGCGATTTTCAAGCCGGCCATCATCGTGCTCAACGGCTTCTCCAACAAGGTCCTCAACGTCTTTGGCCTCGAGGCCAAAGAGGAGATTTCCGGTGCCCGCACCCCGGCCGAGCTGGTCTCGCTGGTGCGCCGCTCGGCAGCGATGGGGACCTTGGACGAACGGACCGCCAACTTCATCTCCCGCACCCTGAAGTTCTCCGGCCGGACGGCTGCGGACGTGATGACGCCGCGGATCCGGGTCGAGACCATCGACAGCCACCAGCCGGTCTCGGACATTGTGGAGGCCGCCAAACGCACCGGCTACTCCCGCTTCCCCGTGATCGGTGAGTCCTCGGACGACATTCGCGGCGTGGTCCACATCAAGAAGGCCATTGCCGTGCCGGCGGACCGGCGGGCCAAGTTGGAAGCCGGCGCGATCATGACCGAGGTCCTCCGCGTACCCGAAACCATCCACCTGGACAGCCTGCTCGCCGAACTGCGGGAAGGAAACCTGCAGCTCGCCGTCGTGCTGGACGAGTACGGCGGCACCGCAGGCATCGCCACCCTGGAAGACCTGGTCGAGGAAATCGTCGGGGAAGTGGCCGACGAGCACGACAAGGTCCGCCCCGGGCTGCTGCAAAGCGCCTCGGGGGACTGGTACTTCCCGGGCCTCCTGCGGCCGGACGAACTCTCCGAACAAATCCCGGGCCTCATTGTGCCGGACGAAGCGACGTACGAGACGGTCGGCGGCTACGTCATGAGCCAGCTCGGGCGCATCGCGGCGGTGGGCGACGCCGTCGACGTCGCGGGCGGCAGCCTGAAGGTGACCCGCATGGACGGGCGCCGGATTGACCGGATCTGCTTCACGCCCACCCCGCCGGAGCACCAGGAGCACCAGCAGCACCAGCAACCTGGCGGCAAGATCGGACGCATTGACGCTGGAAAGGCCGGTGCCGCATGAGTGACTGGCTGGGAATCCTCTGGCTCGCCGTGCTGCTGGTGGGCAACGCCTTCTTCGTGGCGGCCGAATTCGCCGTCATGTCCGCCCGCCGGAGCCAGATCGAACCCCTCGCCGAGTCCGGGTCCAAACGGGCCCAGACCACGCTGCGGGCAATGGAAAACGTCTCCCTCATGCTGGCCTGCGCCCAGCTGGGAATCACTGTCTGCTCCCTGCTGATCCTGCAGGTGGCGGAGCCTGCCATTCACCACCTGCTGGCGGTCCCGCTGGGGGCGCTCGGCGTGCCGCTGGAAATTGCCGACGTCGTGGCGTTCGCCATCGCGCTGCTGGCCGTCACCTTCCTGCATGTGACGTTCGGCGAGATGGTGCCGAAGAACATCTCGGTATCGGTCGCGGACAAGGCGGCGCTGCTGCTCGCGCCGCCGCTGATCTACATTGCACGTGCCGTCAAGCCGGCGATCGTGGCGCTGAACTGGTCCGCGAACCACATCCTGCGGCTGATGCGGATCGAGCCGAAGGACGAGGTCACCTCCTCCTTCACGCTCGAGGAGGTCCAGTCGATTGTGCAGGAATCCACCCGGCACGGCCTGGTGGATGACGACGCCGGGCTGATCACGGGCGCGCTGGAGTTCTCCGAATATACCGCGTCCCAGGTCATGGTCCCGCTGGAGAAACTGGTGATGCTCAAGGCCCCCACCACGCCGGAGGAGTTCGAGAAGGCCGTGAGCCGGACCGGCTTTTCCCGCTTCCCGATGCTCGACGAGGAGGGCATGCTCTCCGGCTACCTGCACATCAAGGATGTGCTGTCGATCCCGGAGGCAGGCTATCCGCACCCCATTGCCGAAAACCGGATCCGCTCGCTGGCCAACCTGGCCATGGAGGACGAGATCGAAGAGGCTATGTCCGTCATGCAGCGCACCGGCTCGCACCTTGCCCGGGTGATCGGTCCGGACGGGCACACCCAGGGCGTGCTGTTCCTGGAGGACGTGATAGAGCAGCTGGTCGGGGAAATCCGGGATGCCACGCAGGCCACCGGATATCGCAGGCTCGGACAGGAGTAAGGCAACGGCACGGGTCTAACTCTAAATAGGAATGATTCCCATTTAGAGATAGACTCGTCATATTGCTAACGCTTCTCAATAACAGATCCGAGGTATTCCCGTGCGCCGTTCCGCCGCCGCAGTTCTCCTTGCCGGCCTCAGCAGCCTCCTGCTGACGGCCTGCGGCCCGACGTCGGGCGGCGACCGGACCAGCGCCGGCGGCGGTGTGGTTGAGGTCGTCGCCTCCACGAGCGTCTACGGCGACATCGTCCGCGCCGTCGGTGGCGACAAGGTGCGGGTCAGCTCGATCATCAGCCGGCTCAGCCAGGATCCGCACTCCTACGAGGCCACCACCCAGGACAAGCTGGCCGTCTCCAAGGCCGCGCTGGTGGTGGAGAACGGCGGCGGCTATGACGATTTCCTGCACAAGCTGGCCGAGGACACCGGTCTCGACACGAACAACCTGCTCAACGCCGTCGACGTCTCCGGGCTGGCCACAGGGAAGCTTGCGACGTCGGCAGCGTCCGGCGCCGCCGGCCACAGCCACGCCGATGCCGCCGCGGGCTTCAACGAGCACGTTTGGTACAGCCCGGCGGCGATGAGCCGGCTGGCCGATGCGCTGGCGGACAAGCTGGCCGGACTGGAACCGTCCGCGGCGGGGGAGTTCCGGAACAATGCGACGGCCCTGAAGAAGGAGCTGAGCGGCCTGGACGTCCGGCTCTCGGCGCTGAAGGCGACGGCGGCCCATGGCGGGGTGGCCGTCACGGAGCCTGTCCCGCTCTACCTGTTGGAAGAGGCGGGCCTGGAGAACCGGACGCCGGCGGAGTACACCTCTGCCATTGAATCCGGCACGGATGTTCCGGCCGCCGTGCTGCGGTCCGCGATCGACGTCGTGAAGTCCGGCGGGATCCGGATGCTGGCCTACAATCCGCAGACGGAAGGACCGCAGACGCTCGCACTTAAGGACGCCGCCGCCGCCGCCGGCGTCCCGGTGGTCGATTTCAGTGAGACGCTGCCGGAGGGCAAGACCTACCTGCAGTGGATGTCCGGCAACGTGGACAACCTGGCCAAGGCCCTCGGCCAGCGCTAGCCGGGCCTAAGATAAATCGGAACCGCGCGGCCGCCTGGCCGGCAGAAATCGAGGAAAACCCAGTTGACACCCGTAGTAAGCCTGCGCGGGGCCGCCCTGAAGTTCGGCAAACGGACCCTTTGGGAGAACCTGGACCTGGACATCAACCCCGGCGAATTCTTTGCCGTGCTTGGCCCCAATGGCAGCGGCAAGACCACTTTTCTTAAGGTCCTGCTCGGGCTCCAGGAGCTGAGCTCCGGCACCGCCGTCCTGGACGGCCAGCCCATCGCCCGCGGCAACCGGCGGATCGGCTACATTCCGCAACAGGAATCCTTTGACCCGGACACGCCGCTGCGCGCCCGGGACCTTGTGGGCCTCGGCGTCGACGGCCACCGCTGGGGGATCCGCCTCGGCGGGGCCAAGGTGAACCGCAAGATCGACCGGCTCCTGGACCAGGTGGGCGCCCTGGACTACGCCAAGGTGCCGGTGGGCCAGCTCTCCGGCGGCGAACAGCAACGGCTGCGGGTGGCGCAGGCCCTCGCGACGGACCCGAAGGTCCTGCTCTGCGACGAGCCCCTGCTGTCCCTGGACCTCCAGCACCAGCAGGCCGTCAGTTCCCTGATCAACGGACAATGCCGCGAACAAAAGAGCGCAGTGGTGTTCGTGACGCACGAGATCAACCCGATCATGGACTACGTGGACCGGGTCCTCTACCTAGCCGGCGGCCGCTTCCGGGTCGGCACGCCCGCGGAAGTCATGACCACCGAGGTCCTCTCCAAGCTTTACGGCAGCCGCGTCGAGGTGATCCACGCCAACGGTCGGATGATCGTGGCGGGCATTCCGGATGCTGTCACGCATCATCACGAGGACGCACACGCCGTCGCTGGGGAGGTGGGCTAGGTGGACCTGGACAACCTCCTGCATTCAGTCTTCAATTTCGAAAACTACGGCGAGCTGCTGGCCCTGGTGCAGAACTCCATCTGGGCCGGCGCCGTGCTGGGCCTGCTGGGTGGCCTGGTGGGCACCTTTGTGATGAAGCGCGACCTGGCCTTCGCCGTGCACGGTATTTCCGAGCTTTCCTTTGCCGGTGCGGCCTTTGCACTGCTGGTCGGCGCCGACGTGGTCCTCGGGTCACTGGCCGGCTCGGTGGTGGCGGCGCTCCTGCTGGGCCTGATGGGCGTCCGGGCCCGGGACAAGAACTCGACCATCGGTGTGATCATGCCCTTCGGCCTGGGCCTGGGCATTCTGTTCCTCTCGCTCTACGAGGGCCGCGCCGCGAATAAATTCGGCCTCCTCACCGGGCAGATCGTGTCCGTCGGGACCGTGCAGCTGCAGGTGCTCGCCGTCGCCGCGGTGGTCGTCATGCTGGCGCTCGTGGCAATCTGGCGGCCGCTGACCTTCGCTAGCGTGGACCCCGCCGTCGCCGCCGCCCGAGGGGTTCCGGTCCGCGGCCTGGCCCTGGGATTCATGGTGTTGCTGGGCGTGAGCGTGGCACTCTCCATCCAGATCGTCGGCGCGCTGCTGGTCCTGGCGCTGCTAATCACCCCCGCCGCTGCGGCCCTGCGTGTGACGTCCTCGCCGCGGCTCGTCGTGGTCCTCAGCGTGCTCTTCGCCGTCACGGCCACGGTGGGGGGCATCCTGCTGGCCCTCGGCGGCAGGCTCCCGATCAGCCCGTACGTGACGACGCTGTCCTTTTTGATCTACGTGGTGTGCCGGGCGATCGGTGGGATCAGGGCCAAGCGAGGCCTCAACGGCCGGGTGCTGCTGCCTTCTACGCCCGCCGCCTAAACATCAGCCCGCCGATCCGGGCGTCCGGGGGTTATCGC
Source organism: Arthrobacter sp. (assembly GCA_026393275.1). Taxonomy (GTDB): domain Bacteria; phylum Actinomycetota; class Actinomycetes; order Actinomycetales; family Micrococcaceae; genus Arthrobacter. The sequence continues at coordinate 42,632 of JAPLAM010000093.1, forward strand.
TCCCGGCCGCCGGCAGGACGTACAGTGCTGGCATGGGGGATCAACTCAAGAACGTGCTGCGCCGCGGCGTGGGCGCGGCGGCGCTCGTGCTGCTGTTGGCGGCGTCTGCCTGCAGGGCCGAACCGCGTCAGCCGGATCTGTCCACGCGTGAGGAGTTTGCCCGGAGCGTCATGGCCGCGGCCGTGTCAGGCTCAGTGGAGCGGGTTGAGGGCCTGGTCGATCCTGTGTTCAGCAATGCCCGGCCCGAGGCCGAGCAGCTGGTCGACTCCACCCGCGGCTGGACCCCGGGCTCGTGGCAGCTCTACCTCAGCAACGACTTCCCGGAGATGGCCAACGTCACCGCCTCGCAGAACGGACAGGCACCCACGGTCCACTACGCCATCTCGTGGAGCCACGAGCGCTGGACACTCGTGATGGGCGAGCCGAAGAACCCGCCGAGCGGGAGCGCAAAACCCATCGGCCCGGGCGCGAAACCCACCGGTCCCAGCGCCGACCCGAAGGTCGTGGCGGGAGCGTCCAGCGTGCCGGCGACGTCGACGTCGACGTCGACACCGGCGCCCGCGGCGTGTCCGACCCGCCTGGCCGGAGCCGGTGTATCACCTGTACCGGCTTACGGCGCCGTTGCACTGACCTGCCGCACCTTTACCTCAACGTCGGGCTACGCGCGCGGCCGGAACATGTACTGGCTGACGGCAGCGCCGCTGCATCTTGGCTTCGACCGGATGAACGGCGCGTTGACCATGGTGGTCCGGATGCCGTGCGGCGTGCTCAACGTGCCCGTCGCGGTGGACGATTTCGGGCTGGTCCCCGACCCTGCCCGGATGGCGGAGTCGGCGGACGGCTGTGCCGGCCCGGACGCGGAGCACCGAAGCTGGACCAGCGCCTATTTCAAGGAAGCCGTCGTCTACCATCTCGACTCCTCGGAGCTGGTACTCACCAGCCAACTCGGCCAGATCCGGTTCAAGCAGGACTGAGCCCCAAGTTTCGCTACCGTGCGGCCTGCAGCGCCGTGCACTCGGGGCACAGCCCGAAGATTTCGACGGTGTGCTCGACGGCGGTGAAGCCGTGCTCGCTGGCGATCCGCGCCGCCCAGGCCTCGACCGACGGCGCTTCGACCTCGACCGCCTTGCCGCAGTTTCGGCACAGCAGGTGATGGTGGTGCCCGGTGACGGCGCAGCGCCGGTAGACCACTTCGCCGTCGGCGTTGCGCAGCACATCCACCAGGCCGTCGTCGGCGAGGGACTGCAGGATCCGGTAGGACGTGGCAAGGGAAACGGAACTGCCGCGCTCCTGCAGGATGCGGTGCAACTCCTGGGTACTGACGAAGTCGTCCAACTCATCGAGGGCGGCGCTGACCGCCAGCCGCTGCTTCGTGACGCGCTGTTCCTTGCCCGGCAGTTCCTTGCCAGCAAGCTGTTCCTTGGTGCCGGCGACGGCCTCGGCCGGCGCTTCGCTGCCGCCGGTAGTGGCGCCCTGGGACATGGGGAGAACTCGCTTCGCTGGGGGTCATGCTGCGGGAAGGGGCAGGGTCCCAGATTACCAGCCGGGCACCGTGGACACCGCGTCGGAGGGCGCCCTAGGCTGGCCGGATGAAGCTGACGAAATTCACCCACGCCTGCATCCGCCTCGAAAAGGACGGACGGGTGCTGGTGCTGGACCCGGGAACGTTTTCCGAGACCGAGCGGGCACTCGCCGGTGCGGCCGCCGTGCTGATCACCCATGAGCACGCGGACCACATCGACGTCGACGCCGTCTCCGGCGCCTTGCTGGCCAACCAGGAGTTGGAGCTCTACGCTCCCGACGGCGTGGCGGCACAGCTGCGCGAAAAGGCACCCGCGGCCGCCGGGCGGATCCACACGGTGGCCGCCGGCGACACCTTCGAGGCGGCCGGCTTCGCCATCCGGAGCTTCGGCGGCCAGCACGCCCTCATCCATCCGCAGATCCCCGTAGTCGCCAACGTGGGCTATCTGGTGGACGCCAACGTCTACCACCCCGGGGATTCCTTCGCGATCCCGGACGGCATCGACGTGCAAACCCTGCTGGTCCCGATCCACGCCCCGTGGAACAAGGTGGGCGAAGTAGTGGACTTTGTGATTGGGGTCCGCGCGCCGCGGGCCTTCCCGATCCACGACGCCCTGCTGAACGACATGGGACGCGGCCTCGTCGAGGCGCACGTAACCCGGATCGGCGCGAGGTACGGCACGGAGTACCGGCACCTTTCCAGCGGCGAATCGGTGGAGGTGTAGCTAGGCCGGCCAGACCCCGCTGGCAAAGAACTCGCGGATGGTGTCCTCGTGCGGGGCCGGATCAAGCCCCTGCGACTCCAGCCACTCGGGGCTGTAATAGTTGCCGGAATAGCGGTCGCCGGCGTCGCACATCAGCGAGACGACGCTCCCGCGGCGCCCTTCGGCGATCATGCCGGCGATGAGCTGCCACACACCCCAAAGGTTGGTGCCCGTGGACGGGCCGGCATGCAGCCCGGCGTGCTCGCGCAGGTGGCGCATCGCGGCCACCGAGGCGGCGTCCGGGACCTGGATCATGTGGTCGATCACGGACGGGACGAAGCTCGGCTCCAGCCGGGGCCGGCCGATTCCCTCGATCCGGGAGGGCAGGGCGGTGGTGTGCGGCGCCGCGCTGCCCTCCCGGCTGGCCAGCCAGCCCGGAAAGAACGCGGAATTCTCCGGATCGACGACGGCGAGTCCGGTGTCGTGGCGCTGGTAGCGGAGGTAGCGGCCGATCGTGGCGCTGGTCCCGCCGGTGCCGGCCCCCACCACGATCCAGTGCGGGACCGGGTGCTCTTCGAGCGCCAGCTGGCCGAAGATGGACTCGGCGATGTTGTTGTTGCCGCGCCAGTCGGTGGCCCGCTCGGCGTAGGTGAACTGGTCCATGTAGTGGCCGCCGGTGCTGCGGGCCAGGTCCTCGGCGGCCGCGTAGACCTCGGAAGCGTGGTCCACCAGGTGGCAGGTGCCGCCGTATTCTTCGATCAGGGCGATCTTCTCGCGGCTGGTGGTCCGGGTCATCACGGCGATGAACGGCACTCCGAGCCGTTGGGCAAAATAGGCCTCGGAGACGGCCGTGCTGCCGCTGGACGCTTCCACGATGGTGGTGCCCTCGCGGATCCAGCCGTTAACCAGCCCGAAGAGAAACAGCGAACGGGCCAGCCGGTGCTTGAGGCTGCCCGTGCGGTGCGTCGATTCGTCCTTGAGATACAGCTGGACGCCCCAGCGCTCCGGCAGGGGCACCGAATGGAGATGGGTGTCGGCTGATCTGTTGTTCTCGGCCTTGATCCTGCGGATGGCTTCGTCGGCCCAAACCCGGTCCTGCTGGCGCACATTTGTCACCGCACCAGCCTACCCGCGGCGGTGCATGTGCACCGTTAGAGTGGGCGGATGGACACCCTTATGACTGTTGCGGAACTCAAGGACCGGATCGACACCGGCGCGCGGACGGTGCTGCTGGACGTTCGCTGGGCGCTCGGTGACCCGCACGGCAGGGCGCACTATTTGGAGGGGCACCTCCCCGGGGCGGTTTTCGTGGACCTCGCGGCCGAACTTGCCGGCCCGGCGGATCCCAGCCGGGGCCGCCACCCGCTTCCTCCGCTGGGGCAGTTCCAGCAGTCCGCACGCTCCTGGGGAATCCGGAACGATGACGTGGTGGTGGCGTACGACGACAGCGGTAACCTCGCCGCCGCCAGACTGTGGTGGATGCTGCGCGATGCGGGGTTCCCCGCGGTCAGCCTGCTCGACGGCGGCTTGGCAGCCTGGCGTGCCGCCGGCTTCGACGTCGACAGCGGCGAGGTGGGCGTGGAACACGGTGACGTCGTCCTGGCGGAAGGGTCCATGCCGGTGGTTGGTGCTGCCGAGGCAGCCACCTGGTCCGGCAGGGGTGTCCTCCTGGATGCCCGTGCCGGCGAACGGTACCGCGGCGAGATCGAACCAGTGGACCCGCGCGCCGGGCACATCCCTGGTGCCGTCAGTGCCCCCACCACCGCGAACCTGGCCGATGACGGCCGGTTCCTCCCCGCGGCGACACTGCGCGAACGCTTCGCCGGCCTCGGCGTGCAGGCCGGGCTGCCGACAGCCGTGTACTGCGGTTCCGGGGTGACCGCCGCGCATGAGATCGCAGCCCTGGAGATCGCCGGGTTTCCTGCCGCACTGTACCCGGGGTCGTTTTCAGAATGGTCCAACAACGCCGCCAATCCCGTCGTGACCGGCGCTGCTCCCGAGGGGGACGGGTCCGGGGGCGGACGTCCGGAGGGGAGCGCACCCTAGGCCGCGGGCCTCGCTGCCGGTCGTTTGCCCATCGCCAGCTTGCCCGATGTCTTAATTTCCGCTGGCGTTTCGGCCCGTCAGGCGGCGCCAGCTGATCAGCCGCTTCGCCCCGCCCGACCCATCGTGGAGACGGCCGTTCGGCGCCAGTTCCGGGGAGGGGTGGTGCGGTGGAGTGGTAGGTGTGGCCGGTGGGGGTGGTGAGTTGGAGCAAGTGTCTGGGTCCCGGGCGGGGTTGGGCGGTCCAGCCGGGGGTTTCTTTGGTGTGGTTGCAGGCTTCGCAGAGTCCGGCGCCGTTGCTGGTGGTGGTGGTGCCGCCGTTGTGCCAGGCCACGATGTGGTCGAGGTGCCGGATGGGGGCGTCGCAGTAGGGGGTCCGGCAGGTGTGGTCACGGGTCTGGATGAACCGGCGCAGCCCGGTTGGGAAGATCCGGGCGCGGGAGTCCATGCCGACCAGGTCGCCGGTGCCCGGGGCGGTGTAGAGCCGGCGGAGCCAGGTCCTGAGGGCCGGTTCGTCACTAGTGCCGCCGATGCCCGCGTCGCGGAGGAGGGTCCGGGCCCGGCCGGCGGGGACGATGCCGTAGCCGGGGAGCCGGGCGGGTTCGCTGTTGGCCTGGAAGAGGGCGCGGTCGGTCATGACGAGTTGTATTTCGATGCCGCTGATCCCGCCGGGCGTCCCGGTCGTGCGTTCGACCAGGGCGTCGGCGACCAGGTGGCCCCGTGTGCGGTCGTCCCCGGCGGACCGTGAAGCGTCGGCGTGCCGGGTGAGGGCGGCGTGCACGGCGACGCCGGCCGCGACCGGGAGCAGGGCGGTGAGGTAGCACATGGTGTCTGGGGCCGGACGGAGACCGACGTGGCGTTCGGCCTCGGCGTGGGCGGCCCGCTGGGTGACGGAGCGCGGGTCACGCCGGTAGGCGGCGGCGCGGGTCGCGGCCACGATGGCACGGTCGCCGGTCCCGGTGAATGTCCCGTCGTCGGGGGCAAGCTCTTCATCGCCGCCGGCCCGGTCGGCGGCGGACAGGCAGGCGGTCTCGCGGACCAGGAGCGTCGCGCGCCATTCGTTGAGCTGCCCGGTCTCGAGGGCGGCGAGGGTACGGGGCATTTCGGTGACGAGGGCCTTCGCGAGGCCCAGGAGCCGTCCGCCCCGGGTGGGGGATTCGCGCCGGGCCAGGGCGAGCTGCGCCCCGATACCGGTCCCCAGCTGCTCGGCGGGGATCCCGGCGTCGGCTTGTTCACGGCGCTGGGCCAGGTCGAAGGCGACGGCATGCCGGGCCTGGCGGGCGGCCAGCGCGGACTTCAGATCCTCCAGCTCGCGTGTTTCGTCGATGAGGCCGGCGGGACTGGCCGGGCACGGAAGCCCGGCCAGGACCCGGGCCAAGTCGGAGACCGTCACGGCAGGTGCCGCTGCCGGGTGGGCCGAAACCATGTCGAACGCCTGAATGACCTCCATGTTTCAAGTGTCCCTGCGGGCTATGACATTAATGGCTCGGCTGAGTCGTTCCAAGGCTTTGGGAGGCACCGGGCCCCCTTCAGGGCCGGACACAACGCCCCGAACGCTGCCGAGGATCACGGCTACCTCAAGACGGGTCCGCACGGTGGCCAGCGCAGAGCCGAACTCGCAAAGCCGACGGTCCAGTCCGGCGGTTACGGCAGGGTCCTGCGCCTTATGAACATCCAGGAGCGTACGGTCGCACAACGCGAGCACGTTCCGGAGTTCCTCGTTGCCGCGCCCGACTACCGATGAAGCCGCTGATGAAGCGACGTCTCGCCGCTGCTTGCCGTCCATGCATCAAGTCTCGTCGAGGGGTCTGACAATAATGGCTGGCCCACCCCGGCGTACTCCCGCTAGCCGACCGCAGCCGGGCTTAGTGAACCGGCTCCAGCGCAAGTTTCAGGCCAAAGCCGACCAGGACGGTGCCGGTGATCCTGTCGATTGTCCGGATGCTGCGCGCCCCTTTCAGCCATTTGGAAAGGAAACCGGTGGCAAAGATCAAAGCGCTGAACCAGATCATGGCCAGCATGCAGTGCACGCCGGCCAGCAACATCCCCATCAGCAGGGGAGAGGTTCCGGAGGGGATGAACTGGGGAATCGTGGCGATGTAGAAGACGCCGACTTTCGGGTTGAGCAGGTTGGTTCCAGCTCCCGTCAGCCAACCCCTCAACAGCTGATGTCCCGCCGGGTTGACCACCTGAACCCCGGTTACATGCGCCCCGACTTCCGGCTGCGTCGGTGCCTCGCGGTGTCGCCAACTCTTCCAGAGCAGGGAGCCGCCCAGCCAGACCATGTACGCCGCACCGGCCAGCGTCAGGAGTCGATAGGCGACTTCGGAGGCCGCCAGCAATGCTGAGACTCCGACCGCCGCGGCAATGCCCCACACCATGGCGCCGGTGTTGATGCCCAGGGATGTGGCAAAGGCGAAGCCCCGGGATCTGGAGATGGACGAACGCAGCACCAAGGCCGTGTCGAGGCCCGGCGCCAGGGTCAGTAGTCCCGCGACGACGGCGAATGCGAGGAGGGCCTGATAGACGGTCACCCTACAAGGATAGAACGGCGCCCGCCGACTAATTCCCCGCTCAAGCCCCGCCAAGTGGCCTAGTGCCCGGTCCCGGGGTAGCGTCGGACCATGACCCCAGGACGCCCCGTACCGCCGCCCCTCGCCAAGCCGCTTCCCGACCTAAGCAACTCAAACGACGCCGGCAATTCCACAACAACCGCCCCCACGCTCGCGGCCGCCTACGGCGCCACATCCAGCGACAGCGGCCTCGTCCCACTCACCGTCGCCCGGCGCGCACCCAAGGACGACGACGTCGAGATCGCCATCGAGTTCTGCGGACTCTGCCACTCGGACGTGCACGCCACCCGCGGCGAGTGGGGCACCCAGAACTACCCCCTGGTCCCGGGACACGAAATTGTCGGCCGCGTCACCCAGGTGGGCTCGGCGGTTGACGACTTCGCTGTCGGTGAGCGCGTCGGCGTCGGCTGCCTGGTCGATTCCTGCCGCGAATGCGACAGCTGCCTCGACGGCCTGGAGCAGTACTGCGAAAACGGCGCAATCGGCACATACGGCGCCAGGGACCCCCGCAACGACGGCGCCATCACCCAGGGCGGCTACGCCACGTCGATCGTCGTGGACCGCAACTACGTCCTGCGGGTCCCGGAGGGCATGGACCCGGCCGCCGCGGCGCCCCTGCTCTGCGCCGGTATCACCACCTATTCCCCGCTGAACTACTTCGAGGTCGAGGAAGGCGACGCGGTCGGCGTCGTTGGCCTTGGCGGCCTCGGCCATATGGCGGTCAAGATCGCCAAGGCCATGGGCGCGGAGGTCACCGTTTTCACGACGTCGGAGCGGAAGTTTGAAGCCGCCCGCGAGCTGGGCGCCGATCGAGTCGTCCTCTCCACGGACCCGTCCGCGATGGAGGATGCGGACCGCAGCATCGACGTCATCATCGATACCGTTGCCGCGCCGCACGACCTCAATCCGTACTTCCGCACCCTGCGCGTGGACGGTGCGCTGTTCCAGCTGGGCTTGCCCTCGGAAGCGATGCCGCCGGTCAACCCCGGTTCGCTGATCCGGCGCCGGATCGCGTACGCCGGGTCGCTGATCGGCGGAATCGCCGAGACCCAGGAGATGCTCGACTTTTGCGCCGAGCACGGCGTGGTGTCCGACGTCGAGGTGGTCCGCGCGGACCAGCTGAACGAGGCCTACGATCGCATGGTGGCCGGCGACGTGAAGTACCGTTTTGTCCTGGACGCCAGCACTCTGGGGTCCCCGGCAGAAAAGGCGGACGTATGAGCACCCTGTTTACCAAGATCATTAACGGCGAGATCCCGGGCCGCTTCGTGTGGCGGGAGGACGACGTCGTCGCCTTCCTGACGACGGGGCCGCTGGCCGACGGGCACACGCTCGTGGTCCCCACCGAGGAAGTGGACCGCTGGACGGATGCCCCGCCGGAGGTGCTGGGCCGCGTGATGGAGGTGGCCCGCAAGATCGGCGCCGTCCAGGTGGAGGTGTTCGACGCCGCCCGGGCCGGACTGATTGTCGCCGGCTACGAAATCAACCACCTGCACGTGCACGTGTGGCCCTCCACGTCGATGGCGGACTTTGATTTCGGCTCGGCGGACCAGCACCCGGACCCGGCCCGGCTGGACGCCAACGCGGACAAGCTTCGCGAAGGCCTCCGGGACGCCGGCCACGCGGAGCACGTACCCGAGGCCTAGCCTTGCCGACAAGCTACGCTGGCGCCAGCGCCTTGTTCAGCACGGTCCGGATCCGCTTCTCGGACACCGAATAGGCGGTTCCGAGCTCGACGGCGAAGAGGCTCACCCTCAACTCCTCGATCATCCAGCGGACCTGGGTTAACTCCGTGCCAAGGCGCCGGCCGGGCAGCAGCGCGGACACGGCGTCGTCGTAGTCGTCCTCAAGGGCCTGGATCGCGGCCATGTGCTGGGCATCCCGCGGGACGTTGCCGGGGAGCTTTTCCAGGCGCTTCTCGATGGCCGCGAGGTAGCGGGGCAGCTGGCTGAGCTGGGCGTAGCCCGTGCGTGCCACGAAACCGGGAAAGACGAGCTGCCCGAGTTGGCTCCTGACGTCGTTGAGCGCGCTGATCAGGGCAAGGCTGGTAGTGCCCGTGAGCTGCTTCTCGATCCGCCGCGTACTGGCAAGGATGCGTTCGACGACGGCGGTGACGGTAAAGACCGTGTCGATCAGCTCGGCCCGCACCTGCTCATACAATGCCTTGAACGACGCCTCGTCCCATGGCAGCTCGGCCGGGGTGAGCTTGTCGATCGCCGCCAGGGCGCAGTCCGCGATCAATGCCGAAACAGAGCCGTGCGGGTTCTGGCTGAAGGTCAGTTTCTCGGTGTTGTTCAGGTGCTCCAGGACGTAGCGGTCCGGGGGCGGCACCTTCAGCGCCAGCAGCCGGATGACACCGCCGCGCATGGCCTGTTCCTGTTCCGAGGCGGTCTGGAAGAGCCGCAGCGACACCGCGGTTCCGTCGTCCACCAGGCCGGGATAGCCCGTAACGGTGTGGCCCTTCACGGTGCCCTGGACCTGGCGCTGCACCGTGCCGAAGCTCCACTCCTTCAACCCCGACAGCTCGTTGAAGCCGGCCGACGCAACAGGAGGCTGCGCTGGCATGCCCGGGGCTGCCGCGTTTCTACCGTTCGTCGTGCCGCCGGCGGCCTTGCTGCCGGCTTTCGGTGCCGCCGGCCCCACCGTGGACGGGGTTGCGCCGAGGGATTCGGCGATGGCCCGGCGGGTGGCGGGTGCCAGCTTCTCCTGGAGGGCCGAGAGGTCCTTGCCTTCGTCCAGCACCCTGCCCTGGGAATCCACGACTCGGAAACTCACCCGCAGGTACGGCGGGACGGCGGCCCAGTTCCAGGACCCCGGCGGGATGACCTGGCCGCGGATCCGGCGCAGCACAAGTTCCAGGGAGGGCTCAAGTTCGTCCGCGGCGGGGTCGAAATCGGCCTCCAGCGCCGCGACGGCCTGGCGTGCGACGTCGGGCGCGGGGACGAAGTTCTTGCGGACCTGCTTGGGCAGCGACTTGATCAGTGCCGTGACCAGCTCGACCCGCTGGCCCGGGATCAGCCAACGGAAGGCGGCGTCGTCCAGCTGGTTCAGGAACAGCACCGGGACCTCGGCGGTGACGCCGTCGGAGGGGTTTGGCGGCGACCCGGGCGCGACGGGATGGAACTCGTAGCTGAGCGGCAGTTCGAAGCCCTTGTGCAGCAGGGTCTTGGGGTACGCCGAATCGTCCAGCGCGGCGGCGTCTTCGCTGATCAGCAGCGACTGATCGAAGTCCAGCAGTGTCGGGTCCTGTTGGCGGGTTTCCTTCCACCATTTGTCGAAGTGGCGCTCGGAAACCACTTCCTTGCCGATCCGGGCGTCGTAGAACTCGAACAGGGTCTCGTCATCCACCAGGATGTCGCGGCGCCGCATCCGGGCTTCGAGCTCCTCGACCTCGAGGAGCAGGGCGCGGTTGCGGTGGAAGAACTTGTGATGGGTCTGCCAGTCGCCTTCCACCAGCGCGTGCCGGATGAACAGCTCACGGCAGAGCTCCGGATCCACCCGGCCGTAGTTGACCCGCCGGTTGGGGATGATGGGCACGCCGTAGAGGGTGACTTTTTCATGCGCCATCACCGAGCCCATCTTCTTGGACCAGTGCGGTTCGCTGTAGCTGCGCTTGATCAGGTCCGGCGCCACCTGCTCGGCCCAGAGGGGATCGAACTTCGCGGCGACGCGGGCCCACAGCCGGCTGGTTTCGACCAGCTCGGCGGCCATCACGAAGGTGGGGGATTTCTTGAACAGGGCAGAGCCGGGGAAGATCGCAAAACGGCTGCCGCGGGCGCCGGCGTACTCGCGCTTGCGTTCGTCGAGGATGCCGATGTGGCTCAGCAGCCCCGAGAGCAGGCTGATGTGGATGCCCTCGTGGTGTCCCACCGGATCCGTCAGGCGGTTGTTGTCGAGGCTGATGCCCAGCGGCCGGGCGAGCTGGCGCAGCTGGGCGAAGAGATCCTGCCATTCCCGGACGCGCAGATAGTTGATGAACTCGTTGCGGCAGAGCCGGCGGAAGGCGGTGGAGGACAGCTCCTGCTGCTTCTCCTGCAGATAGTTCCACAGGTTCAGGAAGCCGGTGAAGTCCGAGTTTTCGTCCCGGAACCGCGCGTGTTTCTCCGCGGCCAGTTGCTGCTTGTCGGTCGGACGCTCGCGCGGGTCCTGGATGGTGAGCGCCGCCGCGAGAATCATCACCTCGCGGACGCAGCCGCGTTTGCCGGATTCGACGATCATCCGACCCAGGCGCGGATCCACCGGCAGCTGGGCAAGCTGCTGCCCGACGGCGGTCAGGCCGCCGCCGTTCCGGCCGGAACCCGGCCGGCGGCCGTGGCGGCCGTCGGCGTCGTCCGTCTGGTCTTGCGGGCGCGCGGCGCTGAGGGCGCCGAGCTCGCGCAGGAGGTTGACGCCGTCGTTGATGGCCCGGGAATCCGGCGGCTCCACGAACGGGAAGTTTTCGATGTCCTTCGGATTGCGCGCCACGCCCATCGCTGTCATCTGAAGGATGACGGCGGCGAGGTTGGTGCGCAGGATCTCCGGATCGGTGAACGGGGGCCTCGACTCGAAGTCCTCCTCCGAGTAAAGCCGGATGGCGATACCGTCGGACACTCGGCCGCACCGGCCGGAGCGCTGGCTGGCCGAGGCCTGGGAGACCCGTTCGATCGGCAGTCGCTGGACCTTGGTGCGGTGCGAGTAGCGCGAGATGCGGGCGGTACCGGTGTCGATGACGTATTTGATGCCGGGCACCGTGAGGGAGGTCTCGGCGACGTTGGTGGCCAGCACGATCCGGCGTTTGTTGCCGGGGTGGAAGACCTTGTGTTGCTCCTGCAGGCTGAGGCGGGCGAACAGCGGGAGGATCTCGGTGCCGGCCAGCCGCCGGTTCGTCTGGATCCGGGCGTTGAGCGCCTCCGCGGCGTCGCGGATTTCGCGCTCGCCGGAGAAGAAGATCAGGATGTCGCCGGGGGCTTCAAGGGCGAGTTCGTCGACGGCGTCGCACACCGCGTCCAGCGGGTCGCGGTCCTCTTCGAGCTCGTCGTCGGAGGCAGTGCCTTCTCCGTCTCCGTCGTCGCCTGCGGCGGCGGCCCCGCCCGCAGGCTGGGAGAGCGGCCGGTAGCGGATCTCCACCGGGAAGGTGCGGCCGGACACCTCGATGATAGGGGAGGGCGCCTCCTCGCTGCCGAAGTGCTTGGCGAAGCGCTCCGGATCGATGGTGGCCGAGGTGATGATGACCTTCAGGTCCGGGCGCTGGGGGAGGATCCGTTTGAGGTAGCCGAGGATGAAGTCGATGTTGAGGCTGCGTTCATGCGC